>NZ_JABSSM010000004.1:80937-144954 GCF_013214165.1 Shewanella sp. | reverse complement strand
CCTGAGTGAGCTGATGGTACTGTTTGTTCATGACAGACTCTGAATTTGTGTGTGAGAACTAAAATTCTGCCTTCAGCTCTCTCACTTTTCAACCTTAATCTGTTGCACTTATTGTATTACTCCAGCAACAGTCTCGAGCCATTACTAGCCAAAAAGATCGGGCTCGAAAATGAAGCAATAGAAATTGAAAAATGTTTAAAAGATCAAATTATATTGCAAGAGAAATCAATTTTTCAAAAAGAATATGACAGTAAAAAAGAAAAACTGGATAAAGCGTTAAAAATGGATGTGCTCTCTAAAGATGAGCATGTGGCTAAATTGGCTCAAGCAAAACTTAAGCTCGATAATTTCGATAATATCCGTAAGCTTAAAAAACAAAAAGAGATGGACCTAATTACTCAAGATGAACTGACTGAAAAGTTAACTGCTTTAGGTGCTTAAATTTTCATGATATAACCTCTGTTCACTTCATTTATGGTTTTCTAGCTGACTTAAGCAAGATTGGGCTATGTGAAGTGAACAGCTAAAACTCATCTTATCATCTCATTAGTTATATCCCCAATCTCATCAAAACGACTGGCACTAGGCGATGATTCCTACTGCGAATCTTGCTGGATTCGCTCTTTGAAAGCCTTGCGAGTCTCTTCATCGGCTTGGCTATACCAAAAATCCAACATCTGACCGATATTTATCTGGTCTTTACTGGTATTAGTCGTCTGTTCTGTGGGCTGACTATCATGAGTAACCACGGCTGTCGTTGCTGGTAATACTACCTGTGTTGATTTCTGTGCTTGTGGTACTAGGTTTTGGAGGGCCGCAGGCGCTGAACTCTTATTATAGACTGCTATCTCGTTGTCATAATCCCGGCCTACTTGTATTCCCGCTTTGAGGAGTAGGTCACTGGTGTATTCAACCGCTACACCCGCATCGTCGATAAGGCTCAGCTCTGCAAGCTTGTTAAACTTGTCTGCATCACTGTCTGATCTAAGTTTTGGCAACAACAGCTTATATACTGAATTTTGGCCATTAAAAGTCAGGATCACAGCTTCTGATGAGAAGCGTCTTTGTTCACCTTGTTGCCTGAAGCTGGTGTTATATTTAAACACAATCTGATTTTTGCCATCATGGAGCTCTAGTGAAGTCTCGCCCTCCATTTCTACACCATTAACCACTAAGAGCTGGGCAGACTTAGGTAAGGTAAGGGTGAGTTTGGCATATGCTGGTAGTGAACAGGCAGCAGTAAAAATAACGGCTAGGGCTAACGTGTGCTTCATAGGATTCTCTAGGTTAGATCTGTGGAGTGATTTATACCACTTTTAAACATATTAATGTATTCGGTATAGTCGAAGGTACGCTTGTTCGTGATCCTCAGGTTGTTTCTTATGTTTGATTAGACATTTGTACCAGTTTAAGCAGTGAAAAGACGTTATAATCATGGGTTATTATTCCCGATGGAGTTCGTCGTGTTCGCGAAATTACTGATCACTCTCTTAGTCATCGCCGGCGCCTTTTTATACTTACGCAAACCCGCTCGATTTTCTGCTCAAACTAGAACAGTCGATGTTGGGAAGCGAATCATGCTGCGCTATATTTTTATGGGCTTGGTAGCCGTTTCTATGCTTGGAAGTACAGGTTATTGGTATTGGAACTGGCAAGATGGCAACCAAGTAGTCAGAGTGACCATAGTATCACCGTTAATAGACAGCACCAGTGTATATCAGGTGAGAAAAAAAGACATATTGAACAATCAGATCACAACTATTGATGGCATTAACATTCGCTTATCGAATCAAGAACGTGTCATTATCGCAAATGCTAAATAATACCCATTTTGGCTAGATTATTGTTTATAAGGCTTCTTAATCTTGCCGATTAAGGTAGAATAAATTCGTTTTTTACCCTGCGCTATAACAAAAAAATTCGTTATAGTGTTTTTTCAGGAGGTACCATGATAACTGCTTATGTCTATAACAATCGTGAGCTAGCGATTACTGAATTGAACATACAGGATGTTGTACCTCCGGAAACGCTCTGGCTAGATCTTTTCAAACCCACAGACGAAGAACGTGAATGGCTGAGTAAATACTCTGTTGAAGAGGTACCTGAGGAAGAAGATATCAATGAAATTGAAGCTTCCGCGCGTTTCTATCAAAATAACGATGGCCTGCATATTAACTCTCTGTTTCCGCAACGATTAGGCCAGTATGTCAAAGGCGTTAACGTCTCATTTAATTTACGTAAAGATTTTCTACTAACGATTAGAGAGGACGATGTTGGTCTCATTCGCTTACTTAGAAATTATCTAAGGTTAGGACGTATCAAGGTCACCACACCTCAAGGGCTTTTTCTTGAGCTGTTCAATCTTAAAGTTGATTATTTATCAGATCTTATCGAAGATATTTATTCGGTTGTCGATGGTGTGAGTGAGCAGGTTTTTGAAAACAATGAACTAGACGAAGTGTTTAAACTCATTACCTTGCAGGAAGATTCAAATGGTAAAATTCGGTTAAGTCTGCTGGATACTCAGCGCTCTCTGCGTTACATGCAAAGGTATTATCGTGGCCAACTCACCGATGATAACCTCAAAGATTTGCGTGAGATGCTGTTAGATATCGAATCTCTGATGCCCCACAGCCAATTTATCTTCGATAAATTAAACTTTCTGCTGGATGCCGCTATGGGCTTCAGTGGATTACAACAGAATAAGATCATTAAAATCTTCTCGGTTGCAGCTGTCATCTTCCTACCACCGACTGTGATAGCCAGTGCTTATGGGATGAATTTTACCACTATGCCTGAGCTAGAGTGGCAGTTTGGCTATCCTATGGCCATCTTAATGATGTTGGCCAGTGCTGGTGGAACCTACGCATTCTTCAAGGGGAAAGGTTGGCTCTAGTCAGTTAGTCGTCAGCATGTTTTGAAGGAAATCGCAGGACTTTGGCACCTTGTTGTCGAAATTCCTGGGGGTAATTCAGGATGGTATTTAAGGCAACTAGCTTGTCATTCATGATCCTGATGGCCAAATAGCATCTGTGATAGGGGTTGCTGCAGCGTGATAGTTGTTGTTCCAGATTAAAAAGCATAGAGATTAACTGTGCCTTGTTAGATCCAGTGCTGCCGTCTATTGCTTCCTTGCAGAGGGTTTTTCGGAGTGCTTCGAGTTCATCGGGCTTATTTTCTGCCAGCCATTTTAGTTTATCGAAATCAGGTAATTCAGTCATAGCCTCTTCCCTCCAGAAGATAGCGTTACTTTCAAGTTAGCGAATAGTTTGCTATTGAGCAAGAAAACTGGAGAAAAACTGGCAGAATGTGCGGGGTTTTGGTTATAACAATTGCAGTATTTTTAGAGGGGGAAGTGATTCAGTCACCTTTACCGATGCATTTCAATAAGTTGGTTTTCTTTTTCTTTTCCTTTTCGACATTATCATCGTAAAACAGCTTAGCTATCCGAACCTATGTAGTAACTGACCCGCTCTCTTGGGTTTAAATATTTAAAAATTTTCTCGGGTAACGCCATAGGCTGTATACAACGCACTATGCTAAGACCTTCGACTTCAAGATCCACAATCGGCGCCTGCTCTTTGGGTACCATGGCATCGTAGACCAGTATTCTTGGGAACAATATCTTGTCTAGGTTGACGGACATGACCATGGCAAATTGTCCCGAAGAGAGTTCTACAACACTGCCGGGGGGATAGATCCCCAACATCTTGATCATCTTGCTCGTCACGTTCTGATTTAACTGATTCTTGAAATTTTTATAGATATGCCCGAGTGCGGCATAGGGAGTTCGTGCCTTCGCCTGTGCGTCTGGGTGACACAGAGAGTCGTATAAGTTAACCACGGCGACGAGTTGACACAATTTGTCGATGTTATTCTCTTTAAGGCCCTTAGGGTAGCCTGAGCCGTCTAAGTATTCATGATGATTGAGTACAATAGGCATGGCACCGGCAGGAAATTTATCAGCAAGTTTTAATAATTCTACCCCCATGAGCGGATGTTGCTTCATAAAGTTCACTTCAGGCGGCGTTAAGGGGATTTGTTTCCTGAGTAATTGTGGCGGAATTTTCAATTTACCAATGTCGTGAAAGAGTGCTCCCATGCCGACTAATTCTATGTCGCCTCTATCCCAGCCCATCTCTTTTGCCATTAACATGGAGAGTACTGCGACATTTAGCGAGTGATAATAGATTGATTCGTCGTCTTTGGCGTCGCCCATAAGATGTAGAACTAGGTTATCTGAACTGAGTAATTTCTCACTCATGTCATTGATTAATCTTTTAGCATCATCTATGGCACTTAGCGGACGATTGCGTAATTTAGCTACCAAGTTACGCATTATTGCGATGGAACGGTCAAATTCTTGCTCGGTTTTATGTAGGTCTCTGCGCATCCGTTTGAATTTTTCAATGCGCTCACTCTTGTTTTTTTGCATTTCGATAGTGAGGGCATCTAGATCTTCTTTCTGTGGCAACACCCGTTTAGTCTTGGCTACCTCTTCGGTGAGAGGCGGGATATCACTTCGCTCGAGATCGACAAGCACAAAGTCGATGGCTAATTTTTTAATGAGCTCGATTTGTGTCTGTTGCTTGAGTCTGAAACTACTGAATAGGAAGGGGTGATCTTTCCAAGAAACGGGTAAGCGGATGAAATTACCGACTTGTAATTGATTGACTGCAACTTTACGGCTTTTATTCATATTCTTCTTATCAGTATGCCCATTTCTGTAGGGCAATTATTCCAGAACTTGCTTGATTGTTATAGCGATATTTTAACTTAACTCAATTGCTTTACAATCACTTAACCAATATGTCAGCATAGAATGAACACAGAACAGACAAAGTTAACCAAATGGACTTCATTGAAGTATATCCAAATGCTATCCCAGATGACTTATGTGAGCGTTTAATCGCCTGTATCGAACAGCATCATGGGGTGATAGATGGCAGAACCGGCCATGGTGTGGATTTAGAAAAGAAAATCAGTCGCGATCTCACCTTAGACAGTTTCGAGGACCTACAGAGTATCAGGAATGAATTACTCAGCTATACATTGAAATACTCTACCGAATATTTCAATCAGTATTCGATGGCATTGATGGGGGGGGTGTCGGTGCAAGTCGCCGATGAAAAAGGCCAAAGTGTCACGTTGACGCCCGATAACTATCAGAATTTAGGAGAACCAAGATCCGCAGCGTTAGTTAAGTATCTCTATCGCAGTGGCACCATCAATGTTCAGAAATATCAGCAGGGGATAGGCGGATATCCTCACTGGCATTCGGAGCAGTTCCCTCAGGCGGGGCATAATGAGGCCTTGCATCGCGTGGTGCTCTATATGTTTTATCTTAACGATGTAGAGGAGGGGGGGGAGACGGAATTTTTCTATCAAAACAGAAAACTCAAACCAAAAAAGGGCACCATGGTCATAGCACCAGCGGGTTTTACTCACTCGCATCGAGGCAATAAACCAGTCAGTAACGATAAATATATTGCCACCTCTTGGGTCATGTTTAATCGTGCCGAGCAGCTATATCAATCCCGCTGAATTATCACCTATTTAATGGAACTGGTATTATATGCACCGAGTAAGCTAGCGTATGAATGCGAGGGCCTTGTGGTCAAGACCCTCTGGCGGTATGCGTAGCCACTGCCTGTTTAGTCAAGGATAAATAGTTCTGGGCTTAAATTGGAATAGTGATTCTAAACAAAGCGCCTTCAAGTTCTGAGATTTCTATGCTCAATTTACCATTGTAACTGATGACTATCTCATTACACACGGCGAGTCCTATTCCTTGCCCCGCTTTTTGTGTATCGGCTCTGACGCCACGTTCGATGATTCTTTGGCGCATGCTCTCTTCGACCCCTGGCCCATCGTCTTCGACAATCAGTTCAAACTCTCCGGCAGGGCTAAAGCGGGCTGTGACTCTTACCTGGCTAATACACAACTTGAATGCATTCTCCATCAAGTTACCGCAAAGCTCCATCAAGTCGCCTTTATCACCAGGGAAGAGATGTTCCTGAGGGATATAAGCGGTGAATTGAACCTGCTTGTCACGATAGACCTTAAAAAGCATTTGAGAAAGCTGATTGACCAGAGGGGCGACTAAGGTTTGTTCATGCTTGAGACCTTTACGACCTAGCATGGCACGCTTGAGTTGGTATTTAACCAACAAGTCCATCTGGCTTACCTGCTCCATGATGCGTTCGCTTGCCCCTTGTTTATCTAATGAGGCATCGTCGGTGATAGCGTGGACGGCTGCAAGACGTGTCTTGAGGCTATGGGCAAGATCATTCATCGCATTTTGATATCTCTGCTGTTGGGCACTGGATTGCGATAACAGCTGGTTGAGCGCTTGAGTAACCCCTTCGAGCTCAATGGGGTAATCTTGTGATAGTGCCTTAGTCTTACCACTGCTGACACTCTCTAACTCGTTTCTCATCCGACTTAAAGGTCGCATTCCCCAGTAACCAGCACTGACTAACAACACTAGGGCCAGAGCCAGCACCATGGCGAGCCTGAAATAGGTGCGTCGACTGAATTTGTTTAACTCCTGCTCGAGCTTTTCGGCATCTTTCATCACCAAGAGGTTGTATTGACTGCCAGACATTTCGAGTGACAGCAAATAGATGAAGTAGCCTTTTTCGTCGGCAAGATTGAGGTAATAAGGAGGTGAGTCGTGGCGAATGTCGTTGAAGCGTTCACAAGTGTCGAAAAGCCCTTTGTCGACGGCCAGAGATGAGGTCCAAATTTGTCTATAATTTGCATTACAGCTGGCTATGATATAACTCTGGGGGGCATTGTTTTCCTCGAGCCAGTCATCACTGCTGGCGGGGAGCAGATCATGAACCCTCAGTTCGGCGGCAACTTTAGGGATCTCGGCGATGAGCTTAGCCGTCTCTTCATTGTAGTTGTCTTGTGCATGAAGAATGTTGATCAGCCAGGCTAAACCGAATCCTACTAAGGCAATAATTGACAGTGAGGTGAGAAACATCCGCGTTAGCAGACGTTTCTTAAATTTAAACTTTAACTGCATGGCAGATTAAACTTGTAACCTTGGCCGCGAATAGTGGCAATAGGATTCTCCAGTCCTTCTTTGGTGAGTTTCTTTCTGAGTCTGGACACCATGACCTCTATGGTGTTTGGATCTCCCTCTTTATCGCCATAGATCACATCTAACAGACGCTGCTTAGCGACGACTTCATGACAATGGCGCATCAGATACTCGAGTATGAGATATTCGAAGGCGGTGATCTCCATGGGGACACCTTTCATCGAGAGCTGCTTCGCGGCGAGATCAAGTTCCAGATCACCACTGGTGATCTGTGGCCTAACAAATCCTGCACTGCGTCTAACCAAGGCGTCTAACCGCGCGACCAATTCCTCTTTTTGGAAGGGTTTAACCAGATAATCATCGGCACCGGCATTGAGACCTTCAACCTTATCTTGCCAATTGACTCTGGCGGTCAAGATAAGGATTGGGGCTTTTAGCCCCTCATCGCGTAGATTTTCAATCAAGCTCATGCCATCTTGATCCGGTAAACCTAGGTCGATGATAGCCACATCTATGGGATAATTGGTTGCCTGATAAAATCCCTCTTTGGCGGTCAATGCGACTTGAACCTGATTTCCTAGTTCACTCAGTTGTACCTGTAAATGGTGAGACAAGATAGGATCGTCTTCAACAATCAAAATTCTCATAATTTATGCCTTTATAATTTTTTACAATAGTGTACTCAGATAAAGACATGTTGCCAATATCTGTATTTGCTAATACTTTACTTGAGGATAACTTAATACCAGCTGACTTGATTTGTAAATAAACAACCTCAAATAGCCAACGAATCCTATTTTTGCAATAAATCACTTTGTTTCTGGGGCTATTATCGTTAAAATTCTGCACGATTTTTACTGACAGGAAACATCTCATGAGGCTAATAAACATAGTCGCTCTACTCGTCTTAAGCACGCTTTCTTCCGCTGCATTTGCGACTGTATTTACCTTCACCGCCATTCCCGATGAAGATGAGAGTCAGCTTCGTACACGTTTCGACAAGGTGGCTGAATATCTTCAGGACCAATTAGGTGTCGAGGTTAGGTATATTCCAGTTAAATCTTACTCCGCAGCGGTAACCGCATTCAGGAATAACCAAGTTCAACTGGCTTGGTTTGGAGGTTTATCTGGCGTACAGGCTCGTCGTTTGGTTCCAGGTTCCCAGGCGATCGCTCAGGGCTATGAAGATCAGTTTTTTAAGAGTTATTTTATTGCACATCATTCGGCTGACATTCTACCATCTGAGAGTTTTCCTAATTTAAACGGTTACACCTTCACCTATGGTTCAAAAGGCTCAACATCGGGTCGACTTATGCCACAATTTTTTATCGAGCGAAATCTAGGTAAACAGGCTGAAAATGTGTTCACCCGTATTGGTTTCTCCGGTGACCATAGCCGAACCATAGCTCAGGTTCAAGCTGGGGCTTATCAGGTTGGCGCGGTTAACTACAAGGTGTGGGAAAGGGCGTTGGCTAAAGGCATTGTGGATCTGGATAAGGTCGATGTGATCTGGCAGAGCCCGGCGTACCCGGATTATCAGTGGACGGTCAGGAAAGGAGTGAATGAGACATTTGGCGCCGAGTTTAAGACTAAGCTGACAAAAGCCCTACTCGACATGAAAGACCCTGAACTCCTCGCTAGCTTTCCAAGGAAGTCTTTCGTAGAAGCCGAAAATTCAGATTATCAACCTATTGAAAATATAGCTAAAACCATAGGGCTTATCGACTAGTATTTATTCGCTATGATAACATTTGAAAACTTGACCCTTAAATATGCCGACAAGCTGGCTATCGATAGCCTCTCTTTAACGATAGAGGCCGGAGAGAAGGTGGCGATAATTGGTGCCTCAGGTGCGGGTAAGTCGACGCTGCTGGCTCACCTCTACCACTTGCTAAAAGACAATGCAGCTTATTGCTCACAAAAACAGGGACTGGTCGATAGCTTAAGCACGTATCATAATGTTTATATGGGGGCATTAGCTAAGCACCACTGGGTGTATAACCTAGCCAATTTGATCGCGCCATTCAAGAAGCCGTTAAGTGAAGTCAATGAGCTATGTCGGGATCTCGAACTCGATTTTCATGTCAGTAAGAAGCTCTCAACACTTTCTGGGGGTCAACGACAACGCGTCGCATTGGCAAGAGCCCTATATCAAGAGCAGCCAATCTTTATTGGCGATGAACCCTTTTCGGCGTTAGACCCGATTATGGGAAAACGTCTGTTGGACCTCGTATTTTCCCGCCATGAAACGGTGATCATGGTGCTGCATGATAAGTCCGCAGCGTTAACGCATTTCGACCGTGTTATCGGCCTGAGCCAGGGCCAACTCAAGCTGGATATTACCCACGGTAAAATAACGTCAAACCATATCGATGAACTTTACTCTGGCTCTGTTTCAGCAACGAGTTCAGATGCATTCAAGCATGCCTAATGCTCAGCCTAAGTCCATGGCTGTGGATCTGACTAAGCATTATTCATTTTTTGGTTATTGGCAGAAAGTCACCTTGCTGTTATGGCTGACTGCTGCCGTGTGTTTTTCCTTGTCAGATACCGAAATAATCTCTCTCGAACCTTGGAGTGAGCTACTGAGAATGGCTGAGGGATTTATGACCCCAGATTTTTTTGCCACCGAGTATTTACTGGCATCTCTGTGGCAAACCGTCTCTTTTGCGCTACTGGGTGTGGTCGCTGGCTTGCTCTTCGGGGTTCCCTTATCTTTCCTGTATTCCAATCGCTTGGTGGCGGCCTTCTGTGCGGTCACGCGTTCTATTCATGAAATATTCTGGGCGCTGCTGTTTTTACAGGTGTTTGGACTGTCGCCTGTAACGGGAATATTGGCGATAGCCTTACCCTATGGGGCTACTTTTGCCAGAGTATTTAACGATATCTTGATACAAGCACCCCAAACAACAAGTCAAACCTTGCCGGCTAATACCGATAGAATAAGTCGATATTTTTACGGTCGAATCAGTCACGTATTGCCCTCAATTTTAGCTTATGTCCGTTACCGGTTCGAATGCGCCCTCAGAAGCAGTGCGGTGCTGGGTTTTATCGGCATGCCGACGATAGGTTTTTATCTGGAGACGGCGTTCCGGCAGGGTAATTATCATGAAGGTGCGGCCCTGTTAATCTTGTTTATTGCCTTGATTGGCACCATAAGCTATTGGTGCCGACCTAAGCTTATTTTGTGTTATATCTTGGCTGGTTTATATACTCTGCCTACTATTCCCAGTGTCGACGGCATGTTGTTGTGGCGTTTTATCACAGTAGACATCTTACCGCCCGCCTTACAGCAGGTGGATCATTGGCGTCAGATCGACTTGAATCTTGTCAATCGGCTGCTGAGCTGGGCACAAAAGTTATTCTTTACTCAAGCCTTGCCGGGGTTAGCGATCACCTTATTGCTGGCATTATCCGCGTTGGCCATGGCGCACATCATTGCCTTGTTTAGCTCGGCGCTTTCATGCAGAAGCTTGAGCGGATCCTTGCTTTCGAACTGTACTAAGTTTGGCTTGCTAGTGTTACGATCTGTTCCTGAATATATTTTCGCCTTTATTTTTATGATGTTATTGGGCCCATCCATGCTGCCGGCCATGCTGGCGCTGGCGCTTCATAATGGTGCTCTGATCGCTTATCTAACGGTGAGGCAGTCAGATACCTTAGAGGTTTCGGCAGATTATAATGGCAGGCTCGACGGATATTGTTATCAGGTGCTGCCTCAGATTTACCCCAATCTTATGGGGCTGGTGTTTTATCGTTTCGAAGTTATCTTACGTGAGACAGCCATTTTGGGCATGTTAGGTGTGGCGACCTTAGGTTTTTATGTCGATAGCGGCTTTGCTGAGATCCGTTATAGCTCTGCATTATTCCTGTTGGTGTGTACGGCCATGCTCAACATAGTGGTCGATATGATAAGCCGACGTTTATTAACCGCTAACATTAATCAGCGGATGACCTGCAGTGGTAATCACCAGCCGAGTAGCAAAACCTTAGGCAGCGGATGCTAATGAGTGAGTTTTGTAGGTGTTAGAATAAGGTTCTAGCCCTTAAACGTTCAGCTCTTATGCCAATTCATATGCCGTCATTAAGAGATCGCCAGGAAGATATTGGCAGATTAGTCGAGCATTTTTTGACGTTGCACAGCGGTCAATATAAGCCGGAACAAGCTAAATTATCGGCAAATACCTTAAAGCAGTTACTGGATTACGCCTGGCCAGGGAACGTTCGAGAAAGACTGTTTAGAACATGCCATGAACAAGCATCAAGGTAACCGCACTAGGGCGGCTAAATTTTTAGGCCTAAGCTATAAGGCCTTTTTGGACCGATTAGACAAGTACCAATTGGTGTAAGCCATTCTCTATTTAGCTTAGGACGGGCTAGCCGGAAAACGACTCGTAATGGTATCAGCTCCTATGTGAGCCAGACTTACTGTTTATATGACGCCAGAGACTATGATGACTGCGACAGAAATAAACAGTATGCCGGTGACTAGATTAATGACTGGGCTAGCTCTCTTTACTTTCAATTGAATAAGGGGCTTGGATAAGACTAGGGCAATAAATATAAACCAGCTTAATGATAAGATAAGCATGATGAATACGGCGCTCACCTTAGTGATGACATTGATATCAGGCGTGATCATGGCGGAAAACAAGGTAATAAAGAACACCATAGCTTTGGGATTTAGCAGGTTAGTGTATAGCCCCTGGAAAAAACCTTGTTTGACAGACAATCCTAGCTTACTCGCATTATCCAGAACTTGGGAGCTCGCTTCGTTGCGCCACTGGGAAATAGTGCCTCGAATAGCACCTATGCCCATCCAGCCAAGATAACTCGCTCCGATTAATTGTACGGCGACAAAGAGCAGCTCTGAGCTCTTGATGAGTAAACTCACCCCGGTGACACTGAGTAAACTGTGCAGCAAGATGGCCACGGAGATGCCCACTGCTGAGGCGATAGCCGTAGCTCGACTTTCTTGGCTGGCCATCTTTACCACTAGGGCGAAGTCTGGTCCCGGGCTCGCCAAGGCGACAGAGTGAATAATGGCCAGAGAGATAAGTAGTTGTAGTTCCATATTGAGATCCGATTTTATAACTTGTCCCAATAATGGGGGATTAAGAACGAGAGGTATTGTAAATTATTGCAAGGGTGTAGGAAATAGGCTAGTAAAAAATTGCATGAACCAAACATGTTGCAATATAATACCATTCCGAGTAAGTATCTGATCATTCAGCGGGAGTTCAAAGCGCTGTAGGCAAGGCGAATATTTGAAGCTAATAGTTATTCTATATCGAAAACATTCAACGTAGCATAAAGGGCTTTGAAACCCGCACTACGTGAGGCTCTCAGTGTTTCCACTTCTGCGTTACATTGACTTAAAAGGGAGTAACCATTTCCTCATCAATGTGCCTTGAATTGAAAACACTGAGAGCCTCTGAACTGACCAGATACTTATATGGAATGGTATAATACTGTATTAATCAGTATTTTGGCTCATAATATCAGACTCATCAGCGAGACATTTATTCGATTGGAGCTTAGATTGTGAAGGGACAGATTTTACGTGAAATGAAGGTTCAAACCGCAATAGAGCCTGAATATGAAGTACAAAGGCGCGTTGCTTTCATCAAATTGAAACTCAAAGAGTCACATTGTAAGCGCTTAGTGCTTGGGATCAGTGGTGGGGTCGACTCATCACTCGCGGGGCGTTTATGTCAGCTTGCTGTCGATGAGTTAAACCATGAGGCAGAAAAGAGTGTTTATCAGTTTATTGCCGTGCGTCTGCCTTACGATGTGCAACAAGATGAAGATGAGGCTCAGCTGGCTTGTCAGTTTATCTCTCCTTCTAAGCAAGTCACCGTCAACATACATGAAGGCGTCGCCGGCATTCATGCTCATACCTTAGCTGGGCTTGAAGCTGCAGGGATAGAGCCAAGTGATGAAGGCAAGGTCGATTTCGTTAAAGGCAATGTAAAGGCGAGAATGCGTATGATCGCACAATATGACATTGCCGGCTTAACGGGTGGATTAGTGGTCGGTACCGATCATAGCGCCGAGAATATCACCGGCTTTTACACTAAATGGGGCGATGGAGCCTGCGATTTGGCGCCGCTATTTGGCTTGAATAAGCGCCAGGTACGTAAGCTCGCCGCTTTCTTAGGGGCACCTGAAATATTAGTCAATAAAGCGCCAACGGCAGATCTTGAAGATGATAAGCCACAACTCGAGGATGAAGTTGCATTGGGCTTGAGCTACGATCAGATAGATGACTTTTTGGAAGGCAAGTCAGTGGATAGGGTTGTGGACGATAGACTGGTGGGGATCTATAAGGCGACGCAGCATAAGCGCAAGCCTATTGCGACCATCTATGACTAAATTACATCGTCTATAGGGCTCAATTTGGTGAAAAAGGCGCGAATGCGCCTTTTTTGTGGGCGTGTTTTATATTTATCTATTAGCCACTTTATTGGTTCAGATAAGGTTTTAACTGTTCAATCAGGCTATTGGGAAATTGGCGATAGTCCAGATAAGGCGAGATGAACACCCCCAAGCCATTTGCATGGAGTCTGTCTTGCTCATCTAAGCGGTTAAATAACGTGTTAGTGCTATTGATGTTTAATTTAGCAGCCGATACGGCGCCGACTATGATATGTCGCTCTGGGGTTGATGACAGCCTAGATGCCCCTATCAATATCTGCTCGTCACGTTTGAGTAACTGAGTATCGCGATAGTTTTTCCAATCGTCATCCGGGGCTGACAACTTGGCCATGATGGTTAATATCTTGCGCCAATGATTGCCATTAAGCGCGATGAGTGTGGCCGCGGCGTCAGCTTGGCGATAACTCCACCCTAGGGGCAAAGTAGGGGCGTTTGGCAGGTAATAGCAAGTCTTAGCTTCGGCATTGCCGAGAAGCATACTGGACACGGGTTTGGACATTATCTGTTCAACCATGTTTTCGGGTGTGAGTATTGGTGGATTTTACCTGGTTAATGCGTGTAAGTTAACCTAATTAAATGAACGTTCAATTTAGACAGTAACTTTTATCGCTATTGATGAGGCTTGTTTGTGTCGAGGCATGTTAGAACAGATATGAGAACGATCGTTATAGGCTCCACCAAACACCTGCTTATGGCCATTTTTTATGCTTCGCTGGGGATTGTTGTTGCCTTGCTGGTGGCCGGGATCGGTTTTCTTAACGCGAGACCCGATCTTGATATCTGGCACACAGTAGAGTTAACCGCCGAATTTAAACGTGCCCAAGGCGTAGAGACCTTCTCTGACTATATAGCCCTTGAAGAGACGCTTTTCGAAGAGGTCGAGCAGAAGATCTACGCGCAGACTCTGGCACCGCATTCGTCAATTCTGAATCGTTATGTGCGCGGCAGTTTGGCAGACCCACAAAAGTGGCGTCATGACTGGAACCGCAGTTATGAGTGGCCAAAACAAGATGCAGATTTCGGTGTCTTGCTGCTTCATGGTATGTCTGATTCCCCTTACGCCTTATCTCATGTGGCGAAACATTTTAAGGACAAGGCACATGTCTTAGGCTTGAGATTACCCGGTCATGGCACCATTCCCTCCGGTCTGGTTAACGTCCAATGGCAAGACATGGCTGCGGCAGTGACTCTAGCCACCGAGCATCTTAAACGGCTACTCGATGGCAAGCCTCTATATGTGATAGGCTTTTCAACAGGAGCGGCTCTGGCATTGAATCATGAGTTAGAACGAGTGGCCCAGAGCAAGGCGGGTGAATATTCCGCTATGGTATTCCTA
The DNA here is from genome assembly GCF_013214165.1 of Shewanella sp. Taxonomy (GTDB): domain Bacteria; phylum Pseudomonadota; class Gammaproteobacteria; order Enterobacterales; family Shewanellaceae; genus Shewanella. The sequence continues at coordinate 130,129 of NZ_JABSSM010000004.1, read as the reverse complement.
TCTCCGGCGATAGGCTTACCACCTGTGGCCGCGGGCGCACAGTGGCAGGCAAGATTAGGCGCCTTATTGGGACTGGAGAAGTTGAGCTGGAACAGTATTCAGACAGAATATGATCCCTTTAAATACAACTCGTTTGCGGTAAACGCCGGCGATGTTGTCTATCAACTCGCTGAGCGTAATCAGTTCCTGTTAGAGAGAGCCTCGGCGCAGCAGCTTGAGTCTCTGCCGTCTGTGCTGGCATTTCAGTCGCTGACTGATGATACCGTGTCGACACCGGCGGTGTTCTCTGGTTTATTTCAAAAGCTGCCTGAGGATAATCATCAACTGGTTATCTTCGATATCAATCGTACCGAGGTCAATATGGGGCTCATTGAGCAAGACCCTATGTTGAATTTCGACGGCATATTTAATAGCAAACACCTTAAATACGATCTGACCTTAGTCCACAACAATGTCAAGACACTAGACCTGCCCAGAGATGTGGTGGCTGAGACTCATTTCACCCGAGGCGAAACTGAAACTCAGGTCCTGAATTTGAGCTGGCCAAGAAATGTCTATTCACTGTCCCATGTAGCCTTGCCATTTCCTATCGAAGATAGCCTGTATGGACCGGAAGGCGTGCATTATGTGAAGCGAATTCAGATAGGCGCAGCATCGACTCGAGGAGAGCGTGGTGTACTCGGGGTGTCGGCCGATGAGATATTAAGGCAGAAATGGAATCCATTTTTCCCATATCTTATTTCCAGAATAGACAAGTTTATTACGGAGTTAGAGTAGAACTGCAATAGGTAGACTGTTGATCCATTGTAAACTTATATGCTACCTTCGGTGTTATTTTGTGACCAAAAAGAATGACATAAAGGGTATACATGTTAACTATCACCGACTTGAATAAAACATACGGCAACGGTGTTAACGCACTCGATGGCGTGAATCTCAACATAGACAAGGGGGTGTTCGGGTTATTAGGGCCCAACGGTGCCGGCAAGTCGTCCTTGATGCGCACCATCGCCGCCCTGCAAAGCGCAGACTCGGGGAGTATTATTTTCGATGGCATAGATGTCATGGCTCAGCCCCAATCACTGCGTAAAACCTTAGGTTATCTCCCACAAGATTTTAATGTGTACCCTCGTATAAGCGCTTATGATTTACTCGATCATTTGGCCATATTGAAAGGGCTAAATAACGCTAAAGCCCGTAAAGAAGCCGTCGATGGCTTGCTCGCACACACCAATTTATATCAACATAAAAACAAAGCCGTCAGCGGTTTTTCTGGTGGTATGCGTCAACGCTTTGGCATAGCACAGGCGCTGCTTGGCGATCCTAAATTGTTAATCGTCGATGAACCCACTGCCGGACTCGATCCCGAGGAACGCAACCGTTTCCATAACTTGCTGGTCAGCTTAGGTGAGGAAAAGGTGGTTATTCTTTCTACCCATATCGTCGAAGATGTCTCAGAGCTGTGTGAAAAAATGGCTGTGCTGGCTTCGGGTAAAATTTTACTTGAAGGTAATCCTCTGCAATTAGTCGGGGAGCTGAATGATAAAATTTGGACTAAGACGGTCAGTCAAGCAGAGGTTGTGGAACTTGAGTCTGAGCTATCTGTCATTTCCAAGCGCTTGTTTGCGGGCCGCACGGTTCTCAACGTGATGTCTGACCAGTGTCCTGAAGGCTTCGCGCCTGCCAGTGCGGGTCTTGAGGACTTGTATTTTTCCACGCTTCATAGCCATCGTAATGGTCAGACAGCATAAGGAGAACGACAATGTTGTTATCTATGGTGAGATTTGAATGGCGTTATTACTTGCGCCAACCGTCATTTTACGTGATTGCCTTGCTGTTTTTTTTATTGGGTTTTTTGTCTGTCGCTTCCAATAATATACAAATTGGTGCCGGCGGCGAAGTCATGAAGAATAGCCCCTTTAGTATTACCCAGTCGATACTCGTAATGAGCTTTATTTCGATGTTTGCTGTGGTGAATTTTGTCGGTAGCACAGCCATTCGCAACCATCAACATTTGATGGAAGAATTGATTTTCAGTAAGCCCCTATCCCCATTTTCATATCAGTTTGGCCGCTTTATGGGCAGCTTTGCGGTGGTGATGGCCGTGTTTGCCTTTATCCCCCTTGGGCTCTTGTTGGGCTCACTCATGCCTTGGGTGGATGCCAGCCGTTTTGGCTCAACCTCATTGTTAAGCTATGTGCTGCCTTATTTGCAATTGGCTTTGCCGAGTTTATTGCTGATTTCGACCTTATTTTATGCCATGGCAACCTGGTTTAGGTCTTTGATGGCCTTGTATCTGACTGCCGTGGCAATGCTGGTGCTCTATACCTTAACGGGGGAGATGGCGAGCCAACCGCAATACCGAACCCTAGCTGCGCTACTCGATCCGTTTGCGCTGCGTACCTTTGCGGATGTCACCCGTTACTGGACCATCAGTGAGAAAAATACCCAGTTGGTGGAATTGTCAGGCATTATGCTGCAAAACCGCCTGCTATGGCTAGGTATTGCCAGTGTCTTACTGGGGCTGTCCGGCGTGTTTCGTTCGCCTAAGTTAACCAAGAAACGTGAAAAAAAACCCCTCAAAGTCGGTACCCAACCCAAGCTTATTCCTGTGTCAACATTGGCGATGGCGACGTTGCCCAATGGCCGTCTACAGTTTTGGGCGCGGGTAAAGTTTGAAGTCCGCCAAGTGCTGTTGACGGCCCCTTTTGTGGTGTTAGGGGTCTTAACCGTGTTTAACTTAATCGGCCCTATGTTTAATGATTTTGGTTGGTATGGCACCTCCAACTGGCCCTTGACTCAAGACATGGTCGACAATATTGCCGGCGCAACGGGTCTATTGATGATCATAGTGCTGATTTATTACAGTGCTGAAATTGTTTGGCGTGAGCGCACATCGGGCATGGGGGATATTGTTGATAGTATGCCCGTGTCCAATCTGAGCTTTTGGAGTTCAAAGCTGGTGTCAATTGTCATCGTGATGACCCTGCTTTATGTGCTTGCCATGTGCACTACGATTGTCTTCCAGTTGATAAAAGGTCAAGCCAATCTTGAATTGTCGCAATATGTCATTCGTCTCGGGTTTTATTATCTTGTGCCGTTGATTATGTCAGCGGTACTGGCTTTTTTCCTACAAGTATTGAGCCCGAATAAGTACGCGGGTATGGGGTTATTTGTTGGCTATTATTTAACGACATTTGTGATGGCAAGTTGGGGTTTTGGCCATAGTTTGTATAATTTTGGCCAGTCACCCATTTTAGCTTACTCGGATATGAATGGTTACGGTTGGGGCTTAGTCTCTCACGGTATGTACATGATTTACTGGGGGGCGTTTAGCGTCATCTTATTTGTTTTAGGCTATGGCTTATATCATAGGGGGCCACAGCAGAGCCTCAAGACCCGGCTGAACTTACTGGGCTATCAAATAGGTGGCAGTGGCAAGGCGATAGTGGCGAGCGCCTTGGTGGTTTTCTTGGGGATGGGTGGTTACTTATTTTACCAAACTAAAGTGGTAAATCAGCATCAAACAGCAGATGAACGTGCCGATTTACGAGCCGATTACGAGAAGGCCTTCAAGCAATATCAAGGCTGGCCCATACTAGTGGCGACAAAAGTGAATGCCAATGTCGACCTGTATCCTGAAGCACGTAAGTTAGTGGCGAATATTAAATTTGAATGGCAGAACAAATCCGCTACGCCGATTGAGAAAATGCTGGTGCAATTGCCTGAGCATACGCGTGGGGAAACGGTACAGATTAACATTCCTCATTCAACCCTTGGAGAGTTTGACGGCCGTTATCGTAATACCTGGTTAACCTTCGACACGCCGGTTATGCCGGGAGAGGTTGTACAAGGGGACATTCAGTTAACCCGTGGATCCGTGGGGATTGCCGAGTCTGGCTTCGATTTTACTGTGGTTGAAAATGGCACCTTCATTAATAATTTTGAGTTATTACCTGTATTTGGTTATCAAGAAAATGATGAACTGTCAGACCGGCACGAGCGCCAAAAACGTGGTCTGGCTGAAAAACAGCGAGCGAACAAGCTTGAGGACAGTGATTTTTACACCCAGAACTTTTTTGGGGTCGATGGTGATTTCATTCAGTTTGAAGCGACCATTTCGACGGTTGCCGACCAAATTGCCATTGCACCAGGATACTTGCAGAAGCAGTGGCAACAAAACGGGCGACAGTATTTTCACTATGTGATGGACAGTCCCATGGTGAACTTTTTCGCTATTATCTCCGCGCGTTATCAAGTTGAACGCACTGAGCATAAGGGCATAGCGGTTGAAGTCTACTATCATCCGGATCATCCTTGGAACGTGGCGCGGATGATCGAAGCGGTTAATGACTCTATCGATTATTACACGCTAGCATTTGGGCCCTATCAGCATAAGCAAATGCGGATCATGGAGTTTCCAAGTTACCGTAGTTTCGCGCAAAGTTTTGCCAATACCGTGCCTTATTCGGAGCGCATTGGTTTTATCACGGATTTGCGCAATGAAGACAACATTGATCCTGTGTATTACGTGACGGCCCATGAAGTGGCTCACCAATGGTGGGGGCATCAAGTGGGAGCGGCTGATGTTCAGGGCAGTGCCGTTATTTCAGAAAGCTTATCTCAGTATTCTGCCTTGATGGTGCTGGAGAAAAAATACGGCGAGAACATGATCCGTAAATTTCTCAAATATGAATTGGACCGGTACTTACGGGGTCGCTCATCAGAGTCAATAAGCGAGATGCCGTTATTGCGTAGTGAAAATCAAGCATACATTCACTACCAAAAAGGCGCTGTGGTGATGATGGCGATAAAAGATACCATCGGGGAAGCGAGACTGAATGATAACTTGAAGGCATTTTTAATGCGTTATCAGTATCGTAATGATCCATTCCCAACCACCTTAGATCTGGTCAAATACCTCAAACAGGATGTGGACGAGGCGCAAGCTGAGTTCATTGAAGATTCGTTTAATAAGATCATCTTATATGATTTACGTTTGACGAATGTGGTAATGACTCAATTGGATAATGGCAAGGTACAGTTGGACTTGACTATTCATGCTGGCCGCAAACTCGCCCAAGGCAAAGGCGAGGAATCTGAATTACCATTGGATGCCTTAATCGATATTGGTGTGTTTAGTGCCGATCCGGATAAGCTTGAAAACGATAGTGAAGTTATACTATTAGAGAAGCATAGACTCGTCAGTGGCGAAAATAGTTTAACCCTTATCCTCGACGGTGAGCCAAGCTATGTCGGGGTCGACCCCTTCATTAAGTTGATTGACCGTGATGCCAAGGACAATATCTTTAAGCTTTAATCGACGATAAAAGCCCCTTGCCCATGAAGACAATCAGCACCCGCAGATGAAGGGTGAAACTGAGTTTTCATGGGTAAGGTTAAACATAAAGTTCTCCATTAGAGTGGGTCATTAATGGCTTTTGGTGCTGGTTTCTATTGGGATAAAAGCTTGTCGGCGAAGGTCAGTGGCCTGTTTCTACGGGATTTAAAGCTTGTTGACTAAGGGGGGGGGGCAGTTCGTTAGACTAGGCGTAAGCGTTATAAATTAGCTTGTCACTCTGGCATCGACTGGTCTAGGCATAGAGATTATGACCCTATCTCTGCCCTGGTTTTTAGCCAGATACAAGTTAAGATCGGCTTGTTTAAACCAGGCCTCTAACTCGGTACTGAATTTAGCATTGTTCACCAGGGCACCTATGCTGACCGTCATGCTTATCAGACGTTTATCATTAGGGTTTTCGATGGCTAAGCCTCTAACATTATTTTTAAACTCGTTGAGGTGCGCTTCAATCATTAGCACATTACAGAAGGGTAAGATGAGCAAAAACTCTTCACCACCATAACGTGCGATGACATCGGTATCCCGCTTAAAGTATTTTTTCATCTCTTTTGATAAAACCCGCAGGCATTCATCACCGCCTTGATGACCATAGGTATCATTGATAGATTTGAAATTATCGATATCTAAGATCCCCAGCGCCATCACTTCATCGCTACGTTGACAAAAATCTTGGGTGGATCTGAATTTGACTTCGGCATAGCGACGATTGTACAGAGACGTTAACTCATCTTTTTCGACTAATATTTGCAGTTTAGCATTGGCTTTTTGCAGTTCAAAGGTACGGATCGCGACCTTCTCTTCGAGTTCTAACTGGTAAGAAACTAGCTCTTGCTTACTCTTCTTAATGATCTGATATAAGTTGAGAAACTCAATAGGTGATTCTTCGTTGATATGATAATCGGCCGCTTTACTGTGTCCATATTCGGCAAATTTATTGGCAATGATGCCAAGTGGCTGAGTCAAGCGGATACTCAGGACTCGAGTCACTAAGACGGTAATTATGATGGAGAAGATAAGTACAGCAAATGTGGTGAGATATTGAGACTCTAGTAATTTTAATAAGGGAGAAAAGGGTTTAACCACATAGAGTTTCCATTGATTATCGAGGGTGTAGCTGTCATAGATAAATTCGGGACTCGGATTATCGATATCTCGCAGGTTGATCATAGACAGACTGGTCTTATAGTTTTTGCCACTCTCAGCCCATTTAAACTTGGACAAGGGGGTAAGACTTAAGGCATTTGATGCGTATATGACCCTGCCAGCTTCATCGATAAGGATCAAAAATTGATCTTGGTAGACCTCATTGGCCTGCTCAATTTGAGCGAAGGTGGTTAAATCTAATGAACCTTCGATGATCCCTGTTGGTTGGTTAGGTTTATTGCTGTGGTAGAAGGGCGCGCTGATGGCAACTATGGGGTCAGTGCCAAACCCTCGCCCTAAAAATGCCGGTGAAATGTAGGTGGTTTGATTGAAAAATGCTTGCTGAAAGTAGTGACGGTCTTCGACACTGATCTCTTTGTTGAGTACCTTGTCTACGCCTAATGCCGACATGGGGCTCGCCGCTATGATACGCGCATCGGCGTTGGTTACCAGCATGGTGGTAAACCCTGGGTAACTCTGATGCAGCTTGACCAGTTTGCTTTGCCAGTCAGATATATTCTCTGTGCCTGACAAACTCAGCCATCTAGCGGCGTTATCTATCGCTCGCTGATGCGTTTCAAGGAATACTTCAGTCGCCAGTCCTAAATGAGTGACTGAATCATGTAAGTTTCGCTGTAAACTCTCTTGTTGTTTGGTGATCACCTGATGATTGAATATCAGCGCCGAGCCCAACAGTGAGATGGTCAGTACTAAGGAGAAACTGTAAGTGAGTTGAGCATTGAAGCTACGTCTTTTCTTGTCTCTCACCTTACCATCTAGATGCCATAACTCAGAGATGACGGTGACAGCCAGAGAGCCCATAGCGGCGCAGATTAAACCATTTACGCCCTGCTTTAATGTGATAAAGGAGAGGTGGCTTTCAGGTAATTCCGAAAAAATACTGGCGTATAGCACAAATAATGGCATACCTAATAACAGCCAATATCCGATATCCGCGTATAGAGAATAGATGTCTTTTCTGCGGGCGAAGCCTAACCAGATGGCCTCCAGACAGAAGATGATAAATACATGGGGACTAGACCAGGAAATAAATAAGCCGATTGAGCAGAGCAGGGCGGTGATCAGCGCATACCAAGGGCCTAACAAGATGGCGACGATGACAAAAAAACCGTTGCCCAAGATAAGCTGAACATTGCCAAACAGGGGAATGGGGTACAGGTTCGCTATGAGGCCAAATAAGCCTAGAAAGAAGGAGAACTTGAAATGCTGACGATTAATCTGGAACATTAAAGCCTTATATTCTTTTATCTCGCGGCTAGGTATAGATGCTAGCGCCTTATAGCTCTATTCTCAATACATTTGTTACAAAAAGGTTGCCGATTGCTGGGTCTTTGCGCCAAATGGTAAGTGGACGGTTATCAAAATGGAGCGGGATAGAGAGAAACGACCGGCTAAATGTATCATCAATGGCTACGCTTGGTTGTTTTTGAGCGATTGCTATGCGCCCATGTAAGCCTAGGGTTAAATAGGTTTACTTTTAGTTGAATTACTTGAGTCCGTTGTGCATGCGTATAGCGCCTGAGAGTCAGATTAAGTTTATCTTCATTGTCGTGGTGCATAATTTTTCGCTCAAAGCGATAAAGCTTCACACTCATACCGCTCGGTATCACATCAAATGGATCATGAAAATGGATGATTTAATCAATCAACATATCTTTAAAGTCGGCATAGGTTTAGCCATTTTATTATCTTTTATTGTCTATGGGATCACCAAAGACTTACGCCTACAAAAGCAGTTAGAAGTTGAGCGAAAGCAGAAGGCTGAAGTTGAAGAATCACGGCAGTAATGGATTCGTCTCGCGGGTTTTTGAGGCAATCGATTACTGACTCAGAGTCATAATTTCCAGAGATATTGACCAAGTTGTGAAGCAAGCAGACCCGTTATTTGACTCCCAATAACGGGTCCATGTCTGGTTAATCCAGCTTCATTAAGCCTTAGAGTCTGAGCGGCTCATAAATTTTTGTTCGGCGGTGTTGATCTTAATCCTCTCACCATTGGCAATATATTCAGGGACCTGTACCGTCAGCCCGGTAGAAAGCGTCGCAGGCTTAGTACGTGCACTGGCCGAAGCTCCCTTGATTGAAGGGTCTGTTTCGACGATGAGCAGATCGACATGGGAAGGCAGTTCGATGGCAACGGGTGAGCCATCGACAGTAAGCACATGCAAGCCTTGAGTGTCTTCGGTGATATAGAGTAACTCTTCGGCTATGGTGTCCTTGTTGAAATGATAAGGGGTGTAATTTTCTACGTCCATGAAGACATACTCGTCACCATCGATATAAGAGAAGGTCACATCGTGGTGGCTCAGATCCGCAAGGCTTATCATATCATCGGCCTTGAAGGTATGATCCAGTTTAGACCCTGAAGCTACATCGTACATGCGCATGCGGTACAGGCTGCCTCCCGAACGTCCCTGGGGCACTGAACGTTCAATATCTCTGATGAGATAAACATTATTGTTGAATTCGATAGCAGTATTCTTTTTAACGTCGCTTGCCTTCGGCATGAGTAACATCTCGATAAGTAATTTTGTCAGTAAAATATCATAAGCTAAGCTGGATACCAATCCAGCTTAGCTAAAATTAGTGCGAGAGCAGATAATCCAGTCTAATCCGCAGTCCACAGGAGCTCAGTGATTTTACTCGTTTATGATTTCTACGCTTGCTGTGATGCCGGGTTCTGTAATGAATATAAGATAAAACCTCCTCGATACTGATGTAACGCTGCAAATAATAGGCATTTCGATTCACTATCTGAATAATTGTCAGCTTCATCGAGTAAGAGTCATTGCAATGGTATTTGGTGGGCGGCTATGAGTATAGCAAGCTTCATCTTTTCACCCGCTGAGCCAGCTTGCTCCTCTACGTCGCTTTGTTCATTAAAACCCCATTCCGGCCAGTAAAGTGCTTGCTAACCCTGTGGTGCCAAATAAAAGACTGAAAATGGAAAACGGTAGTTGTTCATTGAGGCGAAGACTCTGAGACAAGAGTGAAGATATAGAGATTAGCCAGACTTTATCGTCTGGATTTTAGCATGGGATAGATAGCAAAAAACCAGACTCATTGCTGAGTCTGGTTTTTTTAATGTGGTCGGGATAGCAGGATTTGAACCTGCGATCTCTTGTCCCCCAGACAAGCGCCTTACCGGACTAGGCCATATCCCGAGATTTTCTTAGAACCTAAACTGCGTCTAAGAACACCTAAACATCTTTTTCAAGGGGCTATTTAGGTGAGGCAGAACTTTAGCAAGTCACTTGAGGTTCTGCAAGCAATTAGTCACCACATTCGATCTGATTGCTTGGTTTGTAAGCTTTTTAGTCGGTAATTACTCAATTAACGCGTAATACGGGTTCAAAGAGATATCGATACACAGTACGGACTCTCTCTATTTTAATTGCTATACATCCTACGACCTTCACGCATCACTTCGATTAGCTCAGGTGCACTCAACTTCTTGCGCAGGCGATGCTGGTAATTTTTATCATAGATGCGGTACTTACCGTGTCTGTCGATCACCGTAATTTCAGATTTTTGATAGATACCAAAGATACGATTATCGCCGACATATAGCCAAGATTCAGCATCGGGCTGCAATAGACTTCGACCCGCACTGTAATCGGTCGCCGAATTCGTGCAGCCAAGAACTTGAGTCATCAAGGTGGGCGCGATGCCATAGTGGCTGGTTCGATAATTTACGTCTTTCGCCGGCGATTGTGGCCAATGGATCACTAAAGGAACCTGAACATTGGCAGGAGAGAGGTTACCTCTAGCCTCATCCAGGTTACTGGTAAACAATTTACCGCTGACCCCTGTGATGATGACCAAGGTATCTGTGGGCAAGTTGGTGATGATTTTTTCAATCTGTTGATCGATAAAATTCAATGACTGACGATATTGATTAAACAAGACTCGCTGAGCAGGTGTTAATTTCTGCTCAGACTGGACAGTTTCAATACCCAAAAATCCAATGGGGGTATCGTAGCTGTCAGGGGCTCTAAGGTTAATTAGACCGAACCAAGGACTTTTCTGTGCCTGTTGCCAAGTTTTGAATTCTACAACATTTTCAATATCTTGAGCCGCATCGCTAGTGTTTGGTGGCGAGATTTTCTGCTCAAAATCATCATAGATGGCTTGAGGTATCTGACTGGCGTGCAAGCCTGAGAATAAGCCCAGCTGATAGCCCTGTCGCTTCAATACTTGAGTCAGTAGAGGAGGCGTCTGTGACAAGTCTCCTGAGCTGATATAGCTGCCTTGAAGTCCATAAAGAATGGAGAACATGCCGCTGTTGAACTGATTGCCGCCACTGATGTGGTGTAGGAACTCCTGATTGTTATGGCCATACTGACTGAAGAAGGGCATGGTCTTACTCGTGACCATATCTGCCCTAAAACTATCTACGGTTAATAACAAGATATTAGGCTGCACATCATGGGTTTTAGTGCATTGCAGTGGACGTTTGGGGTAGTTCAAACTGCTTCTCTGGGATGAGCTTACTTTTGGCCGCGTGGAACTATCTATGCCATGACTTTCCATAAACGAACGGGCTGTGGCGGGATAGGAGAGCGGGTAAGCATCATCGAGACGAGTGATCTCGGTAATATCTGCGGCATCGGCCCAGATATGGATCAGATGACTGCTAATAAAGCATACACCCACGAAGGCGACGACCTTGTTACCACGACGCACCTTGTGGATTTTTTCGATCCTTTTCCAGAGGAAATTTGCCGCAGTGAGCTCAATGGCTAAAATCCCTAAGGGGGTGATGATATAGGAAGTGCCACGAAGCAGGGCATTAAGGTCGGCCCATGCCAGATCAAATACAAACGGACTCAGGTGCAGTCCGTAATCATCATAAATGATGGTGTCATAGAGTAAAATACAGAGACTTAAGGTGGCAACGCTTGCTGCATAGCCACGTAAAATCTTCGAATAGGGCAGCAGTAAGGTGACCGGAAAAATCAGCACCAAATAAACGATAAAGGCCAAAAAACTAAAGTGACCTAAGGTGCTGATGGCCAGATAACCCCAGCCAACCCAAGTCTCAGGATGACCCAGAGTACCGAGATACCTGAAGCCCACAATCATGGCAAGAAAGCCGTTGAAGAAGGCGAACCAATGTCCCCAAGTTACCAGGCGTGATACGCGATCACGGCCCATTTCCTTTTTACGCTCGACCATGTGGCTCCGCTTACCGTTTAAATGCTTATTTTATTTGATACTAAAGTATCTTAAGTTTTTTTTTACGATTTTAGCTAGTTTCAATGCTCGAAGGCATCAATTAGCGTTTAACTGACTGAGCTAGGGCTTTTGAAAACTGCTCGGCTACCTGGCCTCTGGCTTCCTGTGGGACTTTACGTGCCAGAAGATCTGTCACACAGTTACCCAATGCCATGAGTCTTAAGTCGGTCGGAGCTTGATGCTTATCCATCACAGCACTGATTTCAGCAATAAGAGATTCAACTTGAGTGTTAGAATATTTTGATTTTATAGCCATATTAAAAAAGTGTTTCGGTTACCGAGATATTTAGCGCCCATGATAACCGAAATTCAGCCTAAGCACGATATCATTGCACTGCTTAGGCTGATTTTGATAGCAATAGCCACTTTGACTGGTGTAAATTTGGCTGTTGCGCCTTTTGTCGAGGATTAGCTAGTGAGTATTAGTCATCTTACTGTTGAAGCAGGATTTCAATTGGGGCAATATAGGCTCATTAAAATTGACCCGAAAATGAGGTTCTGTTGAAGCGAACCGAGTCGCACGACCAGTGACCTTATATTGGTGATATCACATCTTTAACCATTTTCTTTATCGAGACCTATGAGCATAAACGTCGAACAAGCCATCATACATGCCATTATTCAAGACAGTGACGGGAAATTAAGCTGTCGATTGCGTCCCCAACCTTTATTGAATGGCGAAGCCGTTGAAACCATGTTGGATGAGTTACATCAAACATACACCACAAAGGCGGGTAAAGGTTTTGGACATTTCGGTATCTCAGGTGAAGATGGAGAGGCTAATCCTAAGTTTATGCAGGCGTTAACCGAGTACCGAGATGGTCAACTTGGCTTCGTCGAATTTTCTGGCTTAGCGGGTAAGTTATTGCAAGAAGAGTTGTCCAAGTACGATTTCAGTCAAGGTGGTTACTTACTTTTGGCTTGCTATACCCATATGACCAGTGACTACCTGTATGTTTCTTTGCTCAATGCTAAGCCATCGATGACTGTGCTCGATGATATGGAACTATCACAAAATACCCATTTAGATCTTAAAGATGTACAGCTGGCGGCGCGAATCGATCTGACCGAATGGCAGGCGGATGAAGGTTCACGTAAATATATCTCATTTATTCGCGGACGTGCGGGCAGAAAAATTGCCGACTTCTTCCTCGATTTTATGGGCTGTGTAGAAGGCGTTAACACTAAGGCGCAAAACAAGCAGTTGATGAATGCCGTCGAAGATTTCGTTTCCAGCAGCGAACTGACCAAAGATGAGCGTCAGCAGTGCCGTGAGAAGGTTTTCGATTATTGTACCGAGCGCTGTGATGTTGGTGCAGATATCGAAATTAAAGATCTTGCCGATGAACTCGCCGATAGTGGCATGGAATCTTTCTATGATTTTGCCAAGGGCGGAGACTATGAGCTCGAAGATGAGTTTCCAGGTGATAAACCGACCCTACGTCAACTGAAGAAATTTTCCGGTACTGGCGGTGGCGTGACGCTTAGCTTCGATGGGGCACACCTTGGTGAGCGGGTCATGTATGATCCCATCTCAGACACCATATTGATAAAAGGCGTGCCAGCAAACTTGAAGGATCAGTTAGATAGACGTCTAAAGGGCGGCCAGTAGTCAGTCATCCTTGAGGTTTTAGCTTTAAATCAAAAAGGCGCTATTAAGCGCCTTTTTTGTTGGCCGAAGATAAAACTGATACGCCAGTCGGCGGGGGCTGGGCATCCTGTTTGGCGATATATTTTTGACAAGGTGTAAAGTTAATTATCAGGTTTATACTGATGACAAATCAAGCATACTCGCCAAGTTTACAATTAGGCGCAATAAACGGGTCGAAAATTAGTGTTATCACATGTAAACTTGCTTAAACCTCAAAGATAAAGCCAATTTGTCTTGAGACACTATTTCAGTCCTTTGGCCATTGCCGAATGGACGTTAAAAAGGTGGACTGTTTTTCCATCTAGGAGCGTAAATGCAACTTTTTGTAAGAGATTTAACCGTAATCGATTTTTCCTACTTGTGTCCAATTCGCGGCATGGTGGGGGAAAGCTGGATAGTTGATGTTCTGCTCGACGGCGGCTTAGATGAGCAAAATATGGTGTTAGACTTTTCGAAAGTTAAGCGCACCATCAAAAATACCATTGATGAAGTCGCCGATCACCGTTTACTCATCCCCACCGCTTGCAGTGAAGTGCGCTGGCAACAGCAAGGCGATAAAGTTTGGATGGATTTTAGCAGCCTGCAGGGCAATATTCATCTCGCATGCCCGTCTCAGGCTTTTGCCTTGATCCCCAGTGAAATTATCGACTTCGATAGCGTCAATGCCTTCTTACTGAAAGCATTGAGAGCCGTGTTGCCGGATAATGTCGAAGGTATAGCGCTGACACTGCGTAATGAGATGCACGAAGCCCCATTTTATCATTACACCCATGGCCTTAAAAAGCACGATGGTAACTGTCAGCGCATTGCTCATGGTCATCGTAGCCCAATCAATATCTTCGAAAACGGTATTGCGGCGCCGAAGTGGGATGAATATTGGGCTAAACGTTGGAAAGACATCTATCTAGGTACCGAAGAAGATGTGGTTAATTTGAATGAGTTAAGCCTTTCTCCTCAGGCAAGGGTGAGCGAAGAGACTCATTATGGCTTTTGTTATCAGGCACCTCAGGGGGAGTTCCAACTCGCCATGCCAAAGTCTCATTGTGAGATCATTCCACATGACACTACGGTAGAGCTGCTGGCAGAGTTTATTGCTAATACCCTGGTTGAGAAAGCGCCTAAGAGTGAATTTAAAGTGATCGCCTATGAAGGGGTTGGTAAAGGGGCCATCTCAGTAAAAGGCAACTTATGTCTCTGATGCGAGTGCCTGGATATTAATGTTCACGACTAGCCGAGACCAAGCACATATGACTGGAAATCTAATGACTCTACTCCCGAAGATGGTCACACTTTTGGCTGGATTAACACTCCTATTTACCGTTAATGCAGGCGCGCAAATTCAGTTAATGGGTAAGATGGAACAGGGCGCCCTGATCCGAGCTACGGTCGAGCCAGGTACTCAAGTATATCTCAACGGTAAAACGCTCAAGGTGACCCCAGAAGGCGCCTTCGTATTTGGTTTTTCCCGCAAGGCCGAACTAAAGCAAGAGTTAAAACTTGTTTATCCTGATGGCTTGACTCAGATTAAACCACTGAGCATTAAGGCGAAAGAATACAAGATAGACAGGGTGAACGGGATCAGTAAAAAGATCATGAAGCCAGATCCTAAAGCACAGGAGCGTTCCGCCAAAGACAGCAGACAAGTCAAAGCCGCACGAAGTCAGTTTTCTGAGTTAAAGTCCTTCACTCAAGATTTCATCTGGCCGCTGACGGGGCGTATCTCAGGCGTGTACGGCAGTCAGCGTGTTTATAACGGTAAGCCGGGAAATCCTCATTATGGCGTCGATGTCGCCGCGAAAACCGGCACTGTCGTCGTCGCCCCTGCCGATGGTGTCATCAGTTTATCTGTCGCGGATATGTTTTATTCCGGCGGCACGATTATTCTCGACCATGGCTATGGCGTCAGTTCCAGCTTTCTGCATTTGAGCAAGCTGTATGTCGAAGATGGCGAGGTCATCAAGCAGGGCCAAGCTATCGCCGAAGTCGGTGCAACGGGCAGGGTAACAGGCCCACACTTAGACTGGCGTGTTAACTGGTATCAGATGCGTCTCGATCCTGTGACCATAGTACCGAATATGGCTGAAGTGCTTAAGCAGTAATCTAACCCGGCTTTTCACGTCTTATACTCTGGGTTGCGATAATGGCTATCGTCACGATAAAACAGAAGCTTGGGCCTCACATTAGCCGAACTCGTTTGAAATGTGGGGTTATTCTCCATACAAGCCTTTGAATTAAACCTCCACCAGGCTAGCATGTTATTTTCTGAGCCAGCGCCAGAACATGATCCACTCTTTCGCAGGCGCGTTGTTAGAGGTAAATGGAGTGGACGATACCGTCTGGCAGTTGGTTATAGTTATGTTTGCATTAGGAGTTATTTTCTGTCCTTTTTCCGCAAAAAAAATCCATGGAATGCCGCATCTCGTCAACTTAAAACTGGCGTGCCTAGTGAGTAACAGACTCAATTCTTAATGGTTGCCCTGGCTGGTGTTGGGACCACACAGTCGACCCGGTATTTAGCCTGTACCGAACCTGCTGGCTTAGGTGCCAGTATTTCCAGTCGGTACCAGCCCAAGATAGGGTTGTTCGGGTTTCCTTCTTATCGAATTTTAAGTTGAATGTTGACGATACTCTGCTGCCATGGCTCACGTAACGGTATATCACCGTTCCGGCGAAGTTTGTGGTTATGCTACCGATAAATTTTATTGTCGTCGGGCAGCTGCCCTTGTAAGTATTCGGACTCGCCTTGAAGTTGACCGTGTTAATCAGGGACAGGATTTTGGCAGGAATGGCTTGTGGTTTAGGCGTAGGTATTTTCTTTTCGGCCAAAGCCGATGCTAGGCAAGCTATTTTGCTGTTAACCTGGGTGATCTTGGATGCAGTATCGGTAAAGCCCAGGCCGATGGACTTGCAGGTTAAATGATAACCAAGGGTAAATGCCGCAGGGTAGTTAACACTGAAGCCCTCTGCCAACAGCAGATACTTACTCAGCTCAGGTTGTTCAGATAAACGTTTGGTCAACTCGTTGTTACAGATCTTGATAGGATTTAGGCTCTGTCCCGCATCGAAGCGATTAAGTTGATCTTGAATCTGGTGATCTTAGTCTTGTCGACCACATTCCACTTCTCCCCCGAGGTCGAGTCGACGTTGACCCGCGGCGCATTGCCAAAGCCATCGGGGGCCGATATCTTGAATTTTTTGACCGTATTTGCCTGAGTAGTCGCAGTGGCTGTGTGTAAAGTATAGTCGTAGCTGCCAAAGTGTGGCTATTGATGGCTATTGATGGCTAGTTAGTGCTAGGAGGTAAGTTGTATTTGCAGCTGTCTGAAACTACTGATGTTGGCTGTCTGACATATGCAGAGGAAACTGCTATACAACAGATAAGTCAGCCGAATTTGGCTGACTCTTGGCTTGTTTTGCTTAGGTTCAGACTATAACCAATCATTATTCGCTGCTTAAAATACGTTAGGGCCCTATAAATTCGAGAAAACCACCAGTATAGAGTATCCTATTGGTCATCAAATTTATTGTTGCTGTTTATGACCATTAGCGTAAAAAATTTACCCGTCTCCGAAGTGACATGTGCAAACTGTCAAGCATGCTGTTGCAGTTCAGAAGTCATTATTATTTCCGATACAGGTGTTCCTGATCAGCATATTTATGTTGATGTATATGGGAATGAATCTATGTTGCGATTAGATGATGGCTGGTGTTCAGCTTTAGATCGAGATACATTACTGTGCTCTATTTATGAAAATCGACCTTGGGTTTGTCGCGAGTTTGGCATGGGATCAAATGAATGTATAGATGAACGAATAGAGAAAATGTAGTGCTCTATTAATTTTACAACTGTTAATTTTAACCCATAACTAATATGAATAGGCCGCTCGCAGCCGCGACCTATACCGAGTGATTTAACCTTCCTCAGTCGTTGTTTTTTTTAGCTTGTTGCCATTTTTATTATACTTCCGACAGCGTATTTTCCCCACTCTCTTCAAAGGACTAATTTCACGGCTAGCCCCTAAGGTGGAACAAATAATGGGTGTTAATAAATGGCCATAAGCTTAAAAACAGATCATCGACCTACGCGAGATAAACTCCTGAAGCAGGCTTAGATCACAATAGGAGATGTATGTTCCGCATAAGATAATACCAAGAAGAAGATAGCGATGATTTGTGGGCGTTGTTTTATAACACGGTTCGTTTGGTCAATATCAAGGACTATTCTGAGTCACAAGTTGACGCGTGGGCATCAAAAGGCATAAAGCGTTCTGATTGGTGTTCTGTATTGGCAAAAAATAAACCGTTTCTAGCGATTGCTGATGGAAAAGGCTTATTAGCAAAAATCTAACCCACTTAGTGCCAAAGTGAGCTAGGGGGGCTGTGACCTTTTTTGACTTTAATGCCTAAGTTATGCCTGCTGCAATGGTTGTGGAAGGCTCTTAAGCCTCTCACATTGATATTTAAAATAGTCCAATTTATTGGCGTTCAGACTCGATAACGGCCTTGATGCCGTGGGGATGTATCTTTATACAGATATCATCTTTCTTGAAGGCGATGGTAGGATTAGTCAGGCGTTCATGCTCTCCCTGAGGTGAGCTCATCTTGACCTTTATCTCAGATTTTCCGGATAATACAGCTGCAAGTTGCGGCGCCATCTCTAATAGCTGCAGTTTCAGTTCATCACAAGTTGTGGCCGTGCAAGCTAATACCAGTTCGATATGTTCCCAGCCTTCGACTGGATACTGCTTGTGACTCGGATAAGGAAGCTCTACGCAATCAATCTTCATCTGCCCCATGATAAGTGGCGTATTAAGCTCAAAAATTAAGATTGGTCGGCCATTGATCATGTTGTTGGAAATGATTTGTCCCTGGCGTTGGAAATACACACTCAGCGTCTCGGCTGCCTCAATAGAATTGACTCTTAAGGCGGCGTGGTCGCAGGTTAGCTTGAGATGCTCTAGCCCAAGTTCTTGCAGGAAAACCGTTATTCTGTCGCAGAAAATTGGCCAGGTATCGGTTAATACCCGCTCTGATATGGCGTTTGTCATGCTTAGTGATGATCCCAATAGCAATGTAGGTTAAGGCAAGATCTCGATGGGCGTACCTTCGTCTATGGCGTGCCACAACTCATCCATTTGCGGGTTAGTGATGGCGATACAGCCATCGGTCCAATTGTACTGCTGCGCTTCTTCGGCGCTAAGAGAAGACCTCGGGTTTTGGCCGTGGATCATTATCTGGCCGCCGGGTTGAATACCTAAGGCACTGGCACGTAATTGATCTTCTTCGTTAGGGTAGGAGATATGTATGGCTCGGTAGTAGGCACTGTCGGATTTCTTATAGTCTAAGGTATAACGCCCTTCAGGAGTCCTCTGATCCCCCTCTTGGATCTTATGGCCTAGGGGCCTGTCTCCCAGAGCGATGTGATAGCGCCGTAATACTTCTCCGCCACGCATCAAGGCCATGGTCGAAGTCGACTTGGTCACTACGACCAGATCTATCTTGCCTATGTTCACAACCGTTGAGCTCGATAATGAGTTTTGCATCGAAGATACAGCCGAGACCGGCAAAGACAGGCCTGCAAAAAGTGTCAATATCGCTACAGAAAAAAATAGGCGCATCGGAAAATAACAGCTCATCAATTATTGAATATAGTGGGCTTATAATACCTTAATCTGCCAATAAGCACAGGACTTGAGGTATCTGTTTGGTATTGTGAAAAAGAAGTGGCAAAATACTCAGCTTGTTAAGGTTTAAGTATAATCGCGATTGAGGCAGAGAAAAGCTCGCCGTTATCAATACCTGCATATCCAAACTAAACAGATCGAGGAAAATCAGTTTACATGTATCAAGAGAAATCATCAGATAATGGCAGTTCGATACGCCATCTACTTCGTCGGATCATATTCGGAACCGATACTAAACTGGGACGCTATTTTGACATTGCCTTAATAGTCTGCATCATTCTCAGTGTTGCCCTGGTATTTCTGGATACTGTTGCCAGCATTCATGAGCGGTATGGCGAGATCATCAATATCCTGGAGTGGGGTTTTACCATTATCTTCACTCTCGAATATCTGTTGAGGCTCTATTGCTCCGCTCATCCGCTGCGCTATGCGCGAAGTTTCTACGGCGTGGTGGACTTGCTCTCTGTGATGCCTAGTTATCTGGCAATATTTTTCCCAGGGGCCAGTTTTACACTGGTTATCAGAATATTAAGGCTGTTTAGAATATTCCGTGTTCTTAAATTGTTACGATATCTTAGCGAAGGCAATGTTTTGCTCCGGGCTATGCTACAGTCTGGACGTAAAGTCTTTATCTTCTTTTTCTCCGTTAGTCTGATAGTCATGGTGCTTAGTGCCGTGATGTATGTGGTCGAGGGGCCCGAGAATGGGTTTACGTCGATCCCTAAGTCTATCTACTGGACGATTGTGACCATTACCACAGTGGGCTATGGCGATATTACCCCAGGGACCAACTTAGGACAGGCGATTGCAGCCCTGACCATGTTGCTCGGTTATTCCATCATAGCGATCCCTACCGGAATATTAACCGCCGAAATATCACAAGAGATAAGTCGCAGTAAAGATCTGCGCCGTTGCAGTAATTGCCTGAAGAATGGTCATGAGAATGACGCGCTATTTTGTGACCACTGCGGTGGAGAGCTAGAAAGGGAACTGTAGTCTTAATGAGAATGACGATGCTAATGATGTGATCATTGCGGTGGAGAGCTAGAAAGGGAGCTTTAACAGTCTTATTTTTGTCATGAGAATGACGAATTCAATGATGTGACAACTGCGGTGGAGAGCTAGAAAGAGAGCTTTAATTTCCTTATTTGTAACCATGTTGAAAGATGCTAAATCCAGTTAATTAAATACCAGTAAGACACAATCAAGGATAGAAATGACCACAGCTAAATTTGTTCAAGGCTCAATCATGCGTCACATTCTGGTGATGAGTTCCACCGCTGCTGTGGGGATTTCGGCACTGTTTGTGGTCGACTTGATCGATATATTCTTCTTAAGTCTGCTGGGTGAGTTGGAACTCGCCGCTGCTGTGGGGTACGCGGGCACCATTTCATTCTTCACCACATCAATCGGAATAGGGCTCTCCATCGCACTTGGGGCATTAGTATCACGCTCCATAGGCGCGAAACAATTGGATGTCGCCAAGCGATTATTGCTAAATAGCGCCATTGTCACCCTGATAATATCGCTGATCGTATCTGCCGTGGTGACCTTCTTTATTCCTGAACTTTTGGCCCTGGTTGGAGCTAAGGGCCATACCGCCGAGCTTGCCGCCGATTACTTGTATATCTTGGTGCCTTCAATGCCTTTTATCAGTTTGGCCATGGCACTGGGAGCGGCGCTAAGGGCCGTTGGAGACGCCAAGTTGTCCATGATATCTACCTTAGTCGGCGGTGGTGTCAATCTGGTGTTAGACCCCATTTTTATCTTCGCCATGAGCATGGGGATCGAGGGCGCAGCTGTGGCATCTGTGCTGGCAAGGTTGGCGGTCATGTTGGTGGCTGCACGGGGCGTTATCGTTAAGCACCAACTCTTTGGCCAGTTTGAATTGAATAGTTTCATCGCCGATTTAAAGCCTATTTTTGCTATTGCCGGGCCCGCCATGATGACCAACGTCGCGACGCCAATTGGTAATGCCGTCGTCACCCGAGCCATCGCCGATTTCGGTGATGGTTATGTGGCGGGATGGGCCGTATTAGGCCGTATTATTCCTGTGTCATTCGGGATGATATTCGCGCTGTCTGGTGCGGTTGGTCCAATTATCGGTCAGAATTTTGGTGCTCATGAGTTTGAGCGAGTACAGGAGAGTCTTACCAAGGCGCTGCAATTTTGCGTACTTTATGTGGTCAGTGTTGCCGTGATACTCATGCTGCTTCAAGAGCAGATAATCTCAGTTTTCGGCATGCAGGGGGAAAGTGCGGAGCTTATTCGTTTCTTCTGTACTTATATTGCGGTATTTTTTGTGTTCTCCGGGGCTCTTTTTGTGGCGAATGCTTCGTTTAACAATCTGGGTAAGGCTAAATACTCAACCTTCTTAAATGTGGGTAAGGCCACGGTAGGCACCATACCTTTCGTCTATTTTGGCGCTAAGTGGGGAGGGGTCGAAGGGGTATTGATTGGACAGGTTATTGGGAGTGTCATTTTCGGTATCTTGGGTGTGATCACCGCCTATGTCCTGGTTGATAAAGTGAAGCTGACTCGCCTCAGCGATACAGGACTCGGCAGTCAAACATCAGCGAAGGGCATAGACCCGTTAGATGAAGAACTACTCCCGAGTAGTCCCAATCCTCTGTCATCATCATGTGCTCAGATGGCACAGATTAATGAAGAGCAAGACTGCGAGGCGAGTAATCAAGTGACTGAGGTACTAAAAGTATCAGGTCATAAAGAAAATTAGATTGGGTGACTAAAGCTTAAGTCGGACTGGCTTTAGGTTCTGCAAGTTAGCCTGCTAAAATAGCCTGTTAATCTATAGACAAGAAAAAGGGAACATGGCTCCCTTTTTGATGAATTCGTTAAATATTTTGAGTGAATACCGCTTATTTATTTTGGGTTTCTGCACCGTCATTCTGTTCTACGGTGGTTTTCAATGCGGCTTCAGCTTCCTCTTGGGCCAGCATCTTAGCTCGGTCAGACTTAGAGATATACTTCTTAACCGTAGGAGCTGTGTGCTTATTTTTACGAGCCTTGGTACGCTTTGCCGTTAGCTTGATCATCTTTTGTTTTTTATTCATGGCTCTCTACCGAACTGTTTGACTGATCTGCCACTCATATAGTGACGGATATTAACCGGACGCGGATTTTAACTTAATCTACATCACCAATCCAGTCACAGCATCAATACTTATGTTATTTGTTCAGAAAAGTCGGGCTTCTGGCCAACTCATGGTGCTCGAAGCCATTTATTTCTATGATGCTAAACCTTGAAGTCTCACGGTTTAAATGAGCTGACTCGACGCTAAGAGGAAAACTTGTCTCTATCTGCTTGGGTCGCGCCCTCGTTACACTCGCCGCGAATTTCGCCGCGATCAACTTCGATAAGCCGACTTAATTCCATATAGCCCTCACGACAATAGCCCGTCATGTCTAATGTCTTAGATAAGCCGAGTTCTATCTGCTGGGTCCAATCAGTGAGATCGACTTCAAAGCGTCCAGAGCGAGAACGGTTACTCCGTTTGGCCTGCTCTACTCTTTGATGATGGGGCATTGGGTCGATAGAGTCACTCGAGGAGGTGAGTGTGGCGTTATATGTGAATAACTTGATACCGTTGCTGCGTATATTTGTTTTTAATCTATCTTTGACCTTGCCTTCAAAGTCACTGGGATCCGTTTTTTTTCCTGCACATCCGGCGATAACACTCAAGATAAACAAGGTTGACAGGGTGTTGATTAGGCATTTTCGCATCAGATTTATGTGTTCTTATTAGTATGATTTCTCGGCGGGAATAGCTGATTTCTTAACCCATAAACAAGGTGGAAATTAAAGCCGCAGAGCAAGCTGTTAAGGCAGGATAGCGTTATTATGCCATGATATACACTTTTTTACCTTAAGCTAGACTTGTGAACGACTGTGAGGGCAATGTGTGGGGTCATAATCTAAATGCTGCGAAATCTTGATCGGAATGTTGGGGCGAAAACTAAGGCAGTAACTCAATCTGAAATAATGTTACTGCCTAAGAGATGATGAAACCGATTGTTTATGCGAATCGGGTGTCCAGATAACTGATGATATCTGAAGATTCATACATCCAACGTGTTTCACCATTTGCTTCAATTCGTAAACAGGGCACCTTAGCCTTGCCACCTTGTTCTACTAGCGTTTGCTGGTGGTCATCTTGCTTAGCATCTAGGGTGGCAATATTCAGGCCTTGGCGACGAATGGCGCGGCGAACTTTTACGCAAAATGGACAAGCCTTGTATTGATACAGGGTCAGCAACTCAGTTTCGCTATCAATTGTTGCCTGCTCATCCGAAGGACGCTTACGTTTCTTGGGAGTGAAAATAAAATTAAGAGTAAGTATGATACGGCCTAAAAGCCAACGAACAACAAACATGAGCTACCTCTGATAAAGTCTGAAAACGGCGAGAGTGTAACTCATGTCTGCTCAATATTAAATCTTTGTTTAATCGGCACCTAATGTAAGCAGGGCTTCCTGTGCCCCGTGGTTAATGTCGATTCGGCTGTCCAGGAGGAAAATACGTGACGGCGGGACTTTATTGACCTCGATCAGGTGTGCTTTTACCGCGCGTGCGCGTGCGCTGGCTAAAGCTCCTAACATGTCATCATCGACAGCTTGTTTGTTTAGGCAGAAGTTATATAAAGCTATGTGCCATAGCGTCTGCAGTCTCTCTTGGTCTAGTTCTGCTTCTTGTGTATGTTGCCTTTCAATACTGAGTCTTAGCTCATTGGCGCTCGAGGCCATCTCAGTTTCATACAGGCTAATCAGTGCATCAGAGAGTGGCCCCTGTGTAGGGAAGTTACTGGCTGAGAGCTCATTGGGCAGAGACTCGACCTCTGTGTGACTTAACTCCGCCAGTTTATGGTACAAAATCTGCTCTTTGAGGATCCGAGCGTCACTAACTGCATCGATGGCACCCTTTATGCTCAGGGTTAATTTGGGGCGGTCGAGTAGCGCCTTAGCCAGTGTGGCCAGTTTTTCTTGTTCATCGGCTGAGATCAGCGCCAGACCCGGTTCAAACGCTATCTTATCCAGTTGCTGCTCGTCGCCGCCGAACAGGTCAGCCAGCAAGCTGAAAGGTGCGGTGACAGCTTTAGTGATCACATTGGTAAATGCCGTCATGATGATGCTGCCAAAGCTAAAACTCGGCGAGTCCAGATCGCCAGAGACATCAAGACCCAAATCTATGACTCCGTGTCTGTCCTGCAGTAGGGCGATGGCTAAAGTGACCGGCAGGCTGGTGGCCAAGCTGCTGTCACTGGGCTTGCCCAGTTGCAGTTGGTCCACCACCAGATGATTACTGCCTTTGAGCTTATTGTTCTCCACTTGATAGTTCAGTGATAGAGACATTTGCCCCTTATCGATATAGTAACCGGCATAGGTGCCGGAATAGGGGTTAACCGATGTCAGCTCAACACTGTTGAAATTGAGTGCCAGATCCAGATAGGGCATCTCCAGTAGAGGGTTGAGCTCCCCCTTGAGTGTGACCGGGGCATACTTATCTATCTTGCCCTTGATGTCCACCGAGGCGGGACGCTTAGCGGTGGATGATAGCTTGTCTATGCTGCCCTCTAATTGCTCAATGCTGGCGGCGAAGTTAGGTGTCAATGAGTTATCGGCGAAGAAGGTCGAGCCTTGATTGAATCGTATCTGGCCTATATCAATTTCGAGGGGCGCTTGGGGTTCAGCCGGTGCCTTTGCTGGCGTATTACTTGCGTGTTCAGGGGAGGCGTTAACCAGTAGGGCTTGGATATTGGTGCTCTTGTCTTCGGCAATGATGATACGTCCGTAAGGCTTGGTAAAATTTATGCTCTCTATGGATAATTTATGCTTTTCTTGATCGAAAATGAGTCGGTTGACCGACATGGACTGCCATTTTACTAAGGTCTTCTTATGCAGTGTGTCCTTGACTAATAAGTTATCGACGCCAATATCACCGGAGAAATAGAGGGTTTTATCTGAGCCAGCCGTGAGGCTACCCTTGGTATTGAGCTCACCCTGTTGCAGGTCGATATTTATGTATGGCACCAGGTAGGCCTGGATCTGATTGAGGTCAAACTTAGACAAGGTGATGTCGGCTTTCAATGTTTCTTGCTTAGCGTCCACCGAGCCCGAAGATTGAAATGTGCCCTTGTTGTTGATGGCCAGATCTAAGCGGTATTCTATAGGAGATTCAAGATCTGAGCGTATCTCGCCAGTGCTAAGGTTGAACGGGAATATTCGCCAAGGGGTATTGTCTGTTAGACGATTCTCTACCAAGTTTAGATCGTAGTCTTTAACTGTCACACTCGTAATGACTGCAGACCAGGCTGAGTCGACTTGTTTGTCCTCAGACACTTGGCCAATTTTTACGGGTACGGAAGAGGCCGTCTCTTGTTGTGCCGACTCAGGGGATGGCTCTTCGGCTGAGGTGACAACAGGCATAAATAAGGGGACGATATCCAATCCCTCAGTTGTCAGTCTAGCGTTAAGGGATAATTTCTCTGTCTCTACACTGGCAACCTTAATCTGCTTCTCGGACAAGTTGAGACTGATGCCATGTAAACTCAACAGGGGGAGTGATATCAATGGGCTTTGATCATCGACGAAGGAGATATTCTCCAACGAGAATTGGCCATCTTGGGTGAGCAACTGAGGGGCCTTACCCGGTTGGGCTAAGATTTCGAAATGGGTGTTAAAGCTAAACTGACCGCTCTCTAGACTTGCCTGGACCTCATCGGCAATGAATGACCAAAATTGTGGTAATTGAATCGCCGTGAGCTGCAGTTCGCCTATGATGCTTAATGGAGATAGCTGCAGTTTTCCCTGGGTGGCAATTTCTCCGCCTTTTTTGCCCACAAAGCGAATTGAAAATTGGTTACTGCCGTTGCCATTACTATCGAAATTTTTCAGGGTGTCGAACGCTTGCAAATGAAGAGTCATGGCGGGGTAGTGGAGGCTACTATCAGTGACCTTATCGGTGTAGAGCAGCTCTGCATTTAAGATGGACAGGTTTTTCACCTTGATATGAGGCAGGCCACTTGGAGTTTCAGCTTGCTGCTCAACTGTCTCATTGACTTCACTATTGAGCAGTTCATGGATGATGTCTGAAAAATTGAAAGTGAATGAATCTGGCTTATTGAGGCGCTCCACTAAGGCATAAGGTTTGTTCAGAGTCACATGATCGACACTGAGAGCCAGGTTGATAATAGAACGCCAGAAATCCAGCTCGAAGGTCAGTTTACCGAAGCCGATGAAGTTAGTGTTATCTTTCTCTTGTACACTAAAACCGGTAAGGGATACCTCGAGAGTGAATGGGTTGATGGAGACATCCTCAAGCATAACCGGGCGCTTGAGTATTGCCGATAATTCTTGGGGCAATTGTTTATGAGCAACGTAGGGGACCAAGAGGCCGAGTAAAGCGGTGAAAATAAGGTAGATAGTCAACAAAACAGCCAGGTATCTTTGATACTTAGGGAGGTGGCGAAATTTGACAGCCAATTGGGTGAATGGTTTTGACATTTGAGGCCTATTTACTAAGTTGTACGAAAAATATTCCAGTTAATACGTATTTTAGCGAACTTGATGGATATGTTATATAAATGTTTTAAATTATCGACCTTTCATCGAATTTGATTAACCTCGGGCTTGAAATGGGAACGCTTGGGTGACACTTTTGACCTTGCTATGATGCATTTCCCTGGGAGGCGCAGCTTGGTAACCAGAGTCGTAAATGGTGAGCCCATTGAATGTCCTTTGTTGAGTGAAAGGCGAGATAGGACTTAATACCAAGCAGTATGAAAGATTAAGAACTAAGTGTAGTTCAGCTTGCTATTTATAAAGATTGTATATTATACACAAATCGTCGATCGCATTTACACTTATGTGTTAAGCTTATGTAACTGAAAGGGAAGTTAATGACAATAAAAACATGTCGTTAGTCGGTAAGTCATGTAAATAGACATTATTTCAAGGAATGAAAATGCATATTAGAATCGCCATAAATGAAGATCTACAGTCATTAACCTCGCTATTTGATGAGTACCGGAAAAGCTTAGGTCAAGACTCTCGATTAGCTGACTGTAAAGAATTTATCGAAAGCAGATTACTCGAAAATGATTCTGTGATATTTATTGGCTTTCTAATGGACATTCCCGTCGGATTTATTCAACTCTACCCCTCATTTTCATCATTATTACTTAAACCACTCTGGTATTTTGACGATCTGTTTGTGGCTGAATCTTATAGAAAAAGAGGCATAGGCACAGAACTGGTTAAAAAAGCGAAAGCGCTCGCCGATGAGACTCAAGTACTGGCAGTTCCCCGGGAAAAAATAGAAGGCAATGGGTTTGTGCCTATAGATATTCTGGCTATGTTTGACACTCAAGTATAAGGCTATTAGTTTGTTGACTCAGTACGTCCGGTATTTGTCCTGTTATCTGTTGCCCTACGCAAACAATGTGCCGTCATAATTACTGAAAACTCAGCAGGCTATGATATTATACCAATTTTGTAGCTGTTTTAATTTTTGGAGCAACAGATTGAATAAGAGTGTGATCACAAATCTAATCGCGGCCCTCTTGCTGGCATTAGGCTATTATTTTTCATCGGCTATCGTTTTGAGTATAGGATTATTTGCGCTGTCCGGCGCACTGACAAACTGGCTGGCCATCCATATGTTATTTGAAAAAGTTCCAGGCTTGTATGGTTCTGGCGTCATTCCGTCTCGTTTCGAAGAGTTCAAAGCAGGCATTTCCCATCTGATGATGAAGCAATTTTTTACTGATGAAAATATCGATCGCTTTTTGTCGGATCAAGGTGGCAGCGAATCCCATATTAATCTGCAACCAGTTATCGAGAAGGTCGATATGACCCCAGCATTTGATGCCCTAGTGACCACAGTCGAACAGTCATCCTTTGGTGGTATGTTGGCCATGGTTGGTGGTACAGATGCCATCACTCCGTTAAAAGAGCCATTTATTGAGAAGATGAAGGCCTCCTTGGTCGAGATAACCCAGAGTGAAGAGTTTTATACCTTGCTTAAGAATGAACTCGAGCAGCCCGATGTTTTGGCCGACATGAAGACCAAGATCAATGAGATTGTCAGCCAAAGACTAAACGAGTTGACCCCTGAGCTGGTGAAGGACATCATTCAAGAGATGATCAGAAAGCACCTAGGTTGGCTCGTGGTGTGGGGCGGCGTTTTTGGTGGTGTTATCGGCTTGATTGCCGCGCTTGTGCAAGGGTAATTCTCAAGATTTAATTTTAGGTAGAAGGGAGCTAATAGGCTCCCTCTATCTTGCCTGTAGACAAGCGTTAAGGGAATTTGCCGTCTGGTCCGAATAACCAATATTTGTCCCTGCTTATCTTATCAATAGAGGTTTCCTTGTATGCCCCACTGTTTGATTGAATATGCTTCCCCCCTTGCCGAGCTGATTGATATTTCCGAGCTGGTTAACGCAACGCATAAAGGCGCGATAGCGTCCGGCTTATTTGAATCAAAGGCGATTAAGACACGAGCCCATGGCTGTGATCATTTTTTAGTTGGAGAAGAGAGCTCAAATCTATTTGTACATATCACAATTTCGATCATGCCGGGACGAAGCGACGAGCAGAAAAAGGGTTTACTGACGTGTGTTGCAGAACATTTAGCGCCATTGACGCCTAAAGTACAAAGCCTGACGATTGAATTGAGGGATATTAATCAACAGCACTATTTTAAGCAGCTAGTTTAAGCTATTAATCGAAAGTTGAGCGATATTAGCACAATAAAAAAGCAGCTCTCGGGCTGCTTTTATTCCTTCTACTCATTGGTATTAATAGGCGCTAGCGTGAACCGATTGTACTGCTCGGCCCGATGGGTCAATGACATCCCGAAGGCTCTTATCCCAAGCAAGCGCTTCAGGAGTAGAGCAAGCCACCGACTTACCGCCTGGAACGGTTTTCGCGGCAGTATCCAGTGGAAATAGCTCTTCAAAGAAACAGCGGTAGTAGTAACCTTCTTTGGTGTCTGGTGTGTTATAGGGGAATCTAAACTTGGCATTAGCCAGTTGCAGATCATCCACTTTCTCGGCTGTTAGCTCCTTTAGACCATCGATCCATGAGTAGCCTACACCATCACTGAACTGTTCCTTCTGACGCCATGTCACTTCCTTGGGTAATTTGTGCTCGAACGCCTGACGCAGAATATGCTTCTCGATACGACCATCTTTAGACATCTTGGCTTCGGGGTTGATGCGCATCGCCACATCCATAAATTCTTTATCCAGGAAGGGCACGCGTGCCTCGAGTCCCCATGCTGCCATCGACTTGTTGGCACGAAGACAATCGAACATGAATAGCTTGTCCAGTTTACGCACTAACTCTTCATGGAAGGCCTGTGCATTAGGGGCCTTATGGAAGTATAAGTAGCCACCGAATAGTTCATCTGCACCTTCGCCCGATAGCACCATCTTGATACCCATGGCTTTAATTTTTCTCGCCATAAGGTACATGGGTGTAGCGGCACGAATGGTGGTGACATCATAGGTTTCCAGATGATAAATCACATCTTTAATTGCATCGATACCATCCTGGAAGGTGAAGATGATCTCATGGTGGATGGTGCCTATGGCATCGGCGACTTTTTTTGCCGCAATCAAATCGGGGGCACCTTCAAGACCCACGGCAAAAGAATGCAGCTGTGGCCACCATGCATCGCTCTGTCCATCATCTTCGATACGGCGTTTAGCAAAAGTTTGCGTGATAGCCGAGATAACCGATGAATCCAGCCCTCCCGATAGCAGTACACCATAAGGTACATCAGACATAAGCTGACGTTTAACCGCGGCTTCGAGTGCTTCTCTTATTTCATCGATACTGGCTGGGTTATCTTTCACGGCCGCAAAATCACGCCATTCACGTTGATAATATTGCACATAACCGTCGTCAGTGGCGCTCGCCTTGTTACATAAATAGTGACCCGGCTTAAATACATCGACGGTCTTACACACAGGCATCAAGGCTTTCATTTCTGAGGCGATGTAGAAATTACCCTCGGCATCTAAGCCTGTGTATAGGGGAATGATACCCATGTGATCTCGGCCAATAAGATACAGATCTTTCGTCTTATCATAGAGCACGAAGGCAAATATGCCGTTCAACTTATCGAGGAAGTCCACACCATACTCTTGATAGAGGGACAGGATAACTTCACAGTCAGAATTTGTTTGGTAAGCGTACTTCTCGCCAAGCTCGGCCTTGAGTTCTTTGTGGTTGTAGATCTCACCGTTGACCGCAAGAATAATGTTACCATCGCTACTAAGCAGAGGCTGAGCACCGTTATCGATATCGACGATGGCAAGACGTTCATGAGCGAGTACGGCTTTATCGCAGCTGTAGATCCCTGACCAATCTGGTCCACGGTGACGCATCAGCTTCGACATTTCCAGCGCGACTTGTCGCAGCTGTGTTGCGTCTGACTTAATATCTAAAATGGCAAAAATTGAACACATATTCTAGCTCCTGCAAATCGGTGTAAATCCAATGGGTGTACTGTGCCAGTAATTAACCTTTTTGCCAAACCTTAAATTGACAAAACACCATATAAAACACGCTTATCTGGCTTGTTACTTCATGTATGCCGCCAATAAAATAAGATTTGTTTAATTATTGCTGCTTTTTGTTGAGGATAGTTAATATTTACTGTGCGGTAGGCGGCTGAAATTGATTTTTTATCAGTGAAAATGGCTTAATGTCATTTTACTCTGTATCTGAGTCAACAGTTGTTTTTTTCCTCGTTAAATACAGTCATAGAGACACGTAATAAAATGGCCCCCCGAAAGCAGGAGCCATTCTTAAAGCATCATGAATAAAAATCATGGAATAGAGAGACTTGGTGAAGCATTAATTCGGCGGCTAGTTTCTGGCGCCAAGGTATTATTCACTCAGGGCCTCAGTGCTTGCTCCTCGAAGAGAATGAAACTCAGTGCCGGCAAAGTATCCGGGCCAATCTTGGCTGTTGGCCAAGGTTTCTGCGGCACTGTAATAGATGGCCAGATCTTGTAGTGCGCCGCTAAGATCCCAATCTTCCCGGTATTCATCACAGGTGTTGTGGTAACAACCTTTCATTTTTTGCTTCATCATGACCTTGTACTTGGCCGTGGCCTCATCGATGGGCTCATTGCCGCCGCCGGCAAATACCGCAGGAATACCGAGCTTGGCAAAACTGAAATGGTCTGAACGGAAGAAACCGCCAGCTTCTGGTCGACTCTCGCCTTTAGCCACTCGGTTTTGTGATTTTAATGCGTCTACAAGGTAATTTTCTAATTCAGACTTTCCTTTGCCGACTATGGTGTAATCAAGTGTGCGGCCGTAGATGTTGGTGCTATCCAAGTTGAATACGGCCACGGATTTATCGATGGGGTATATTGGATTGGCAGCATAGAAGCGTGAGCCTAGCAGGCCTTGCTCCTCACCTGTGGTGGCGATAAAGGTGACGGAGCGAGAAAGTGGCTGACCCAAGTTGGCCTGATTGGCAAACTGACGGGCTATTTCGAGTATACCCGCGGTGCCTGAGGCGTTGTCGAGTGCACCGTTGTAAATTTGATCGCCATCTTTACTCTCATCCTTGCCGATATGATCCCAATGGGCGGTAAATAATACCTGCTCATCTGGTCGATCTTTTCCCACAAGGGTGGCGACCACATTATAACTGTTGGCATAGCTGGCCGTGTTGGAAAATTGAATATTAGCCGTCTGTTTCAGCGGGATATTCATTGGGCCGCTGGCCGCCCTTTGCATAAGATCTGCTAAGCTCAAGCCTGATTTTTTCAAGACCTTAGTTGCCACATCCAGGGTGATCCAGCCTTCAACCTCTACATGCTTATCTTGCTCAATTTTGTCGGCTACCAGATCTTGCTGAGGACCCGTCCAGCTGTTCTCTACCACGGACCAGGGGTAAGATGCTGGGGCGGTATCGTGAATAATGATGGCGCCTAAAGCACCCTGTTTACTCGCTTCTGCAAACTTGTAGTCCCAGCGGCCATAATAGGTCATCGCCTTACCGTTAAACTTACCCGAGTCGGGTAAAGCAAATCCGGGGTCATTGACCAAGATCACCGCAACCTTGCCTTGCATGTCTATGTCTTGGTAGTCATTCCAGTCGTATTCTGGCGCATTGATGCCATAGCCAACGAAGACCAGAGGCGCGTTAGCAATATCGACGCCGCCATTGTCATGACGGCTACCCAGAACGATATCTGTTCTATGTTCAAGTGGCAGATCACCGAAGCTGATAGTTTGTTGCTCGGAGGCGGTATAGGTCACCATAGGCACGGCTTGCAGGTAATCGCCATCATTGGCACCGACCAGCCCCATCTCCTTAAAGGCTTGGGTCAAGTAGTTAAGTGTGAGAGTTTCACCCTTGGTGGTTGGGGCGCGACCTTCAAACTCATCGGAAGACAGGGTCTTGATATCTTGCCTGAAGCGCGCCTCATCGAACTTTACGGGGGCATTGGTCAAGCTGTTGGTAGCAGTTTTAACTTCAGCTGCTACTGTAGTTTGAGTGTTAACTGGCGGTTGGCTACAAGCGCTAAGCAGCGCAAGGGCACATACCGGAGGCAGTAATCGCATTGAATGTCCTATTATTGTTATTAGTTTGCATCAAAATAGTGATGGGACACCATCATGAAGGACAAGGGCCCACTTTGACAAGCAGACCCTAGGTTTCCAAAGTGTAAATGTGTTGCTTAATGTTGCTAGGTGCCTTTTAAAACACTCCTACTTATACCAACAAGGTATTACGTTTCTGCAATGACGGGCCGTAGAGTAACTATCGATAATAAGCAAATCCTAATCGAAGAGAGAAAATCACCCAGTGTAGATGCGCTGCGAGCTTAGATTTCAGGGCGAAGTTTCGTATTGGGTAACCTTGGATTGTCAATTTGGTTAGGCTGTTTAAACGTGTACGTCAGTAGGCTGTAAAATAACGAGTGACGGACAGATCTAACAAAAAGGGCCTCGAATACATTCAGAGGCCCTTTGGGGGATAGAGTTAAGCGATTAGACGATTAGTCTGCCGCGTAACCCAGGTCTTCGAGTGCTTTACCATCGAGAAACGCCTTACCTTGTTTCATCTCGAGTCGATTCTGGCTGAACCATTTAACGACCATAGGATAGATGGCATGCTCTTGCTGATGCACTTTTTCGGCCAAGGTATCGGCGGTATCTTCATCATAGACTGGCACTTTCGCCTGCAGTATGACGGGACCCGAGTCTAGCTCCGGCGTCACGAAGTGAACACTGGCACCATGTACCGTGTCTTTGGCATCGATAGCACGCTGATGGGTATTAAGTCCTGTGTACTTAGGGAGGAGAGAAGGGTGAATGTTGATCATTCGGCCTTCGAACCCTTGTACCAATTCATCGCTTAATATGCGCATAAAGCCGGCTAAGACAATCAGATCTGGCTGATATCTGTCTATGGCAAGCTTTAAGCGAGCATCATATGCTGATCTTGTTTCATCCTTTCGAACAATCACACAACTAGTGTCAATCTCGCTTTGGTGAGCACGGATAAGGCCGTAAGCATCGGGCTTGTTACTGATCACTCCGACGATTTCAGCTTCGAGGTGATCATCACAATCATCGATGATCGCCTGCAAGTTGCTGCCATTTCCTGAGATTAATACTAATACGCGACAGTTGGCGGACATTACAGGATCTCCACTTGCTCTTCGTCGCCATCGCGCTTAGCAATGTCACCGATAAGCCAAGCTTTCTCGCCTTCGGCGTTAAGCAGTGCCAATGCAGCGTCAACCTTGTCAGACGGTAGCGCGACAACCATGCCTACGCCACAGTTGAAGGTACGGTACATTTCAAATTCTGCAATGTTACCGTTTTCCATCAACCAGTTGAAGATGCTTGGCCACTGCCATGAATCACCTTTAACAACCGCTTTACAGTCATCAGGAAGGACGCGTGGGATGTTTTCCCAGAATCCGCCACCGGTAATGTGGGCCATAGCATGAACTTCAGTTTGTTCGAGTAACTTAAGCAGGGATTTTACATAGATTTTTGTCGGCTCAAGCAGGTGGTCAATCAGTGGCTTGCCTTCGAAATCATCCTCAGGGTTAACCTTGCTGACTTCGAGCACCTTACGGATCAATGAGAATCCGTTTGAGTGAGGGCCGCTTGACGCTAGCGCGATAAGTGAGTCACCGGCAACGACTTTAGTGCCATCTATGATGTCTGCTTTCTCGACCACACCGACACAGAAGCCAGCGAGATCGTAATCATCGCCTTCATACATGCCTGGCATCTCGGCGGTCTCACCACCGATAAGTGCACAGCCTGACTGTACACAGCCTTCGGCAATGCCTTTAACGACTGCAGTTGCGGCATCAACATCTAGTTTGCCTGTCGCATAGTAATCGAGGAAGAAGAGTGGCTCGGCGCCTGAAACGATTAAATCGTTAGAGCACATAGCGACCAGGTCGATACCGACTGTGTCGTGCTTCTTATAATCGATTGCCAAACGTAACTTGGTGCCAACACCATCGGTACCAGAAACAAGCACAGGGTGTTTGTACTTAGTCGGAAGCTCACAAAGAGCGCCGAATCCACCTAGGTTGCCCATAACTTCTGGACGGTGGGTACGTTTCACGGCAGATTTAATATTATCAACTAGTGCATTTCCGGCGTCGATATCGACACCTGCATCTTTATAGCTAAGCTGTGTAGGAGTGCTCACGAAGATCCTCTCGGGTACAGAATGATTATTGGATTTTATGCGGCGCCATTCTACCAGTTTGTGACAGGCCTCGAAAGCGAAGATTTTGCTATTTATAGCGGACATAGCTCACGATTTATCGTGTTTTTAAAACTTTATGTTTTCCATTGCGGACAAATAAACTAAGATTTCGTTAATTTGCTTGTACCTATGCTAAAAATCAGGAGAGAAAAATGAAAGTTGTTGAGGTTAAACACCCATTAGTTCGTCATAAAATAGGCTTGATGCGTGAAGCTGATATTAGCACTAAACGTTTTCGTGAGTTGGCAGCGGAAGTGGGTAGCCTGCTGACCTATGAAGCGACTGCTGATTTTGATACTGAAACTGTCACTATCGAAGGGTGGAATGGTCCGGTTGAAGTGGAACAGATCAAAGGCAAGAAGGTCACTGTGGTACCAATTCTTCGCGCCGGCCTTGGTATGATGGATGGCGTTCTGGAGAATATCCCTAGTGCGCGTATCTCAGTTGTCGGCATATACCGCGATGAAGAGACCCTAAAACCTGTGCCTTACTTTGAAAAGCTCGCCAGTGATATGCCTTCACGCATCGCCTTGGTCGTCGATCCTATGCTGGCGACGGGTGGTTCAATGATCTCAACTATCGATCTACTTAAAGACCGTGGTTGTACCTCGATTAAAGCCTTAGTTTTAGTTGCTGCACCTGAAGGCGTGGCTGCATTAGAGAAGGCTCACCCAGATGTTGAGCTTTACACCGCTTCTATCGATGATTGCTTGAACGAGCAGGGTTACATTCTGCCCGGTCTTGGTGATGCGGGTGATAAGATTTTCGGTACTAAGTAGTCGCTTAGCACTTATGTATAAACTTAAATTACGCTAGTTTCGAGTTTATAAAGAGAAAAAGGAGCCAAATGGCTCCTTTTTTGTTTTTTACTTCTCATTTTGAATAAGTGCTCGAAGCTCAAACCTCGACTCTTATAGCACCATGGCCGCTATCCAGCCAAACACTATCAGCGGGATGTTGTAGTGAATAAATGTCGGGATCACACTGTCTTTGATGTGGTCGTGCTGTCCATCGGCGTTTAAGCCTGCCGTCGGGCCCAGTGTCGAGTCCGAGGCGGGTGAACCGGCATCTCCCAGAGCTGCCGCAGTGCCTACAAGTGCAATTGTGGCAGTGATGGAGAAGCCAAAGCTCATGGCCAATGGCACATAGATGGTGGCGATGATCGGGATAGTTGAGAAAGATGAGCCTATACCCATGGTAATGAGTAAGCCCACGAGTAACATCAAGAAGGCGGCTAAGGCCTTGTTGTCACCTATGATACTGCTCAGAGAGTCGACTAAACTGCTGACATCGCCGGTCTCTTTCACTACAGCGGCAAATCCAGCGGCGGAGATCATGATAAAGCCAATGTTGGCCATCATGCGTACGCCTTGGTTAAACACGTCTTGATCGGCGACATGCTTGAGAGCACCGGAGAAGCTGAAGATGATAAAACCTATCAAGGCGCCGAAAATCATCGAGCCCGTCATTAACTGCACCACTAGCGTAGATACGATAGCGACGGCTGCGATAGCAATTTTACGCCCGCTCACTGTCTCTTCAGGCTCGGCGGCTACAATTAGCTGTTCTTTATATTCACGGGGCTTTCTGTAGCTGATAAAAACCGCCACCAATAAACCGGTTATCATGCCCATTGCCGGGATCATCATGGCTGTGGGGATCTGCTCGCGTACGGCATTGAGATTATTGTTATTGAGGTTAGCCAGTAATATGTCATTTAAGAAAATGCCACCGAAACCAATGGGCAAGATCATATAGGTAGTCACTAAACCAAAGGTGAGTACACAGGCCACCAAGCGTCTGTCCAGCTTGAGCTTAGACATCACATGCAATAGTGGTGGAATAAGAATGGGGATAAACGCGATGTGGATAGGGATCAGGTTCTGGGAAGACACTGCCATGGCAAGGACAGCCAGTAACAGGGTCCAACGAACGCGATTCATATTAGCGCTGTTCTGCTCTGTTCCAAGTAGCGAAATAACCTTTCTGGAAATAAGCGTGGTTAAGCCGGAATGTGACAGAGCAACGGCAAATGCGCCTAGGAGTGCGTAGCTTAACGCAATCTGTGCGCCCCCACCTAAGCCGGTGTTAAATGCATCGACCGATTGTTGAAGACTCATTCCCCCAACCAGACCTGCGACCAGTGCACTTACTGTGAGTGCGATTACAACATTTACCCGAGCTAAACTTAGTCCTAGCATAAGGCAAACAGCGATGACGACTGCGTTCATATTAATAGATTCTTTCTTATCTTTAGTTGGACAGACATTCTTGCCTAGCTTGGCTTGCCTTGTCCAGTAGACTGGGGATATATCTGTTAAAATTGAGGGCTTGTTAACTCAGTGTGGACATAAATAGTTAAATTTTGTAAATAACCACAGCATGGTTAAGTTTATTGCGATGCCTTAATATACGAAGGGATGAAGATTCAATTAATAAAGGTGATATTCGTCGCAAAAAGCTTGTATGCGAGAAAACACTGCTTATAATGCCAGAAGATTTAAAATGAAAATCGTTTTTCAATCCATAGATGGAGATATAAAATGAGCGTATTAGTAGGCCGTAAGGCACCTGATTTTACTGCTGCTGCAGTACTTGGTAACGGCGAAATCGTCGATAGCTTTAACCTAGCTGAAGCCATCAAAGGCAAGCCAGCGGTAGTATTTTTCTACCCACTTGATTTCACTTTCGTATGCCCATCAGAGCTGATCGCGTTCGATCACCGCATTGAAGAGTTCAAGAAGCGTGGCGTGGAAGTGATTGGTGTTTCTATCGATTCACAATTCACTCACAATGCATGGCGTAACACTCCTGTTGCTGAAGGCGGCATTGGCCCAGTTCAGTACACACTTGTTGCTGACGTTAAGCATGAAATCTGTAAGGCATACGACGTTGAGCATCCAGAAGCTGGTGTTGCTTTCCGTGGTTCTTTCCTTATCGACAAAGAAGGCATGGTTCGTCACCAGGTGGTCAACGATCTTCCACTCGGTCGTAATGTCGACGAAATGCTGCGTATGATCGATGCACTTCAGTTCCACGAAGAGCACGGTGATGTTTGTCCTGCTGGTTGGGAAAAAGGCGACAAAGGTATGGACGCAAGCCCAGAAGGCGTTGCTGCTTACCTAAGTGATAATGCCGATTCTCTATAATCTTAATCGATTATAGTTAGTCTAAGCATGAAGGAAAACCGCGATTATCGCGGTTTTTTAATGCCTGCTATCTGGACATTCCCATGACTGTTAAGGCATATGTTTATCGTTGTTTGGGTGAAAACCAGTAATGTTTGTGCATCCGCAGCAATAAAAAACGGCCATGGAGGCCGTTGCTTGGTACTAGCTTGTGCCTAGTTAATCATTAGCTTGGCCATTTGATAAGCCTATTAATCTGTGCTCGCTTCACTCGGTGTTTCAACAGGTGCATCGGTGTCATGATTAACCGCTAATGGCCAGCCGCCGAGGGCTTTCCACTTGTTGACGATATGGCAAAATAGCTCTGCGGTACGCTCGGTATCGTACAGCGCCGAGTGGGCTTCGTTGTTATCAAAATCGATGCCGGCAATTGAACAAGCTTTGGCGAGCACGGTATGGCCCAGTGCTAAACCTGAAAGTGCGGCGGTATCGAAAGTGGCAAAAGGATGGAAAGGCGTACGTTTAAGTGCGCAACGTTCGATGGCCTTGGACACAAAGCCATGATCGAAGGCGGCGTTGTGGGCAACTATGATACTTCTGTGACAGCCGACGGCTTTCTGCGCTTTCTTGACCTCTTTGAAAATCTCGAGGAAGGCTTCTTTTTCGCTGACGGCGCCGCGAAGTGGATTGCTTGGATCTATGCCATTGAAGGCGAGGGCGTCAGGTTCTAAATTGGCTCCTTCGAAGGGTTCTATGTGGTAATGCAGGGTCTTGTCTAAACTGAGTATCCCTTCATCATCCATTTTCAGCATGGTGACGGCGATTTCAAGCAACGCATCGGTTTGGGAATTGAAGCCGGCAGTCTCGACATCGATGACCACAGGGAAATAGCCCCTAAAACGGTGATTTAATTTGTTGGCGTCGCAAATTTCGCTCATTGAAAGTGTCCAAATAGTTATTAGGCCGCTATTATGAGGCAAGCACTTAATGCTGTCATGTCTGAATGGCTGTTTTTTGAGCTAAAGGTCTGTAAAAATGTGCCGATAGCATTAAGTAATAGAATTAATATGAGTATCAGGTATGTGGCTTAGAGTATTGATAGCGTCGACATTATGCATGTCCTTCTTTGCGGCTGCAGAATTACGTCATTATGTTGCCTCTCTCGATCAATCACGGTGGAAACTCAGTGACAATACGCCGGTCATATGCCGTCTCGAACATGATATTCCCGCCTATGGCAAAGCGATATTTACCAGCATTGCAGGTAAAAACCATAATTTGATTTTCAGTTTAGATATGTGGGTTAAACCCGATCAGGTTACTCAAGCGACCCTGATGAGTAAGCCGCCAGCTTGGAGACCGGGCATCCTCTCTAAAGAGATCACTGAGCTGACCTATCAGAAGTACTTCAGCGGCGAAGTGCCGCGTAATGCAGCCTGGTCTATGCTCGCCGAGCTTGAACGCGGCATGGAACCTACCTTTTACTACGCCGATTGGTATAACCAAGAAAATAAAATCGCCGTTGGTCTTTCTGCGGTTAATTTCAATCGTAATTACAGAGACTTTAAGGCCTGTCTTGCCGGATTGTTGCCTTACAGTTTCGATGATATCGCGTTTACTGTATTAACCTACGAGTCGGGCGGCTCGGAGTTGACTCGCTTCTCCAAATCACAGATTGCCAAAGTACAAGAGTATCTCGCCTATGACTCGGAAGTTGAGCTGGTATTGATTGATGCTTATACCGATAGTTATGGTAGTCGCTCAATCAACCAGAAAGTGTCAGAGCAGCGCGCAGATTCGGTGAAGA
This sequence comes from Shewanella sp., assembly GCF_013214165.1. GTDB lineage: Bacteria > Pseudomonadota > Gammaproteobacteria > Enterobacterales > Shewanellaceae > Shewanella. The sequence goes on along the minus strand of NZ_JABSSM010000004.1, from coordinate 90,306 downwards.
ACTTCTTCTTATCGGCGGGGATCGATCAAGATCGTATCTATACGGTTGGCCACGGGGAACGTCGTCACGTTGCTTCGAATGCAAGCATAGATGAGCGAGGCCGAAACAGACGGCTTGTCATTAGGATTAGTAAACCTATGTAGTGGATGGAAACCAAGGATATTACAGAGGATTAATATGTTAGCGATTAGGCCCAGCGTAGAAGCTGGGCTTTTTATTGCTGACAATTTAGTCAATGGCGATCTAAAGGATTTTTTGGCAAAAAAAAAGCCCGCTTAATAATGTAAGCGGGCTGAAAATAATATATTGCAATCAACAAATTGAAGGAAGGAAGTCAAGCATAAGAACCAGAGATAAAATTCACGTGTCAGACACGGGAATTAAGAGTTCTTGTTTTCATATCTGTGAAACAGATATTTCCTGAAAACGAGATCAGTATAGGCTTAGGTACCTGAAGTGACAAACTAGAAAAAATACCGATTATCATTAGAATATCTAATGAAGGTAAGTGTGGTCTAACTCCAAAGATTCACTAAACAAGCTGTTTCCGCTTGGTTAAGCATATTAACTGCATAACTCAAGGTCTAGTTAACTAATCCATGTTACAGACTTGTTAATATGGCTATTGATGCCATTATTGGGCATCAAATATTCTTTGATTGCCTCGAAAATTATTACTTGTATAGTGGCTTGCGATGCTGGGCCTAGGCTCAGGGGAAAGATAATAAGAGATACCATCAATATCAGCAGCAGGACAGCAAACATGATATTTAAAAGCAAATTGAGAAACCAGCACCTATTAATAGCGAGTCTAGCCCTCGCGCTTATGGGATGCCAGACGGCGCAGCAAGAAACAGAGCAAAAATCTGCTTCGGTCCCAATGGATGCAGGTACGATTGAAACCATCCATGGTGTGCAAGTTGCAGACCCTTATCGTTTTCTTGAACAAAACACAGAGCAAACCCAAGCTTGGGTAAAAATGCAGCAAGCACAGGGGAAGGCATATCTCTGCGGCATAGAAAACAAACAAGCCGTGGTTGACCGTATCACAGAGTTGTGGAATTACCAGAAGGTATCGGCACCTTTCGAACATGGTAAAAATACCTTCTTCTATCGAAATAATGGTCTGCAGGCTCAATCGGTACTTTATGTGAAAACGGCCAATGGGGATGAGAAAGTCGTTTTGGACCCAAACACGCTATCGAGTGATGGTACCGTGGCTTTATCGGGTGTATCGGTCAGTGGTGATGGCAAGACTCTAGCTTATGGTGTGTCTAAGTCGGGTTCAGATTGGCAACAGTGGCAATTTGTCGATGTTAAAACTGGAGTTAAGCTCGATGACGAGCTGAAATGGATTAAATTCTCCGAAGCTGTGTGGAACAAGGACAATACCGGTGTGTATTACGCTCGCTATGATGCGCCAGCGGGTGGCAACGTACTGGCCGATGTTAACTTTCATCAGAAGGTTTATTTTCATCAGCTAGGGACAGAGCAAGTAAGCGATAAGCTCGTCTATGAGCGTCCGCAAAATAAAGACTGGGGTTTCGGTATTGAAGTCTCGGAAGCGGGTGACTATCTGCTGCTTTCTATCTCCCAAGGAACAGACACGCGTAATCGCTTCTTCTATCAGTCTCTGGAGAAGCCCGCTGACGTGGTGGAGTTGATCACAGAGCTGGAAGCCGAATACACTTTCTTAGGCAACGATAAGTCGGTGTTTTATTTTAAGACAGATCTCGATGCACCAAATGGTAAAGTGATCGCAATCGATGTCAATCACAGTGACAAAGCCAATTGGCAAACCCTCATTGCGGAGTCGAGTGATCCAATCAGTAACTTAGCTATTATTAATGATCACTTGGTGGTGAGTTATCTACATGATGTGCTCGGAAAACTATCAATTTTCAGCATGAATGGGGTAAAGCGCCAAGATGTTACGCTTCCTGGCAAGGGTAAGATCGCCGGTCCTTATGGTAAGCGCAGTAAAGACTATTTTTATTATGTCTATAATAGCTACGTGCAACCTAAGACAACGTACAGGTTTGATTTCAAGACGGGAGAATCATCAATTTACGCCGAGCCGCAGGTGTCCTTCAAGCCTGAGGATTACACTTCGGAACAAGTTTTCTATACCAGTAAAGATGGTACGCGCGTGCCTATGATGATCTCATATAAGGAAGGCATGCAGAAGAACGGCGCAAACCCGACACTGTTATACGCCTACGGTGGCTTTGCTATCTCGCTGACGCCAAGATTCAGTCCGGCCAATATCGCCTGGATGGACATGGGCGGGATTTATGCGGTACCTAACTTAAGAGGCGGAGCCGAATACGGCGAGAGCTGGCATCAGGCTGGCATGTTAGATAAGAAGCAGAACGTTTTCGATGACTATTATGCGGCGGCTGAGTATTTAATCGATGAGAACTACACCAATAAAACTAAGCTTGGGGCCTATGGCCGCAGTAACGGTGGCTTGTTGATGGGCGCGACATTGACTCAACGTCCTGAGTTATTTGCCGCCGTGCTACCCGCAGTTGGTGTGCTCGATATGCTCAGGTTCCACCAGTTTACCATTGGCTGGGCCTGGACTAGTGAATATGGCAGCGCCGATGTTGCCGAGCAGTTTCCGGCCTTGTTGGCGTATTCCCCTTATCATAACGTGACCAAGCGTAGCTATCCGGCGACTATGGTGATGACAGCCGATCATGACGACAGAGTGGTGCCGCTACATAGCTTTAAATTTGGTGCCATGATGCAGGCGAAGCAACAGGGAGATGCGCCTATCATAATGCGTATCGAGACTAAGGCGGGTCATGGTGCGGGTAAGCCGACATCGATGAAGATCGATGAATTTGCCGATATCTACAGCTTCCTATTTGAAAGTTTTGGGTTAAAAATACCGGCAAAAGTTAATTGATAATCATGTAATCGTGAAGTAATGAAGAAAAGAGGAGCCTGGCTGCTCTTTTTTATTAACAATTTTTTATGATTATCACCCGCTTCTAAGCAGGGCAAGCATTCACAATTGCATTGGGTCTAGGTATAGTAGGCCTCTATTTTCTCTCATGATTGGCGCTTATAATTCATGTTTCGTTGGCCTATTTCTGTCTATTACGAAGATACCGATGCAAGTGGCGTTGTTTATCATTCAAATTATCTTAACTTTTTTGAGCGAGCTCGTACCGAGTGGTTGAAGGCCATGGGAGTCAAGCAGGCTGCTCTGTTGGCCGATGATATAGCCTTTGTGGTCAAAAGGGCCGAATTAAATTTTTGCCGTGCAGCGAGATTTGAGCAGAACTTTATCGTCGAAACCATTGTCACAAATTTGAAGAAAGCATCCTTGATGTTTGAGCAGAAGTTAATTGACGAGCAGGGTGTAATATATTGTGAGGCTAACGTCTTAGTTGCCTGTATTTCTCTATCGCGTATGCGACCTCGTGCCATCCCCAACAATATAGTCCAGGAGTTTAAAGGTGGAAGCTGATATTTCAATTATAGGGTTATTTTTACAAGCCAGTATATTGGTTAAATTTGTAATGCTTACCTTGCTGGGGCTGTCTGTGATGTCCTGGGCCGTTATCATTCAACGTCAGCGTTTATTGAAAGCCGCAAAGCTCAATGCGCTCAAGTTTGAGGATAAGTTTTGGTCTGGAGTGGATCTCAATAAACTCTATAAAGAGTTATCGGTCAGACAAGATAGCAATACTGGATTAGAAATTCTGTTCCATGCAGGTTTTAAAGAGTATGCCAGATTAAGTAAGCTCAATAGCAAGGTTCCTGAGGCTGTGATGGACGGCAGTTATCGCGCCATGCGTGTCTCTCTGTCTCGCGAGATGGAAAAGCTTGAAACTCATTTACCCCTGTTAGCCACCATCGGGTCTACCAGCCCTTATATTGGTTTATTTGGGACCGTTTGGGGGATCATGAACTCCTTTATCGCCATTGGTGCGGTAGAAAATGCCACCCTAGCCATGGTTGCTCCGGGTATAGCCGAGGCCTTGATTGCCACGGCTATGGGTCTATTTGCGGCTATTCCGGCTGTGATCGCCTATAACCGCTTCACGACTCTGGTGGACAGTGTTGAGATGTCCTATGCGAACTTCATGGAGGAGTTTTCCAGTATCTTGCATCGTCAAGCATACAGCGACAAGGATGAAAGTTAATGCAGCAGGGTTATCAGCGAAAACGCAGACGCCTCGTTGCTGAAATTAATGTGGTGCCTTATATCGATGTGATGTTGGTATTGTTGATCATCTTCATGGTGACAGCGCCAATAGTCACCCAAGGGGTGAAAGTGGAGCTTCCTCAAGCGACATCTGAGGCGCTTCCGGCCGACAGTAAGCCGCCGATCGTCGCATCTATCGATGCCGACGGGGATTACTTTTTGGATGTAGGCAGCTCAAGTTCGAAGGAGCCCTTAGATCTTGAAGAGGTGGCGATTCGAGTGGGTGCCATTATTCTATTGGAACCCGAACGCCCAGTGGTGGTAAAGGCGGATAGAAGGATTGCCTATGAAAAAGTGATCCAGTTGATGGTGAGCTTACAAAGTGCCGGTGTCCCTTCGGTTGGTTTGATGACAGATTCACCTGGAGACTAGTCGGTGGCACAAAAATCAGATTTTACCTTACCTATAGTCATTTCAGCTGGTATTCATATTGGCGTGTTAATGATCCTCGTCATGGGCGTAGATTTTTCTGATAAGCCCAAACCTCAGCCTCAGGTGAGCGCGCCAGCGATGAAGGCCGTGGTGGTCGATCAGAAATTAGTGGCTCAGCATGTTGAGAGGTTAAAGGCTGAGAAAAGAGAGCTTGCTCGTAAAGAGAAGGCGCGCCAGGATGACTTGGAACGCCAAGCGACAGAAGCTCGTCAACAAAGAGAACGTGAGCAGGCTCAAATTAAGAAGCTGGAAATTGAGCGCAAGCAGAAAGAGATCGAAACTAAGAATGCATTGGCTGCGGCAAAAGCGGCTCAATTAAAGCAGAAACAGGAAAAAGAGAAGGCGCAGCAGGCCGAAGAGTTCCGTAAGCTGAAAGAGAAAGAGCGTCAGGCTTCTGAAGAGGCGGCTAAGAAAGCCGAGGCTAAACGTAAGCAGGAAGAGGCTGTGGCAAAGAAAGCTGCCGATGAGCGTAAACGTAAAGCAGAGGCTGAGCGAAAGCGTAAAGAGGAAGACGAGCGTAAACGTAAGGCCCTAGAGAGAGAACGTCAACTGCAAGAGCAGATGATGCAAGATGCCTTGGCGGAGGAGCAGGCCGCACTGTCGCAGACCCGTAATAGGCAAGTGACGGGTGAGGTGGTTAAATATACCAGCATGATTAATGCAACCATTGCGCGTTATGTCCAGAAAGAGGAAAGTATGCGCGGCAAGAGCTGTACGGTTTTTGTCAGACTCGCTAAGGACGGCTTTGTAACAACAAGTAGAATTGTGGAGGGTGATCCTGTGTTGTGCCGGGCAACCCAAGCCGCCATACAGAGGGCTCAACGTCTACCTGTGTCATCTGAACCCGACGTTTACGAGAAATTAAAAGAACTAAACATTATCTATAGACCGACATTCAATTAAGGGAGTCCTATGAAGACTTTGGGGAAGTGGCTCTTTTTAAGCCTGATTATTGTGAGCTCACCAGTAAGAGCCGCGTTAGATATCATTATTACCGATGGTGTGGATGCCGCGCGTCCTATCGCCGTGATCCCGTTTGTTTGGCAAGGGGCAGGGGTTGCGCCTGAGCAGATATCAGATGTTGTGATGTCGGATCTTATTCGCAGTGGTACATTTAAGCCGCTCGATGACTTAGGTCTACCTCAACGTAATATCAGTAGTGTGTCTCAGTTTGTCGCTAAAGACTGGTCAAGCATCGGCGCCGAAGCTGTGGTGATGGGCTCTGTCAAACCTTATGGCAATGATCAATACCTGGTTACTTTCGACTTGGTCGATCTGGTTAAGGCCCAAATGCAACAAGGATCGGGTCCTCAGTCTAATAGTGAATATCTTATCGATAGTCGAGAGACGGTTATCTCAGCCGCACAATTTAGGCAGTATGGTCATAGGATCAGTGATCTGGTCTATGAGAAACTGACTGGTATTCGTGGCGCATTCTTAACTCGTCTCGCCTATGTGGTAGTGAAACATGGTGAGAAGTCTCCTTATCAGTTAATGATCTCGGATTATGACGGTTATAACGAACAGATGTTATTGCGCTCCCCTGAGCCATTGATGTCACCGTCTTGGTCACCCGATGGTCGTAAGTTGGCTTATGTCAGCTTCGAAAATAAAAAAGCCGAAATATTTATTCAGGACATCTATACTCAGTCTCGTAATAATGTCTCCAGTTTCAATGGCATTAATGGTGCTCCGGTATTTTCCCCGGATGGAAAGAAGTTGGCATTGACCTTATCTAAAGATGGTCAGCCTGAAATTTATGTGCTCGATATAGCGACCAAGGCACTCAAACGAGTCACGAACCATTATGCTATCGATACCGAAGCTTCATGGTTTCCCGATGGTAAGTCGTTAATCTTCACGTCAGAACGTGGCGGGCGCCCACAAATCTATAAGGTGACATTAGCCTCGGGTAAAGTGCAGCGCCTGACCTTTGAAGGGGAGTGGAACTTAGGTGGCTCTATAGCACCGGACGGTCGAAGTATGATTTTCGTAAACCGTACCAAGGGTAAGTTTAATATCGCAAGAATGGATCTTGAGACGCGATTTATGCAAGTACTTACGTCAACGCGTCTCGATGAGTCACCGAGTGTAGCGCCGAATGGCACTATGGTGATATATGGAACAACCCATCAAGGTAAGCAGGTTTTAGGGGCTGTATCTACGGACGGACGATTCAAAGCAAGATTGCCTGCGGGTTTGGGGGAGGTTAAGTCTCCTTCATGGTCACCTTTTCTCTAACAATGTTAACTATAAAAAATATTAAGGATTTTAAAATGGATCTCAATAAGCTGTTTAAAGCTATGTTGGTTGTACTTCCGATCATGGCCCTCAGTGCTTGTAGCTCTACTTCCGAGTCTGAAACTGATGCGACTAGCTCAACTTCGGGTTCCAGTAGTGAGTTAGCTACTGGTGGTGTAGAAACCGGAGGCATAGCGCCAATTTTGACTCCTGAAGAGCAACAACGTCTGAAATACCAAGAGTTGCGTAAAGAGCACATCATCTATTTTGATTTTGATCGCAGTTCGGTATCGGCTCAGTTCGCCGAAGTCCTTCAAGCCCATGGTAACTATTTAGTTGAGCATCCTAATGTTCGCTTGATGATAGAAGGTCACGCCGATGAGCGTGGCACTCCAGAGTACAATATCGCCTTGGGTGAGAGGCGTGCGAAGGCCGTTGCTAAATACCTACAAGGAATGGGCGTACTGCCTAGTCAAATGAGTATTGTCAGCTATGGTGAAGAGAAGCCATTAGATATGTCTCGTACAGATGATGGTTTCGCGATTAATCGCCGAGCTGTTTTAGTTTACTAATCGTTTGGTAGGTTTATCTATGAAAATAGCCGCATTAACGACGGCAATTCTTCTTAGTATAGGTGTGGCATCTGCTGCACCTGCGCCGGTGGCTGATGCTACCGGTAGTTCTACTGAAGAAAGAGTTGCACGTTTAGAAAGGATACTTCAAGCAAAGCAACAGTCAGAATTCGAGACTCAGCAACGCTTGGATACGCTACAGCAGGAAGTGCTCGACCTACGTGGTTTGAATGAGCAGCAAGGTTATCAAATAGACCAGATGCTCCAGCGTCAGCGTCAACTCTACGAAGAGATCGCAAATCTATCGGTTAAGCCCGCTCAAGTGCCTATTGTGGCAACGTCACAAACTAGCTCAACGTCCTCATCTTCTACTTTAGGCGAAACAGCCAGTTATGAGTATGCCGTTAACTTGGTGCTCAAGCAGAGGAAGTATGAGGAAGCGATTCCTGCTTTCAGGGGATTCATAAAACAATACCCTGACTCTACCTACGCAGCTAATGCTAACTATTGGCTGGGACAGCTCTTATATAACAAGAGTGACTTTGAACCCGCTACGCAAGCGTTCGAAACAGTCGTTAAGCGTTTTAAAGACTCAAATAAGCGTGCTGATAGTTTAGTTAAGCTGGGGATGATAGCTGAGAAGGTTGGCAAGGTGTCTTCTGCGAAAGTTTACTACCAACAAGTTATCAAAGAGTACGCAAATAGCGCAGCAGCTCGCTTGGCTCAACAGCAATTGTCTGCTCTTTAATCCTTATTTATTCAAAAAACAGGCTCTTAGTCTGTTTTTCATGCAAACAGCGAAAAATGTAAGAAATGCACTTGCAAGAGGGTATGAAAAAGGTATTATAGGCGCCCTCAGAGCGGCAGAGTCGCTTGAGGGTCTTGAGTTAAGCAATTTTCGAATAGTTTAATAAGAGATTTTGCTACTAAGAGGGCCGTTAGCTCAGTTGGTAGAGCAGTTGGCTTTTAACCAATTGGTCGAAGGTTCGAATCCTTCACGGCCCACCACTTCCTCTAGGTGGATAAACTGAGGAGCGGTTGAAGAGAGATTAGCTCAGTTGATGCTTTTATTATAAGGGCGCAGTTGGCTTTACTCTTAACTACCGCATTGGTCGAAGGTCTAACCCCTTCAAGGGCCGCCACTTCTTGAAAGTGTATGGCTTAAGCTAATCCTTGAACTGTTAAATTCAAAACCACTCTAGCTGAAAGTGGACTTGTTCATTACGATGAATAAGCAAATTCAGACTGCAATACCAGAAAGGGCCGTTAGCTCAGTTTCTTGTAGAAACAGACAGTTGGCTTTTAACTAATGATAGTTAGTTATTTATTTCGAAATATCAGCAATACCAGAAAGGGCCGTTAGCTCAGTTGGTAGAGCAGTTGGCTTTTAACCAATTGGTCGAAGGTTCGAATCCTTCACGGCCCACCACTTCCTCTAGGTGGATAAACTGAGGAACGGTTGAAGAGAGATTAGCTCAGTTGATGCTTTTATTATAAGGGCGCAGTTGGCTTTACTCTTAACTACCACATTGGTCGAAGGTCTAACCCCTTCAAGGGCCGCCACTTCTTGAAAGTGTATGGCTTAAGCTAATCCTTGAACTGTTAAATTCAAAACCACTCTAGCTGAAAGTGGACTTGTTCGTTGCGATGAATAAGCAAATTCAGACTGCAATACCAGAAAGGGCCGTTAGCTCAGTTTCTTGTAGAAACAGACAGTTGGCTTTTAACTAATGATAGTTAGTTATTTATTTCGAAATATCAGCAATACCAGAAAGGGCCGTTAGCTCAGTTGGTAGAGCAGTTGGCTTTTAACCAATTGGTCGAAGGTTCGAATCCTTCACGGCCCACCACTTCCTCTAGGTGGATAAACTGAGGAACGGTTGAAGAGAGATTAGCTCAGTT
>NZ_JABSSM010000004.1:0-80837 GCF_013214165.1 Shewanella sp. | reverse complement strand
GGCCGTTAGCTCAGTTGGTAGAGCAGTTGGCTTTTAACCAATTGGTCGAAGGTTCGAATCCTTCACGGCCCACCACTTCCTCTAGGTGGATAAACTGAGGAACGGTTGAAGAGAGATTAGCTCAGTTGATGCTTTAAATAAGGGCGCAGTTGGCTTTACTCTTAACTACCACATTGGTCGAAGGTTCGAATCCTTCACGGCCCACCACTTCTGAGGTGGTCACTCCTAAATCTGGTTCAAATCGATTTTCCTTTCTAAAATTTAGATCTTATATACCCCAACCAATTATTGATTCAGAAAAGCAATACCAGCAAGGGCTGTTAGCTCAGTTGACTCTCTACCAATGAATAGGCAGTTGGCTTGCTCTTTTTTAGCAATTGGTCGAAGGTTCGAATCCTTCACGGCCCACCACTTCTGAGGTGGTCACTCCTAAATCTGGTTCAAATCTTGTTTTCCTGAATACGTCAAATCCAGCGCTTCACATCTCAGCACCTAAAATCTGCACTTAAAATGGAATACCCAATAAGATCTTAATGTTACGTTCTTGGTGTTAATTGTATACTTTTGTCTCATAGACGTTTTGCTAATGTAGTTCTGTTATCATCTAGTTCATATTCTTGTAAAGAGTAAAATAATAATATGGGAGAGAGATAATGAGACAAGCAAAGATGAGCATAGTAGCCATGGCGACTATGTTAGCTATCAGCGCAGGGGCGCAAGCGGGTGATACAGAGTTTACGTTTGGAGGCTATGTTAAAGCTGATGTGATGTTCAGTGATTACAGTAATGGTGCTCCAGATTCCAGTAATCTGTCTAGGCAGTTCTATGTACCAGGGACAATCTACGGTGATACGAGTAACGGCAATCAAGTTGTCGATTTTCAGGCTCGTGAGTCCCGTTTCAATTTTAAGACCAGCACAGATATCGATGGTCATAAACTTTCTGGCTTCATCGAACTCGATTTTTTTACCCATGCCGATGGTAATGAGCGAGTATCTAATAGTTATTCTCCGCGGATCAGACATGCCTTCGTCAGTTATGATAACTGGACAGTGGGTCAAACATGGTCCACGTTTCAGAACCCAGGTGCACTTCCTGAGAATCTCGACTTTGTCGGTGCGGCCGAAGGCACACCTTTTGTTCGTCAAACTATTGTCCGTTATACCAATGGCGGCTTCCAGTTTTCGCTAGAGAATCCTGAAACGACAGTGAATAGTTATGTTGATACTAGCGGATTAAGCTCTCGTATCACCAGTGGCAGTGGCATGGTGCCAGATTTTGTGGCTCGTTATAATTTTAAGACTGAAGGCGGCGCAAAATACACAGTTGCGGGATTGGCGAGACAGCTTAATGTTGAGATCGACAATCTCGATACCCAAGAAATGGGTTACGGTGTGAGCTTCACAGGAGTCATTCCAGTCGGTGACGATGATATTAAGCTCTCTGCTACTGTAGGAGATGGTTTAGGCCGTTACATGGCGCTGAACTACGTTAACGCCGGTGTATTAGATGCCAATGGTGAGATTGAAACCATCAGCTCTTATGGTGGCTTTGCTTCATATCGTCACTGGTGGACCGATAAGTGGCGTTCAAGCTTCACGCTCTCTGGATTTAAGGCTGACAATAATGAAGCACTAACGGGGGGAGGGGTAAACAAAGAATCATATTCTGCTTATGCTAACTTACTCTATTCACCGGTTAAGCCATTGACAGTGGGTGTCGAGTATATGTATGCAGACAACACTAAACAAAATGGGGATAATGGCGAGTTAAACCGTGTCATATTCTCGGTGAAATATGTGCTCTAATACTAAGCTCTAGGCTAGTTATTAAGTAGCAAGAACAAAAAAGGAGGCCTGAGCCTCCTTTTTTAGTCGAGAATTGAGAATACAATCTTATAGGTTAAGCCGGAGCTGAAAGTAATTGATTGTCTCTGACATACTGTTCAAACTCGGTGCAACCACCAACGTGTTCTTTATCGATGAAGATCTGTGGGACAGTTTCAACAGGCTTACCGACCGTTTTTTCAAGATCCGCCTTGCTGATCCCTTCTGCATGGATATCGATATACTTAAATTTAAAGTCATCGCGAGCTTCAACGAGTTGCTCTGAAAGTTGTACCGCTCTAACACAGTAAGGACAGCCTGGACGGCCAAAAATTACGACAAACATATGAACTCCTGAAAATTTAGTCGCTACTTTTATACCATAATCAGGCTTAAATTGCATATTCTCTATTAGAGAAAGTTATTTCCGGTTTGGTAACGGCCTTGATAATCGAAGAAGGTTTCCTGCAGATCCCAGCCCTTTTTATGCTTTTTAAGTAACAACATATCAGGTTTGCGAAACAGGTCTCGGCTTGCTATCACCTCTTGTACCTTGCTGTATCTCGGGTGTTTTAGCCCTGGCGTTCGGGTGTGTGATAGCACAAATATGGCATAGAAGGCGCGGATCTGCGCCTTGGTCTGAAAATTGAAATACTGACAAAAATCGTTACCGTCGATGTCTATGTATCTTATTTTTAGCTTGTCCTTGTCCTCTTCGAATAACATGACGTCGCACTTAAACAGGTGGTGGTGTTTCTGCTGCAGTACCTCTTTGAGGCGTTTATCTGGATCGATCAACATGGCATCGCAACTATGACAAATCTTGGCCGCAATATCATTTTCTGCACCGCAGTTTGGGCAGGCTTTAGATCTAAACCTGAAATCACATTGTTTTTTCTGGCCATCTTGTTCGATTAACGCCTGACAGCGCCGGCCGAAGTGCTCGATAATGTCACCATCGTCATCGACCAGGCCCCAGAAGATATTAGCGAAATCGCACACTGGGCAGTGCACCTGTACCGGAACGGACTTACTGTTTGGCTTGTTTTGACCCACTTCAGGAAAGTAGAGATCGTAGCCGTTGGCGGCATAGTCTATGATCAGGCATTCAGATTTCCCTTCACATATTCTCAAGCCTCGACCGACCATCTGCTGGAACAGGCTCACCGAAGCCGTCGGGCGGAGAATGGCGATCAGATCCACATGGGGGGCATCGAAGCCTGTGGTTAATACGGCGACGTTGATCAGGTACTTAATCTTCCTGGATTTAAATTGCTCAATCAGGCTATCGCGTTGCTCGGTGCTGGTCTTGCCTGTGATCAGCGCCGCTGACTCTGCAGAAAATAGTTTGAGGATCTCTTCGGCGTGACGCACAGTGGCGGCAAAGATGATCACGCCTTGTCTGCTGGCACCTATCTGCACCAGTTGTTTAACGATGGCCGTGGTTGCCCGGCCGCAATGGCTGAGTAAGTCATTGACTTCGGCTTCTTGATATTGGCCGCTAGTTGAGGCCTTAAGGGAGCTGAAATCATATTGAGCACTGAGACCATCGAATATTTTAGGTGTGCTCAGGTAGCCACGTTTTATCAAGGGCCGCATGGGGAGCTCGAAGATGCATTGCTCAAATACCGCCTTGTCCGGATTACCTACCTTGCCGTGATAGTGGTGACGATAGATCCAACCGAGATCGAGTCTGTAGGGGGTCGCGGTGAGCCCCAGCAGCCTGATCTTGGGATTGATGCGCTTGAGGTGTGTCAGTAGCTGTTGGTATTGGCTGTCTTTATCCTGACTTATCCTGTGACACTCATCTATGATGACGAGGGAAAATGGCCGGTTAAACTTCTCCGGCGCTCTCACCGCAGATTGGATGCTGGCGACTATGGTTTTATCTTGTGTGGATTTTTGATTCAAGCCGGCAGAATAGATCCCGGCGGCCGTGGTCAAGATGCCGACTTTCTCGGCATTTTGTGCAACCAGCTCCTTAACATGGGTCAAGACCAAGACTCTGCCATTGGCGATTCGGGCCAGCTCGGCAATCACTATGCTTTTACCTGCTCCGGTGGGCAGCACCAGTACTGCTGAGTCCGGACTTGCCTTGAAGTGTTTTACCGCCGAGTCGACCGCTTGTTGTTGATAGTCTCTTAATTGCACAAGAATCTGCTGTTCAAAAATACCGATGACGAAGCATATCAGTGCGATGCCTGACTCGCTATGTTTCCCCCTGATTAATTTTTCCGGTGGGTTATATTTAGGCAATAAAAAGCCCCTCCGTGAGGGGCTAATTAAGATGTCTAGCTTCGAACCATGGCTAGCTGAAAATCAGTTATTCGCTGCGGTTAAGGCGAGACTCGATCAAGACATCGATCACGGCCGGATCGGCCAGTGTCGATGAGTCGCCTAAGTTAGTCACTTCGTTGGCGGCAATTTTTCTCAGGAAGCGGCGCATGATCTTACCCGAACGTGTCTTAGGCAGGCCGCCGGCCCATTGAATGAGATCCGGCGTCGCCAGGGCGCCAATCTCTTTTCTCACCCATTTTCTCAGATCTTGGCGAAGCTCTTCAGATTCGACCGTGCCTCTGGTTAGCGTGACGTAAGCGTAAATGCCTTGACCCTTGATGTCATGGGGGTAACCTACCACAGCGGCTTCCGCCACACTTTCATGTGAAACTAAAGCGCTCTCTACCTCGGCGGTGCCGAGTCTGTGGCCCGAGACATTGATCACATCATCGACGCGACCCGTTATCCAATAATAACCGTCTTCATCACGTTTTGCACCGTCACCGGTGAAGTACATGCCGCGGAACGTCTTGAAGTAAGTCAGTGCAAATCTGTCATGATCGCCAAATACGGTACGCATCTGTCCTGGCCAAGAATCGAGTATCACCAGATTGCCTTCGGCTACGCCTTCTAGGATGTTACCCATGTTATCGACAAGGGCCGGTTGTACGCCGAAGAAGGGGCGGGTTGCCGAGCCAGGCTTAGTGTCGATAGCGCCGGGCAATGGACTGATCAAGATCCCGCCAGTTTCGGTTTGCCACCAGGTATCGACGATGGGACACTGCTCGTGACCTATGACTTCGTTATACCAGCGCCAAGCTTCTGGGTTGATGGGTTCACCCACAGATCCCATGATGCGCAGAGAGCTGCCATCGAAGTTATCAAATTGCTCCTTACCTTCAGCCATCAGGGCGCGAATAAGCGTCGGTGCGGTATAGAGTATGTTGACTTTATGGCGGTCGACAATCTCACCTAAACGAGAAGGTGTTGGGTAATTAGGGACCCCTTCGTGGATCAGTACTGTGGCACCATTGGCGAGCGGGCCATAGACCATATAAGAGTGGCCGGTGATCCAACCCACATCAGCGGTACACCAGTAGACTTCACCGTCTTTATAATCGAACACATATTCATGGGTCATGGACGCGTAGACCAGGTAACCACCTGTGGTATGTAATACACCTTTAGGATTACCGGTCGAACCTGAAGTATAAAGCAGGAATAGAGGATCTTCGGCGCCCATCTCTTCGGGGACGCAATGCTCAGACGCTGTCTCCATGACTGTATCCCACTTGATGTCGCGGCCTTCTTGCCAGTTGACATCGCCACCGGTACGCTCGAGAACGATGACACGCTCTACACAAGTCACATCAGGGTGAGACAGTGCCTGATCGATATTAGCCTTGAGTGGAATAATGCGACCGGCACGCACGCCTTCATCGGCGGTGACGATAACCTTAGAGTTACCATCGATGACGCGTGTTGCAATTGAGTCTGGCGAGAAACCACCAAATATCACCGAGTGAACCGCACCAATGCGCGCACAGGCCAACATGGCAACGGCAGCTTCCGGGACCATGGGCATGTATATGGTGACCACATCGCCACGTCTCACACCTTGGCTTTTTAATGCATTGGCGAACTTACACACATCTTGGTGCAATTGGCCGTATGTAATGGTGCGCTGATCTTTAGCATCATCGCCTTCCCAGATAATGGCGACCTTGTCGGCATTTTTTTCAAGGTGGCGGTCTAAGCAGTTGGCCGAGGCATTGAGTGTGCCGTCATAGAACCAATTGATTGACAGGTTATGATCGTCGAATGAGGTTTTCTTTACCTGAGTAAATGGCTTAATCCAATCGATACGTTGGCCGTGCTCTCTCCAGAAACCTTCAGGATCCACAATCGACTCTTGGTACATTTTTTTGTATTTTGCTTCATTTATATGTGCGTTTTCAGCGATTTCGCTGGGAACTTTGTAGAGAGACTGCGTGCTCATGGGGCTTCCCTTATATCTAATGAGATTGGGTTTAGTATGTAGGTTTTGAGGCTATTTGCTCTATTAGACCTTGGTCTAGTACTAAAATATCCTTTGTTTTTAGTCTGTTGTCAATAAACTCATGTCTGGATTTAATCTTCTATTTAACGCACAATGAGCATAAAAATATGAGAGTCATATGAATCTGACCATAGTGGTTGGCGTTATTGCCGTTGTTTATGTTTTACTGCTCTTCCTACTCGCGTGGGGAGCGGAGCGTTGGTTCAGTAAAATAACCAAGAAGATCCAAGTCTGGATCTATGGCTTGAGTCTAGCTGTTTACTGTTCATCCTGGAGTTTTCTCGGCACCGTCGGCCAGTCGGCCCAAGACCTCTGGTCTTTCTTGCCTATATTTATCGGCCCCATTCTCATCTTTACCTTAGGCTTCGGTCTGCTGCGAAAGATGGTGATTGTCTCTAAAACCCATAACATCACTTCGGTGGCGGATTTTATTGCCGCCCGGTATGGCAAGTCTCAATTACTCGCGGTCATCGTCACCTTAATTGCGCTATTTGGCATCATGCCCTATATCGCCTTGCAGCTTAAGGCCATGGTGTTTAGCCTGAATTTGTTTCAGCCCGATGACTCTCCCTTCGATGGTGCCCAGATATCCTTGATCATCACAGCTGTACTGGCCGTGTTTGCCATCTTATTTGGTACCCGAAAACTCGATGCTACCGAGCATAACCCCGGGATGATGTTGGCCATAGCCTTCGAGTCTTTGGTCAAGTTAGCGGCATTTTTACTCGTCGGTGTGGTGATAAGTTTTGGTTATTTCGATGGTTTCGGTGATATCTGGCGCCAGGCGGCACAGCGAAACTTGATCAGCGAGCCTAACCTCAGAGTGGAGTCCTTGATGCCTCAGCTCTTGGTGGGAATGGCGGCTTTCCTGTGCATGCCCAGACAGTTCCATGTGATGATGGTGGAGTGTATCGATGAGAAAAGTCTATTAAAGGCGCGCTGGATATTTCCCATCTATCTATTGCTGTTTGGCCTGTTTGTCGCGCCATTAGCCTTAGCTGGAAAGCTGATCTTAGGGGATTCGGTTGCCGCAGATACTTATGTGATTAATTTACCTTTAGCCTTAGATCAACCCATGTTGGCCGTGGTGGCTCTACTGGGTACACTTTCTGCCGCGACCGGCATGGTGGTGGTTGCAGTGGTGACCATCAGCGTGATGGTGAGTAACGAATGGTTGGTGCCCATCATGTTACGCACCGGCAAAATTAAGCAGAAAAATTTCAGTCAATTTTCTCATTTTTTGCTCAATGCCCGCCGCTTGTCCATCATTGTCATCTTAAGCTTAGGTTATTTCAGCTATCTCACCTTTAAGGACAGCGACTCCCTCTCGGCGCTGGGAATGTTATCTTTCGGCGCCTTCGCTCAACTGGGCCCCGCGCTCATAGGGGGTATGTATTGGAAGCATGGCAATCGCTCTGGAGTGTTACTTGGCCTGCTGGTAGGTTTTGGTCTCTGGTGTTACATCTTAGTCAAGGGAGCGAGTGATGCTAGCGGTGTGTTTGGCAGCGATTTTGGCCTGCTGGAGACGATTAATCCCAATGTAAGAGACATTCTAACCGCCTTACTCGCCAACTTAGCCTGCTATATCTTAGGCTCTATCTGGTTTAGAGCCGGAGTATCTGAGCGTATTCAAGCCAGTCAGTTTGTGACTCCCGGGGAGCTTAAGAACAGTAGCAGCCGCAAGGGAGCACCTATCTCTCAGCAAGATCTCTTGATCCTGGCGAGCCGGTTCGTCAGCTCGACTCGCGCCTACGAGAGTTTTTCTCGGTTTTCCGAAGCAGCAGTCAAGAGTGACAGTTGGCATAAGGCGGCGCCTGCCGAGCTTATCGCTCACACTGAGCATATCTTGGCTGGGGTCTTAGGGGGCTCGAGTGCGGCCTTGGTGATGGATTCTGTGTTGCAGGGCAGGGATCTGGCATTGGATGAGGTATTTAATCTGGTTGATGAAGCCTCTTCCAAGATAATTCTTAGCCAAGACATGCTGCGCGGCGCCATAGAACACGCCTATGAAGGCATGAGTGTGGTGGATAAGGACTTAAATCTGGTGGCCTGGAATCATAAATACTCCGAGCTATATCAATATCCACCAGGTTTTCTCAAGGAGGGAATGCCCATCAGTGAGGTGGTGCGTTTCAACGCCGAGCGAGGCTTTTGTGGTCAGGGGGAAATTGAGGAGCAGGTGAGTAAGCGGGTGCAGCACATGATAAACGGCACCGCCCATGTGTCGGAGCGAGAAAGGCAAGACGGCAAGGTGATCAAAATACAGGGAAACCCTATGCCAGGTGGCGGTTTCGTGATGACCTTCACCGATATTACTCAGTATCGTGAACATGCTAAGGCCCTGCAGGAGGTGAACGATTCTCTGGAGGCTAGGGTGAAGGAGAGGACCTATGAGCTGGCGATGTTAAACAGTCAGTTATTGGAGTCTAAGACCCAGGAAGAGATGGCTAACGCCTCTAAGAGTAAGTTTTTGGCCGCTGTGGGCCATGACTTGATGCAGCCCTTAAATGCGGCGAGATTATTTACCGCCTCCTTGTCTCAATATCCAAATTTAGATCAGGAGAGCAAGACGACACTTTCCCATGTAAACAGCTCGCTGAAGATTGCTGGTGAGCTGCTCTCGGATCTGTTGGATATCTCTAAGCTTGACTCGGGCGTGGTGGATGTCAATCGCCGTGACTTTGCTATTTCAGAATTGCTCGATGGATTGTCGGTAGAATTTACCGCCATGGCCCAAGATTATCAGATCAAGTTTAGTATGGTGCCAAGTACTGCGTCTGTTAATTCAGATCTGAGTCTGCTCAGGCGGGTATTACAAAACTTTTTGACTAATGCCTATCGCTACGCCAAGGGGAAACGCGTCTTAGTAGGCTGCCGCCATCGTGGAGAACATCTGGAGATCCAGGTTCTGGATACGGGGTGTGGTATCGATGAGAGTGAAACGTCGGAGATTTTCAAAGAGTTTAAGCGTCTGGATAACCCCACCAGTAAGAGCGTTAGCGGTCTGGGTCTTGGTTTAGCCATTGCCGATCGGATCAGTCGGGTACTGGGGCATGATATCAAGGTGGATTCAATTCTTGGTCAAGGCTCAGTTTTCTCAATTAGTGTCCCCCTAGGCAAGGCAATTACTGAGACGCAGGTGAAAAAAACGGCCGCTATGATCCAGCCTTTAGCCGGTGTTAAGGTACTGTGCATCGATAATGAAGAAACAATTTTGGCGGGGTTGGAGAGTTTACTCAGTCGTTGGCAGTGTGAAGTGATCTGTGCCACCGATCTTGCCGATGCCAGAATCAAACTGGGCCTCAAAGGGGTCGCCCCAGACATAGTATTAGCCGATTATCATCTGGATAATGATGAAAATGGTGTCGATGCCATGGATGACATACGTGCCCTATATGGCAGTCATCTTCCTGGTATCCTTATTACCGCTAATACCAATAAAGAGCTGGTGGATGAAGTTGAGCGCAAGGGATATCGTTATATGGCGAAAATGGTGAAGCCCGCCGCGTTGAGAGCCTTGATTTCGAGTCTGGTGAAGTGATAAACAATGAGAGTCGAATGTGTCAGCTGGTCATGTGATCGCCAGCGCTATCGAGTCGTCCTTTTTATGAAGATGTTTTGACACAGTGATCTAGTTCTATGATTTGGAGTGAATCTTGATGCAAACAGTAGTCGTTAATAATAGAGTCCTAAGGCCGTCGAAAATCGTGTGTGTGGGTCGCAACTATGTTGACCACATCAAGGAGCTCGATAATGAAATTCCCGATGAGATGGTGCTGTTCCTTAAGCCCAATTCAGCGATCTCAACTGAGCTGATGAGTTTTCATCAAGAGGCGATACATTATGAGGCCGAGTTATGTTTTGTAGTTGAGAATGGACAATTTAGTGCCGTAGGCCTTGGACTAGACCTTACAAAACGTGGCCTGCAGAGTCGGCTTAAAGCCAAGGGCCTTCCCTGGGAGAGAGCCAAGGCGTTCGATGGCTCTGTGGTATTTTCTGAATTTGTGGCCATCGAAAATATCAGCGAGAGCCTGACATTTGAGCTGATGATCAATGATGAGCTGGTACAAGTTGGCAATATCGCGTTAATGCTGAATAAACCTGAGCAAGTCTTGGCTGAGATACAGAGTTTTATGAGTTTAAGCGATGGTGATATCGTGATGACAGGCACGCCGAAAGGGGTTGGGGTCGTTAACAGAGACGATAAGTTCAGCGCTAGGCTATACGACAAAGAGCTGCTAACACAAGTCCATTGGACCGCTAAATAAATCCCACCCCTCAATTTTAGCTTGTGTAAAATGGCTAACCCAGCTTAAGGCAAGGCGCTCAGCCTTGCCTTGCTGTTACTGCTTTGTGTTACTCGTTTCTGTTGCTACTTTTTGTTATTAAGAATGGCCCCTTCGTAAAAATAAATGACTCTCACCTGGCGCATTATGCATGCACTGCCCTGCGTATAACCTTAAAGAGGTCTTGTCTCTCGCGCTTTGTAAAATATTCAGCCCTGTGTGTTGACGAGAAAACAGCCTGATTAATCGTATTCCACAGCTGGGTAAAGTATCGCCAAATGTGTTTTATTGCCAAGGATACTCGGGCCATGGGCTGGCTACGTCCCATGTCATGGGGGAGATCATGCCAAGGCAATCATAGGTCAGTTAACTGAGTTTGACTTGTTTGCCGGGATGAAACATATTCGCCTTCCCATGAATGAATGCCTGGGCAATCTGGTTATGGCTATGGGGATGACCAACTACCGGATGATGGAACATTTTCGTTAATGCTCTTCATTGCTTTTATCAATTTTGTTGATGATTTCCCATAAACAAAAAACCAATCTAAACAGATTGGCTTTTTCGCTCAAGTGCAGCTGATTTTGACTAGAGTTCTACTTTTTCCATCTCTAGCTGCTGCAATGAGATAACGGCTTGGGTGCGATTTCTCACGCCTAACTTACGAAATATCGCCGTGGCATGAGCCTTGATGGTGGCTTCCGATACGCCTAAGTCATAGGCTATCTGCTTATTGAGTAAGCCTTCGGCAAACATCTGCAGCACCTTGTATTGTTGTGGAGTGAGATCGGCAAGCTTACTGGCCACAAGGGCGCTAGCGTCTTCCTTTATTTCCTGTATCTCGGCATGATCCGGTAACCAGATATCTCCATAGAGTACCGAGGTTAGGGCCGTAGCCAGTGTTTCCATCGAAGATGACTTAGGAATAAATCCTGAGCTACCATAATGGACGGCACGGCTGATGGTCATATTATCTTCATAGGCGGAGATAACTATGACTGGAAGATCGGCAAAATGAGTGCGCAGATGGATAAGGGTCGAATACCCGTGGGAGCCAGGCATTTGAAGGTCTAACATGACTAAATCATAGGCCTGCTGTTTATTTTCAAGTAGGCTCTGAAGTGCATCGGCACTGTCTGCTTCGAACCAGTTGGTGTCAGAGAAGGGACCACTCAAGGCTTGTCGTAAGGCGTTACGAAACAGCGGGTGGTCATCGGCAATAATAATGTTTAAATTTTCTAGCTTCATGGCTTTATATTTTATTTCGTTGCGCGTGAAGATTGCATCAATGTAACAGAAAAAGTATGGGGGGGACTATTGGTTTATGGGTATTTGGTGGTCTTTAGCCTTCAACCCCAGTTTTGTTCGACTTTAGTCTAACAGATGCATAGGGAGCTTCAGGGGGATGAAAATCATCGGGCAATAATCAGATCCTCGAGGCAGTGATTATCGTCACTGCCTTTGATGATTTATGGCTCTTGGGTCCAGACCTGAGTAGGTTGTCTGTCATCATCTATGGCAACGAAGGTGAAGACGCCTCGAATGGCATGCTCTCTATGGTCCTTATACATGTCTTCGACAAAAATATTCACCTCGACTTTCAAAGAGGTATTACCCACATGGATAACCCTGGCGATAATTTCGGCCAGGCTGCCAGCAGGAATAGCCTTGTTAAAATCAATCCTGTCCGAGCTCACTGTCACCAGAGGCTTACGGCAGAAGCGAGTGGCGGCAATAAAGGCGGTTTCGTCCATCCAGGCCAAAGCCTCGCCACCGAAGAGGGTGTTATGGTGATTGGTGATGGACGGAAATATGGCCTTGATGACACGGGCTTCGGATTGTTCAATACGGGCATTCATCACTGCTGAACGAGATTCGGGGGTTTGGGGCAATGGCATACGGCAACCTTAAGGTTATGCTAGGGTAATGTGGGGGAGGTATAAGGGGCAAAAATATTGTGAAATTTCCCAGCTAGAGAAACCTATTAACGCTGCATAATAGTAGCGTTAATAGGTTTAGATCAAAAAAGGCTTCCCAGCAATGCTGAAAAGCCTTTTTACGGCATTAGCCTTTACGAACTAAGCTTATTCATTCTGTCTCTCGATGCTTTAGCGAGAGAGCGAAGCAGTTTCTCCGAGTCATCCCAATGCAAACAGGCATCTGTGATGCTCTTACCATAGACCAGCGCCTGTCCTGGGATCACCTTCTGGTTACCCTCTTCGATGAAGCTTTCGGCCATGATACCTGCGATAGCCGTCGAGCCCTCGCTCATCTGTTTGATGATGCTGTCGGCGACGATGAGTTGCTGGGCATGTTTTTTCTGGCTGTTGCCGTGGCTAAAATCGACAACCATACGATGGGAAACACCTAAGCTTTTCAGTTGCTCAGCAGCGGCATTGATGTCTTCAGCGTGATAGTTAGGTTGCTTGCCACCACGTAGTATGATGTGCCCAAATGGGTTACCACTGGTGCGATAAACCGCCATGGCACCATCTTTATCCGGAGAATAGAAGATGTGTGGCTCTTTCGCTGCGCGTACGGCATCAATGGCAATATTGATGTTGCCGTCGGTGCCATTCTTGAAGCCAACGGGGCAAGATAAGGCCGATGCCATCTCACGGTGAATTTGGCTCTCAGTGGTACGTGCGCCAACGGCTCCCCAAGTGATCAGGTCGGCGATATACTGACCGTTCACCATATCGAGGAACTCGGTTGCGATAGGCAGCTTAAGTTCGGTAATTTTCTGCAATAATTCACGGGCGAGACGAAGTCCCTTGTTGGCGTTGAAACTGCCATCGAGATCGGGATCTGAGATGAGTCCTTTCCAGCCGACCGTGGTTCTGGGCTTCTCGAAGTAGACGCGCATCAGAATACACAGATCGTCTTTCAGCTCCATATGCAATTTTGCCAAACGCTGCGCATATTCTATCGCCGCCTTGGTGTCATGAATAGAGCAAGGACCTATGATAACTAGGAGTCTGGGATCTTCACCGGTCAAGATAGCTTCGACTTCGCGTCGCTGTTGCACTAGGTAGTCGGCAGCCTCTTGTGTGAGGGGATACTCAGAAGCTAATTTAGCGGGAGAAATTGCCTTACATAATAAAGTGGTGCGTAGTTCGTCTGTTTTAATGGTCATTCATTGTACCGAGCGTGTCTAAGGGCATTTAGCCTGATTACTGCGGATTATAACGAATAGTTTAAAGATGCACAGCGCCTTAATCACGAAAAGTGAGGCTAATTTCGGCTCTCTGTGCATATAAGTGGCCAAATAAGTGAATATGTAACCAGTTTCAACCGTTTTCTAGAACATGTGACGTTTCAGTCCGGTGACATCGAGGATCTTAGTGGCTATCTCTTCGACCGAATGATTGGTGGTGTCTACATAAGGGATACGCTCGCGTTTGTACATCATTTCAACCTCCTTGACTTCGATGCGACATTGACGCAATGAGGAGTAACGGCTGTTCTCCATGCGGCTCTGGCGTATCTCATGCAGACGCACCGGATCTATGGTTAGACCGAATAGTTTTTTCTTATTACGTTTAAGCTCTGGGGGAAGTTTGAGGTTATCCATGTCATCTTCGACAAAAGGATAGTTGGCGGCTTTAATGCCGAACTGTAGCGAAAGGTAGAGACTGCTTGGCGTCTTGCCACAACGAGACACACCTAATAATACCAGATCGGCCTGATCGATATTCTTCAATGTCTGGCCGTCATCATTGTCCATGGTGTAATTGATGGCTTCTATTCGAGCCTCGTAGCCTTCATTACCCTTGCCATGAGTTCGATGAACCACGGGAGAGGCCTTCATTCCTAATTGTTGCTCTAATGGCGCGACAAAAGTGTTCAAAAAATCATAATCTATGCCTTCACTGCTGAAGATGATGTCTCGAATCTCAGGTTTGACGATAGAATGGAACACCAGAGGACGTTCACCTGTTGTAATAAAACAATCATCTATTTGGGCTTTAATTGTATTAGCTTTAGCTTCTGTTTCGACAAAAGGAATTGTAAGTGCATCAAATTCAATGGGAAACTGAGATAAAACCGCATGGCCGAACACCTCTGCCGTGATGGCGGTACCGTCTGAGATATAGAAAACTTTACGTAACATTTTGACCTCTTGTAGTAATAAAATTACAAATAAAATTATAGATTTACGCTTGTTGCGATGGAGTGTAAAATGCCGCTGCCCTCCTGTGAAGGGGCCACACTGAAATAAACTTGCGGAGATAGAACTGTGCAGCAATATGTACTCTGGTATCAAGAATTAGGCATGGGTGACGTCAACAAGGTCGGCGGTAAAAATGCTTCTCTTGGAGAGATGATTAGCAATCTAGCTAACGCGGGCGTTCAAGTGCCCGGCGGTTTTGCCACCACCTCTTACGCGTTCAACGAATTCCTTGAACAAAGCGGACTTAACCAGAAGATATACGACGTTCTGGACAGTCTAGATGTAGATGATGTGAACGCACTCGCTACAGCCGGTGCACAGATCAGACAATGGGTGATCGATACCCCATTCCACCCCGAATTTGAGGAGGCCGTAAGAGATTCTTACGACAAACTTTCCTCTGAAACTAAGGATGCATCTTTTGCGGTTCGCTCTTCGGCGACAGCAGAAGATATGCCCGATGCTTCATTTGCCGGTCAGCAAGAAACTTTTCTTAACGTTAAAGGCTATGACGCGGTTCTGGTCGCAATGAAGCATGTATTTGCCTCCTTGTTCAACGACCGTGCTATCTCTTATCGTGTTCACCAAGGTTACGACCATAAAGGTGTCGCCCTGTCTGCCGGTGTGCAGCGCATGGTTCGCTCCGACACTGCCGCCTCTGGTGTTATGTTCACCATGGACACAGAGTCGGGCAATAATGATGTGGTATTTATTACCTCTTCATTTGGCCTAGGGGAGATGGTTGTTCAAGGTGCGGTTAACCCGGATGAGTTTTATGTCCATAAGCCCATTTTAACGGCCGGTCATCAAGCGGTTGTTCGCCGCAACATAGGCAGCAAACTGATTCAGATGGTGTATTCTGATGATGAGGCCCATGGTAAGCAAGTCAAGATTGAAGACGTTGCCGCCGATAAGCGCCGCGAATTCTCTATTAATGATGCTGAAGTCATGGAGCTGGCTAAGCAGGCCATGGTTATCGAAAAGCACTACGGACGTCCAATGGACATCGAGTGGGCTAAAGATGGCAATGATGGCAAGCTTTACATCGTACAGGCTCGCCCTGAGACCGTGCGTTCTCGTGAAGATGTACAGTTGATTGAGCGCTATCATCTTAAGACTAAGGGTGAGGTTCTCTGTGAAGGCCGCGCCATCGGTCATAAGATAGGCAGTGGTGTGGCTAAGGTACTGACTTCGATAGCAGACATGGACCAGATCAAAGAGGGTGACGTACTGGTTACCGATATGACAGATCCCGATTGGGAGCCTATCATGAAGCGCGCCAGCGCAATTATCACCAACCGCGGTGGCCGTACGTGCCACGCGGCGATCATCGCCCGTGAATTAGGCGTACCTGCCGTCGTAGGTTGTGGTGACGTGACCGAACGCATCAAGACGGGTCAAAAAATCACAGTGTCTTGCTCCGAAGGCGATACTGGTTTCATCTATGAAGGCATTCAGGACTTCGAAGTCACGTCATCTCGTGTAGATTCTATGCCTGATCTGCCGATTAAGATCATGATGAACGTGGGTAATCCGGACAGGGCGTTTGATTTTGCTCGTCTGCCTAATGCCGGTGTTGGCCTTGCGCGTCTTGAGTTCATCATCAACCGCATGATCGGTATTCACCCTAAGGCGTTACTCGAGTTCAATCAGCAAGATGCTGAGCTTCAGCAAGAGATCCACGAGATGATCGCGGGTTACTCATCGCCGGTTGAGTTCTATATTGCACGCCTAGTTGAAGGCATGGCGACAATCGCATCAGCTTTCTATCCGAAGAAAGTGATTATTCGTATGTCTGATTTTAAGTCGAACGAATACGCTAACTTGGTGGGCGGTGACAGATACGAGCCTGAAGAAGAGAACCCTATGTTAGGTTTCCGTGGCGCCAGTCGCTACATCTCTGATTCTTTCCGTGACTGTTTCGCACTCGAGTGTGAGGCAATCAAGCGGGTGCGTAATGAGATGGGTCTGACTAACGTCGAGATCATGATCCCATTCGTCCGTACGTTAGGTGAAGCGGCTCAAGTGATTGAACTGCTTAAAGAGGAAGGTCTCGAGCGCGGTAAAGATGGTCTTCGCGTCATCATGATGTGTGAACTGCCTTCTAATGCACTGCTTGCGGAGCAGTTCCTAGAGTACTTCGATGGTTTCTCTATCGGTTCTAACGATTTGACTCAGTTGACGCTAGGTCTGGATCGCGACTCAGGTATCATCAGCCATCTGTTTGATGAGCGCAACGAAGCCGTTAAGATCCTGCTGGCTATGGCCATTAAAGCTGCCAAGGATAAGGGTGCTTATGTTGGGATCTGTGGTCAAGGACCTTCAGATCATGCCGATTTTGCTGCCTGGTTAGTCGAGCAAGGCATAGATTCGGTATCACTGAATCCCGATACTGTTCTCGATACCTGGTTGTACCTGGGTAAAGAACAGGGTTAATTATTCTTAATATAGAATAAGCTAATCTTAAAAGCCGCTATATAGCGGCTTTTTTTTGTGTCAAATTTTTATATAATGGCGGTATAATTACATAAATATAATAGACAGAAACATATATGTTACCTAACGCTAAGTTGCCCAAGTTATCACATGAGAACACCCTAGAGCCTGAATACCTTGCCTACTTAATCGCACTCGAACATAGTGAATTCAGCGGTGACATAGACAAGCGCTACAGTGCCCGCTTAGCTCAGGCAACCGATAACTCTGTCTATCAATTTTTGCCTCAGGCTGTTCTTTACCCAAAAAATCAACAAGATGTGGCACTTTCCCTCGCGCTTGCTTCACGAAAAGAGTTCGATAATGTGGTATTCAGTGCTCGTGGTGGTGGCACAGGCACCAATGGTCAGTCACTGACCCATGGTTTGATTTTAGATCTGTCTCGCTACCTCAATCGCGTGCTGGAGATCAATGCCGAGGAGGGCTGGGTGAGGGTGGAGGCCGGTGTCGTCAAGGATGCCCTCAACGATGCGCTCAGGGAACATGGCTTCTTCTTCAGTCCGGATCTGTCTACCTCGAATCGCGCCACCATGGGCGGCATGATAAATACTGATGCGTCTGGAGCGGGCTCTCTGGTCTATGGCAAGACGTCTGATCATGTACTCGAGCTATCCAGTGTGTTATATGATGGCAGCGTATTAAATACTTATGCAGTGAATCGTGAACAATTGAAAGATGTCGCAGCGATCACTACTAACCCACTTGGCCAGCAATTAATCACCAAGATTGCCGCTATATGCAGTGACAATCGTGCTGAGATAGGCACACGTTTTCCTAAGTTGAATCGATTTCTCACCGGCTACGATCTAAAAAACGTCTGGAATGATGAACTCACCGAATTTAATCTGTCGCGGATCTTAACCGGCTCCGAAGGCACCTTGGCGGTGATCACTGAGGCTAAATTAGATATCACGCCTTTGCCCGATGTCCGCATGATGGTCAACATCAAGTATGATTCATTCGAATCTGCGCTGCGTCATGCTCCCGAGTTGGTCAAAGCCAAGGCGACAGTGGTCGAAACGGTCGATTCTAAGGTCCTTAATCTAGCCCAACAAGATATCATCTGGCATTCAGTCTCAGAGCTAATTAAAGATGTGCCTGGCAGTCGTATCGATGGTCTGAACATGGTGGAATTTGCCGGTGAAAGAGAGGACGTCGAAGCGAGAGTCTCTAAGCTTATCGAAAATCTGGATGCGCAACTAGCGTCTGGATCCTCGGGTTTGATCGGTTATCAGCAGACCAGTGATAAAACCAGTATCAATATGATCTACGCCATGCGTAAGAAGGCGGTTGGCTTACTGGGGGCGATGAAGGGGCGGCGTAAGCCCATCGCCTTTGCCGAAGATACCGCGGTGCCGCCGGAGAAGTTAGCCGACTTTATCATGGAGTTCAGAGCCTTGCTCGACAGCCATCAGCTCCAATATGGCATGTTCGGTCATGTGGATGCCGGGGTATTGCATGTCAGACCTGCGCTGGACATGTGTGATATCAATGATGAGAAATTGTTGAAGCGAGTGTCCGATCAGGTCGCCGCGCTGACCCTTAAATATGGCGGCCTGATGTGGGGCGAGCACGGTAAAGGAGTGCGCGGCGAGTATGGCCCGGCGGTATTTGGTCAGCATCTGTATGGCCTGCTCGAAGAGGTGAAGGGATTGTTCGATCCCCATAATAAACTCAACCCAGGCAAGCTGGTGGCGCCTAAGGGCACTGGAGCCTTGATCTACAATGTCGACAGTGCCAAACGTGGCAGCTTAGATCGACAGATCCCAATACAGACCCGAGATGCCTTCCCCGATGTGATGAACTGTAATGGCAATGGCCTGTGTTTCAACTACAGCAGTTATTCCCCCATGTGTCCCTCATTTAAGGTGACGGGCGACAGAGTCCAATCGCCGAAGGGGCGTGCGGGTCTGATGCGAGAGTGGCTGCGTCTGCTCGAAAAAGAGGGAGTGGATGTGGTAGAGCTCGCTAAGCAAAAACCTCAAGGCTTGCTACAGAGAGCACAAAATAGCTTAAAAGCTAAGAGTGAATACGACTACTCCCATGAAGTCATGGAGTCGTTGAAGGGCTGTTTAGCCTGTAAGGCCTGTGCATCTCAGTGTCCGGTTAAGGTGGATGTGCCTAAATTTAGGGCGCAATTTTTCAATATCTACTACCAAAGGTATCTGCGTCCGGCAAAAGATTACCTGGTGGCAGGCATCGAGGACGCTTTACCCCTGATGGCCATCGCGCCCAGACTCACCAATGCCCTGGCGCAGAACAGCGTCAGCCAATGGGTGATCGAGAAGTCCCTTGGTTATGTGGATGCGCCGGCTTTATCTGTGCCTACTCTGAAACAGCAACTAGATGGTCATGCTTGTAGGGGTTACGATCTTGAGTCGCTGGAGGCGATTACTGAAGATAAACGTCATCAATATGTCTTGGTGGTTCAAGACCCGTTTAATAGCTTCTATGAGGCCGACACGGTTTACCATTTCATCAAGCTCATCGAAAAGATGGGGCTAAAACCTGTGTTGCTGCCCTATAAACCTAACGGTAAGCCCATTCATATCAAGGGATTTTTGGATAAATTTGCCAAGACGGCTCAATCATCGGCAGACTTTTTGACCAAGTTGCACGCATTGAACATGCCTATGGTCGGCGTGGATCCGGCCATGGTCTTGTGTTATCGCGATGAGTACCGAGAAGTTTTGGGTGATGCCAGAGGTGATTTCGAGGTTAAACTGTCCAGTGAGTGGCTGCTCGAGGCGATAAAATCCATGCCCGCAGTGGCGGAACAGGTCAAGAACACCAGCTTTACCTGGTTTAGTCACTGTACAGAATCGACTGCCAAGCCAAGTACCGGCGGCGAATGGAAGACTATTTTCTCTCATTTTGGTGCCAAACTTGAGACTGTGAGTCTAGGGTGTTGTGGCATGGCCGGCACTTACGGCCATGAGCTCGAGAACAAGGAGCGATCTAAGTCTCTGTATGACATGTCATGGGAGCAGGCCATGAAGGCCGTACCTCAGGAGCAAGTATTGGTATCGGGTTACTCTTGTCGTACTCAGGTGAAACGCTTCGGTGGTTTTAAGCCGAAACATCCGGTGCAGGCCTTGTTGAGCTTAATTTAATCACTGTAGCGAATGATATAGAAAGGCTAGGTTATCCTGGCCTTTTTTATTTGCCTTATCTATTGGCCTTCCTACTGGTAAAATGATTGGAGGCGACATAAGGAGACCAGATGAGTCATACATCAGCAAATAACAAGGCAGACAGAGTCGGCAGCGCATTGAAGCAGTTGCAGCCAGATAATGCCCTATGTACCGCAACCGTGTTATTCCATATCGATAATCATGGGCAATGGTTTTACCGCAATGAACCCTTGCCGACTAAGTTTGCACGTCTGTTCAGTAGCATATTACAGCGTATCGATGCAGAACATTTTCTCATTACACCGGTTGAGAAACTTAAGGTCTCGGTGGCGTCCGTGCCGCTCATTATCGTGGATTACAACCAGCTTAAAAACGGCAGTTTCGAGCTGGTGACAGGCCTGGATACCCGCTTCGAACTTGATGGCGTGAGCGCCTTTACCATTGCAGAGGACAGCGTCTTCGTAGAGCTATCTAATGGACTGGCGGCCAAACTAGGCAGGGCTTGTTATTATCGATTCATTGAAGACTATGTGCTTGAGTGAAGCTGGTATCCAGAAAATCTAGGTTAACGATCTGATATTATATAGTTTTCATAATTATTTTTGAGTATTGCTAGTTTCTTGTGTGCTTAGTGGTAATATTAAATTAGGTCCTTATTGAATTGGAGGTGCTAGTTGAAACATTATGAAAGTCTTGGCTACTTGGTGTCTCACTTGAATATAGATCTGCAAAACGCACTGGATGAGAAACTCAAACGATACCAACTCGATATTAAGCTTTGGCCGGTTCTTTTTGCCCTATGGCAAGAGGAGGGAATAACGCAAACTGAGCTATCTAAGCGCTGTGATGTCGCTAACTACACCATGACTCGGTTATTAGACCAACTGCAGACACAAGGTTTAATCCATCGCCATCAAGAAGCCGACAATCGTCGTGCTTTTCAGATATATTTAACCGACATCGGCAAAGCCTTAGAACAAGATTTAATCTGTGAAGCCGAGAGGGTCAATGATAACTTTCTGGTCAACTTGTCTGAAGATGAGCAAGCGTCTTTTATCCTTATGCTCAATAAAATCAATCGTTTTCCCATCTGATCGGTTAAGATACGGCCATTGTTCACCAGGGCACAGTGTCAAATGTCAATATCTGCTAGCTGTTTCTTGTTGAGCTCAGCATCTATACTCGCTTGCTTGGCTAGCGCCTCTTATTGATAAATTATCAGTTAAATATCAGTAACAGTAAGCCTGACAAGGTGGTGAAGATGATTAGATTCCGCACCAGTTTTCTACTCTTTATTAGGTTTTCTTTCCCCTGATAAATACTGGTGATCAGCTTGTTACTCTTATAAATTCGACAGATCATCTCTTCAGATGCTGGATCGATAAACAATTGAAAACGACAGGGGTTTCCATCGTTAAGTTGGATATTATGTTCACTGTTCTGGCCAAAATGTAACTTTCTCGACACCCGTTTCCCATTGATAAATACTTGCTCTAAACCACACCAGTTGCTGGCTTGAAGTTCTATCACATCCTGATTGAGATCATACCTGAAAGTCACCATAGTATTTCCTATGCGAGTAAACTAGCCTCTAAGTTAAGCTGACAAGTGTGATATTTTCCAGTGCGGTTAGATGAAATTTATATGTCTAACTTGTATCTGTGTGCCTGTATTGAACATTTATTTTTAACAATAAAAATGGGACAAAAATTTAATTTTGTCCCATTAATATAGTGAAAAAATCTGTAGTAATCTTACCGATATCCCCCTATTTTTTTGCTGCTTCGATGATCTTGCGTGCCATCTCATCGGCAATAGAAGCTGTGGTGCGATCTTGCTCATCTGATGCGGTAAAGATAGTCATCAAGGTGTGGTAGATCTCTTCGACTTTCTTCGTCGATGCATCGGCATCATAGTTTTTTTCGAAGGAGACGTTGATGATGCCACCGGCATTGATCACATAATCCGGTGCATAAAGGATCTCCAGTTCTTTTAGCTTCTCGCCGTGACGGGCTTCGGCTAACTGATTGTTGGCACAACCTGCCACTATGCTGGCTTTAAGCAGTGGGATAGTCGTATCGTTGATCGTGGCGCCCAGAGCACAAGGGGCATAAATATCGACCTCTTGATGGTAGATGTCCTGTGGGGCAACGACTATGGCTCCAAATTCGGCAGCTGCTTTATCCAGAGATGCCTGATGTATGTCAGTCACGATTAGCTCGGCGCCTTCCTCATGGAGGTGACGACACAGGTAATAGCCAACATGACCCACACCTTGGACAGATATCTTGAGGCCCTTGAGTGAATCAACACCTAGTTTATGTTTTGCTGCGGCTTTTATGCCTAAAAAAGTCCCCAGTGCAGTGAAAGGTGATGGATCGCCACTCTTGCCTTCTAGTCCCGCCATGTAAGGCGTTTCTTCATGGGCTATCATGATATCTTTGGTCGATACCCCAACATCCTCTGCGGAATAATATCTGCCACCCAGAGCGTCGATGCAACGCCCAAAAGCGCGGAATAGGGCTTCACGGTCTTGAATCTTAGGATTGGCGATGATGACAGACTTGCCGCCACCCATAGTCAGGCCCGCGAGGGCATTCTTATAGGTCATGCCACGTGATAGGCGCAACACATCGTTTAATGCCTCGTCATCTGACTCATAATTCCACATCCTACAACCGCCAACAGCAGGTCCAAGATTGGTGTTATGAATGGCAATGATGGCTTTTAAGCCACTTTCCTTGTCTTGACAAAATACGACCTGTTCATGATCGTCGAAAGAGATATGATTAAATACAGCCACGTACTGTTTCTCCACTTGGGGATGTAAACGCCAGAGTTCAAAGAGATGCTCTGACGGCTTGTTATATTTATTGCAGAACGATAGCATTTAGCGATACTCTCAACAAAGTAAAGATTCGGATTAATTGTGATCTGTGTGGCAATCTAGCTTTCCACTTTACGTTAACGTAAAGCTGTAGCGGCTTTAATGCCCAAATTGCATTAGCCAGCGAAGCGAAATCAATATGGTTACAATAATAAGATAGGAATTCAGTATGACGGAACAAGCAGTCGATCAAACTCAAGCGCTAACGGCAGAACAACAAGAAGAGCTGAGACAGGAGTGGATCAGAGAGCATTTTCAAAAGGCGAATAAATTTTTAGCCGAAAAAGGCATCATTCCTAGCAAGGTCATAGCCGATGAGAGCCGTTATCTCGCGCCTTATGTCGCGGTTTGGAAGATGGAGTCTAAACAGCCTAAGAAGCAGACCTTTTGGGTGATGTCAGGCGACCTACCTTCGGATTATGTCGATGTGAAAGTGGCGGCAACTGCTCGTGATGCCCTGCGTCACTTCTCTATGATGTGGCAATTAAAAGCCGAAAATTTACAAAAAAGTGGTGCCACAAGAGAGCCTACTCAGGCAAAATTTGCTCAACTTCTGGTGTCGAGAGCCGAAAGTTTGTACCAGATCCACAACGATGAAAAACTCTGGGGCTAACATCAACTTGTGGTAGATTATTATCTGTTTCTAAGGATATCAATCTATTCCGTGGCCGATGTTTTAAACACAGCACATAAAAATGGCACCTAAATAGGTGCCATTTTTGATTCTGCTCGGCGTAGAGAACTCAGTTTACGTTCAACAAGTTTAGGCCAGATAGTAATAGCCCAAGTTAAGCATAGTCAACAGAAACCGTGTCACCTCGGGTGAACCGGTTAAACCGAGCACTTTATCATTGTCTAGGCGCATTTGATTGGCGATATAGGTCAGCTCTTCTTGGCCTATGTTGAGCTCGAATTCCTCACCGTTAATGAATAAGCGCGAGCGAGTATCGCCCTCGAGGCAAATAACTTTTAAGCCGCCAATTCGGACTAATTGAGCGCCTTCCGCCAGGGCCGAGGTTAAGTCTGGCGCCGAGTAATCTTGCTCGGGCTCGCACAGGTCTAGTTCGAAACGATTCTGACTCAGCAGTTGGCCTAACATCTGCTGATAATGTTGAGGCTGGGCTAACAAGTCTTTGAGCAAGCCTAGTATGCCTGTTTGATGGTCTATGGACAGAGTCGCCGGCATCTCAGGCTCATTGCCAGAAATAAAACGCTGTGAACCAGTGTTGGTGTCAAGCAGATGATCCGCCAGTCCACTCATCAGCTCTTGCTGACTCGGCGCTCTAAATCCGATGGAATAGCTCAAGGCCGTGGTGATTGTTTCCCCTCTATGTGGGTAACCTGGGGGGATATACAGCATGTCGCCTTTTTCCAGCACCACATCGATGATAGGCTCGAAGTCGTCGATGAGGGCGGTATGGGTATCGCCCCCACGGGGAGAGTAATCTCCTTTAGCCCCCACTTTCCAGCGACGTGTCCCTTCTCCTTGAAGCAGGAAAACATCATAGTTATCGATATGAGGTCCAACGCCGCCGCCAGGTGTGGCAAATGACACCATGAGGTCGTCGAAACGCCAATCTGGGATGAATCTGAAGGCTTCGACTAACGCGACTGAATCCGGGTGCCAATGATTGACGGCTTGTACCAATAATTGCCAATTATCATCGCCAAACTGATCATATTCTTCTATGGGGCCCTGAATAATATCCCAGCCATCGTCTTTGGTAATGATAACCCGAGAGGAGAGCTCTTCTTCGCAGGCGAGACCCGCCAGCTCATCGGCGCTGATAGGATCGATAAAATCGGAGAAGGCATTTTTGATGACTAGGGGAGTCTGCTGCCAATGCTGCGCTAAGAAGTCTTGAGTATTGAGATTCAGTTTATACATAGATACTTATTAATAAAGGTCATAAAAAAGGCGGTAAGGATAAGCTTACCGCCTTTGGTGTCGTTTGTCTTATAGACGATTAACGCGTTACTTTAGTTCATCTACGAAGGCTTCGGCGCGGCCAATGTAGTTGGCTGGCGTCATCTTCTTAAGTGCAACTTTCACTTCAGCAGGCAGCTCCAGACCTTCGATGAATACGGCTAACTGCTCACCATCAATACGCTTACCACGAGTCAGCTCTTTTAGCTTCTCATAGGGCTTCTCGATGCCGTAGCGGCGCATCACAGTTTGAACCGGCTCTGCCAATACTTCCCAGTTTTTATCCAGCTCGGCTCTAAGCTGAGCTTCGTTAACTTCCAGCTTGCTGATCCCTTTCAGGGTCGACTGATAAGCGATCAAAGCATGAGCCATGCCCACACCTAAGTTACGCAGCACGGTAGAGTCGGTAAGATCACGCTGCCATCTCGATACCGGCAGCTTAGCGGCTAGGTGCTGCATCAAGGCATTTGCTATGCCCAAGTTACCTTCCGAGTTCTCGAAATCGATGGGGTTAACCTTGTGAGGCATGGTCGAAGAACCAATCTCACCGGCTATGGTTCTCTGCTTGAAGTGACCCAGTGCGATATAACCCCAGATATCACGATCGAAATCGATCAAGATAGTGTTGAAACGGGCGATGGCATCAAACAGCTCGGCGATATAATCATGAGGCTCTATCTGAGTTGTGTACGGGTTCCAGTTGATCCCTAGGCTTGTGACGAAGCGCTCGGATAATGTGTGCCAATCGACTTCTGGGTAAGCGGATATGTGCGCGTTGTAGTTACCCACGGCGCCATTGAGCTTGCCCATGATTTCGACCGCTTGGATCTGCTTAAGCTGACGCTCCAGACGAACCACAACGTTGGCCATCTCTTTACCTAAGGTAGAAGGTGAGGCTGGCTGACCATGGGTACGGGACATCAGTGGCACAGTTTTGTGCTCGACTGCGAGTCCCTTGATAGCATCGATAACCTGCTGACAAGAAGGCGCAAGTACTTGCTCGCGTGCTTCGGTGAGCATAAGAGCATGAGACAGGTTGTTAATGTCTTCCGAGGTACAGGCGAAGTGAACAAACTCGCCGATAGCGGCCAGTTCGGCGTTAACGGCAATCTGTTCCTTGATGAAGTATTCGACCGCTTTAACATCATGATTAGTGGTCGCTTCAATAGCCTTAACTCGCAGTGCGTCTGCTTCACTGAAGTTATCTTTAATGCGATCGAGAAGGGCTAATGCCGCTTCGCTGAACGGTGGAACTTCAACTATCTCTGGGCAGCTGGACAGCAGCTTTAGCCAGTTTATTTCGACTTGAACACGGTACTTTGTCAGGCCGTACTCGCTGAAAATCCCTCTTAATGAGGCGGTTTTACTACCATAACGACCGTCTACGGGAGAGATAGCTGTTAGTGCGGAAAGTTCCATTAGAAGCTCCTTAATGAACTTGACTTATTATAGGGTGAGGCTTTTTTTAGCTATATCGACTATTGTTTTTCTGGCGAAGACAAGCTGTCTACGCTTGCCTCCTAATTGGCGCCACAATACTGCGCTGCGCATGGCAGAAAGCAATAGGGCTCGGATTTTTTCCTGTACCTGAGACTGTTGCAGATATTCAGGGTTACCCGATATCTGGATTTTTGGACCTAAGGTACTGATAATATCGCTGTAGATGCCGGCAAAGTTGGCGACGACCTGCTCATCTGTGATGGCGAAGTGGTGCAGTTGACGGTGTATCTGATTGATTCTTTCGGCCAAGATCCCCATGGCATTACCCCGGGACAGTTTGCGTTCCAGGGCCAGTATGCCGATAAGGTAACGTGTGACCTCTACATCTTTCTCTTTGCTGTCGCCTAACTGATTGACGATCAGTTGATAGCCTTTGCGCAGGGCCAGCTTATCTGCGTAGACATCTGATGTGCTCTCAGGTTCAGTGACTAAAACTGTGTTGAGGCTGGCCGCGAGACTATCAGTATCGGCACTTCCGTGTCTGGCGACATGCTGTACCTGGGCGATGGCCTGTAAGATCCCTGCGAAGGCCATGGTGCGTTCATTCAGTTGCTCGTTCACGGATTATTCTCTGATTAGTGAGTCGATGATGCCGCCGCCTAAGCAGAGCTCACCAGAATAGAAGACAGCCGATTGGCCTGGGGTCACAGCCGCAACAGGTTCATCAAAAAGGACTCTTATTGTGTCTTCGCCTTTATCATTGGTTTCAAGGTACAAGGTACAGGCTACGTCTCGTTGACGGTAGCGGGTCTTCACCGTGATTTTAGCTCCATTGGTCGGGCCTTTTCTGTCAACCCAGTGGAGCTGATCGGCATAAAAGCCTACGGACATTAATCTCGGGTGGGTGCCACCTTGGCCGACGACTAAGACATTTCGGTCCATCTCTTTATCGACAACATACCAAGGGTCATCATTGCTGTTCTTCATGCCACCGATACCCAGGCCTTTGCGCTGGCCTAAGGTGTGGTACATGAGTCCCTGGTGCTTGCCGATAACGTCGCCTTCCGCCGTTTCTATGTCGCCGGGCTGGGCGGGTAAGAAGGTGCTTAAGAAGTCGGTGAACTTGCGTTCGCCGATAAAGCAAATACCGGTACTGTCTTTCTTGTCATGGGTGATGAGCCCCATTTCTTTGGCTATCTCTCTGACTTCACTCTTTTCGAGTTCGCCCACGGGGAAGAGAGAGCGGGCAATCTGCTGATGACTGAGGGTGTAGAGGAAATAGCTTTGATCTTTATTGCCATCGACACCACGTAGCATCTGGCTCTGGCCTGTGTCATCGCTGCGGCGTACATAATGCCCCATGGCGATATAATCGGCGTCGAGAATTTCATCGGCAAACTCGAGAAATGCCTTGAATTTGATCTCTTTGTTACAGATGATATCTGGATTTGGAGTTCGACCTGCCTTGTATTCGGCGAGGAAGTATTCGAACACATTGTCCCAATATTCGGCGGCGAAGTTGACGGTATGAAGTTTAATGCCAAGCTTGTCACATACCGCTTGGGCATCTTTTAAATCGTCGGCAGCAGCACAATATTCATCGGTGTCATCTTCTTCCCAATTTTTCATGAAAAGGCCTTCGACACGATAACCTTGCTTAAGTAGCAAGTAAGCCGAGACGGATGAATCAACACCGCCGGACATGCCGACAATGACTTTTTTACTGCTATTTGCTGTGGGTTCGATAAATTCCATAGATCCTAAAAACCATTGAATGTGTCTTTAATCGCTGATTTGCCTAGAGAAGACTCCATGAATCAAGCACAATAGCTGCTATTGGCCGTTTTCATACAAGCAGCAAAATAAGCGAGTTTTTCGGGGGCGTATTCTATCACGCATTATTGTTCGGAGCTAACTTGAGATAGTCATCATTGAGCACTTCCAGCGGATAGTGAATTTTACTCAGAACATCACCTATGCAAGAGAGCGCTCAAGAGAGTGTAAACTTGTGTGGGTTAGCGCTTGGCTTTCATATCTAAGATCAGGTATTGACCTATTTCGATATCGTCCAGACTCCATTGACCTATTTTATAACGGATCAGTCTGAGGGTGGGAAAACCAATATGGGCAGTCATGCGTCTTACCTGGCGGTTACGGCCTTCACAGATCTGTATTTCAAGCCAGGTGGTTGGAATATTTTTTCGTTCACGTATTGGGGGCTCTCGGTCCCACACTCTAGGTTCTGAGATGATGGATATCTTAGCAGGTAGGGTCATGCCATCTTTCAGTTTTACACCGTCACGTAGTGCCTGTAGCGCAGCTTGGTCCGGTGCGCCCTCCACTTGCACCCAATAGGTTTTAAAGGTCTTCTGCTTCGGCTCTGTGATCTTCGACTGCAATGCTCCGTCATTGGTCAGTAGCAGTAAACCTTCACTGTCTCTGTCTAGACGACCGGCGGCATAGACATCTTTCACTGGAATGAAGTCTTTTAAGGTTTTTCGGCCTTGTTCATCGGTAAATTGACAGAGCACATCGAAAGGTTTATTGAACAGCAGGATCACCGGATCTTTAGCCGCGGGCTTGCATCTGGTGGCTTTTCCTGCTTTGGCCCCCATGGTACCGTGCTTCTTATGCACGCTGATTTTCTTGTTATCACCCCAGGTAGAGGCGTTATCTGCAGAGGGCTTAACCCTGGTTTTTTTTAACGGTTTCTGATGAGGAATAGTAGGACTCACTCTGGCTATCTTCTGGCATAGTATGGCTTGATGCGGACATTGTACTCGGCATTCGCCATTAGTGGAATTTCAAAATTGTCAGGAATGTTTTATGATGTTGGCCATTAAAATATGATCTGTCTCAAAATGTCATGCTGTTTTGAGCAGTTCAGCGCAGGTGTTTAGGCGTTAATATAGGCTGTAAAGCCTGATGACAGCAAGGGAGTGCTCAGCTTCGAGTCATGGGAGCTAGTCTCTATCTAGCTTGCACAAATTCAGTTGCCCACGCTAAAGGTGGGAGGCTCAATGATGTATTTACAACAAAGTGTTTTTATAAAAAACTGTATTTAAACAAAAAAGCAGTATAAAAAACAATCAAAAGTATCTTAAATTCTTATTATTACAATAATGTAGGACGGAAAATGACCGATAACTCATCAACCATTATTTATACTGAAACAGACGAAGCCCCCGCGTTAGCGACCCTGTCCCTGTTACCTATTATTAAGACGTTTACTCAAGCGGCTGGTATCAATGTTGAAACCCGTGACATCTCATTATCGGGTCGAATCATTTCACTCTTCCCTGAGAAATTGACAGAGTCGCAAAAAATTGCCGATGCACTGGCTGAGCTGGGTGAACTGGCCGGTAAACCCGAAGCCAACATCATCAAACTTCCCAATATCAGTGCGTCAATTCCTCAGCTAAAAGCCTGTATTCTCGAGCTTCAACAGAAAGGTTATGATATTCCATCATATCCCGATGAGCCGACCAATGCCGCTGAGGAAGATGTTCAAGCCCGTTACGACAAGATTAAAGGCAGCGCCGTAAACCCGGTATTACGTGAAGGTAACTCAGATCGTCGTGCGCCAGGTTCAGTTAAAAAATATGCCCAGAAGCACCCGCACTCTATGGGAGCCTGGTCTAAAGATTCTAAGACTCACGTTGCACACATGACTGAGGGTGACTTCTATGGCAGTGAAAAATCTGTCACCCTGACTGAGGCAACTCAAGTCAGTATCGTCCTTAAGACGAAAGAGGGCGGTGAGCAGGTACTTAAGACTGCACTTCCTTTGAAAGCGGGCGAAGTGATCGATGCTTCAGTGATGAGTAAGCAAGCATTACTCGCGTTTTTCGAACGTGAGACTCAAGATGCTCAGGCGCAAGGTGTGCTGCTTTCTTTGCATCTAAAAGCCACCATGATGAAAGTATCGGATCCTATCCTTTTCGGTCATGCGGTTAAGGTCTACTACAAGGACTTGTTTACTAAGCATGCTAGCCTGTTTGAAGAGCTGGGTGTCGATGTGAACAATGGTCTAGGCGATGTCTACGCCAAGATCAGCACACTACCAGCGGAGCAAAAAGCCGCGATAGAAGCCGACATAGCGGCTATCTATCAGACGCGCCCTGAACTGGCTATGGTCGATTCAGATAAGGGCATCACTAACTTGCATGTGCCTAGTGATGTGATCATAGATGCGTCTATGCCAGCCGCCATTCGCACCTCAGGTATGATGTGGGGACCGGACGGTCAGCCT
Source organism: Shewanella sp. (assembly GCF_013214165.1). Classification (GTDB taxonomy): domain Bacteria; phylum Pseudomonadota; class Gammaproteobacteria; order Enterobacterales; family Shewanellaceae; genus Shewanella. The sequence goes on along the minus strand of NZ_JABSSM010000004.1, from coordinate 50,079 downwards.
CAAGACACTAAGGCCATGATCCCGGATCGTTGTTATGCCGGTGTATATCAGGAAACCATCCAATTCTGTAAAGAAAACGGTGCCTTCGATCCCACCACCATGGGCAGTGTGCCTAATGTAGGCTTGATGGCTCAGAAAGCCGAAGAGTATGGTAGCCACGATAAAACATTCGAAATCTCAGCACCAGGCTGCGTGAATGTCATCGATGCTAACGGAAACACGCTGTTATCCCACGATGTTGAAGCGGGTGATATCTGGAGAATGTGCCAGGTTAAAGACGCGCCTATTCAGGATTGGGTTAAGCTTGCAGTCAAGCGTGCTCGTTTATCGAATACACCGGCAGTATTCTGGTTAGATGAGCAACGTGCACATGACGCTCAAATGATTAACAAGGTAAATCAATACCTGGGTGATCATGATACTGAAGGCCTGGATATACGTATCTTGTCACCCATAGATGCGACGCGTTTCACCTTGCAGCGCACTAAAGATGGCTTAAATACTATCTCAGTGACGGGTAATGTGCTGCGTGATTACCTCACGGATCTGTTCCCCATTCTGGAGCTGGGTACCAGTGCCAAGATGCTCTCTATCGTTCCGTTAATGAATGGTGGTGGTCTGTTTGAGACCGGTGCGGGCGGCAGTGCACCTAAGCATGTACAACAGGTTGAGAAAGAAGGGCACCTGCGTTGGGATTCATTAGGTGAATTCCTGGCCTTAGCCGCATCGTTAGAGCATCTGAGTCAGACGACTCACAATGCAAAGGCGCAGGTACTGGCTGATACACTGGACGTGGCTATCGGACAATTTCTCGATCAGAACAAGTCACCTTCTCGTCGTGTGGGGCAGTTGGATAACCGTGGCAGTCATTTCTATCTTGCCATGTACTGGGCTCAGGCTGTTGCCGGTCAGTCACAAGATGCTGAGCTTAAGGCGCAGTTTACTGAACTCGCCGCAGCCTTAGCGAGCAATGAAGATAAGATAGTTGCAGAGTTAAATTCGGCGCAAGGTAAGCCTGTCGATCTGGGCGGATACTATCGTTTAGATCCCGTTAAGGCGGCTGCCGAGATGCGTCCGAGTGCAACACTTAACGCCTTGTTTGTTTCTTAATGCATAAAACAGCCGAAGTCGGTTTACCGCTTCGGCTGTGAACATCAGGCAATAAAAAAGGCAGGGAGCTCCCTGCCTTTTTTGATCTTGGCCCCAAAATTAATTAATTGTTGATATTACTGACGCGTGCATACCTTTTGGACCCGCTTCTACTTCAAATTGCACTGGTTGGCCTGCTTTTAGAGTTCGATAGCCTTCCATTTCAATGGTAGAATAGTGTGCAAAAACATCTTCACCGCCAGCATCAGGGCAAATAAACCCGAATCCTTTGGCGTTGTTGAACCATTTAACAGTTCCGTTTGCCATACTTCCACTTCCTTCTGTTGTTTACTTACCAGTAAGATAGTAAAACTCAATGAGCGGGCTGATCCACCGCTTGTTGAACAGAATGAAAGCAGTTCGTATGTAAGTCAAGCGTATTTTAACAAAGGCTCAACATATAAATTGAGAATTTGTATCAATTAGTGTGTGAGATATGAGATGTTGAGTAAAGTGTTCAAAATTTTTATATCGATTGGTACAAGCCATGACTAGAGGCTAATATTGAAACATGGGTAAAGTAGGAAATATTGAACACGTAGAAGAGCGTGTTGAATCTGAGTTGATGCCACCTTCGCTGTACAAGGTAGTGTTAAATAATGATGATTATACTCCGATGGATTTTGTGATTGAAATATTACAACTTTTTTTCAAGAAAAATGAACAAGAAGCCACAGATATCATGTTGGCTATCCATCATCAGGGCAAAGGAATTTGCGGTGTTTTTCCATTTGGAATTGCAGAAACTAAGGTTGCTCAGGTAAATCAATTTGCCAGACAAAACGAACATCCGTTACTGTGTTCTTTAGAGAAAGCTTAAATTTAGGTTTGTTACATTGTATATTTAGGGGGTGCTTATGCTAAACAAAGATCTTGAAGTCACCTTAAACCTGGCGTTCCAGCAAGCCAGAGATGCGCGTCATGAGTACATGACGGTAGAACATTTATTGCTGGCCTTGATCGACAACCCAGCTGCACAAGAGGCACTGGTCGCTTGTGGCTCTAATTTGGAAAAGTTGAGGGAGGAGGTATCGAGCTTCATTCTACAAACCACGCCCATCATCGCCGATCCTGAGGATGATAGAGAGACTCAGCCAACATTAGGCTTCCAGAGAGTGCTGCAGCGGGCGGTGTTCCATGTACAGTCTTCGGGGCGCAATGAAGTCACAGGCGCTAATGTGCTGGTGGCTATTTTCAGTGAACAAGAATCACAAGCGGTTTACTTATTACGCAATGCCGAGGTCACTCGACTCGATGTGGTCAACTTCATCTCTCACGGAGTGTCTAAGCACGAAGGTGACTCCGCAGCGGCCCAAGAGCGAATCGAAGACCATAGTGAGCCGGAAGAAGAAAAAAGTAAGCTTTCTGAGTTTGCTGATAATCTCAATGAGCGCGTAGAACAAGGGCATATCGATCCCCTTATCGGGCGCAGTGAAGAGATTGAACGTGCGATTCAGATCCTTTGCCGCCGCAGAAAGAACAATCCGCTGCTGGTGGGCGAAGCTGGGGTGGGTAAGACGGCAATTGCCGAAGGACTTGCCTATCGTATCGTTAAGAATGAAGTGCCGGAAGTGATGAATGGCGTCACTGTCTATTCCTTGGATCTCGGGGCTCTTTTAGCCGGAACTAAGTACCGCGGCGACTTTGAGAAGCGCTTCAAGAGCTTGCTTAAAGAGCTAGAAAACGATGAGAAGGCGATCCTGTTTATCGATGAAATTCATACCATCATAGGCGCTGGGGCTGCATCGGGTGGAGTGATGGATGCGTCTAACCTGCTAAAACCTTTGCTGTCTAGCGGTCGGTTAAGGTGTATGGGATCGACCACGTTCCAGGAATATCAGAGTATTTTCGAGAAAGATCGTGCCTTGGCCCGACGTTTCCAAAAAATTGATGTGAATGAACCTTCAGTGGCCGAGACTACTAAGATATTGCATGGACTCAAGTCTAAATATGAAGAGCATCATGGGGTAAGGTATACCATGGCGGCCTTGAGTGTGGCGGCTAAATTGTCTGATAAACACATTAACGATCGTCATCTGCCCGATAAAGCCATCGATGTTATCGATGAAGCTGGTGCCCGAATGGCGATGCAACCCCCGAGCAAGAGAAAGAAGACTATTGGTCAGGGTGAGATTGAATCCATTATTGCTAAGATTGCCAGAATACCTGAGAAGTCCGTATCAACCACTGACAAGGATATGCTAAAGAACCTAGACCGTAACCTTAAGATGGTGGTGTTTGGCCAAGATAATGCGATTGGAAGCCTTAGCGCTGCGATTAGATTGTCTCGTAGCGGGCTGAGTGGCGAAGGGAAACCCGTTGGTAGTTTCTTGTTCGCGGGTCCTACCGGTGTCGGCAAGACTGAGGTGACCAGTCAATTGGCTAAATGTCTCGGGCTCAATCTGGTCAGATTCGATATGTCCGAATATATGGAGAGTCATACTGTGTCTCGCCTGATCGGTGCGCCTCCAGGTTATGTTGGCTATGATCAGGGAGGATTACTTACCGATGCTGTGATTAAAAATCCGCATTGTGTGGTGTTACTCGATGAGATTGAGAAGGCGCATCCGGATGTGTATAACTTGCTACTGCAGGTGATGGATCATGGCACCTTGACGGACAACAATGGCAGGAAAGCGGATTTCAGGCATGTCACCCTGGTGATGACCACCAATGCGGGTGTGCAGGAGACGGTACGCAACTCTATTGGCTTTAAGCAGCAAGATCATAGCTTAGATGCATTGTCTGAGATCAATAAGGTGTTCTCTCCGGAATTCAGAAACAGGCTAGATGAGATTATCTGGTTTAATCATCTGGATATGACAGTGATCGCTAAGGTTGTCGATAAGTTCTTGGTGGAGCTCCAGGCTCAACTCGATGATAAAGCTGTGACTCTGCATGTCAGTGACGAAGCGAGAACCCTATTGGCTGAGAAGGGCTATGACAAGTCTATGGGAGCAAGGCCGATGGCAAGGGTTGTGACTGAGTTTATTAAGCGACCGCTGGCGGATCAGATATTGTTTGGTGATCTGGAGAAAGGCGGTGAAGCACACGTCGATGTCGTCAATAATGAGATAGTGATCACGACCGACAGAGTGGAGAAGGTGCTGAGCTAGTCGGTTAAAAAAAGAGAAAAAAAAGGCTGCAATTGCAGCCTTTTTTAATACGATAAACTAAAAAACCGGTCAAGCCGATTTAAAAAATCTTGTGATAGCTAACTTAGCGTGAACGGAAGACGATGCGACCTTTGCTCAAATCGTAAGGGGTCAGCTGAACTGTCACTTTATCACCCGTTAAGATACGGATGTAGTTTTTACGCATTTTGCCTGAGATGTGTGCAGTCACGACGTGACCGTTCTCTAGCTCTACACGAAACATTGTGTTCGGCAAGGTTTCAAGGATCGTACCTTGCATCTCAATGTTGTCTTCTTTCGCCATTAATCAGTTATCCTGTTAGCCTTCAAATGTTAAAAACGGGCGTATCATGCCGCAATTTCGCCTTGCTGTAAAGCGCAGGTTAACTTATCTGCGTTAAATAGCGCTCTCCTTGGCCGCGCATACTGAAAAACCAATAAATTATTTCTCATCAGGTGTTTGCAGCCAGCCCGACTTGGTTAATATTTGATAGGGAGTATAGTCTCTTTTATAGTTCATCTTTCTCGATTCATCAATTTGGTAGCCTAAATAAACAAAATCTTTCCCCATCAATTTTGCCAGACGACATTGGAGCAGAATAAGCAAAGATCCTAGAGAGCGTTTGTGTTCCTCTGGCTCAAAAAAACTATAGATAGCCGATAAACTGTGAGGCAGAATGTCGGTGACGGCCACCCCTACCAGCTTGTCATCGCGCCATAGTTCAATAAATACCGGCTCTAACCAACCAGAGCCAATGAAATGTTGATATTGCTCTTTAGAAGCTGGGTACATGGGCCCATCACTGTGCCTTTGATTGATATAATTTTCGTACAAAGTATAGTGATATCCGGCTTGTTTGCCGATTATTTTCCATACCAGATCTCGGTTATTTCTCAGGGTTCTTTTTTGTCGTCTCGAAGGCGTGAACGTTTTGCTGGGGATACGAATGGGCAGGCAAGCGTTGCAATCAGGGCATTGAGGTTTGTAAATGGTGCCGCCACTGCGTCTAAAGCCTAGTGACAACAACTGTTCGAACAAGTTTATGTCGATACTCTCTTCCTGAAGCACCAAGAGTTGCTCCATTTGGGTGTCCAGGTAACTGCAGGGAAAGGTTTTCGTTATCCCTACTGAAACTTGTTGTGATTTAGAGCTCAATATAAACCTCGTTGGCTAACCAAGTGTTGTTTGAAACATCACCATCTCGAAAACGCTTGAGTAAATTGATAAAATCTTTTCTTTTTAATGCCGTTGCACCTAGAGAGACTAAGTGTGGGTTCATCACTTGAGCATCGATTAACTTGAAACCGTTTCTCAATAGATGCTGATGTAACATCAGCATGGCCGCTTTAGACGCATTGGTTTGGGTGTGGAACATAGATTCGCCACAAAAGACCTGCCCTATGGCTACCCCATATAAGCCCCCTATGAGGCTGCCATTATCCCAGACTTCTACTGAGTGGACCTTACCCTGATGGTGCAGTGCTAGGTAAGCTTGTTGGATATCTGTGGTGATCCAGGTGCCATCTTGTGCCAGTCTCGGCTGAGCACAGCCCTTTATGACGGCTTCGAAAGCCTGATTTATGCTATAGGTCCAGGTTTGTTTTTTAAGGTATTTTATTAAACTACGGCTGGATTTCATGCTTCCTGGGACAAATACAGCCCTAGGATCCGGTGACCACCACAGGATAGGATCATCGAGATTGAACCAGGGGAAGATGCCTTCATAATAAGCATGGAGTAATCGAGTCGGTTGCAGATCCCCCCCTATGGCTAAAAGCCCGTTAGGATCTGTCAGTGCCAGTTCAGGTTCTGGAAACTGTTCGAATTGCTGATTTAAATAGGACAGTGAGTTCACAATTGAGTAAGATCATCTTTATAAGGCCTTCTTATAATTTAGCGGAAAAATGACTATGTTGAAACCTAGTTTTAATCTATTACTCTCTTTATTGGTGGCTTTGACGGTAACATTTTCACTGAATTGCGCGGCTGCCTATCACAGGGATCAGGCTGTTCCGGTAGAGAAGGTCCTCTATGGTGAGCTGGTTTCGGTGAGAAATATCACCGAGAAACAGCTAATAGAAGATAGAAATCAAGGATGGAAAACCTTCGGCGGTGCCTTGCTTGGCGGTGTTATTGGTCATCAATTTGGCGGTGGCAGCGGGCAAACTGTCGCAACAGTCTTAGGCGCCTTGATAGGGGCTGGAGTGAGCAATAGATATGGAGACAGCAGCTATTATCAAGAGCTGAAACTTGTCGAGCTGATGATCAAGCAAGAAGATGGTCAACAGGTGATGATCATACAAGATTTCGATACCGGCATGATATTCAACGCCGGGGATGAAGTGAGGGTGGTGCATCTTCAAGGAAGCGTTAGGGTCGATATCGCCATGTGATTGACCCTTGTAGTTTTTACACAATACAGATTAGAAACCGCGAGGTAACTGACCTTTTCCTGCGAGTTTTTCACGCCATAGCTCTTTTGGCGTCTTGCCACCTTTTGAGCGTGAAGTCGTGACGGCTTCGGCCCTGGTGTTCTTCGCTGATCTTGTGTTAGCTGCGGCCTTAGGTTTAGCCGTTTTTGCAGCCGGTCGAGTCTTGGTTTGAACCTCTTCTTTGGTCAGTTCTGACATAGTAATAACCTATTTATTTTTTAATGTTAACTTGAAGGTTTGGGCTGATTTTATAGGCTAAACCAGTAAAATGTCCAATTTTCACCGAAAGTCGCCGTAGTTGCTGGTTGTTACGGCTTATTTACAGCTAAGTGATAACTAACTTGATTTTAAACAAGTTAGTTATCACTTGTTAAAATATCACCTGACTGTTTTTTGCAGTGTGTGCGGGTTTAAATCTGTGCCGGGATCTGTGCATGAGTTACACTTAAACTGTATTTTTATAAGGGCGGTTCAATGACACGTAACGAGTTAGCAGAATATCTTGCAGGGTTTTTACAAGCGGGTAAGTTTAAAGATTATGCGCCTAATGGTCTACAAGTTGAGGGGCGAGTAGAGATAAAAAAAATCGTTACCGGGGTCACCGCCTGTCAGGCCTTGATCGATAAAGCCATCGCACTCGATGCCGATGCGCTGCTGGTGCACCACGGATTCTTCTGGAAAGGGGAGAGAGAGGTGATAACAGGCATGAAGCAGAGGCGGATTAAGGCATTATTGACCCATGATATTAATCTATTTGGTTACCATCTTCCCCTGGATGCACATCCCATGCTGGGCAACAATGCCGAGTTGGGTCGAAGGTTAGATATTGCGGACGCGGAGCCAGTCCTAGGGCTTGCTCAGGGGTTAATTTGGCAAGGACGTCTCGATAAGCCTGTCTCTGCTGGTGTTTTTGGAAAGCATATCAGTGAGATACTTAACAGAGAGGCTCTGCATATTGGCGATCCCGCTGCTGAAATACAGAGCATTGCCTGGTGTACCGGCGGGGCTCAGGATTATATCGATGATGCGGCGAGCTTAGGCGTCGATGCATTTATCAGTGGGGAGGTGTCGGAGCGTACTTATCACAGCGCCCTTGAGCTGGGTATACACTACTTTGCGGCGGGTCATCATGCGACAGAAAGATACGGCATCCAGGCCCTAGGTGAGCACCTTGCGCGTGAGTTTGATATCGAACATGAGTATGTCGACATTGACAATCCTGTTTAAGGCTTAGTTCTTAGTCGATTAAGGCTGAGCCATCTTGGACTCAATAAACTAAGCCGTCGCTAACAGACCGCTTAGTTTATGCTGAGTACTAATTGGCGTGAATACTGGTCTCTTTCTTCATGGCGATTTGAGCTTGTCGCTGAATGACGCTGTGCCAGAAACTTGCGCCTAATTTTGCTATTACTCTCGACTCGCCATTGAGTAACATGGCCATGCCGACGTTAAGCCGAGGAGAATAGGCGACTTCGGCGACATAACCTGCAACCCAACCTGCATGATATATTATTGTCTCTCCTTCAAAATCATAGACCCGCCATCCTTTGCCGTAATGAGCATCATTCAGGTAAGCGTTCCATTCTCGACGACGCAACTCTTTACTGGTGCGGACTCCCGGGGTTTGAATATCCGCTAATAAACTTGGGGATAACACATCAGGGTTATTTCCCAGGTTAGCCATTAACCATTTAGAGAGATCGGTAATACTGGCATTAACCCCAGCGGCGGGCTCGACTTGATAGTAGTTAGGATTTACCTTGACCCGTTTAAAACCCGAACGTGTCTTGATATGCGGACTGGCTCTATTATCTGTTGCCATAAAACTATCCATACCTATCGAGGCGGTATCCATATCTAGGGGGTCAAAGATGCGCTTCTCCACCAGGTTAGCGTAGCTGTCGCCAGTTTGTTGTTCTATCACAGGTTGGATGAAAGAAAATGCGATATTTTGGTAGCTATAACACGTGCCCGGTGAGCACATAAGGGTTAATTTTTTAAACTTAGGAATGATCTTCTCGAGCTTACCGTTGGCATTGAGAATATTGTCATAACTGTTCGGCATCAGCCCAGTGCTTTGTCCTATGAGGTGGCCGAGTGTAACTTGCTCGCTTGTTTTAGCATCGGCGAGGTGAAACTCTGGCATATATTTTCGTAGTGGCTCATGCCACTCAAACTTATTTTCATGGACCAGCATGGTCGCTAAGGTGCCTGCGAAGGTTTTTGATACCGAGGCGAGTCTGAATACTGTGTCTGTGTTGATATTGAGGCTCGCGCCTTGTTGACGCTTACCATAGGCGCTCATCTTGATTATTTGATCATTGTCGACAATAACGAAAGCGCCGCCAGGCACCTTGTTTTTTTTCAATTGAGCATGAAATTGTGACTTAAAACTATCACCAATAGCCTGATAGTCAGATTGGGCGAGACTGGTGGCTGAGAAGAGTAAGCTGGCGAGGGGGAGAGTAAGCAAAGATAAAGACCAGTTGGACATGACGAAAAATCCCAAAAATAAAATCTACAGAAACAAGATAACAGATAACAGATAACAGATCATGATAGCAATAAACAACCCCAACGAAAAACAATCAAGGGATAAATATGGCGATTAATGAATTTCCCGTTTAAAAAGTAGACATTATGGCTCGGTTGATGTCATTAAAAAACAATGAGATAAGCTTGCAACACATGGGCCATATGATTATTGTGGATTATCTTTTAATGATAGGAAGTCATTATGAAGTTAGCCTTGGTTAGCGACCCTGATACCGAAAATGGCCTTGCAGGAATAAAATATGTGCTCGATGCACTGGGTTCAAGCTCGAACCGCATAGGCTATATCGCCTCAGAGCCAGATCCTGGCAGAGATTTCTATATAGCTAGTCAACACATGTACAATAAGTTAGGTGATAGACTCGATTGCTATCTGGAATTGGAGTCAGGCTTCAATCAAGCTAGTTTGAAGCAGCTATTGGCGTGCGATGCGATTCACTTATCCGGAGGCGATACCTATCGTTTCCTCAAGTGGCTTAAATTGCGTGATTTACTCCCAGTGCTTAATCAATATGTGACTGATGGTGGCGCACTTATCGGCGTCAGTGCCGGGGCGATGATCATGACGCCCTCAATCGATACCGCGATTTTATGTGGTGATGCAAACCTGGTGGGCTTATTGGATCTGTCCGGCTTATCATTGGCGCCATTTCATTTCGTCCCCCATGTATCACTCACTGAAAAAACATCGGCCGTGGCAAGGGAGTTAGCCGCGATCTCAGCTAATTTATCACGAGTATATTTCTGTGGCGATGATACCAGCCTAGTCATTATCGATGGAGATCTAGTTGAACTTGGTGAGCCATTCCCTTGGGTAATTAATTAGCCTATCTGTCTATAATCGATGCTTGTATAGCAAATTGGACAGACATAAAAAAACCGCCAATGTGGCGGTTTAGGCTCTAGCATATATTAGTTGACGAGCATGTTAGCGGTTTAGCTCGGCGTTAAAACGCTCGAATCCTGCTTCTAAATCGGCGATCAAATCATCCGCATTTTCCAGGCCTACGTGCAGCCGGATAAGCGGCTTGCTGCTATCCCAGCTGGTGGCGGTTCTGATCTTGTCGATACCGAAGACCCCTAAGATCAGGCTCTCGAACCCACCCCATGAGAAACCCATCTTGAAGTGTTCCATGTTTTCCACCAAGGCGGTAACAGACTTGAGGTCGCCCTGTTTTAACACGAAAGAGAACAGGCCGTTGGAGCCAGTGAAATCTCGTTTGAAAAACTCATGACCCGGGCAAGTCTCGAATGCCGGGTGTCTCAAGTGATCCACTTCCGGGCGAGTCGCTAACCAGTTTGCCACTTTTAACGCGTTCTGTTCATGCTGTTGCATTCGTACGCCCAGGGTTCTCAACCCTCGGCTGGCGAGATAGACATCATCGGGGGAGGTACACTGCCCCATTAGATAGCTATTCTCTCTCAGTTGCTCCCAGTGCGTGTCGTTCGACGTTGCCGTGCCTAACATCACATCCGAGTGACCCACAATATATTTAGTGGCCGCTTGAATGGATATATCCACGCCCATCTCGAAAGGGCGCGAATTTATCGGTGAGGCCCAAGTATTATCCAGCATGACAATGAGGCCATGCTGATGTGCCATTGCGCTCAGGCTAGGCACATCTTGAATTTCCATGGTGACTGAGCCTGGTGACTCTAGGAACAAGACCTTGGTGTTAGGCCTGATAAGTTCTGCGATACCTGCGCCTATCATGGGATCATAATAGGTGGTTTCTATGCCAAAACCTGCGAGCAGCTTGTTGCACAGATCTCGGGTTGGCTCATAGGCAGTGTCGACCATCAAGAGGTGATCGCCAGCGGTTAAAAATGATAACAGGGCGCCGCTGATAGCAGCAGAGCCTGATGGGTAGAGTGCGGTGCCGCTACCGCCTTCGAGTTCGGCGATTGCCGCCTGAAAAGCGAAGTGGGTTGGGCCACCACGTCTGCCATAAAACATCTCGCCGTTAGCACGGTTTTTGCTAGCAAAACGCATCTCTTCCATGGTGTCGAAGACCATGGTCGATGCTCTAAATACAGGCGGATTGATCACCCCCTTAGTCCATTTCTTGTCACGTCCAACGCTGATGATCTTGGTTTCTTTTTTCATAGGGCATATTTCCAGAAACGAGTAGGAGAAGTAATAGATTTAGCCATCTTAACATCTATACGGCTAAATAGAAGGGGGTGTGCCATTTACTCATATCTGTTTACTAAAACCGATAAGCCGCACTTCAATGCTATTGATTTTGATGATCACTGATCTTTTATATAAGGCAGTGAGACCAAGATCTCTACGCCTGAGCTGACTAAATCCGCGCCAGCTCTAGCGTTTTTATCTAGAGCCTGTAGATCCCTCGCCTCGATAGAGCCTTTGTGGAAGTCTGTGATAAGCCGGGCGATATAGAGTCCTAGGCCTAAATGGGGCTTATCTTGGGCTTTTTGTTGGCGTACTGAGACCATAGATTCGAAAATTTGCTCTGCCATTTTTTCGGGTAAGAGGGGCCCTAAGTTTGCAATGGTCAGCTCTGCGTGCCTGTGCTTAGCCGTTAGGGTTACTGTGATGGGCGTATTGTCGGTACTGAATTCTAGCGCATTGGCAATCAGCTTATCCATGAGCTGAGCGATGTACTCGGGCACGCCACTCATGGTCAAGGGTTCTTGTATGATTGATACCAGAAATTCCTTATCTGGATAAGTGAGCTGATAACCTTGCATACAACCTGAGATGACCTTAGACAGGGGGAATAGGTCCACTTCGGCTTGAGATAAGCTCTCCTCCAGACGTGTGGCTTCACTCATGTTATTGAGGATCATATTGAGTCTGCTAACGCCTTCTTCCGCCCGATCGACGTATTTACGGGTGTCAGGATCTAATTGTTGTAGGCTCAGATGCTCCAATGAAGAACGCACCACGGCCACTGGGGTTCTCAGCTCATGAGATAAGCGTGAAGACATATTCTCCAGATAATGTGTGTATTGGCCCAGACGGCCGACAATACTGGCAAAACTTCTCGAGAGATCGCCGATTTCATCTCTGACTTCAGAGCCCTGGATGGTTTTTCTGATCCGGCCTTGGCTGTCTATGGCTTCTTCGGTTTCATCCCTGAGTTTTCTGATCCTGCTCGATATACTGGAAGCGAAAAAGAACAGGGCTAGAGTGCCCATGCTCATGATGGTGAGGATGATGTTAAATAACTTCTCCAGCGCCTTGTTACGCAGGGTACGGATGCCATGCGTGGTCTCCTCGGCTATCACCACTCCCATGACCTTATCGTCAATCCAGATGGGACTGGCTGCTGCCAGTATGACGGCTTTATTGTCCGGGGTTAATCGCCAGGTGGAGCCTTGCCTGCCAGCGAGTGCATTCTTGATGTGACTTCCTTTGAGCACGGTGGAGTCCTGTAGGGAGTCGATAAAATCTTTTGGTGGGGCGGTTAAGATCTTATAATAGAAACGGTGCAGGTAGTTCCGCTTAAAGCTCCCCCAAAATGAGTCATCGGGTTTGTCTTGGACTGTGCGGGTCCAGACACTACTGCTGGTTCGAATGTCACCAGACTTGGCCAATACGCGTCCATGTTTATCAACCACCCAAATTCGCGAACTGTTATGGCTCATCCCTTTGATGATGCTTTCTATTTCAGGAGAAGGAACCAGTACTGTGCCTAAGTTTTCTACATCATCGATGGCAGATGTGCCGACGATGGCGTCCAGAATGCGGGTCTTCTTATCGTTGACATCATAGATGGCGAAGCCCAGTTTGCTACCTATCATATCCAGGGGCATGCGTATTTCAACATTGTAACCGACTTCAGTCTTGATCCACTTTCCCTGAATTTTAAGCTCTGGCGTGACAGGCATTCTTTTTTTTGGATTTTCAGGCAGCTTATATGAACTCACCCAGCCATCTTTTTGAGTGGCGATGATATAGCGCTTGAATTTACCATCGGGAGCCAAGGTGGCTATGGCCAGGTGGTCATTGACGTCAATCTTGAGGCTGTTACTACCACGATAGATCACACTGGGGTCTGTGACTTCGAAGAAGGCGTACAGAAACCCAGCGTATTTACCCACCATATGTTTAAAATTGACGTTTAACGGGGCGTCGGCTGAACGTTTAAAGATCAGATGGTCTTCACCATAATGGATACTCCTGTGGCGGTAAGAGGCCCAATCACCCAATTTGCCATCGAGTTGAATGGGGCCAGCTAGAGGGTAAGCATAGAGATCGCGACCCTGTTCTACCTGGTTAAGAAAACTGGCCTGTATATCAAACAGGCTAGGGCGTTCATGCAGTGCCGTCGCGAGTGCTTGGGTGGTGCCTTCGAGTGTTTTTTCCTGACCGTATCTCAGGTATTTCTCCATTTCCCATACATATTGATAGCCTAACCAGGGCAGGCAAAGGAGAAACAAAGATAAAATGGCGACTTTGGATCTCAGGCCTATCGGTGGATGAAATTGAGATAATTTGTGTTTCAACAGCAAAAAGAGTTCGCTCATCCTGTTCGCTATTTTATTAACGCTAGCCGGGGTTATCTTGACCAGTGTTGTTGTTAACCAGGCCCAATGCTTGCGCATGCTGTCTTTAGTCTCGCTAACGATGAGGAAAGCATACATAGAGGCTTTAGCTCTTATGTCCTGGAGGCGATATAACACAAGCGATACTCTTGGTTTAAACATGTTAAGCGGCTTTGAACACTTAGCCCTGAGGATCCCATCGGTATCCCATACCATAAACGGTATCTATGCAGTCGAAATTGGGATCGAGGGCGAGAAATTTTTTTCTAATTCGTTTCACATGAGAGGTGATGGTGCTGTCATCGACAAAGATTTTGGCTTCCTGCATCAATTCTTGTCGATTCCTAACATGCCCCGGGCGTTTTGCCAATGCGTGCACCATCCAAAATTCGGTGACGGTGAGTTCAATATGTGCCTTGTTCCAATACACTTGCATGCGGTTGATGTCGATGACCAGTTTATCTCGTTCCAGCAGGTTTTCATCTAATATCTCTTTGCCTTGCAATTCTGCTCGGCGAAACAGGGCGGCCAGTCTGGCAATCAAGTGTGGAAAGCTGACATCTTTACTCAGGTAATCGTCGGCGCCCAACCTGAGACCACATACGGTATCAAAATCACTGTCTCTGGCGGTTAAAAAGATAATGGGCAGCTTGCTCGACATAGCCCTGAGGGACTGACACAGGGTAAAGCCACCGTCAATCTCATCTTCGAGTCCGATATCTATGATCGCCAGATCCGGCAGACGGGTCATGAAAGCCTGCATCGCCATAGGGCGATTAGCATACGCTTGGACGCTGTAGCCTTGCTGTTGTAATACTTCTTTATAGTTTTCGCGAATGGCGACTTCATCTTCAACGATGGCGATACGTTTCATGACCTTTAACCTTTTAAAGTCGATTAGCGTGACAATAGCTAATTGATAATCGTCGGCAGCTTACTTTATTGCCGGATAACCCTGTTGGAGTTTGACTATACAGCAAAACAACGAGGTAAAAAGCCAACTTAAGTGATTGCCTTTTTGTTGCCACAATTGATACCCGCAATGCCATTTTTTGTCCCCGTCAAAGCCATCTCTATTGGTTTTAATGTGCATATCGAATCGAAGTGAACTCTTGGTTCACAGAACACTTAGATAACTTAATGACACTAGGGAAGAATAAAATGAACAAACAATTGATTGCCGCATTAGTGATGAGCTCATTAACATTTTCGAATATGGGCTATGCATCAGGCACTGAAAAACAAAGAGAGCACCATGAAGAGTTGATCGGCGTGGGTTCGGGAATTGTCCTAGGCGCCATCGTCGGCGGGCCCATTGGTGCGATCATCGGCGCGTTTACCGGCGGCATCATCGGTAAGTCGGTTGGAGATGATACCGAGATTGAATCTCAACAGGTCAAGTTAAGCCAGCAAGAAACCACCATTACCCAACTCAATGCAGATAATCAGTCTCTGGCACTTATCACAGTTCAGTATGAGTCGGTGCAAGATGAACTGGCCAAACTCAATTTGGCCAGGCAGCAGAAATTGACCGAGTTAGAGCTGGGCTTAAATATTCAATTTAAGACAGGCTCCTCTCTGTTAGAAGCACATTTCCAGCCACAACTGGATGAATTGGCGAGTGCGCTGGGGATGTCTGCTGATCTCAGGTTAGATCTGACTGGCTATGCGGATCGCCGAGGAGAGTCGACCTACAATCAGGCTTTGTCTGAGCAGAGGGTTGCCGAGGTGAGGAGCTATCTGGTGAGCAAGGGGGTGAATGAACAAAGATTAACGGCTAGTGCGTACGGTGCCAGTGCGCCGATAACCGCTAAACAAAGCCTGGAGAATGACTTCTTCGATCGCAGGGTCACGATTAAGTTTGTGTCACAAAATACGGCCATTGCTGCCAACCATTAATCGGTTTTCATGATAAAGGAATATAAAAATGAGAACAGGTTCGTGGCTAGAGCATCATTTGAATTTACACGCCCCTCTTCGGAGGGGGCTTAAATTGGCCATATCCGGGATAGTCATCATGATGGCATGTTGGATAAATGTGGCTCAGGCCATGAGTGGCGTTGAGATAACTCAGAGTAGTTTTGTTTATCACAGCCAAGGAGAGAGTGAGCCTCGAGTAATCGAGGGACAGGTAAGAGAGATAAATGAGGCCAAAAAACAGGTGACAGCCTTGGCGCTCAAATATCATCTGGTGAGCCAGCACACTAGTTTAGTGGCGGTTGAGGTCATTGCTGCAAAGCCTTCGTCTGTGGTATCAAATAATGCCAGTGCGGTGCAGTCCACATCATTTGGCTGGCAACCACCAGTGGGCTACTTGCCTCAGACCGGAGGTGAGAGTCGTTTACTCATCATGATGGGCATGATCTTGTTGGGTTTAGGTTTAGCCTATCTGGCAAGCTTTAGCTTCGATAGGGGAGCAGGCTTGAGCTTGCTCCGTAACTTAGCGGCCCAGAAAAGGCGACCAAAGGTGTTAATTAAGACCGGAGGAGAAGATGGCGATGATGGACATGGGTCAGCAAAAGGCCTGGAGGCATGAGCCTGTTACTGGGCTGGCGCAGAGGGCTTTGTTGCATGTGACATTAACCGGACTGTTATTGTTGGGAGGAGGCGCATATATGCAGGCTAAGGGGTATTTCGCACAATATCTTATTGAGCAAGCATGGATGCAAACCTTAGAGGATAATGACACTCGTGTGCTGATGCCAAGTTATCATGATCAGCTGACGCTGATCACTTGTTACCCCTTAATGCCCTACAAACTGGCAGTCCGTACAGACTCATAGTGAAAGCGCTGCCAGTGTCGCGACGGTCCTTTTAGCTGGGGACGTTTCCTGCTGGCAATGCTTAATGTGTGATGTTATTTTTGGCTGAGTTGGACTGGCGCCCAGGTTAACCATCTAGCTTCGAACTTCTTATGTAAGGTGAAACTCGCGTCTGATGTCAGCATGTTATTGGTCATGGTTTGCTGCTCAGTGACGACACCTACACCACCCGCCAGTATTGTCTCTAAGGATCCGGTCTCGATCTTAGCCCCTGAAAAGAGTCCTATATCGACTTTTACTCCGGAAAGATCCCAGAATTGACTCGTTTGGTTGACCAGGTGGCGATATTGTCCATCGATATGAGCGAACATTTGTACCGAATTACCCGTATCGGTTAACTGATAAGCATCGATAGCACCAATTTTTATGCCCCTAAAAATAATTGGGGTACCGACTTTAATTGAGCCTAGACTAGTGTCTTCGAGCGTGAATTGTAACCAGTCTTTCTTGGCCTGTATCACTGGAGTCACCTCACCGATAAACTGAGTACGGATTTGAGTGCTTATCCCAGGTTTGACGCCGATATAGGGGCCGGATATTAAGGTTTCAGGTGCCTGAATACCCGCGAGGGATATTTGAGCATCGACGAGGAAATATTCGGCGTCTTCTTGAGTAAAATGTTGGGCATAATTGCCATAAAGATAGGCATCGACGCTGACGCTAATCAGGTCTTTATTCAAGGTGACACGTTCGACAGCGCCTACCTTGTGACCTAAGTAACGTATCGGCGCCTTGGCCGCTAACTTGACGTCAGCCGGGAAGGTGAGCGTGATGGGTTTTGCCTGAGCCAGTGCCAGAGATTTAGATTCATACAGATGAGTTTGCGAGCCTATATCCTCATCGTCGAGCAGACCTAGGGTGATACTGCCTTTTAAGGCTCCCTGCAGAGGGGCAACATCAATTTCTATGCCCGAGAGAGCCGCATTGACTGTGACGGCACTGTTTCGCCAAAAAACGCTATTGGTTTTGACTAAGGGTTTGAATTGCTTTTGTATGCTGATATTAACATCGAAGTTTTCATTAGCCGAACTCCAGTGAACCTTGTCGACCTGGCCTATCTGCATTTTTTGATAATAGACAGGCGATCCCGACGACAGACCGGCACCATCGGTACTCTTCAGGGATAATGTAAACTGATTTAGTCGGTCAAAATAATCATCAGCCGCATCTGTTGAGAGGAACAAAGCCAATTGGGTATGATTTTTTGCCGCGCTTCTACTGTCGCCCTGGATGAGGCTGATAGCGCCTTTAGTCAAGGTCGAGAGATCTCGGGTTTGCACCGATATCCCCTCGAGGGATGCCTGAATTGACAGGGCAGATTCGGGGATGAAATAGCTATTGGTACTGACTAAGTCAGTAAACTCTGGCCAGATCTCTATCTGGTATTCTACGCCAGTTAATGCCTGATTAAGGCTGACGGAATTGACCTTACCGATTGGCAATTGTTTATAACGTACTTCGGCCCCGATCCCGACTCCCGGGTTATTCTCGGCGGTTAAACTTAACAGTAATTTAGCCTGTGCGTCTCGGTCCGGTGCCATCTCCAATAAAGGGTATTGCTGTTTAGGCTCACCGCTTCCTGGTGAAAAGTTGATGACACTACCTGTGATCAATCGCCCCGCATGCTTGATACCTGACAAGGATATGTCGGCGCCCTCGAGCCAGAAGTGAGACGTGCCTGAGAGCAACTGGGCATATTCTTTATCGATCTTGGCGGTGAACTCTACACCGGTTTCCGTGAGTTGCGTATCTGTGATACGACCAATATCTATGCCTCTGAAAACGATAGCGGTGCCAGTGGATGCGGCATCCGATTGCGTGGCTGTCAGAGTAAATTCGATGCCACCTTGGGCCAATGCTTGACTGTCATAGACGCGGTAACTGTGTCCGTTTTCGGCTCTTTGAGAGTCATCCGAAGAGCTAAAACTGAGGCCTCCGGCAAGAATGGACGACAGGCTTTCGGCTTTTATATCTATGCCAGAGAGCGAGGCGTTGATATGCAAGCCGGAAACGTTCCAAAATTGAGAGTCCGTCTTTACCAGATGAGCGTATTGCTGCTTAATAAATGCGCTCAGTAAAATTTGACTAGAGCCTTGGAGTTGGTAGCTGATGATTTTTCCGACGGGGATCTGTCGATAGAATATCTGTGAGCCCACATCCAAAGACCCTAGAGTATCGGCTGTTAATTCAATGACTAAGCCATCATTTCCCGGCAACATGGCCGGGGCGTCAGTCTCGGCTTCGAAGAAGGTTTGAGACTGACCACCACCGGGTTGAATCGCAATATAATTACCCGAAAAGAGGGCATCTAATCCTTCTACCCCAGTGATCGAGGCTTTAGGTGTGACTAGCCAGAATTTGGTTTGCTCATTTAAGAAGGGATCCGCTCGGTAATCCATCTTAAGATCGACATTGACGCCTTGTAACTCGTCATCAATACCAATATCGACGACTTTACCCACGGTCAGGCCTTGATAGCGTACTAAGGTCTTACCGACATCGATCCCAGTGGCACTGGGGAAGTGGATACGCACTTCGATACCGGCTTCTCTTATGCTTTTTATTCCTAACCAGGACCCCAGGGCTATAGCCACTAAAGGTAAAAGCCAAATAGGCGAAAAAAGCTTCTTCTTAACTACTTTTGGTGTTTCTATTTGTGTCATCTTTCGATTCCAGTCGATCCCAGAGTAAACGAGTATCAAGTACTTTAGCGGCAACCTGGGTCAGTAAAATCACTAAAGCAAATGCGGTTGCGGCAGGTCCAGGCTTTGCATCGAGCAATTGCCCCATATTGACCACCGCTGCGGTAATAGATATGACGAATAGATCAAGCATTGACCATCGACCTATCCATTCAATAACATGAAAACCGACCATCAAGCGCTTCTTGGAGATGGGCAGACGAAAACTGATGGCCAGCAGATAACAAGTCAAGCCACAAATTTTTAGTATGGGAACCAAGATACTGGCAGTAAATAATATGACTGCAATCGGCAGGATATCCAGATCGATAAGGTGGGTGATGCCAGTAAAAATAGTATCGTGACGTGTCTGTCCCTGACTGGTAAAGATGGTGATCGGATAAATATTCGCCGGGATCAATAAAATGGCGGCAGTTATCAGTAAGGCCCAACTTTTTTGCAGGCTGGAATAATCACGCAGGGCGAGTGTTGTGCCACACCGAGAACAATGAGTTTCTTTGTGGGACATCAACTGTTGGCACGAGGGGCAGAGTGTCAGGCCCACATCTTTGCCTTGTTTTCTCTGTGGCAGCTCCGAGGGGCTAGTCATCTAATACACTCCACATATGTTCAATATGGTATTCACGCTGTAAAAATAGGGTCACCAGAAATAACATGGCGAAACAGAAGGTACCCATTCCCAGATAGATATCGGTATAGTCCGTGAGTTGGAATACGGAGACAAAAATACTGATCATATAAATTTCTAACATGGAGACTTGTGCGAGCAGACCATGATATTTAAGCAGGCGCTTCAATATCATCCGAAAGAATGGCACCTGCAGTCGGTACTTGATGATCAAAATTTGTGAGAGCACAGATAAAAGCAGTAAACCAGGTGCGATGATAGCCGAGGTGAGAACGGCAATGGCGACGACCCAATAACCTTGATTGGCGACAGCCATGGCACCTTCGAAGATGGTTGTGGTCCTGATGCTGCCAAGAAAGTGTAACTCGAGTACGGGAAGTAAGTTTGCCGGGATGAAAAAAATGAGCGCGGTTAGGCACAGGGCCAGCATGCCGTTTAAAGAACAATAAGGTGTATCATAGATGGCAGTATGACATCGAGGGCATAAGGCACGAACAGACGAAGGCAAGGCTCGCTTCCTTATGATGAGATCACAAGAACGACACAGGGTCACACTGGTATCTGTACACTCATGTTCCGTAAGTAATTTCACCCTTTCTTACACACCCTTTATTGTGAATACTTGGTTCGACGAAATTGTTAATTCGTCTTAACTGCTTGCAATCGAGTCATGCTTTGTCGGAAAAACCGGATAGATATCACTCTATAATCAGACAGATAATATCAGGTTTTGCGGAATACTTGCATAAGAAGTTATATTTATGAGACCCTACAACTGTATATATAAACAGTGAGAGGGACGTTATGGCGGTTATAACTAAATTTGTAGTGGTCAGAGAGGGGGTTGAGAAAATGACATTCACATCTAAGAAGGAGGCAGATGCCTACGATAAGATGCTTGATATTGCCGATAACCTAACCCCCTTCTTAGTTGAGTCAGAATTAGACATAGATGAAGTGACCTGTGAAAAGTTGAGTTTTTATCTCGCTCAACACAAGGACCTATTACTCGGTTTACTCAAAGGTGTGGTACCTCAGAAAACTGAGGCAACAGAAATTAAAAAAAAGACTAAGAAAGCCGACGCTAAAAATGTCGAATCCAAAAAATAAAGTGTTAGGAAGTTTGTATGAAAACTGAATTTTATCAAACGCTGAACCGTCAAGCACAAGCGCTTCTTCAGGGCGAAGATGACTTAGTGGCAGCGATGGCCAATTTTTCCGCCTTACTCAATGACTCACTCGAAGGGATTAATTGGGTGGGCTTCTATTTTTACAAGGGTGATCAGCTGGTGTTAGGCCCATTTCAGGGGCGGGTTGCCTGTACGCGTATATCACTGGGTAAGGGAGTCTGTGGTTCGGCAGCATTAGAGAAAAAAACCTATAGAGTGGCCGATGTTCATCAATTTTCAGGCCATATTGCTTGCGATGCGGCGACTAATTCAGAGATAGTTATCCCTATTATTCAGGATAATCGCGTCATCGCCGTTTTAGATATAGACAGCCCTAAGCTAGCTCGATTCGATGAAATCGATCAAATTGGCCTAGAAAACTTAGTATTAAGCTTCGAAAAAGCGTTATTTGGCTAAACTATAGTCAATTTCTCACAATTCGTGTTCGCAATCGTCAAACTGGGGTTTATAATAGGCGGTCGAATACTAAGGACGTCGAGGATATTCATTGCTTGGGAATGAATGCTTGGCGTTTGTGAATTGTAATTGCTAAAGTATGTCTGCCGTGTTTGCGCTGCGTTTGGATAATCCGGTTGAGGATTCTCTGATTTAGCCCGCGAAAGACAAATATAAACGACACTGCTTAGTCTACTGTATGTCTAATCAGTGCCCCTTTTTAACTGTGGAAGAAATAATGGAATCAACAGACAAGTTGACCGACACCAACGCAATTCTTGCGTATTTATACGAAACATTTCCTTTGTGCTTTATTGCCGAAGGCGAAACTAAACCATTAAAAATTGGATTGTTTCAGGAGTTGGCTGAAAGGTTAGCTGATGATTCTAAAGTCAGTAAAACTCAATTGAGAATTGCTTTGAGACGCTATACCAGTAGTTGGCGTTATCTGAAGGGCGTAAAAGCAGGTGTTCAGCGAATCGACCTCGAAGGCAAAGAATGCGGTGAGTTAGAGCAAGAGCATGTCGATCATGCGCAATTGACCCTTAAAGAGAGTCAGGAAAAGGCGAAGGCGAAACGCGTCGCGAAAGCTGCGGCAACTAGGAAGGAAGTCCAAGCGGCTAAGCAAGCCAAGAAACCTGCGCCTAAACGAGCTCAACCAGAGGCTAAAAAGCCAGCGAAAGAGCCTGCGCCTGTTGTTAATTTGACGCCAGCAGTGTTAAATGAGCTGAAACAAAATCAGCGTGTTAGTGTCAAACTCGGTAAGTTGCCGGTTTCTGGCGTTATCGTTGACATTAAGAGAAATGATGTTCAAGTCCAATTGGACTCTGGCCTAACTATAAAAGTTAGTGTCGATCACATCATGCTTTAATTTTAGTAAAGGAGTAACTTGTTGATGCGAAAAATTACCCTGGCGGCCTCAATCGCCAGTATTTTTGTCGGATTCTCGGCGTGGGCGTTAACCCCTACAATTCCATTCAGCGAGTTACCCGCTTTAACGCAGGAGCCGCAACATAAAGTTGCGAGCAAGCGCGTGACTGGCCTTTTCACTCGTTCTCATTATCACAGATTCGATTTAGATGATGCTTTTTCCGAGCAAGTGTTTAAACGTTATCTAAAACAGCTCGATTACCGACGCAATGTGCTGCTTCAGAGCGATCTTGACAGCTTCAACGTGTATTCGAAACAGTTCGATAACATGCTTAAGAGTGGTGATTTAACTTCCGCTTATAAGATGTACGAGCAGGTTCAAAAAAGACGGTACGAACGCTTTGCTTACGCACTCAGCTTATTAGACAAAGAGATGGACTTTACGGTCCCTAATGACGAGTACCAGTATGATCGTGAAGATGCAGTCTGGCCAAAAGATGAGGCGGCGCTGAATGAGCTTTGGCGTCAACGTGTCAAGTACGATGCATTAAACTTAAAATTGACCGGCAAGACATGGGATGAGATCGTCCCTGTGCTCGAGAAACGCTATAACAACGCGATCAAACGTTTGAGTCAGACTAAGAGTGAAGATGTATTCCAAGGTGTGATGAATGCCTTCTCTCGTACCATCGAGCCACACACGAGTTACCTTTCTCCTCGCAATGCCGAACGCTTCCAGATGGAGATGAACCTAAGTCTCGAAGGGATCGGTGCGGTATTGCAAATGGACGATGACTACACAGTTATCAAGAGTCTTGTGGCTGGTGGACCGGCCGCGACCAGTGAGAAGTTATCTCCAGAAGATAAAATCATTGGCGTAGGTCAAGATGGTAAGGAGATCGTCGATGTTATTGGTTGGCGATTAGATGATGTGGTCGAACTGATAAAGGGGCCTAAAGGCAGCAAGGTCGTGCTGCAAATTTTACCCAAGAAGGGCGGCTCTTCGGCTAAATCTTTCGAAGTCGTCATCATCAGGGATAAGATCCGTCTCGAAGACAGAGCAGCAACATCCGAAGTGATTGAACCCGATAATGGCCTCTACGCCAATCGCAAAGTTGGCGTCATTCAGATCCCCGGCTTCTATATGAACCTATCCAAGGATGTGTCTAAGGAATTGGTTAAACTTAAAGAAGCCCAGGTTGAAGGTATTATCATCGACCTTAGAGGCAATGGCGGCGGGGCATTAACCGAAGCGACACTCTTGACCGGCTTGTTTATTGAACAAGGTCCTGTGGTGCAGATAAGAGATGCCAACGGCAAGGTGTCACAGAATCGAGACAATGATGGACGCACCAGCTATAGCGGTCCCTTGACTGTGATGGTGGACAGATACAGTGCATCGGCCTCCGAAATTTTTGCCGCAGCATTGCAAGATTACGATCGTGCGCTAATTGTAGGTGAATCTACCTTTGGTAAAGGCACTGTGCAGCAACACAAGAGCCTAGGTCGCATCTATGACATGTATGAGAAACCTATCGGCCACGTGCAATACACCATAGCTAAGTTCTACCGTATCAATGGCGGCAGTACCCAACTCAAAGGTGTGACTCCCGATATCTCTTTCCCGAGCGCATTGGAGCCCGGTGAATATGGTGAGGCCGAAGAAGAGAATGCGCTGCCATGGGACAAGGTGCCTATGGCGCAATATGGTACGCTCGGAGATATCAACCCTAACCTGATCACACGTTTAGATTCTAAACACCAGGAGCGTATCAACAGCGATGTAGAGTTCGGTTATATTAACCAAGACATCGCCGAGTTTAAGCTGCAGCACAATGAAACCACAGTGTCATTAGTCGAGAGCGAGCGTGTTGATGAGCGCGAAAGCAATGAAAAGAAGCAGCTCGTAAGACTCAATGAACGTCGGGTTAAACAAGGTCTAGAAATCGTCACAACATTGGATGATGACGATGAAACGACTAGCGATGATAAAGAGGCTGAGTCTGATGAGGAAGAAGTTAACATCCCAGATGCCTTCCTCGATGAAACGGTCTATATCACCTTAGACCTAGTCGACAGTGAAAGGCTTGCCAAGAACGAATCAAACTAGATTGATATGATTTTTAAAAACGCGCTTCTAGCGCGTTTTTTTATATTTATTATTCAGCTTATGGCCACATAAGCGTTGAAAAGGATTTAAGGTCTGTTTATGACACAAGCACAAGCAAAATACCTAAAAGACTACGCCGCACCGACATTTACCATCACTCATCTGGACTTGAGCGTTAACTTAGCTGGCAAAGACACCCAAGTGATCGCTACTAGCAAGGTGGTTAGACGAGACCAACAAGCGACAAGCCTGGTCCTCGATGGAGATGAGATGAACGTCTTATCGGTGAGGCTCAATGGAGAAAGTGTCAGTTACAAGCAAGGATTAACCAGCCTGAGTATAGATACACGGCTCGATGAGTTTGAACTCGAGATAGTGACTCAGCTAGACCCGGAAGCAAATTTGAGCCTAGAAGGCCTGTATATGTCGGATGGGGCATATTGTACTCAGTGTGAGGCCGAAGGCTTCAGACGCATCACCTATTTCCTCGATAGACCCGATGTGTTGGCCATCTATACGGTGCGTATAGAAGCAGATAAGGCCGCTTTCCCTTATCTGTTAAGCAATGGTAATCCAATCGAAACAGGCTCTCTGGCTGACGGGCGTCACTTTGCCAAGTGGCATGATCCTTTTCCTAAGCCTGCTTACTTGTTTGCCCTGGTTGCCGGTGATTTTGACTTATTGGAAGATGAGTTTATTACCCGTAGCAATAAAGCCGTCAAGTTGCAGGTTTTTGTCGACAAAGGCAATTTAAACAAAGCGCATCATGCTATTGCGTCACTGAAAAAATCCATGGCATGGGATGAGTCCCGTTTCAATCTCGAGTATGATCTCGATATCTACATGATCGTCGCGGTGGATTTTTTCAACATGGGAGCCATGGAAAATAAGGGGCTCAATGTTTTCAATACTAAGTATGTCTTAGCCGATACTAGCTCGGCTACCGACGATGATTACCACGGCATCGAAGCTGTGGTGGGACATGAATATTTCCACAACTGGACAGGCAACCGGGTGACGTGCAGAGACTGGTTCCAATTGAGCCTCAAGGAGGGGTTAACGGTCTTCAGAGATCAAGAATTTAGTTCAGATCTAGGCTCGAGAGCGGTTAACCGTATTCATGCCATTAAGGTGATAAAGAATCAGCAGTTTGCCGAAGACTCTGGCCCAATGGCGCATCCAATACGCCCTGAATCTGTCATCGAGATGAATAACTTTTATACGGTCACTGTGTATAACAAGGGCGCCGAAGTGATCCGCATGATGCATACCTTACTCGGGGAGCAGAAATTTCAGGCCGGAATGCAGTTGTATTTTAAGCGTCATGATGGTCAGGCGGTCACTTGTGATGATTTCGTTGCCGCAATGCAAGATGCCAGCGGCGTAGATCTGGGTCAATTTAAGCTGTGGTACAGTCAGTCGGGCACCCCAGTGGTGACGGTTGAAGAAGACTATGATGAGGACAATGCGTGTTACCGCTTAAGGATTAAGCAGAGCACGCCTGAGTCGGCCGAGCAAAAAGACAAGCAAGCCCTGCATATCCCCTTCGACTTGGAGTTGTTATCCAGCCAAGGTGAGTCTATGTTGAGTGAAGTGCTCGATGTTAAACAGGCAAGCCAAGAGTTTGTCTTCAATAATATCACTCAGAAACCAGTGCCATCCTTACTGCAGAATTTCTCTGCACCGGTTAAATTGGACTTCGACTATTCCATCGAGCAACTGGTGCATCTAATGAGGTTTGCCAACAGCGAAGTCGCCCGTTGGGAAGCATCAGTGGCCCTGGTAAGCCAGTCGATTTGGGACAATGTCGCTAAGTTGCAGCTCAATCAAGCCATGCATGTGGATCCCAGAGTCGTCGATGCTTATCGAGGTGTGCTACTTTCAGAACGCTTAGATCTGGCCTTAGTCGCAGAAATTTTCACCTTGCCGAGTGTGTCGGCGCTCATTGAGCAGGTCGGTTCCGTAGAGCTCGATGCTTTAGCGACGGCGAGAGATTATGTGAGCGAAGAGATAGCCAATGCCTGTGAAGATGAGTTACTCACTCGCTATCGAGAACTGGTGGGCCGCGATAATGCCGCAGCTCGTGCGCTTAAAAATATCTGTTTACTCCTGCTTCAAAAAGTCTCCGATGAATATCAAGATTACGCCGAGAAGCAGTATCGTCAGGCGGAGAATATGACTGACAGTATAGGGGCGCTTCAAGCCTTGAATGGTGAGGCATCGTCTATCAGAACTGAGCTGATGTCAGATTATGAATCTAAGTGGCAAGCGACGCCATTAGTGATGGATAAATGGCTGACGTTACATGCGACCTGTGCTGATGATAATTGTCTGGACACCATAATGGCCTTGACTGAACATGAGTCTTTTAGCTACTCAAACCCTAATAGGGTCAGATCATTAGTCGGTGCTTTCGCCGCCGGTAACCTGGTGCAATTTCATCACATAGAAGGCAAGGGCTACGATTTTCTGACCGATGCGATCATCAAGCTTAATAAGGTGAACCCTCAGGTTGCTGCTCGTATCATTACACCCTTGATTCAATTTAAAAAGTTTGATTTAAGCAGACAGGCTATGATGAAAGCATCCCTCGAGCGCATCTTAGGCCTTCCAGATTTGTCCAAAGACTTATTTGAGAAGGTGTCCAAGGCTCTTGGCCTCTAAATCTGCTGTTTATCGTTAACCATATCAGCCCCTAGTAGCTTATGTTTCTAGGGGCTTATGTCTCATTTCTTGTAGTAGCCTCTATGATCTTTTATTTTTCACTCAATATCACTTATCACGATTTCCAACAATTCTACCGAGGAGAGGCGAATAAGGTCGAAGTCCATGACAGTCATGGTAGAACCTTGTGGATCCATGGCAGACACTTTCGCCGTTTCTTAACGCGCTCGGGAATAGTGGGTCAGTTTAAGATGGAACTAAACGCTCAAGGAGAGCTGTTATCTCTTTGTAAACTTTAACTCGCTCTAGAGTAATTACTTCAAACGATTGATTAATTTATCAGTCTAACCTTTGCTGTTGTAGGACAAGTTAATTATCTGTATTTACAGTTAATTAACTTGCCTTGTCCGCAATAATAAATTCATCTATGTTCGATTTTAAATCAAGTGTTTGAAATAAAGCTTTAAAACCTGCTAACGTGCTTAATTCTTTAGAAGATTTTCTTAAATTCTGCCTTGCTCATAACATGTAAATGCTGTAACAATGGTGTTACCTGCACGCTAACAAGATGTTGGTTGCCATTCCTAATAACAAGAATTCAGCAGGTTACGGAGAAGCGCTAAAATGAAAAAGGTTAACAACGGCTTTATGAAGTCGACACTTGCTTTAGGGATCGTAGCGGCACTGAGCATGGGGATCACATCCAGTGTCAATGCTGTATCTTTTAATTGGGGAGAAGTTGACGGCACGTTCGATTCGACATGGTCAGCGGGTGCCAGCTGGCGTGTAGAGGGGCGTGATTGGGATAGCCACATAGGTAAGGTCAATCACCCACAGTTTGATTGGTCGGGATATTCCGCCTTTGGTGATACTAAATACACGCAGGATCAGATCTGGGCACAACCCGGTTCCTATTCCAGTAACGGTGATTTGAGTAATCTACTCTACTCGCAGGGCGATACTACAGCCGTCGTGTTTAAGGGCTTGCATGAGCTATCGCTCAAGTATAAAAATTTCGGTGTATTTGCGCGTGGTATGTATTTCTACGATCAAAAAGCCAATAACGGCAGCTATGGTTTTAGCGATCCGTTGACGGGGAAAAAGTATGACCCCTGCGCCGACTCCAAAGCCTCAGAGGTGCAATGTAAAGACATTCGCCTGCTTGATGCCTTCGTCTATGGCGATTTCGATTTTAACGATGGCGCTAACCCGCTGACAGTCCGAGTCGGTCAACAGGTGGTTTCCTGGGGAGAAAGCACACTCATCCCCCATGGTATCGGCGTGATCAATGCGGTGGACTTGAACATTCTCAATGCGCCTGGCTCCGAGCTCAAGGAAGCGTACAGGCCTCAAGGCATGGTTTGGGCATCTTTTGGGGTTACCAATGAACTTTCGGTGGAGGCCTTCTATCAGTACGATTGGGAGCCTGTTTGGGTGCCCACACCGGGTTCTTATTTCTCGACCAATGACTTCGCCGGTTACGGTGGTTATGGCCAGAATGCCCAGCTAGGTTTTCAGTCAAATCCTGACATGAATCTTGAGTTTATTGAGGGTGAATATAATAATTTAGCACAGCTAGTTGCTGCTGGAATGTTCGATACCAACGGTGAGTTAGATATCAACAAGTTTCGCGATGCTGCCCTAGCGTATTCTACCAAAGCCACGTTAGTCCAAGATCAGGCCAGTGCCAGTGATTCGGGACAGTACGGTTTAAAGCTTGGCTACTATGCCCCGCAGCTGGGAGAGACCGAGTTTGGCCTCTATTACATGAACTATCACAGTCGTCGTCCGTTAATTAGCGGGACCACAGCAAACTACACAAACGAAGCTTTACTCAGGGATGGTGAAACTCTTCGCGGTGCTGTGGGAGCTGTAGATAGGGCTACACTATTAAGTTTAGAGAGCTTCTCTAAGGCGCAAATTGAGTACCCAGAAGACATTCAGCTCTATGGATTTAGCTTTAACACGCTTATCGGTGATACGTCGGTGGCGGGTGAGATAGCCCATCGTCAAGATGAGCCTCTGCAGATTGACGATGTGGAACTCCTATTTGCCGCCATGCCGCAACAGCTGGCTAACGCAGGTCTCAGGCCAGATCTTGATGGTATCTCTCAAATTGACACTGTTGCCCCAGGCCAATACGCCGAAGGTTTCATTCGTTTGGATACCACACAGGCTCAGGCGACCTTTACGCATCTATTTGGTCCGACATTGGGTACCAGTAATCTGGTGATGTTGGCCGAGATAGGTGGCGTGTGGATCCACGACATGCCGGGATTTGATGAGCTAAGACTCAACGGTCCGGGTACGGCTCGTTCAGGTGGCAATCCCGATATGCCGGGAATTATCGAAGCCGTTCACAATGGCCCTGAGACTAACCCTTTTCCGACAGATTTTGCCTGGGGTTATCGCCTGGTCGCCAAGGCGGACTACAACAACTTGTTTGCCGGGGTAAACATGTCGCCGCGGATCATTTTCTCACATGATGTTAAGGGTATCACTCCCGATCCTATGTTCCTGTTCACCGAAGGTAAAAAGTCTGTGTCCGTAGGCGTTAACTTCGATTACCAGAGCCGCTGGGGAGCCGATTTCTCCTATAACAGCTTCTTCGGTGGGGTAGGCACGACAAACCAGATGTCAGATCGTGATTACGTGTCATTTAACATCAAATATTCAATCTAGATCACAAGGACAATAATAATGAAGAAACTTGCGATATTGTCGGCGGCTGTGATAGTTGCTTTGAGTGCACCCAGTGCATGGGCAAAAGTTACCGAGGCTGAAGCGGCTAAGTTAGGCACTGAATTGACGCCTCTAGGCGGAATTAAGGCAGCGAATGCCGACGGGTCTATCCCAGCTTGGGATGGTGGGATCACCACGCCTCCAGCGGGTTACAAGAAGGGGATGCATCATCCCGATCCGTTCACTGGTGATAAGATAGAATTTACTATCACCAATGCCAACAAGGAAAAATATCAACAGCATCTTACCCCTGGACAGATCAAACTTTTCGAACTGTATCCAGATTCCTATAAGATGAATGTCTATCAAACTCGGCGTACGGCGTCAGTGCCTCAATTTGTCTATGATGCCACTAAGGCGAACGCGACCCGCGCCGAATTGGTTTCTCAAGGTAATGGCGTGAAAGGCGCCTCTATCGGAGTCCCTTTCCCGATCCCTGAGAATGGATTAGAAGTTATCTGGAACCATGTACTGCGTTTTCGTGGTGTCGATGTGAAAACATCCCGTAGCCAAGCCGCGCCTATGGCTAGCGGCAGCTACACCCTGGTTGAAACATACGAAGAGATACGTTTTCAGTATTCACGTCCTGAAATGACCCTAGATAAGCTTGCCGCGTCTAATACCTTGTTTTATTTCAAGCAAGTTGTGACTCAGCCCGCTCGTCTTGCGGGTACGGCTCTGCTGGTTAAAGAGACCATGGATCAAGAAGCTTTACCAAGACAAGCCTGGACCTATAACACGGGACAGCGCCGTGTGCGTAAGGCGCCGAACGTGGCATTCGATACGCCAGGTTCGGTCTCTGATGGCCTGAGAACCACGGATGATTTTGATATGTTTAACGGCTCGCCGGTGAGATATAACTGGGAGCTAGTCGGCAAGAAGGAAATTTATATTCCTTATAACGATTACAAACTGCATTCAGATGAATTGGAGTACGATCAGATCCTTCAACCGGGTCATATCAATCCTGAGTTTGTCCGTTGGGAAAAGCATCGTGTTTGGGAAGTTAAGGCTCAGCTTAAAGAGGGCATGCGTCATATCTACAAGACACGCGTCTTCTATATAGATGAAGATTCATGGCAGGTGTCGCTGGCCGATATGTACGATAACCGTGATGAGCTATATCGTGTCGCGGTCGCCCATGCAATCAACTACTACGAAGTCCCCACACATTGGAGCACCTTAGAGGTCATCCATGATCTTCAGTCTCGTCGTTATATCGCCATGGGTCTCGATAATGAAGGCCGCATGTATGATTTCGATGCCAAGCTCAGTGAAGCTAACTTCACTCCGGCCGCATTGAGACGTGCAGGTATTCGTTAACCCACAGTTCTAAGGGGTGGGTGACCGCCCCTCTATTCTTTAAGGAAGTCTGTATGTTGTTTAGCATGCTTCGATCAGTATCTATCTGTCTACTTTTAATCACCTGCTTGCAATCTAGCGCGCTAGCTAATGAGGCCTATGATGTTAAAGGTCAAATACAAGCGTTAGCCATTGATTCTATTATTCTCGATATTACGACTAATGGAGACTCAGTTATTGCCGTTGGCGAACGTGGCCATGTTTTTATCTTCGATGAACAAGCAAACCCTCAGTGGCAACAAGTGCCAAGTCCGACCAGCGCACATCTCACCAAGGCATTTTTAATCACTCCTCAACTTGGTTGGGCCGTTGGCCATGATGCGACCATAATTCACACCCAAGATGGAGGTAAAACCTGGCAGTTACAGATGGAGTCCAGGGAAATAGAAAAACCCCTGTTAGATATTCATTTCTTCGATGAGAACAATGGCATAGCTGTCGGTGCTTATGGACTATTTTATCGCACCAATGACGCCGGTGAACACTGGCAAAGTGAGTATCATCAAGAGTTATTATTCGCAGAGGATGTCGATTACCTGGCTCAATTAAAGGTTGAGGATGAAGCCTTTTATTTGAGCGAGAGAAGCACCTTGCTACCACACTTTAATCGGGTTATTTCCACGATTAATGGCCAATTAGTGATGGTGGGAGAGCTAGGTTTAGTGGCTGTTTCCAATGATCAAGGTCGGCAATGGCAGCCGCTGGATTTTATCTATGAAGGCTCCATGTTTAATGCTGTCTATGCTGAAAATTCATTATTTGTTATGGGATTACGGGGACATGTGTTTAAAGCCGATGCGAGTCTGACACACTGGAGCGAAATCTCATTACCCGTGACCTCTACCATCAATGGGGTCATGGTAAAAAAGGATGGCAATCTTCGTCTCGTCGGTAATGCCGGGGTGATTATCGATGTAACGTTAGAGGGGGAAAGTCAGTTGATCGAGCAGCGCCAAGGTGAGAATTTAGTGTCCATAGTTCAAGATCCCCAAGGTCATATCTGGATTGCAGGTACCAAAGGCCTCTTCAAACAACAATAAAAGGATCTTAAGATGTTAGAAAAATTAGTTAATGGATTAGAATCCTTTTTATTCAGGCGACGGGCCATCGTCATCTTGTTGTTTATGTTAACCACCATTTTCTTGGCGTTTCAGGCCAGTAATTTGAAAATGGATGCGGCCTTCATCAAGAACATTCCGCTCAATCACAGTTACATGAAGACCTACTTGAAGCACCAAAATGATTTTGGCGGTGCCAACAGCATCATGGTTGCCGTCGAAGACACCAGCGGTGATATTTTCAATGAAAACTTCTTCGATGCGTTGAAGAATGTCCATGATCAGCTGTTCTTTATTCCGGGAGTCGACAGGGCACAAGTCAAATCCCTATTTTCTCCTTCCACACGTTTTACCGAAGTGGTAGAAGATGGTTTTGCCGGCGGCCCGGTCATTCCGGCAGATTTTTCTACCACTGAGGCTGGACTGGCGGTGGTAAGAGACAATATAGAAAAAGCGGGCATAGTCGGTCGACTCATTGCTGAGGATTATTCCGCCGCCATGGTCAAGGCTCAGTTGATGGACTTTGACCCTCAAACCGGACTGCCACTCGATACCTTAGCGTTCGCGGCGCAATTGGAACAAGAACTGCGTAAAAAATATGAAAATGACCATATAAAAATTCATATCATAGGTTTTGCCAAGATGGCGGGGGATGTGGCCGATGGGGCTAAGGGGGTCATGCTCTTCTTCCTGATTGCGATTGTCGTCACCGCTATCATGGTTTACCTCTTCTCTAAGTCATTTATTCTTACCTTGTTGCCCTTAACCTGTAGTTTAATCGCAGTGATCTGGCAGTTGGGTTTATTGACTGTGGTGGGCTTTGGTCTAGACCCAATGTCGATACTGATCCCATTCCTAGTGTTTGCCATCGGGGTGAGTCACAGTGTGCAGATGATCAATGCCGTGCGCCGGCGTGTGCTTGAAGGGGAGACGACCAAGGCCGCTGCAGCACTTGCTTTTAGAAGTTTATTGATCCCAGGAGGCATAGCGCTTCTGTCCGATACCGTGGGTTTCTTAACCTTGTTATCCATAGATATCGGCATCATCAGAGAGTTGGCTATTTCTGCTTCTCTGGGCGTTGGAGTGATCATATTAACTAACCTGATCCTATTGCCACTCATCATCTCCTATACCCAGGTATCGGCGGTGAAATCGAGTGATGCCTCAATTGAGCGTACCAATCGAATCTGGGCGTTCTTATCTCGATTTGCGACCACAAAATATGCTATTTGGGTGTTAGTGGCGACAACGGCGTTATATGCCTTAGGCTTGCAGCAAGCTAACCTAATGAAAGTGGGTGACTTACAGGGCGGGGCACCCGCACTGCATTTTGATTCCCGCTACAATCAGGATACGTTTTACATCACAGATAAGTTTTCAATCACCACAGATGTGATGACGATTATCGTCGAAGCTTTCCCTGAAGCTTGTACTTACCATTCAGTGCTGACACAGATAGATGAATTTGAATGGTTAATGAGTAACACGCCTGGGGTGGAGGCGACAGCGAGCCTGGCGTCGGTTGCCAAACGGGTCAATGCCGGTTTCAATGAAGGCAATCCCAAGTGGCAGGTGTTGCCTAGAACCACAGCGAGTCTGGTACAGGCGGTTGGGCGTGTACCGACGAGCTCAGGGCTACTCAATAGTGACTGTTCGGTTATGCCGGTTTATCTTTTCTTGAAAGATCACAAGGCTGAGACGATTGAGTTAGTCATCGATAAGGTGAAAGCATTATCGGCGAGCATGAATAATGACAAGTTGCAGTATCGACTCGCATCTGGACCTGTGGGCGTGATGGCCGCGACGAATGAAGCTGTGGCTGCGGCTCAATTACCCATGATGTTGTATGTCTATGGGGCGGTATTCTTCCTCTGTCTTATCAGCTTTAAATCCCTTAAAGCGACGATATCAGTCATCTTGCCCTTGTATGTGGTTTCTACATTGGCTCAGGCATTGATGACACAACTCGATATTGGCTTGGCCGTAAGCACCTTACCGGTAATAGCCCTAGGTGTCGGAATTGGTGTCGATTATGGTATCTATATCCTTTCCACTATGGCAGGTAGGCTCAGAGAGGGAATGCCGGTGCAACAGGCCTATTACGAGGCTCTGGTTGAGCGCGGTAGTGCGGTTATTTTTACCGGACTCACTCTGGCTATCGGCGTCAGTACCTGGTTCTTCTCGGCGCTTAAGTTTCAAATGGATATGGGAATACTGCTGACATTTATGTTTTTAGTAAATATGTTGGGGGCCATAATTATTTTACCGGCGATAGGGGCGGTTATGTGGCGAAAACCCACAGAGGCATAAGTAAACAGGGAGCTTAGGCTCCCTTTTTATTGCGCTGAAAATGAATAGTTACGCTGTAATGCCGATTGATTTATCATCTCACGGGTTTAAATACCGCAGTTACTGGTTTTCAGGTGGATCTACCACTAAAATAACTCTCGAAATGTGGCCGCTTTAGTAATAAACTTCGCCCATGGCCTAGGTCACACTATTTTGACTGGTCATTTGTAACAAGCATCCCAAAAATTATAAAAGCGCTGCCATAGACCCTTAAAGGAAACACCAACATGGCCTTGAAAGATGCAATGCCTTCAGTACTGCTCGAAAACGTAGTCAATCTTATTCATGCAAAAGTTCCTACTACACAAGTAAAACAGGTAGAGCAGTTTGCCACCTGTCTGTATGCCCACATGTCGAAAGACGATCTTAAGTCCCGTAACGACAGCGATCTTTATGGTGCAGTATTAAGTTTGTGGAATGCCGCCAATATGACCGTAAAAGGCGAGTCACATATTCGGGTTTTTAATCCCAGTCAGTCGAAGCACGGTTGGCAATCAACGCATTCAATCATAGAAATCATTCAACCTGATATGCCTTTTTTAGTTGATTCTGTGGGTATGGCACTCAATCGTATCGGCATCACTACGCATATGATGCTGCATACTCCCCTGTCGATTAAGCGCACCCATGATGCAATCACTCAAGTTATCTATGGCGACGACGGCCAAGGTAAACTCGAAAAGGTTGCCGTATTCCTCATCGAGATTGACAGACTCAGTAGTAAAGATGATATTAAACAGATAGAAAAAGAGATTGCATCTGTACTTGGTGATGTTGCCGCCTCTGTCAATGACTGGGGGCCGATGTCCGCTAAGCTTGATGAAACGATTAAAGAACTTGCGACACGTCCCTACCCAGGTGAAAAGCAAGAGCTTAAAGAGGCCACTGACTTCCTTAACTATCTGAATAATCATCACTTCACCCTGCTCGGATATCGTCGGTATGACTTACATAAAGTTGAAGGCGATCTTGAGCTGATCCCCGATACGACATCAAGCTTAGGCTTGATGAACATCCCTGGTAAACCTCAGCCAGAGGTTGGATTGTTATTGTCTAGCTTTTCAGAAAGCGCACGTAAAGAAGCCCTAGATCATAGCTTGCTACTGCTGACCAAGAGCAGCGAAAAAAGCCGGGTCCATCGTCCCGCTTATGTGGATTATGTTGGCGTTAAGCGTTTCGATAAGCAAGGTAACGTGATAGGCGAAGATAGATTCTTAGGCCTTTATGCCTCGAATCTGTATAACCGTAGCCCACGTGAAATTCCACTATTGGCCGAAAAAGTCCAGCGCGTGCTGGACCGCTCAGGGTTAACACCTCGCTCTCACGATTATAAAGCCTTAATGCATATACTTGAGACCTTGCCCAGAGATGAACTCATACAAGGTAATGTAGATGAGCTGGCTTATGTCGCTCACGGCGTACTCGAGATGCAAGACCGAGATAAGTTAAAGCTGTTTGTGCGTAAAGATGGCTTCGGACGCTTCTTCTCTTGTCTGGTCTATGTGTCTAAAGACAGGTACAACACTAAGTTACGTGAAGATACTCAACGTATTTTGGCTCAGCATTTTAACAGCGATGCCGAGGTTGAGTTTACCACCTATTTTTCAGAATCAACTCTTGCGCGTACTCACTATATAGTGAAAGTCGACAACAACAGCATGGATGTAGACGTGGCTGCCATTGAAAATAATTTAACCGAAGCCGCTCGTTCTTGGGAAGATAAGCTTAATGATTCCCTCAACAGTGCCCGTGGCGAAGAGTCTGGCACCAGGCTCATGAAGCGTTATATCACCGCATTCCCACGTAGCTATCAAGAAGATGTATTACCCAGCTCGGCGCTTGTGGATATTTTGCAGCTCGAAGCATTGGATGATGCTCATAAACTGGGTATGCTGTTTTATCTCCCCCAGGAAACAATATTAAATAATAGTAAAGTGCGCTTGAAGCTGTTTCATAAGGATGAGCCGATCCATCTTTCTGATGTCTTGCCTATGCTGGAGAATTTCGGTCTTAGAGTGATCAATGAGCGTCCCTATGAGATAAAAACCTCCGATGGCAATACTTATTGGATCTTAGACTTCCTGATGACAGTTCAGGGCTCTACCACTGAAAATGTTGCAGAGAGTCAAGACAGATTCCAGGATGCGCTTTATCAGGTATGGAAGAAGCAACTTGAGGACGATGGTTTTAACCGTTTAGTGCTGGCAACGGGTCTTAGCGGTCGCGAAGTGTCTATACTGCGTGCTTATGCGAAATACATGCGTCAAATAGATGCGACATTCAGCCAAGCGTATATCGAAGAGACATTTACCCGCTATCCTCAGCTCGCCGATCTGCTGGTTAAAATGTTCATTCGTAAGTTTAACCCCAAACTTAAGACCCGCACCTTGGGCAAGTTTGTTGAACAGATAGACTTACGATTAGAGGACGTGTCTAGCT
Organism: Shewanella sp.; assembly: GCF_013214165.1. Lineage (GTDB taxonomy): Bacteria > Pseudomonadota > Gammaproteobacteria > Enterobacterales > Shewanellaceae > Shewanella. Next base: position 12,924 of record NZ_JABSSM010000004.1, on the reverse strand, counting down.
TAGATGATGACAGAATTATTCGTCGTTATTTAGACCTTATCAATGCCACATTAAGGACTAACTTCTATCAAACTGCCGATGACGGGGCTGTTAAGCCTTATGTGTCATTTAAGTTTGCCCCGGAAGAGATCCCCGAGATGCCACGTCCGCTGCCCAAATTTGAGATATTTGTCTACTCACCGAGAGTAGAAGGTGTACACCTTAGGGGCGGGAAAGTAGCCCGTGGTGGCCTGCGTTGGTCTGACAGACGTGAAGATTTCAGAACTGAAGTGCTGGGCTTAGTTAAGGCGCAGCAAGTGAAGAATACCGTGATTGTTCCCGTTGGAGCGAAAGGTGGATTCGTCTGTAAGCAGCTGCCAACAGATGGCGGCCGCGAAGCCTACTTCTCTGAAGGTCAGGCATGTTATCGGATATTCATTCGTGGTCTACTGGACATCTCAGATAACATCATCGAAGGTGAAGTTATCCCACCCAAGAACGTTGTACGCCATGATGACGACGACCCTTACCTGGTTGTTGCTGCTGATAAAGGCACGGCGACCTTCTCAGATATCGCTAACAGTATCTCTGAGGAGTATAATTTTTGGTTAGGTGACGCATTCGCCTCCGGTGGCAGCAATGGCTACGATCACAAGAAGATGGGGATCACGGCTCGTGGTGCTTGGGAGTCGGTTAAACGTCATTTCCGTGAAATAGGTATCGATTGCCAGACCACTGATTTCACCTGTTTAGCCATTGGCGATATGGCGGGAGATGTATTTGGTAATGGCATGTTGCTCTCGGAGCATATCCGTCTCGTTGCGGCGTTCAACCATCTGCATATCTTCATCGATCCAAACCCTGATGCAGCATCGAGTTATAAGGAACGTGCTCGTTTATTCGACTTGCCTCGTTCTAGCTGGGATGATTACAATAAGGAATTGATCTCTAAAGGGGGCGGGATATTCTTACGCTCGGCTAAGAAGATCCCTCTGTCTGCAGAGATGAAGGAGATGTTAGGCACCAAGAAGACGACGATGACGCCGACAGAGCTGCTTAAAGAGCTGCTGAAGATGAATGTCGATCTTATCTGGAATGGTGGCATAGGTACGTATGTGAAGGCATCGACTGAAACTCACGCGGAAGTGGGTGATAGAGCGAATGACGCACTGCGTGTTAATGGTGACGAAGTTAACGCAAGAATCATAGGTGAAGGCGGTAACTTAGGTTGTACTCAGCTAGGCCGTATTGAGTATGCTACCCAAGGTGGCCGTATTAATACCGATTTCGTTGATAATGTCGGTGGCGTCGATTGTTCCGATAATGAAGTGAATATTAAGATCTTGCTTAATGCCCTGGTTGCCGATGGTGAGATGACACTTAAGCAACGTAACCGTCTCTTGGTCGAGATGACAGATGAAGTCGGCCGTATCGTCCTTCAGGATTGTAACGATCAAACCCGGACAATTTCAGTGACCCAGGTTCGTGGCGCTGAGCAGTTAAAAGAGCAGATCCGCTTCATTCACTATCTGGAGAAAAATGGCAAGCTAGATAGGGGACTCGAGTTCCTGCCTTCGGAAGATGAGCTGGCAGAACGCTTAGCGAACGGTAAGCCCTTGACTCGTCCTGAGTTATCTGTACTGGTTGCATACGCAAAAATGGTGCTAAAAGAGCAGTTATTGACACCAGAAATTACCGAAGACCCCTTCTTGAGTCAATTACTGATTGCTTATTTCCCACAGCAATTACAAGAGAGATACAGCGACCGCATGGCTGCTCACCCTCTGCGCGGCGAGATCATAGCGACTTCATTGGCCAATGAGTTGGTGAATGATTTGGGCTTGAATTTTGTTCAACGTATGCAAGATGAGACTGGCGCTTCAGTCGCCGAAGCCGCGATTTGTTATACCATGGCTCGTGAAGTATTTGGTTTAGCTGATTTAACGAAAGAGATCACTTCACTCAATGGTATTATCCCTGCGGTAGTACAAGGCGAGATGTTGCATCAATTACGTCGTAATATTCGTCGAGCCTGTCGCTGGTTCCTGCGCCATCGTAATCGCAGTCACAGCATTGAGCAGTCTGTCGCGTTTTTCAGTCCTGTGTTCGCCGATTTAAAAGCCAATGTTCATGGCTATATCGTTGAAGCCGAAGTTAAAGGCATACAAGCTGAAATTGCGGCACTGGTGAAAGAGGGGGTCAATGAACCCATAGCGACGAATGTGGTTAACATGAGCACGCTATTTTCTGCACTGGATATTGCTCAAATTGCTGAGTTAGAAAGTAAGCCTATTGCACTGGTTGCCCAAACTTACTTCAAGCTAGGTGCACGTGTTGATCTGCATTGGTTCCTCGATCAGATCAATGAACAACCAGTCGCTAACCACTGGCAAGCACTTGCCAGAGCGGCATTTAGAGAAGAGTTAGATTGGCAACAGCGCTCACTGAGTTCAGTGGTGCTAAGATCATGTACCTCAACTTGTGATGCTGATACCATGATCGATCAGTGGATAGACTCTAATCAGGGCTTGTTGGAGAGATGGTTCCATATGCTCGCAGACTTTAAAACTTCGCAAAGCCATGAGTTTGCTAAGTTCTCTGTCGCCTTACGTGAGCTAAATCTTTTGATTCTTCATTGTGAAGGTTAAAAGTACATAATAATATTAATCAGCCCTGGCATTTGCCGGGGCTTTTTTCGGCCTAGGAGAAAGCATGTTTTACAAAATCGCTCAACAAGTCATGTTCCAAATGGATCCTGAGAGAGCGCACCATATCGCACTCAGCAGCCTTAAATCCACGGCGAATAGCCCGTTAAATTGTTTCTACGCCCAGACGTTTGAACAAGCACCTGTTGAGTTTATGGGGATAACCTTTCCTAATCCTGTCGGTTTAGCCGCAGGTATGGACAAGGATGGTGAATGTATAGACGGTTTTCATGCTATGGGTTTTGGACATATCGAAGTGGGCACAGTCACACCCAAGCCCCAGGCAGGTAATGAGCAACCACGTCTATTTAGATTAACGCCTGCAAAAGCCATAATCAATAGAATGGGTTTCAATAATAAGGGAGTCGATAATCTTATTACTAACCTAAAAAAGGTAAAATCCGCTGCCTTGGTTGGCGTCAATATCGGTAAGAATAAAGATACTCCGGTAGAGCAGGGCAAGGATGATTATTTGATCTGTATGGAGAAAGTGTACCCATACGCGGCATATATTACTGTTAATATTTCCTCTCCAAATACACCTGGTTTGAGAAGTTTGCAGTATGGGGATCTGCTCGACGATCTCTTGAGATCACTTAAAGAGAAGCAGAAAGATCTCGCACTCAAGCATGGCAAGTATGTGCCTCTGGCATTAAAGATCGCGCCTGATTTAACCCCTGATGAAATTGAGAAGATTGCCGTTTCGCTCATTCGCAACAAATTTGATGGGGCTATTGCTACCAATACCACCTTAAGCCGTGATGGTGTTAGCGGGCTTGTCAATGCAAATGAAGCTGGCGGGCTAAGTGGTAAGCCACTGAATTCATTGTCTACATCTGTAATAAAACAACTTTCAGATTGTCTTCAAGGTGAGGTGCCTATCATAGGTGTTGGTGGCATTAACTCAGCAGCCGACGCGCTAGATAAACTTGATGCGGGAGCCAGTATGGTGCAAATATTTTCAGGATTTATTTATCAGGGACCTGAATTAATTAAAGACATAGTCAATGCATATCGAGTTCGCTAATTAAGCGATCGTTTTTCAGGGCTATTTAAGATCGCGCGATCGCAATTTGATCGCGTATGGTCGTTGTAAGATGCTGTTATCTGGTTCAATTTATTTTCATTATTTTTTGATATTGAGCAAAATATCATCTATTATCGATTTGTATTCTATATAAAGGTAAAGGTTATGTTATTAATGCCAACAAGGGGTTGGCAATGGAAATGTAATGATGCGTATGGAGTGTTAAGCGTATCCTTAGGCTCAGAGATGGATTTTTTGACCCCTTATAAAATGAAAACCTTAATTCCTGATGCTTTAATGGCGTTAGAGTTTGATATGAGTCATGCCAAATTTTATATTGAGTTTCTAGATCTTCTCTCAAAGTCATTACGCATAACGGGGGCTTTGCAAGTTCAGCTAGCGCTCAATGCCACTGCTGCACATTTTCTTTTAAAACCACAAATGCCTAAGTCATGGTTTTTCTCTACCAGTAGTATGTGTGTCTTTAGCGAGCTGGGTAAAATTTTTCACTTGTCTTGTCAGGGGGAAAAAGCACGAGTCTTGGTCGTTGACACGAGTGTTCAAGCCTCATTGGTGATGTTACTGGACCAAGAGTTACCACTGAGTGATAGCAAATCACTGGGTCAATTCGAATGTATTAAAGTGATGCACGATAGACTGCATCCCATCATGGTTAATCGGCAGATTGTGGCGGCATAATTTAGTCTACTAGCAAGCTCCAGTTCCAGTTTCAGTTCTCATCCAGTGGCTATCATAGATAAGCGCTTTAGCTAGCATCATTTCAACTCATGTTAATTAAAACTTATGTTCGATAAGAGCCATAAAAAGTGGAGTCAGATTGGCTCTTACACTGCCCCAACCCGCGTCCGATTTAACGTCTTAGGCTAAGGTTAACGAGTTTCTTCTTGCCTCCGCGCCTCCGCAGTGGGCTGTCTTGCTACAAGCAAGTCGATCATAACGGGAATAATCTCCATGAGAGCCAATAACTTTTTATCATTTCGGTGCTCATCAAGGTATAATGTCTGATTAATTTTTACTGTGTGTCTATCTATACGATGTTAAATTTTTTTGCTGCGGCTCCTAGGGGCTATGAATATGCGTTATCACTCGAGTTAGCTGAGCTCGGTGCCTCTGGAATCAAAGAGAGCGTGGCGGGTGTCTACTTTACGGCATCTCTCGAGCTAGGTTATCGAATTACGCTTTGGTCACGTTTGGCGAGTCGAATCATTTTCGTCATCCACAAAGGGCCATGCGAGTCACCTGAGCAGCTCTATAATGCTGCTTATGGTATAGATTGGCAGATGCAGTTTTCTAATCGCAGCACATTTAGCGTCGATTTTCACGGTCAAGGTGGTTTCATCAATAACACCATGTACGGTGCACTCAAGATAAAAGATGCCATCGTCGATCGTTTTCGCGACGATGATTTTTCAAGGCCAGATGTCTCTCGCGACAATGCAGATTTTCGAATCGACGCCCACTACCGTCGTGGAGAGATAACCATAGGCTTGAATTTCTCCGGACCTGCTCTGCATAAGCGTGGTTATCGCTCGACCACAGGTGAAGCCCCTTTAAAAGAGAATCTTGCCGCAAATATGCTGGTGCGTAGTGGCTGGAAGCAAGATCCTGTTTCACTGCTCGACCCTTTCTGTGGTAGTGGCACTATCTTGATTGAAGCTGCCATGATGGCTTGTGATATTGCGCCGGGTCTTCATCGTGAGCGCTTTGGTTTTGAGCATTGGCTGAGACATAATGACAAACATTGGCAAGAATTACTCAATGAGGCTCGTGCTCGAGCCTCTATAGGCATAACCCGCTGTACCACTAAATTTTATGGGTCAGACATACAGCCTCATCTCATCTCTATCGCTAAACAAAACGCAGAAAATGCCGGTGTGAGTGACTTAATCGAATTTAATGTTAGCGATGTTTTAGAGGTTAAAGTACCGGAAGCATCGGGTTACCTTATCAGTAACCCTCCCTACGGTGAACGTTTAGGCACAGTTACTGAGCTGCTCCAGCTCTATTATCAGTTGGGTGATAAGTTTAAGGCTGAATTTGGTGGCTGGAAACTAGCCATGTTAAACAGTGATAAAGAGCTGTTATCCGCCTTGAAGCTCAAAGCCGATAAACAGATGAAGATGAGTAATGGTCCACTGGATTGTGCATTCAATCTTTATACTGTTCATGCTGATAATACTCGCCGCGTCGACCCTGAGAATATCAAGAGAGACGGTGATGTTAGCGATATTGCCGTGCCTTTCGCTAATCGGATTAAGAAGAATTATAAGCAACTTAAGAAGTGGGCTAAGAAAGAGGGTATCGACAGTTACCGTATCTATGATGCCGATCTACCAGATTATAAAGTTGCCATCGATAAATACCTGGATTATGTCGTTATACAAGAGTATACCGCGCCAATGGATATTCCCGAGTCTGTGACCAAGCGTCGTTTGACCGATGTGCTTATTGCCTTACCGAGCGCGATTGGTATCGATCCTAAGAACATCATCTTGAAGAAGCGTGAGCGTCAAAAAGGCACTAATCAGTATGAGAAGCTCTCAACGACTAAGCTTGAGCTTATCACCACTGAATATGACGCCAAATTTAAGTTAAACCTTAAAGAGTATCTCGATACCGGCCTTTTTCTCGATCATAGGCTCACCCGTAAACTCGTGGGTGAAAAGTCTAACAATCGCGATGTCCTCAATCTGTTTGCCTATACGGGGACGGCTTCGGTACATGCTGCACTCGGCGGGGCGAAAACGGTGACGACCGTAGATATGTCTAATACCTATATTAGCTGGGCGAAAGAGAATTTTGCCTTAAATGGGTTAAATGACAATAAGTATTCGTTCGTACAGGCCGACTGTTTGACTTGGATCAAACGTACCCGTGATACTTATGACTTCATCTTTATCGATCCGCCGACGTTTTCAAACTCGAAGCGCATGGAAGATTCCTTCGATGTATTGCGTGATCATGTGGCTTTACTGTCGGACTTGATTAAAATTCTCAGGCCGGGTGGCGAGATCATCTTTTCCAACAATAAGCGTAAGTTTAAGATGGAGATAGCAGCCCTCGAAGCTGTTGGCATTAACGTTGAAAATATCGACAGCCAAACTTTACCGATGGATTTTAAGCGTAACCCACAGATCCATAATACCTGGCTGCTAACGCATGCCGAGTAAGTCCTATATCTTGTTCCACACAGATGCGTGTCATCTGTGTGAGTTAGCCGAGCAGTTGATTGTGATGTCTGGTATCTCATACATAAAAACAGACATCTGTGATGATGAAAAGCTAGCTGAACAATATGGCATTCGTATCCCCGTGCTAAAACAGATAGATTCTCAAAATGAGCTCAATTGGCCATTTGATGAAGATGTATTAAAGAAATTTTTAGGAGCATAAATTGAGTCTTGTTCGTATTAATAGTGGCTCTCTAGCCTATGGCTACACCCCACTATTACAAAAAGCTGATTTTACCATTGAACCTGGTGAGCGCGTCTGTATCGTTGGCCGCAATGGTACCGGTAAGTCCAGCCTGATGAAAGTATTGAGCGGCGATGTCTTGCTCGATGAGGGCGAATTTAATATCGCCAGCAACGTTAAGGTGAGTCGTTTACAGCAAGATCCACCCAAAGCCGAGCAAGGCTCTGTCTACTCCTACATTTCCGCCGGCCTGCAAGAGGTGGGTGAAAAGCTAGAACGATATCATCAGCTGGCCCACGATGTCGGCACCGCAGAGCCGGAGCAGATGGACCGCATGCTTAAGCAAATGGAGCGGCTTCAGGAAGATATTGATCACCTCAATGGTTGGCAGTTAGACAGTCGTATTAATCAGAACTGTGAACTATTGGGTCTAGACCCCGACAGTACCTTGACTGAATTGTCGGGTGGCTGGCAACGTAAGGTCGCCTTGGCCAGAGCCTTGGTCAGTGAGCCTGATTTGTTATTACTCGATGAGCCTACCAACCATCTGGATATCGATACTATCGAATGGTTGGAGCAGTTTTTGTTAAGTTACAAGGGCGCTATCGTATTTATCAGCCACGATAGGGGCTTTATTCAACGTATGGCGACCCGCATTGTCGATCTCGATCGCGGTGTCATTACCTCCTGGCCTGGTAGCTACCAGGTATATCTCGATGGCAAGGCCGAATGGTTACGCGTCGAAGCCGAGCAAAATGCGCTATTTGATAAGCGATTAGCGGAAGAAGAAACCTGGATCCGTCAGGGTGTGAAGGCCAGACGCACACGTAACGAAGGTCGCGTTCGTGCATTAAAGGCGTTGCGAGTCGAACGTATGGCGCGCCTCAATCGACAAGGCGGGGCTAAGATGGCCGTGGCCGATACCGATCGTTCAGGCAAGCTTGTTTTCGATATCGAAAACCTGAACTACAACCTGCCAGACAAGAACTTGGTCAAGGATTTTACCTCGGCTGTGATGCGCGGAGACCGAATCGCGCTGATTGGTCCCAATGGTTGTGGCAAATCGACCTTAGTCAAACTTTTGATTGGTCAACTAGAGGCACAGTCGGGTAGTATCAAGGTAGGAACTAAGCTCGAAATAGCCTACTTCGATCAATACAGAGAAGCGCTCGATCCTGAGAAAACAGTGGAAGAGAACGTAGGTGAAGGTAAGAAAACCGTCACCATTAATGGCCAAGACCGTCATATTTTGAGCTANCTACAAGACTTCCTCTTCTCGCCGATGAGAGCGAGAACGCCGGTGAAGGCACTCTCAGGTGGTGAGAAAAACCGTTTATTGCTAGCACGTCTGTTGTTAAGACCGGCTAACTTAATTATTCTGGATGAGCCAACTAACGACCTTGATATTGAGACCCTGGAATTGTTAGAGTCTTTGTTAGCCGATTATAAGGGCACTTTACTCTTAGTGAGCCATGACAGGGCCTTTATCGACAATACAGTGACCAGCAGTTGGTGGTTCACCGGTAACGGTGGCTGGAGTGAATATGTTGGTGGCTATGAGGATGCCGTGTCTCAAGGTGCTAAATTTTATTCTGAGGAACCTCAGGCAGCAAAGAGTGTCCAACCTCTGAAGGTTGAGGTTAAACTCGCAGAAAAGCCCAAAATCGAAAAGAAGTTATCGTATAAACTTCAACGTGAACTCGAATCGCTACCTGCCAAGATGGAGCAGTTAGAAGCGGAAGTTGCAGCTTTGCAAGAGAAAGTGACTGCGTCAGATTTTTATGCTCAAGCGCAAGATAAAATTAATCTCCAACTCGGTCAACTCGCCGACAAAGAGCAGGAGTTGGAAGTGTGCTTCGAGCGATGGGAAGCGCTAGAGTCGCTCAAGTAATACAAAATTAAAACTAGAAATAGCCAAGGGAATAGTGTTAATGAAGTTGAAATTGGATAAAGCCCTATCATTAGTTGCAGTAGGTGTAATTGGTGTTCTGCAAGGTGCCAATGCTGCACCTATATATGAAATTAAAAATCTGGACCAAATTTATGACCAGAAAGACGGCGCTGATTTAATCGGTACGTTACAAGCGACTCGAAGTGGCTACGGCATGGCGATCAATGCCAATGGCGAGTCACTGGGCATTGCTAAGGGTAAAAAAAAGCTGAATGTTCCAGATGATGAAGATGATGATGGTGTTATCGATATCGAAGATGGCATCCCGCTAGAAGAAAAGATTACCTTTTCAATCAATAAACCTATTTTAGCCAATAACTTCACCTTCACCGCTGATGAAAATGATCCAACATCGACGCCTTGGTTACCGACTTTTGACAGCGTCAATGGCACCACAGATCCCAGTTTAACGGATGCTGAAGTACCTGCTACGATTAATTCTGTCGATGTCTACTTTTTCGGTATCAATGACTCAGGGCTTAAAGTCGGCTCGATGACGGCTAAAGAGCAGACTGAGCCCTATACCGGCAGTAAGGATGATCAAGATTTCTGGTATTACAGAGAGTTCGAAGAACGTGGTTTTATTAAAGATGCTGATGGGAACGAAACTCAGTTAATCCCACCATTAACCATTTACACCAAAGATGATACCACAGTCAATATAGGCGGTTTCTCGGTAGCCAGTAAGGTAAATGCTAGCGGGTTAGTCGTTGGCTATGCAGGCAGCGCATTATCTAATGCCGCAGAAGATGACATCGATGACTGCATCGCAAGCGACAGTGTTCCAGTGAATATCTGTGTTCAGAACCTGCAATTTCCCGATGTTAATAATAATAATCGTGTTTACATTAATTATCAGGTACGTGGTTATGTATGGCAGGTTAATGCCGAAGGTGCAGTGACCGCTGAATATGAGCTACCTCTAGGGTTAACTCCAAGTTCTGATAGTTATGTTTATTCGGCTCAAGCTTTGGGGGTCAATAGCCAAGGTGCTATCGTAGGACGTTCTCATGTTTACCGTCGTGGCGATAAAGATAAGCTGGCTTATGACGCCGCATACTGGATTAAGAACGAGGCTAGCGGTGAATATGACTATCACTGGATAGACATGATAGACGATAGATATCAATCTATTGCTTATGATATTAACGACAATGGCATCTTAGTGGGCAGCTATAAGCAATACCTGCAAGGATACCCGAGAGATAAATTCTTCTATTTCGATACTAACGGCACTGAAGGCATAGTGACCCCCTATGATTTTAGCAGCAGCACTGGAATTTCAGATCTAAGCAGCAAGCCAAAAGATATCAACAACAAGGGTCAGGTAGTCGGATATATCGAAACCACCCATGATAAGGAAAAGCCGCGTCCTAAGGCGGGTTTCTTGTTTGATAAAGAGACCGATGAGTTTAGAAATCTTAACCAGCTGCTAACGTGTGAGTCTAAGGGCTTTGAGAAGGTCGATGATAACTGGGTACGTAAAGCCGTTGAAGTCGCAGATGGCTCGGGTAAGACACTCTTCTACAATGAAGATCTTGTGGTTGTCGAGGCTAATGGCATCAATGAAGCGGGGACTATCGTAGGTACAGTGTCGGTGCGTAAGCCTGTGTACAAATTCGATCTAGCTGGTAACCTGGTCTTAGGTGATAATGGTCTGCCTATCTTCGAAGTGGATGGCAATGGGGCTCCTCTGACATCTTATCTGCCTCGCTCTGTGGTATTACAAACGAATGGAGCAGAAGCGACCGATGAGTGGCTAGCAGCGAATAACTGTGCCGATACCAATGAAGAACCCGATGATTATGTGCGTAAAGGCGCGGCCAGTTTTGCCTGGTTGTTTGCTTTACCCTTACTCTGGTTCCGTCGTCGCGACTCGAAGAAATAGCACAAATATTTATGTTAAATAATCAAGAGCAGTGCTTGTTATAGCGGGTACAGACTCTTGTAGAACAAGATCATAGAAAAGTCGAGGCCAATGCCTCGATTTTTTTTGTCCAAAAAACTCAACAGCTTAAAAAATAACCATGAATATTGGTTAGATTTTAATTGATTTCGAGTCAAAAAAGATCTATTTCTATCAAGTGAAGCTATTGCTTCTTTGAATGTAAAACAGAGGATGCTTGCATGAAAAGACAAAAAAGAGATCGTTTAGACAGAGCTTTTTCGAAAGGATTTCAAGCCGGAGTTGGCGGCCGCTCAAAGGAGAATTGTCCGTACTCGACACTTGATTCTAAGTCACAGTGGTTAGGGGGGTGGCGCGAAGGCGTAGATGGCCGAATAACTGGCTTATTTAATAAGTAACGCAGCATTTTGCCCTCCTGGTAACAGTAAACTGTAGCCGAAGAGGGCATTTTTATATCTGCTTTATTAATCTTAAAACCACAATGACAACAATAAAGTCTAGAAATTACTCGTGTCGGTGAAGATGCCGACTTTCAAATCTTTAGCGCTGTAGATCTCGCGTCCATCGACTTCCATGGTTGCATCGGCGATACCCATGGTGAGTTTGCGATAAACTTTACGCTTAATCGTCAGTTTATAGGTGACTTTCTTAGCATCGGGAAGTACTTGTCCGGTAAATTTAACCTCTCCCACACCTAATGCTCGACCTTTGCCTTCGGCGCCTTCCCAACCGAGGAAGAAACCTACGAGCTGCCACATAGCATCAAGGCCCAGGCAACCCGGCATCACGGGATCGTTTTCGAAATGACAGCCGAAAAACCACAATTTCGGATCGATATCCAATTCAGCAACAATTTCACCTTTTCCGAATTCACCACCATCGGCATTTATCTTAACGATGCGATCGATCATCAACATATTGTTTATCGGCAGACGCGGCGAGTCTTTACCTAATAACTTAGCATGACCACAGGCGATAAGATCTTCTTTACTGAAACTGTTTGCATTACTCATTGATTTACTTCACTCCAACAATATGAGTCATCAAGACTAGCGAACACGTGTACGCTAAACAACTCCGATCAGCTAGAAAACTTGAATTTTCGGAGCAACTTCTCAAAAAATGTACTTTCTTCATCGGAATAGCCGGCTAAATTTGCCAATCTAGCCTGAACCAGACCATAGAGTGAATCTTCAGGAAAATTATTATTGTCATCGGCAACACCGGCTGTGACCTGCATGAGTAGCTCGACGGCTTCATCGATATGTTCTATTTGGAAGAGGCTAAACTTTTCGGCTTCAATCGCTGCGACGAGTTTCGCCGAAAGGTTGAGTTGTTGGGTGTTGGCTCTGGGGATGATGACTCCCTGACTGCCCGTTAGTCCGCGACGTTCACATAAGTTAAAGAAGCCTTCAATCTTTTCATTAACGCCTCCTATGGCTTGTACTTGACCGAACTGGTCTATGGCACCGGTTGCCGCAATACTTTGATTAATCGGCTTCTCGGTAATTGCAGAGATCAAGCTGCAGTATTCAGCAAGCGACGCGCTGTCGCCATCGATCTCTTGATAGGATTGCTCAAAGACGATGTTGGCATTTAAGTGTAACGGGGCATCTTTACCGAAGATGCGATATAAACAAGAAGATAAAATCATCATCCCCTTAGCATGTATGTTCCCCCCCAGTTCAGATTTTCTTTCTATGTCGGCGACTTCGCCATCGCCATAATGCACAGACGCGGTAATACGTGCTGGCTCTCCATAGCAGTATTCAACGGTTTCGAGTACCGTCAGAGCGTTAATTTGACCGATCCTCTCGCCATCTGTGGGTAAGTTTATAAACTTATCATCGAAGTTTTGTGCCGATAGTGTCTCAGAGGCATTATGGCGCAGCTGATAACGCGTCAAGGCGTAGGTGATGTC
>NZ_JABSSM010000039.1 GCF_013214165.1 Shewanella sp. | reverse complement strand
TAACGGCATCAGGAACTGTGAGCCCGTGGGCCCAGTAATGTTGAATCCAGATAAAGAGCCTGAAACGGATGTAAGAAATGTAGCGTAAAATTAAGTAAAGAGTGCCAACTACCTTGAAAAACACCGATTCCCAACAATGAAACCTGCCGATTCATATGCGCTAGAATCTCTCTGATAGCCTACAAGTTCGATAGTACCCCGCAGGAAGGTGAATATGGCACGGCCAAAACAAAAGCGATAAAATAGTAAAAATAAACATATAAAACATAGCATTAAAATGCAACCCACTAAAGTTTGCATACTCACAATTGTCTATTAGTATTAAATGAGAGCGTGAGGCTGGTATAGGAACCAATATTATTGTCATTTTTGATGACTAGGGGGCCATAAGTGATTGAAGAAGAACATAGTTTTATGACGTTTGACATTGAGAATCAAACCTTGAAAAAATGGCAAAAGACTATTGATTTACTATCATCAATTTTAGATATACCTGCAGCATTAATTATGAGACTAAATAAAAACAAAATCGAAGTTTTTGTAAGTAGTGAGTCTGAAAGTAATCCTTATACAAAAGGCGATAATGAAGTCTTTTTAAATTCAGGACTATATTGTGAGCACGTAATTAAGACGCAAAAAACGCTGTTTGTTAAGAATGCATTAAAGAGCAATAGATGGAAAAACAATCCAGACACCAAATTAAACATGATAAATTACCTTGGCGTACCAATTAATTCACCTGACGAAACTCCTTTTGGAACAATATGCGTTTTAAATAATGCAGAAAAAGTTTATACTGATGACCACATCAATTTACTCAAAGAGTTCAAATCAATAATCGAAGCTGACTTGAAATCTATTTCTTTATATAAAAGACTGGTAGCTTCAGAAAGAGTTACTTCATTAAGGGAGCTTTTATCAGGCATGGCACATGAAATAAACACACCGGTAGGAGTAGGTGTGACGGCTATCACTCACTTGAAATCTTTAACCAGAAATTTAAAACAAGACTATGAGTCTGGAAGCATGGATAAAGATGATTTTGAGGATTATTTACTATCAACATTTGAAATAACTGACCTAGTTCATTCAAACCTAAACAAAACAGCGAAAATACTAAAAAGATTCAAACACTTAACCGGCATCAAGACCAATGAAAAGGCAACGACTTTCAACTTAAAAGAACACATTATCAACATTTTATCAAGCATGAAAGAAATGATAAGTAGCAGCCATTTAAAAATAATGGTTATCGCAGATGAAAATATAAATATCAACTCATATCCTGAAGCTATATCTGAGATTATTACCAACCTAGTCACTAATTCTATTATTCATGGATATAGTAATCGCATGACAGGAGAGATAAATATAGAATGTAGAAAAAACAGAGATGGCATTACAATTATATATCAAGATGATGGTAGTGGGATCTCAAAAAATAATATCGAAAGAGTATTTGATCCATTATTTACTACTGACAGAAAAAAGGGTAGTAAAGGTTTAGGTCTATGCATTATATATAACATAGTGACATTGCAACTCAAGGGTTCAATACAATGTTCTTCAAATAGAAAAAAAGGTGTTGAATTCATCATAAAATTTAATAGCTTACTTGTAGCAAGTTGACTATAAAAAACCAAGACACCATTCTAATCTTGTTACCCGTTAGCTCCTCCCCTAAAAAACAGCAGCCTGCCGACGACTAAATGGATTTAGAGCATAAGTTTACTCTGCTCCCCCATTTAGAGAAAAAGATGATTTAGGTGATCGGATTAAACCGAAATGAGTGACCGCAATCGCTGCAATACGCATACAGAAAAACAGCTTAAATTGACGATAGTCAGCTTGTCATTCGATATCCAACTATACTTGTATGCTAAATAAGCACAGATATTGATGTCTCTATATGGCAATATATTAAGGGATTAAATGAAGCAAGCTCAAAGTAACAACATCAGACTCTTGGGTAGCTTATTGGTGTTAACCGGGTTGACTTGTTATTTTTATTATTTAATGGAATGGTTATTCTTCCTCTCCAGACCCTCCATGTTGAGCTATTTGACCCTAACTGAAAACCTGACCTTACTCTTCAACTCTCCTTTACCACTGATATTAATCGCCTTACCTGCCGTCAGTATAATGAGCTTGTTACCTGTTATATTCTCTATCAAAAAGGGGGGAGTTAGGGTTATTGTGGGCAAGCTTCCCTATGTTATCCCAGCTATCATCCTCAGCTTTACGGCATTTTTAATGCTAGATAATTTCTCCTATACCATGTTCGGTATCGCCTCTCATTCGGCGTCAACGTTAGCGTCTCAGAGTTACTATTGGATGATGATTGCGCTATTTTTAATCTATTTCATGGGTAAACTAGCCCATGAAAACGCCAGCGGCGGGATAATCCACAGATATATCAGACAGCTATTTCAGCTGATGCTGGTATTACTGGGTCTCTCATTTTTATCCCTGGTTGTATCCTATCATCAACCACTTTCAACAGAACCTGGAGTAAAGCTTCCGCCAATAAAAGATGATTTAGCCAATATCATCTTCTTCGCTGCTGACGGCGTAAATAGCGATAACATGTCGATTTATGGTTATGAGCGAGTAACGACACCATTTATGGACAGCATTGCTCATGAAAGTATGCTCTACAAGAATCATTGGACTAACTCGGCCCAAACTACTGGCGCAGTAGGTTCGCTGTTAAGTGGCAAACATCCAACCCGTACCAAGGTTATTTTCCGGCCAGATACCTTTACCGGACAAGATATGTTCCAACATCTTCCAGGGATACTGAAGGAGTTAGGTTACTATAATATTGATATCAGTCTGAGACATTATATCGATTCAGAAGATCTAAAAATGCGTAATGCGTTTGACTACGCTAATCATAGACTGTTGAATAATAATTATTCTTTTGTTGGCAGTTTCGTTCTTTTACGTTGGTCCAGCTCTGTTCAGTTTATCGAAGACAACTGGCAGCGGCTCTATCAACGTCTGGCACACCTGAGCGGCTATGCGTCCATGCTTAATCCACATCTATTAGTTAATCAAGGTGCTGGAGTTCCATCCCATTTATCTGATATTGATCGTATTAATCAATTAAAACACCAGATATTACATGCTCCTAAACCATTTTTCGCCAACGTTCATTTACTGGGTCCACATGGGAGCAAATTTGATTATGAGAAGCCTGTCTTCACCCAGACCAAGGAGCAAGCCCGCCACTGGATGACTGACCATTATGACAATGCTATCTATCAATGGGATGCTTATAGCCGAGAAATATATCAACTGTTAGACGACTTGGGGGAGCTGGATAATACTCTGCTGATTTTCAGCAGCGATCATGGTGACGAGCATAAAATAAATAAAACATTGCCCTTAATCATACGTTATCCAAATCAAGAACATACCGGTTCAGTAACACTGGCATCGCAGCGTATGGATATAGCACCAACAGTCTTGTCCTATCTAGGAGTCACACCACCGCCGTGGATGGACGGTCATAGCCTGTTATCACGAAGTAAAGATGCCTATCCAATATTTATAGCGCGCACTTCGAACAAGCAATTAATCAATCCGGGAAAATGGAAGGTTACAACTAATTTAATGCCACCGTTCTACTCTCTGGGTACTATCTCTATGGCATATTGTGGCATCTTGTACTCTGTGGATATAAACAATATTCATCATCCCTTACCTTCATACCAAAGGGTTCACGCTAAATCCGCCAGCTGTCCAGCTGTCGATCTAGAGCCTAGGTTAGCGTATGGCATGATATTCACCCACCTCAAAGATATGGGATACGATATCGCTCAACTTAACCTCGACTCCCGCTTAAGGCAGTACAGGGTACGATTGGAATGAGGCACTTGGTCTTTACTCGCTATGGTAAAGCATCCCTGTAAAGCCAGCTCAAAGCCTTGCTCATGATAGTCAGGAAATATATCTTCTCGGGTTGATAGCAGATGCTCCACTTGCGAATCACTTTTGGGAATAAATTCGATGATCAAGCAATCAGTCACTAACTTGTGTAGCAAGCGAATGATTTTATTCAGTGGCACATTGTTGCTTATCGCTAGGTGATGTATCAGCGCTAAGGCGATAATCACGTCGAATTTCCCACGGCTCACAAACGAGTTACGCTCCTCATTGCCCCAGCCTATCGAGGGGGACGGATTAATCAGATCTAACACCAGGGGCAGTATCTTAGTATCACCTTCCGCCCTAGCCTGGAGATAATTCTGTTCAACCGCTAGCTCATCGAAGTCGAACGACACCACCCTTTGTGAATACTGACTGGCCAGACGACTAAAATGTCCGTTGTTGGCGCCAAGGTCAGCTAATAGTGAGATGGGTGTGCCGATTTGTTTAAGGTAACCTTCAATGAGGTCTTGCTTACCTTGCATTGATGCTTGGGAGTAGTTGGTACTTGCATAATAGTTCCCCCACTCGGTATTAGCCGATGACCATAGCAAGCCTTCGACATAGGACTTTAAATTAGAGATGAGCGCGCCTAGTTTACTGATGTCCATTTTCGAACTCATTTGCTCCATACGCTGGCTGCCACCGACTCCACTCGCGCCGTAATGAGATTGCATTTTTGCATGCAGATGAATATGTGACAAGGCATTGAAGCTAAACCAGGTACGCAGTGGCAATAAGCGACTGGCCAGATCCAGTGGTATGCCGTCGATATAGAGTTCAGCCATACGCCCCAATCGATGATCGCAGTATTTTTTTAACAACAAGGGTGCCAAAAAGTGTTGGCAAAACTGACGGTATGCAACCCAAGGACCTTGTCTATATTGGGTAAATGAAAGCGTGTCGATAAGAACCGGTCTACCTTGGTAAAACTGAATATTAAACGCACTGGCATCTTTGAGTGTGAAGCCAAAATCTAAGGCTAATAATTGAATATCTAAGGTCAGCTTCGCGGCATCTTGGAGCTGACTGAAACTCCACTCATATGGATAGGTCAGATAGGGAATAAAAACGGGTTTAATCACCTTGTACACGTTCTCCCTGTAATACTCATCTAGGCTCACCTCCTCATGGTCGACAATATAGCCTTTATCCACAAGTGCTTGATGCAGGCCACTGTCAATATAAGCATCAAATTCCTTTTTATATGAGGAGTTAACCTGTCGATACAAGCTACCTTGCTTGCTGAAGATAAAACCACTGTTATCCCGGAACGAAGCCCTATGAACCTCAATACCATGCATAATAAATAACCCACTATTTAATAAGATAAATAACCTATTACACACAAGTATAGCTGATTGGCAATTTGCTCAACGGCCAATACCTGACTATTATTCAGTCACCCCTGTCGACTTGCTTGCAGCTCTGGAGTTCACCATGGAACACAACCAGATCGGGATAAAAATTATTTTACTAGCCTTGTTGGCTACGCTAAGTCTCCCTGCCAATGCTTACTTGGATCCAGGTACGGGGAGCATCATTTTTCAGGCCATCATAGCTTCTGTCGTAATGGGGTTTGCCACAATAAGACTCTGGTGGGATAAGTTTCTCAGCCTCTTCAGTTCGCGTAAAAACGCTAAGGAACCTGATCAACAAAAAACCGAAAGTGAAGAGGTAGTAGCAACGGATAAAGAAAATAAAAGCTAAATAAATGAGATCCAAGCAAGGGTTTTATAGACGAGTTCATGGACTCAATAACGAGCTGTAGGTCAATTTTTATGGCTCATCACCTACATCAGTTTCTTTGAGCAGGTATAAAGGCGTCGAGCTAATTAACTGTTACACCATTCTAATCTTGTTAGCCGTTCCCTCGCCAAACCCCCTAACAAAAGCCTGCCGACCCATCTAGGATCACTCCCTCTGGGGTTGACAGACTAGATAACTCCCCTTGGGAGTAAATTAGTAGTGACGTGACAATGAGCATTGCAGAAGGCTTGATTAAATCTAACTATCGTCAAGCTGAAGGGGTGAATCAGGCTTAATTCACCCTTGTTTCGCACTAATTGAGCAGCTTGTCCACTTCCATCTTGGCATAGCCTTCGAGGAAGTTAGTGCTGCAGCCATCTTTTTCGACCAACATACGCAACAACAGCGGCAATATGCCGAACTCTCGGCGAAGTGAAGCCATTGTAGATAATGAATGTGATCTTGGCTGTCACGAGCGGGCGCTAGCCTATCGGCCGCGAACCGCTCGATCAGATGATACGTTTAGAGCACAACTTATTCAGATGATGCAAGGTGATTATAATGGTCTCCCTTAACGGTTAAGTTGCGCCATCATGGCATGGGCTACCGCATCAGATGATGCTGGGTTTTGACCCGTGATCAAGTTGCCGTCGGTGACAATAAAGCTTGTCCAGTCGTCGCCCTTCACATAAGTGCCGCCCTGCTGTTGCAGCATATCTTCCACTAAGAAAGGCACTATATCTGTCAACTGCACCGCATCTTCTTCCGAGTTACTGAATCCGGTGACTTGTTTGCCATCGACTAACGGCTTGCCATCGGCCCCTTTGGTATGTAGTAGCGCCGCTGGTGCATGACATACAAGTCCAAGTGTCTTGCCTGCCTGATGGACCGCTTCAATCAGTGCGATAGAATCTTTATCTTCGGCCAGATCCCACAATGGACCGTGGCCACCGGGATAAAATACCGCGTCATAATCCTCGGCATTGATGCTATTTAATACCTGAGTATTTGCCAGTAGTGCCTGAGATTCTGCGTCTTGGGCGAATCTAGCTGTCGCCGCCGTTTGAAAGTCGACTTCATCACTCTTAGGGTCCAGTGGCGGCTGACCACCTAAGGGGGAAGTCAGTGTGATGCTGTGACCTTTATCTTTAAACGCATAGAAAGGCGCGGCAAACTCTTCTAACCAGAAGCCTGTTTTAAGGCCAGTATCGCCGAGTTTATCGTGAGAGGTCAGTACCATAAGAATGTTCATGTTCAGTCCTTAATATTCAAAAAGTAATCTCATACCGAAAGGTATTAGTCGTTAACCGAGCTAACAAACCGTACTCGACGGCTTGTGTTGAAATTCATGCCAACAAGTTATAGCGCTAAGGTTAATATATCGCGACTCATGGCGAGGTCAATATTCTCATGTTCGCCGAGTGCCACCATGCCGTGCGCTTCTAATTGCGCTATGACGGCATCGACGTCTTGTTTACCTAAATCATAGTCAGAGAGTCGAGTCGGGATCCCCATGGCCTCGAAAAACTCGCGGGTCTTAGTGATAGCGAGTTCGATTTTTTCATCATCGCTACCTTGCTGCAGATGCCACACACGATGAGCAAATTGCAGTAATTTTTCACGCTTAGCTTCTTTTGTCAGAGCCAGTAAGGCAGGTAGAATGACCGCCAAGGTACGGGCATGGTCCATGTTATACAGGGCCGTGAGTTCGTGACCTATCATATGTGTCGCCCAATCATGAGGAACACCGCTACCTATGGTGCCATTGAGCGCCGTCGTGGCGACCCACATCAAGTTGGCACGTATGTCATAGTCATCTGGGTTGACTAGCACCTGAGGACCTAGCTCTATAAGCGTCTGGAGTAAGCCTTCGGCTATTCTGTCTTGAACCGCAGCATTGACCGGGTATGTCAGATATTGCTCGGTGATATGCACGAAGGCATCGACGACGCCGTTAGCCACCTGACGCTCGGGCAAGGTATAAGTCTTAGTCGGATCCAGTACCGAAAACTGCGGGTACACGTGATCGTTACGGAACGGCAGTTTGGCCTTGATCGATTTACGCGTCACTACGCTGGCATTATTCATCTCACTGCCGGTAGCAGGCAAGGTTAACACTGTGCCAAAAGGCATAGCCTGAGTGACATTAGCACCCCAATTAAGCAAGATATCCCAAGGTTCACCCTCAAAAACAGCCGCTGCAGCGACAAACTTGGTGCCGTCTATCACAGAGCCGCCGCCCACAGCCAGTAAGAAGTCGATCTTCTCTGCCTTGACGACTTCGACCGCCTGCATCAAGGTCTCATAGGTTGGGTTAGGCTCAATCCCACCGAATTCAACGAGTTCACGTTGACCCAGGGCCTGCTTAACTTCGTCTAAGGTACCGGTTTTTTGGGCACTGCTACCGCCAAATAACACCAAGACTTTAGCCCCCTGTGGGACTAACTTATCCAGTTCACTAATTTTACCCTTACCAAAGCTGATGCGGGTTGGGTTGTAGTAATCGAAATTTAACATGGCATTGCCTCACGTATATGTTCTTATTTGAACTAGCCTAGTGTCTAACAAGACAAAATAGACCAGTCGTCTAGTGTTTATTTAAAAAATCTCCGCGTACCTAAACTGGCACGCAGGAGTCTACTAATTTATTCGTGTACGAACTTAAGCTGTCGGTTTGGGCCGCAGGACTGATTGAGTCGTTTGCATGGCCCTATCTAGGGCATCCGAGCTATGGCCCAACTTGTTCATCAAGCTGGCACCTAACCACATGTGATACAGCATTTCGGCTGTGGATTGTGGATCTCGCTCCGCGATGGAAGCGTCTTCGATACCGGTGGTAATGCAAGCCGTTAGGCGCTGAATCACACCGGCAGAACCTTTGAGCAGCGCTAAGCGCATCGCCTCAGATAAGTCGGCCACTTCGGCGCTAAGCTTGACCACCAGACACTTCTGATCGATGCAGCCTTGAGTCTGTGCAGTCAGCCATCTCTGCCAATATGCCATCAGGCGCTCATAACCGCTCAGGCTAGTATTACTAAATAGGGTATCGATCTCAGCTTTATATCCTGCGAAATAACCTTGGATAAGCGCTTCACCAAATTGCTCTTTCGATTTAAAATAGTGGTAGAAGGAGCCCTTTGGTACTTCTGCCGCTTGCAGCAATTGCGATAGTCCCACGCAGGAAAAACCCTTGGCGACGATCAGCTTGTAGCCTACGTCGAGGATATGCTGACGAGTGGGTTGTGTTGGTGATTCTTTTTTCATAGGCAAGGATTCTACATCAAAATAGACCAGTCGTCTATATGGCGTTAATCTATAGATAATATTTCAAAAAATTGCTCCAATTTGAACTGCGTCAGCTAAATTCAGCATTCCCCTGCTACACTCAATACAATTGATATTTAATTAAAATAAACTTTAATAACATCGCATTATAGAGCTGCAGAGCAGATCTATTAAACAAAAGGATTTGTTTATGGCCATCGCCAGTGTCGCTACCAGAGCCAGCAAGGGAGTCGACGCGCCTCCCGTTACCGTCGAAGTTCATCTCAGCAATGGTTTACCCGCATTCAATCTGGTCGGTTTGCCAGAGACCTCGGTCAAGGAGGCCAAAGAACGTGTTCGCAGCGCGATTATTAATGCGGGATTCGAATTCCCCATGCGCCGTATCACAGTCAATCTGGCACCGGCGGATCTCCCCAAGCAAGGCGGTCGTTACGATCTACCCATTGCCATAGGTATTTTGGCAGCATCGAAACAAATCCCCAAGAAGGCACTAAAAGATCATGAGTTTATTGGTGAGTTAGCCCTGTCTGGCCATATAAAGCATTGCCAGGGCCTGCTACCTGTCATTGTTGAGGCACGAAAACTAGGCAGCCATCTGGTGCTCCCCCTGGATAACCGAGCCGATGCCGAACTGGTGGGTTTCAATAAGGTCTTTTTTGCCACTCACCTGCAAGGGTTAAGCGAATACCTGCATGGACAGAGGAGATTGCCAGGCATAGAGCCGGGACTTGAGTGGATAGAAGCGGAAGATATCGACACCCATCTGTGCTTCAGCGATGTCATAGGTCAATATCAGGCTAAGCTAGGATTGGAAATTGCCGCGGCCGGCAATCATAACGTGCTCTTACTTGGGCCTCCGGGTACCGGCAAGAGCATGCTTGCTAGTCGCTTGATGCAGTTATTACCACCACTTAGCTACGATGAGGCTCTAGAGGTCGCCACCTTACATTCGGTAGCGGGCCAATCCATCGAACCCAAATCCTTTTACAAACGCCCCTTTCGCAACCCCCACCACACCAGTTCGGCGGTCTCCTTGGTTGGCGGCGGCACACATCCGAAACCTGGCGAGATATCTTTGGCTCACCGGGGAGTGCTCTTCCTCGACGAGGTGGTCGAATTCCCTCGAAAAGTGTTGGACTGTCTGCGTGAGCCCATGGAAAGTGGCGAGGTGGTGATCTCCCGCGCCGCGGCTAAGCTTAAGTTTTCCAGCCGCTTTCAACTGATAGCGGCAATGAATCCGAGTCCATGTGGCGATATCGATAATGCCAGAGCGACGCCAGCTCAGATACAAAGATACCTGTCTCGCTTATCAGGCCCCTTCTTAGACAGGTTCGATCTCTCCATTGAGGTTCCTCGCCTCCCGCCCGGAGCCTTGACCAAAACCGGGCCCTCGACAGAAACCAGTGCGTCCATTGCGCTGCGAGTAAAGATGGCCAGAGAGTCACAACTGGCACGGGCGGGTGTGCTCAATAGTGACTTGACGGGTAAGCAGCTTAAACAATTAGGACAATTCAAACAGGCCGACTTGCTTTTTTTGGAGATGAGCGTCAACAAGTTAGGCTTATCCGTAAGAAGCTATCATCGCCTACAAAGAGTCGCACGCACCATCGCCGACTTACAGCAAAGTGTAGCCGTCGAACGCAGACACATAGCTCAGGCCTTGGGCTATAGAGCCATGGACCGACTGTTAAATAACTTAAAGGCGCAATATTAACCTCAAGTAAATGGCAAGATTATATTCATCGATATGCCTCGAATTGAAAGCCCAGAGTGACCCTGTATTGATTACATATCTAGTGCAATTGGTATATTATAGGTCTCCAATTTTGTCGGGGGATACTAGGTGGATAGAGTTTTGTCATTAATCAGAGGCAGTCTGGCGTTCGTGTGCTTGCTAGTGAATACTATTATTTGGGTACTTCCCATTATCATTTTCAGCCCGATTAAACTCATACCGATCCCAGCAATCAGCAACAGCTGCTCTAGTTTATTAGACAGCTGCGCCACCAGCTGGATCACTATTAATGGTGTAATTGAACGTATCTTTCACCCGGTAAATATACATATCCACGGCGATGCAGAACTCTCGCCTAAAGAATGGTATATGGTGCTCGCCAATCACCAATCTTGGGTCGATATTCTTATATTGCAGCGTGTGCTGAACCGTAAGATCCCTTTTCTGAAGTTTTTCCTCAAGAAGGAGCTGATCTTTGTGCCATTCTTGGGTCTAGCCTGGTGGGCATTAGATTTTCCTTTCATGCGTCGCTACAGCACGGCTCAACTGAGGAAGAACCCTAAGCTAAGAGGCAAAGATATCGATATTACTCGCAAGGCCTGTGCTAAGTTCAAGACTAAGCCTGTCAGCGTGATGAACTTTGTCGAAGGCACGCGCTTTAAAGCCGACAAGCATAGACAACAAAACTCACAGTTTACCCATCTGCTCAAGCCTAAGGCCGGCGGCTTGGCATTCGCCCTCTCGGCCATGGGTGAACATATTCACAACTTGATCGATATCTCCATCTATTATCCTGAGAAAGTGCCGACTTACTGGGATTACATCAGTGGTCAGGTAAAAGACGTGCATGTACACATCAAGGTGTCGGAGATCCCCGCTACGATGCGCGGCGATTATATGAAAGACCGTGAATTTAAAATTGCGTTCCAGCAGCAACTTAATCAACTTTGGCTAGAGAAAGATCAGACCCTCGACCAGTTAGCCCAAAAAAAACCGTAAACCAGAAGGTGTGACCCCAAGATGTTAAATTTTTTACCCGGTTCTGTGCTCTATTTTATGAGCTCACTTCTATTGATCATCAACACGACCATTTGGGCTGGATTGATCAGTCTTGGTGGGATAGTTAAGTTACTGCTGCCTTTTACTGCGGGACGCAACTTCCTCACTAAGATCATGAACCGCTTTATGTGGGCTTGGGCCACCTGCAACGGAGGAATCCTCTACCTGCTTGCCGACATAGAGTGGGACATCGAAGGGCTGGATAACCTGGAGAAAGACGCCTGGTATCTACTCATCAGTAACCATCTCAGCGGTTTCGATATTGCGGCACAAACTTATGTGCTGCGAAATCACATCCCTATGCTTAAGTTTTTCCTCAAGCGTGAATTGATGTACATGCCTTTTCTCGGGCTGGGCTGCTGGGCCTTAGACATGCCATTCATGAGCCGAACCAGTCCGGCAAAATTAAAGAAAAATCCCAAGCTGAAAGGCAAAGACCTTATCTCGACCAGACGCGCCTGTGAGAAGTTTAAGACCATGCCTACCTCTATCATCAACTATGTAGAGGGCAGCCGATTCACCAAGGAGAAGCATAGACGTCAAGACTCTCCCTACCGCTACCTATTGCGCCCCAAGGCTGGCGGCATTGCCTTCACGCTCTCGGCCATGGGCGAACAGTTTACCAACTTGCTTAATGTCACCTTGGTCTATCCAGAGGCTAAAGACGATCCTCTGTCGGATGTCATGCATGGTAAAATTAAGAAAATCGTCATAAGAGTCCAGGTACTCCCGGTTCCTGAAGTCGATAACCAACGCTACTTTTCTGAGCCTCAGTGTCGTGTCGAATTCCAGCGTTGGTTAAATCAAATCTGGGAAGAGAAAGATGAGCAAATCCACCAGCTGATGATAAAGCATGGTGCAGTAGAAGCTGACGAAATAAACACAAAGCCTTAATCTATTCGTTATCCTGCTTTGGCCGAACATGATCACTATTGTTCGGCTAGTAACATTTCCCGTACAAAAATCATCTCAATTTAGTCTTAACAGCGCTCTCACACAATATCCCACCCCAAATCACGCAACATTTTTACTAGATCTTTTAACAAAAAAACAATACCCTGCACGCTAATTTGTGATTTGTCTCGACCAGGCAAATAAATATAAGAAGCATAATATCGTCATGAATACACCAAATTTAACAGGGAATGATTTTTCACACCGGCTTGCAGCTACGCTAGTAAGCATTGCTTTATTACTCACAGCTTGCGGCAACTTACCATTATTAATGACTAGCAAGCCTCAAACAGTCCATGTCAGTGTTACAGAACTCAGTCAATATTGGATTGTGAAAGATGGCGTGCTGGACTGGTCAGTATTATTTCAAGATCAAGCAAGTACAGGCTACTTTACCGCTGATTTTGTCATTAACTCTCAGGGAGAGATACAGCTGATGGATCTCACTCAAGTCTCAGACAGCTTGAAAATCGACGCGCTAAAATTCGACAGTTTTTCCCGTCAGCGCTTTTTCGCGACCAAGGGCAACTATTCAAATCAACCTGTGTCTGTAACCGCAAGAATCGTATTGGACTAACAGCTTAGTGATTAATATTTAATGGTAAATCCAAACACAAACAAGGCGCCATATGGCGCCTTGTTACATTTTATAGATTGGTCAGTGACTAAATAACTCGATTGACCAACTGCATCCAACCTTGAGGACCTTCAATCTTGCCCTTCTGGATATCCGTCAATACCTGGTAGATACGGCGAGTATGCTTACCCACATGGCCATCTCCCACAGTAACGATGCGGTTATCTTCGAAGATGTAAGAACCGACAGGCGATACCACGGCCGCAGTACCAAAGCCTCCTGCCTCGATGATCTCACCGGACTCGATATCTGCGATAAACTTATCCAGCATCACAGTCTCTTGACGAACGACGCAACCCAGCAAGTCACCGAGATCCAAAATCGACTCCGAGGTGATCGACTTAAGAATCGTATCGGTGAACGTAGGGATGATCACAGTGCCATCTTTAAGCACGTGGAAGTGATTCATCGCGCCGACTTCTTCGATCTGTTTGTTGTTAGCGTCTAGATACAAGACCTGAGCGGCGCCATATTCGGCCGCAGCCTTACCCGCTTTCAATGAGGCAGCGTAGTTACCCGCAGCCTTAGATGCGCCAGTTCCACCGGACACGGCGCGATGGAAACGCTCACTGATCAGTAAACGAATCGCCTTGTCGAAACCATCTGAATAATAAGGACCACTCGGACTGAGGATCACACAGAAGGTGTATTCTTCACTCGGGCTGACCGACAACCTGTCTTCGGTAGCGAAGATAAACGGTCTGATATAGAGGCAGGCATCCTCCTGCATTGGAAACCAGAGTCTGTCGACATCTATGAGGGCATTAATCGCCTCGAGTTGCATCGATTCATCCAGGGCTGGAATACAGATGATATCGGCCGAACGATTGAGTCGCTCGGCATTTTTGTTTAAGCGGAAGGTATAGATCTCATCGTCATCATGCTTGAATGCCTTAGCACCTTCGAACACAGATTGACCGTAGTGCAGGGCTATGGCACCGGGTGCTATTTGGAAAGGCCCATAGGGTACAACTCTTGGATCACGCCACTCTCCGTCGCGATAATCCATTAAAAACATATGATCGGTTCTGAGGTTACCGAAGCCCACATTTTCTTTAGGCTCGAACTGTTCAGTACGGCGCTCAGACGCAGATTTTAAATTGTAGTTTATTTGCATTGCATACCACCTTGATTACTGAATAAGCAGACTATGGATGAGAGGCGCTAAAGTCAAGCAGAATGGGGCTGTGAATGCTGTGGTCCAGCCTTCTGCGGGAATCACGGCTCATATGATCGCGATGTGCTTATCAAATAAAGCTGATGGTCTGCGATTCCAGTGAATCGGATAATTCTGGGCTAAGGCTTAGCCTTGCGGTATTGGCTTATTCGTTTTGCAAGACTTAGGATCAAACAGGCCTCATTTAAGGTGGGGTCTATTTACCGCCCTTGCTGCTTATTAATGTCGTTAATCGAGTACCGTCAACATCGGCGGCTATGAAAGCTAACGCACTAGATGCCGATAGCAGATCTGGCAATAATTTAATTCTTTTGCATTCCTGCAAGCGAATCGAATGCCCCAGCCGCATCGGTGTTAATTAAGGTGAAGATCTCTTGATGGATATGGCGTTTCAACACGATATCAACGAGTGTCGTCTGATCCGGTTTAATAAACTGGCTCACCTGCTTGGGTTCGCAATGATATTCGGCAGTTCGATAATAGCTGAACCCAGTGTCAGGTCTGGGAACAATTTTAAAACCAATTTTCCCCTCTGCCACAGACTCTAGCTTATTAGTATTCAGATAAAGCGTAATACAATTGCCATTTTGGTTATTCTTTTGCTTATCCAGCATAAAGCCTTTAGGTAACTTGCCAGGATTAAAATCAGCCCCACTGAGCAGGTATAAATCGAAATCCGTCACCTTATGCCCAAGGTCATCCGTGACTCGCACCACTAACATGCTATGACGCTGTTTTTTCTTGGCCTTGTCCGTACGCAACACCATAGCCTGAGATACGGCAGCATATTGACTGCTGTTCCCAACAGATAAACACTCGAGAATCGAAGCCACCACCCTCTTGTTACTGGCATTTTTACGCGTCACTGAAGCCATTATTCCCATGACGCCCTGGCTATGGCTGGCTCTGGGGATGATCTCGAAAGCGCACTCCTGCAGCGGGACTTTATATTCAACCTGAGTCAGTCGACTCACACAGTCACCTTCAAAACCGATACAAGTCAGCTCGACTTCTTGGTTTAGGCGTATATATGAGAAGTTCATATTCGCTGCGGCGCTTCTCACCACACCGTCAGAGCCTACTTCGGCAGTATAACTATTCATATAGTCATACAAGCTAGTGTCTATCGTCTCGCCAGTGAGCACAAAAGGGTAAATACCTGCCCCACTGAAGCTGTAAGTTAACCAGCTTAGATTCAATACATGTTGGCCATCACTGCCTAATTCAAGCCAATCGAGCACCCTCTGCCCTGGCTCAACACCATCGAACCAAGCTTTGAGCCTGCTGACCCTGGATTTTCCTATCTGAGCTAAGGCCGAGCCATGATTAGCGGGAGCCAACATGATCAAGTGATTGAGGGGCGCTTGGATTAAGCTTTTGCCGTAGTAACGTTCAAGCCAGGCACGGATCACTGGGCCGCCCGTAGAGTGACTGATAACAGAAAACGTCTCGTCACCCAGCTCTCTTTGGCGTGCGGCTTCGAAGGCAATTGAAATATCCTCTAACGTCACCTCGTCGTTGAAACTGATATAGCGGCCAAGATGAATATGTTGGATGTCTAGCTTAAGTTCCGGATCGGCTAGCTTAGTTAAGGCTTGGGGTAACTCACCATAGGTATCAGTACTAGTCACGCTCCAACCATGAACAAAAACCAGCTTCATCACAACCTCAATTAAGTTATATTTCAGACAATTAATATATCAACGTGACGAGTAAAAACAAGCCGATATATTTGTCTTTCATCTTTATAAAAAAGTCGCACACCTTCAGCATTCCACACGGTAACAACGAGATAAATTATGCCTAAATAATATTCGGCTAAGGCTCAGACCAATTCACTTACTGTGCCTTCAACGAGGTCATTTACTATCAACAATAATGTCAAATACCAGGGGAACAATGTGACTGACGGTTAATAAATGACTCAAGAATGTATCAAAAAACGAAAAAAACAATCAAAGAGTTAAATCGTCACCACACATCAGCTAAAACCATATTAATCAGCAATATAAACTCCACCACTACAGCACGACTCGCTATTCAATCTCTAATAATACAGCGTTCTATTATTCCATTCAGTTAGCGTTCAGACTGATCGGACTAGTATGGCCTCAACGAAACGCAAATGACTTAAATTTAAGTCGCTTAACTCTAATAAGCCCCTGAACATAAGTTACTTAAATTTGAGTCACAATAATTTCAATAAGTGAGAACATATTATGAAAATCAAATCCTTAGCATTAGCAGCAGTGATCGCCACAGCTATGTCAGCCCCAACCATGGCAGCAGACTGGTTCATCGGTGGTGGTGTAGGCGCACAACAGAATACCTATAAAGGTTCTTATACCTCAGCAATAGAAAATCCAATTGAGCCAGGTCAAGGCTCAATGGCAGCTAAAGAAACTGAAAATAATGAGTTTTATGAGTTACGTGTCGGTGCTTATCTGAATGATAGCAACCGAGTGTACGGTACTTATTCTTACAACTCTGATGACGCTTCTAGACAGCAGAGCTTCATGATTTCCTATGACTACCTAGTCGCTCTGGGTGACAGCAACAAGCTGAACTGGTTTATCGGTGCGACTGCCGGTGTGAATCACTTCAGTGCGGACGCCGATGAGCTAAGCTCGAAGGACCGTTTCGTCTGGGGTGGCCAAACAGGTTTCATGTACAAGATCAACGATAAGTTCAGCACTGAACTGGGTTACCGTTACTTGAAGCAAGATTACGAAGTCTCGGCCGCTAACGATAATGTAGGCTCAGGTTCAATTAGCCTACAAGATAGCCAGCAACTTTACCTATCTGTCGATTACCGCTTCTAAGCGAGTATTTGATACGAGAGCCCCGTCAGGGGCTTTTTTATGCCTAGTTCCTTTGAAGCTGCAATTTTCCTCATCGATCTGCAGAGATATAAGTCTCCCCACCCACTAGCCCTGAGCGATAAACTCTGCTCCCTCGTTCTCACAGTGAACCGCTAAAATCTGGCTTCTATCGTTAAAAAATAGCTATTTTACTAACGCTTAAGCAACAAATACAAAAAAAAGCCATTTCCTTTCAATTTTCAACGAATTTTTTCATCATTGAGCATAATTAACTATTCACTACAGTCCCTGCGCTGATAGAATAATCACACCATCCAGAAACTATTAGGACTCCCATGAGCCTTGAACTACTGTCCAAGCTGGAAACAAAAATCCAAGCAACACTCGAAACTATTGAGCTATTGAAAATGGAGCTTGAAGAAGAGAAGCAGAAAGGCATTAGCCTTACAGAACAAAACCAACAACTGAGCCAAGATCTTAATTCTTGGAACGAAAAAGTCACCGGACTCGTTGGCTTGCTCAATGAAGAAGTGAGCTAGTACAAAGAGATCAGACTCTCTATAGCATGAGCGAAGACTTAAGCCATCTTCGCTTCGCTAGTTTGAGCCTCTATTATTTCATTAAGCTCTATAATGGCTTGTTTTACTTGCGGTAAGCTCTTCCTTGGTAATAAAAACCTCCCTTTATCAAACTCTAAACGACCTAAATCCTTTACCCATATGACTCCAGATAAAAAGATACGCGCATGTTTCACGATAAGCTTTGGTGCATAGACAGGAAAAACTCTCACGTGGCCTCCTTGTTATAACTGTGCTTTATTTTTTGGGGATTCAGCTCTGAGTTGGACACATGTTTTACCATGAGAGTTTCATTAATAAATGTTTATTTTGTAAATAAGTAAATCTGCATTTCTAACAGTAAAACTTTTTATTGTCTATCAGACCTATAGTTAGCAAGTGTTTTTATATTGTCGCTTGCCAACAAATTGACTCCCTGCTAGATTAGCATGGTTACTCAGGGTAAAACTGAGCCTTATGGCTCGTTAACCGTATTTCTTGCGACCAAGAAATACGGTTTTTTTATGCTGTTAAAAATTAAGTTTAAGACCGTGAAGCAATGCTTCATAAAGCCTTCATGCACCCAATTGCTAAAATTTTCATAAAGCCATGTGTCATTGCGGCATGCTTATGGCCGGAATCCATCCATAAGGCTCACATTCAGGCTGAGACAGTTTCGAGTTTTAAACCTTAGCCCGAGACAGGGTAAGAAAGCCCTCAGGCAAAACATCAATTGCCCGTGGGCAATCGGCATAGCTCTTTATTACGAGCAGTCCAGACACAAAGCCGGTTGTTTACCATCCATGGTCAACCGGCATAAGTGTTCCAGACACAAAAAAGGAGCCTTTAGGCTCCTTTAGGGTAAACTTATGACTGCTGCAATAAGCTTATTTCATCGAAGTCAGGTAGTAGGCGATATCGAGCAGCTCATCATAGGACTTGATAGCGCCAGTCTCGACACGGTACTTACCATTGACCACCAGCGTTGGTACACCTGAGATCTTGGCGTTAGTCGTGGCACGCTGCATCTGTGACATCTGTGCGCTGACCATAAATGAATCCGCTGCGGCATCGAAGGTCTTACCCTCTACACCGTTAGCGATAAATAACTTACGCACGTCATCACGATTAGTGAAGCGTTGCTTCTTGTCATGAATAGCAGCGAAAATGGCCTTCTCTATCTTATCTTCGACTCTTAACTGATGCGCAACGGCGAAGGCACGAGAAAACTCGACGCCCATCTCTCTACCGATGAATTCCACATGATTCTGTTTAAAGACCACGCCTTCAGGAAGGTTTGCCTTAATTTTAGGTACTTCTGTCTTAGAGAAATTGTAGCAATGGCCACAAAAGAATGAGAAAAACTCGGTAATTTCAGGCTTAGCCGTCGCGGGCCCCTGATTGATCACTGTGTAGTGAACCCCCTCTTCATAATCTACAGCCATGGCAGCCATAGGGGCCATTAATAGAGCTAGAGCAATCAATAGTGCTTTTTTCATGATGATTCCTTGTGCGCGCGTTACGCAGCGTGATCTTAATAATTTGGTGAATAACATAATGTTCTTTCGAGTGTACCTCAAGAGCATTAGTTCATTTTTCTGTTACAAAATGAGAGCTCAAACAAGTCACGAGCCTCAATACCCTGGAATTAAACTCAGTGCTGGCTCATTCAGGACTGCCAATTGCTCCTTAAACGAGAGGATCTGCTGCTCCCAATATCTCTCCTCTGCATACCAGGGAAAATTCATCGGGAATGCCGGATCTTCCCAGCGACGACTGAGCCAAGCATTGTAGTGCAACATGCGCATAGCTCTTAATGGCTCAATCAGCTTTAACTCATTAGCATCAAACTCACAAAACTCTTGGTAAGCTTCCAGCAAGATCTCTAACTGAAGTTGCCTCTGTGAGCTATCACCGGTGATCATCATCCACAGATCTTGAATTGCCGGCCCCGTGCGCGCATCATCGAGATCGACAAATCCTGGACCATCGGGAGTCCACAAGATATTACCCGGATGAAGATCCCCATGCAAACGTATATGCTTGGGACTCTGCTGCTCCCAGATCTGCTTCGATTTATCCAATACTTGTTCGACAATAGTGAAATAGGGTAATACCAAGGATGAGGGTACATGCCCCGACTCCTTCAACCAGAGCAGAGATTCATCCCCTAAGACTTGTGGGTTCACCAGATCTCGATGGGCAAACTGTCCCTGCTTCGAATATTGATGGATACGCCCAATAAAGCGCCCTGCGGCCTCTAACTGCTCTAAGTTATCCACCTCAAACGCACGACCGCCTATGGAGGGAAACAGGGCAAACCTGAAGCCTTTATACTCATGCAATGAGCGGTCATTGATGATCAATGGCGTCGCGATCGGTATCTCTTCATCGAATAACGCCTGGGAAAAGTCATGCTCTTCCTGGATCTGGGCATTACTCCAACGCTCAGGGCGATAAAATTTCACCACATAACGCACACCTGTATCACAACGAAACTGATACACGCGATTCTCATAACTATTGAGTGCTAATAATCCTGTTTCTGGAAATATATCTAAGCTTTCGATCGCATCTAAGATAAGATCTGGAGTTAATGCTTGGTAATGTAACCCAGATCCTGTTTGAACTAGACTCATAATAATCTCCTCAACAAGCCAGCTAAATACTCTAGCACCTCAAACTCGGCTTCATTCTCAACATTGAGCCAGCAGATATCAGCATAGAACTCATAATTGAGTTGCATATGGGTACCTTCAAATATAAGTAACCATTGATGCCTATCGGCGCCATCATGGCGCTCTACGACTCTGGCATCCATGGCAGCCGCTAGCGGCTCAGCAAAAAGATGAAACTGCTCAAAGTCGATTTGGGCTTGTATAGACAAGCTGTTTGCAACTTGATCTAGTTGTAATGATTCTAACTTCATTAATATTGTCTCTGTAAAAACGGATGAAGAGCTACTCGGTAAATAGACGATGAGGATTGGGTAACATATAAGATTTCAAGCTTAAAATAGCAAGCAGGCAACACTTCTCGGCACTGTCATAAATTAACTTGATTAAAATACCGGTTTATCAACAAATTCCTTGCAACTTAACCCCTTATCTTGGGTTGTGACACATTGCAGACCGCATTGATAGCGGCCTTGTCCCGAATCACTGACCTTTACCATGCCAGCCCCCTTCATCAGACACTGGTCTATTTCGGCGTAATAACCTGAGATATTTTTACTTTGCACGGCTCCCTGAGGGATCTCTGTAGCCTCGGCATAATAGAATAAGGTCCACTCTGGGCTTTGTGTACAAGCGGTCAAAGATGAAAACAACAGCCCAAATAAAACTAACTTACGAAATCCCATAATAACTCCAGAAACGCTCTTAACAGTTAACAAGAGCCAATAAAAAAGGCGAAACTCAGTTCGCCTATTTTACACGTGTTATCCCCCTTTAGGTAAGAGAGTTACTTCAATGATTTCGCCTTCGCTTTCTCGATGCGTATGATACGCCCTTCGAAACCCGTTACTGTGCCATCACTCAGACCATACTCTATGGCTTTACGGCAAACATCTATAGCACTATCAAACACACCACAATCATTGAGTAGAGTAGATAGGTGCATGAAACCTACGCCCTTGTGTGATGATGGAGACTCGAGCTGGGCAAACAATGACAAGTAATATGGCGATAATGCCGCGCCATATTCTTTATATTGAGCTTGCTTACGCTGCTTATAACACTCGGCAATTGCCCCGAGTAAGCCGACATGCTTTATCGTATTATCCGATGCGCCGCGATATTCAGATAACGCCAGAGTCAACTTTTCGTTTGCCCAAGACTCATCTGTGACCGCAACCGTAGCGACTTTAGGTTCATCTTCTGCTGGCTCTGGCTCTGGCTCAGAAGAGGCAAGCTCAGACTCAGTTTTCTCAGCAGTTTTTTCTTCGGCTACTAGCCCCTCAGCCTTAGAATCAACACTCATTTCAGCGGTTTCGGCATCTGAAATACGTGCTTCTTGAACCGAGTTAACATCAGTACCCTGAGTATCATCCGCCTCAGATTCGTCGAAGATCTCTTTTTCAGCAGGCATGCCGCTTTGTTCTTGTTCATCTTCCGCCAGTTTCTTAGCGCGGTTGTACAGATAAATGCCTAAAACAACTAGCAAAATAATCGCTATATATTTCATTCTCGTCCACCAGTGATTGACCTAGACCCTGTATCAGGCTGCATATTCTCTATCCATGTACAGATAGTAACCGATATTATTAATCCATTCTCTTGCTGTAAATCAAGTCTTTATAACTCTTTTTAGATGTTTTTTCTTAATTTACAGTCCCTAGTCACTATTCTGGCAGTAATTTATCTTTATTTACACCCAACTCAGATGAAAAAATAATTAAAGTGATCAGACAATAGCACTCGATTTTGTGCGCACCTTCATAGTTTAGACGACCCACTTTGAGACTCACTCGAATGAAGCGATATAATAACTAAGGTACTGTGATCTAATATTGACTCGACAAGTGCTGGTAAATAGATAGCGTTAGAGGATTGAATATGGCAATTCCAGAGCCGCTGAGCGGCAAATTACTGCATGAATATCAGACCATCGCAGCCATGGTCGACATCTATTGTAAAGCCCATAAGCATAACCCCAAGCCAGTTTCAGACTGCCAAGAATGCCAAGACTTTCTCGTCTATGCCCACACCAAGCTTGACCGTTGTCCATACGGTCAAGGTAAGCCAAGCTGTAATAAGTGTCCGATTCATTGCTACAAGCCCCATATGAAGGACAAAGCGAGACAGATAATGGTGTTTGCGGGACCAAAGATGTTACTCCATCATCCAATGATGGCGATACGTCACTTACTATCGGCTAGAGATCCGGTTGCAGGCAAGCCTCCGGCCAACCAATCAAATCGCCATCTTAGAAATAATGGTGGAGCTCAACTCGCTACAACACGTGTTAAAGCAAGAGTCGATAATGGATAAAAAGCACTAATCAAGCCAACTAAGTTGAATAAAAATCTTAACACTTTTTAACTATCTTCATTTAAGCCCAAGGTATTTTACGCTATGGTGACTGCGATAAAAATTAATTAAAACCAGCCATATAAGGGATCAAGATGGGAAAGGCATATCCAATTTCTAAGCTTGCAGTGATCACTGCGGGCCTCCTGTTTACCACATCATATGCAATGGCATCGGACCGAAGCCATCA
The DNA here is from genome assembly GCF_013214165.1 of Shewanella sp. GTDB lineage: Bacteria > Pseudomonadota > Gammaproteobacteria > Enterobacterales > Shewanellaceae > Shewanella. The sequence continues at coordinate 16,289 of NZ_JABSSM010000039.1, read as the reverse complement.
GATAACCACAGATGATTTCTTCGATATCGGTGCCATGAGCAGTGTGCAGCTTAGCCCTGACGGTAAACGGGCACTCTGGCTCGAGTCGCGTTGGGACAAAGCATTAGATAAATCTCAACAAGACCTATGGACAGTCAATACTAAGACCCGCCAGACAACACGACTCACCTTTACTAATGAGAGCGAGTCTAGCCCACAGTGGAGTCCAGATGGCACTTACATCTATTACTTAGGTAAGATCTCCCATGAGGATAAGAAGGCCCCCTTCAACGGCAAGAAACAAGTTTTCAGAATAAATCACAATGGCGGTGAAGCCGTACCTATGACCAAGGAAGTCGAAGGTGTCAGCGCCTTCTCAGTGAGCAGTGATGGTCACAGCCTCTACTTCCTGACCAGTAAAACCGTTAAAGATGAAGATCTATGGGCTGGCATGCGCGCCAGCCATGATAAACCTGAATATGCCCATGGTGAACGTAAGACCAACCCGCTATATAAACTCGATCTGCAGCATTTTAAACAGCAGCTGCTATTAGACGATGACAAGGTAGTATGGCAATTTAGTGTCAATAACGATGGCAGCAAGATAGCCCGTATTACCACATCAGATAATGAGCTAGTTAATCTGGAAGGTTGGTCGAATATAGAAGTCTACGACACTAAGGACAAGACTCATAAGGTGTTGGCAGACACGGCATGGCGTGAGCACGCCCCATCACCCTACGGCTGGTTACTCGGCTTAGACTGGCACAGTGACAATCAACAACTCGCCTTTAGAATCGACTTCGATGGACATCCGGGCAAACTCTTCGTCAGCCATACCGCAAAAGATTCCTTGCTAGAGATCACCCGCCCCGATGATGTGACCTTGAGCGCTGCCAATATCCATTGGCGTCCCAATAGTGACGAGATCTGTTATCGCGGCGCCGATCATGCCCGCGTTAAGCTGTTCTGTACCCAGGTGGACGACGGTGAGCAGGGCGACACCCGTACAGTGATCAAAGGAGATCTGGTCATTGGCAGCTACAGTTTCAGCCATAATGGCAAGAAGCTCGCCTTCAGCCACAATGGACGGGAGCATTTCTATGATCTGTTTATCGCCGACGCCGATAGCAAACGGGCTAAATATAAACGCATAACCAATATCAACCCTCAGGTCGATAGCTGGATATTACCGCAGATCCAGATAGTTAAGTGGCAGGCACCAGATGGAACGAGTGTCGAGGGGATATTAGATCTACCCGCCGGATACAAGAAAGAAGACGGTCCCCTGCCGTTAATCGTGCAGATCCACGGTGGCCCCACATCAGCCACACCTTATGCACTGCAACACAGATCCTATGGTCGTTCGACATTTACTGCAAAAGGCTGGGCGCTACTGTCGCCAAACTACCGCGGTTCTACTGGCTACGGCGATAAATTCCTAACCGACTTGGTCGGCAAGGAGCATGATATCGAAGTCAAAGATATCATGGCAGGCGTCGATCAGCTGATTGCCGACGGCATTGTCGATGGCGATAAGATGGCCGTGATGGGCTGGAGTAATGGTGGTTACCTTACCAACGCCATCATCAGCACAAACACCCGCTTCAAGGCGGCCAGCTCAGGTGCCGGTGTATTCGACCAACGCCTGCAATGGATGTTGGAAGACACCCCAGGTCATGTAGTCAACTTTATGCAAGGCCTGCCCTGGGAGAAGCCAGATGCTTACACCCATGGCTCTTCACTGACTCATGCAGACAAGATAAAGACACCGACGCTGATCCATATAGGTGAAAATGATCAACGCGTACCCGCCGGTCATGCACAAGGTCTTTACCGTGCCCTCAAGCACTACCTGAATGTGCCGGTTGAACTCATCGTCTATCCGGATGAAGGCCATGGACTGAGCAAGTATCAGCACAGAAAAGCCAAGATGGAATGGGATCAGAAGTGGTTCGAACATTATGTTCTGGGCAAGGCTGTCGATTAACGGCTCAAGGCTTAAGCGGGCGACACCATGCAGATTTGAGCCTGAACATAAGCTGACAAGTAAGACAAAAGCGCCTATTTTTAGGCGCTTTTGTCCTTTATAGCATTCTATTTTCCTCGATTGATGGTTATGCTGTACTAGCAGTTATCACTTTCGAAACGGAGTAAAAAATGAAAAAATTCATTTCTATCATGGCCACTTCATGCGCCCTTGTCGCCAGTTTGCTCATGTCTCAAGTCGCCCTAGCCGATGAAAGCTATGCTGAGACAGTAGCCAACTTCAAGCAGGCCCAAGATACCCATAAGTTTTTCGATAACGCCTACGGCTACGCCATATTTCCTACCGTGGGCAAAGCTGGATTCGGCATCGGCGCCGCATACGGCAAGGGGCGAGTGTATAAAGGCAATGCCTACACAGGTGATACCAGCCTGACTCAGATATCCATTGGATTCCAGATTGGCGGTCAAGCCTATAGCGAGATCATCTTCTTCAAAGATGCCAAAGCCTACGATGAGTTTACCAAGGGAAGTTTCGAATTTGGTGCTCAGGCATCGGCCGTTGCTATCACAATCGGTGTCAATGCCCAGGCCGGTACCACAGGTAATTCAAGCAGTGCCGGTAAGTCTGCCGCCAAGGCGTCCTACATCAATGGCATGACGGTTTATACCTTAGCTAAGGGTGGCTTGATGTACGAAGCCGCATTGGCGGGACAGTCATTTACCTTCGAAGATAAGTAGCAACAGAAGTTCCTAGGCCCTAGGAACTTCTGCAATTTGTTGTCGGATAACAAGTTTCTTAAATATCCTTTGAGCTGGGTTCATTGGGCAGGTTTGGTCTTTGGTTAGCTTGCTAAGTACCATAGCGTCATTGGTGTTTATTGCTTGCAGCAGGTGCTGTAAATGGATTTACGAATGTCACGTTCACAAGGATGTGAATGAGTAACCTCACATGTAGCTACTTCTGTAGGACGCTGTAAAGCCATCCCTGGCCGCTCTGCGGTTTCATCCTTGAAACCGAAGCCCACAGCTGCATCTACATCAGGTTCTTCATTTCTTCGATTGAAGTTTACGGTTCGTAACGTACTTCTGGACAAAAGCTTGTTTACTTGTCGGATAACAAGTTACTGAAATATCTGTTGTGGGTTCATTGGGCTGATTATATTTTTGGATGATTTTTGGATAAGTAAGCTTCAATTTAATCTATAGCCTGCGGCTCGCCAAATGTGCAAACACTTCTATGACACGGCGCAAGTATGTCCCTATAGCCTCTGCGACAGCGTCCTTGCTGTCGAAGGTCACAGCCGCGTTCACACCTAAGTGTTTATCTCTTCGATTTCAGCTCTACTGGTTTGTAACAAGTTTCTGGACAAAAGCTTGTTAGAGTATTGAGTCTAATTAATCTGACATTGATTAGAAAAAGTACCTTAGTTTATCCAAGGCCCTAATTCGCTCCCTAACTAGAAAGCTTAGGTTAGGCGTTCCAAATGAACCGCCCTCGGCAACAAGCTCTTGCGTTGCTCTACCTCCTGAATCCATTCAGTCGTGTGCGGAGCCGCATGCAGGGTGGTGTGGAGGCTAGATACCTCCGGCTACCCGTATTAGCTGTTTTTACTCCAAAGTTGGTACATTTTTAGATATTGATTTGATTCTTCTTCAGTTCCTAGAGCTATATCTATCATCATTTTGTCCATTAATGTAGAAGCGTGAGTAAAATCATCGGGGTTTATTTCTTTCCCCATATATTCAGGATCACTTGCAACTTCAACATTTATAATCCACCAATGATATATTTTGCTTTTAAAGCTTAATAAAAGAGCAAAGCTTTCATCAAAATCGTCGGGGAGTCCTGATGCCCCAATTAAACTATGTAACTCATGACTTAATTTATTCCTACATTTCTTTATTTTTTCAAATTGCTGTAAATCAACTTCATCAATTGCTCCCATATACTTAAACCAATCTAATGTGGCGTATATAGGACTCTTATTTCTGCTTTTGACATCTTCCTTATAATCATCTGTTTCTTGACTGCCAAGGCTATAATAAAATTTAAGCTTATCAATCAGTTCTTCTTTGAATGATTCATAAAAAAGCACATATAAAGATGCAGATATAAGTTGATGACGTAATACTTTAGGATTAAAAAAGTCTTCAATTGAGCGATCTGATTGCAACATGTAACTCCCTATGAATATTCAGCTAACTTTTGTATACACCAGGGCAACCGCATGTGCGTGTGGATTTTGTTCTTTACGCTCGATTACCATACATGAATATGTTGCGATCAGACTCCGATAAATATTTATCATACAATGCTGGGTGGTAAAACACTCAGGTGGTGTTCGAAAAACGTTCATGCGTTCACCCTGTTGTATACACGCCTTGCGCGTTTATCAGGTTAGACCAGTCAAGGCGTATACTCATAGTCGTCTCATTTATAAACATTTACAACGATTAGTCCAAACACACCTTCTGGAAAAACGAGAATGCACACTTTGCTTGCCTAGTATCTCTTGCAAACCGAGAATGCCCGTTTTTAGTTGTTTGAATTTACTCTTCTTTTTCTTTTCACTCAATAGCAAACCGCGAACTGATTGTGCATAATTTGGAGATTATCCGCACAAAACCAATAATACTGTATAAAAACACAAACACTGGTTAACTAAGAGGTTGTCGCTAAACAGAAACACTTACCTTTCCGACTGATGAGAAAAAGTATTGCAAAGAGCTTAGTGCTGTATTGGACGAATTGCCGGCGCTAACACATAAAGGGGCATATCCGTGTTAGTGAACTAACAAATATTCTTAAATCGAAGAGACAAATAACCGAGTGTAGATGCGGCTGCGAGCTTCGGTTTCAGGGATGAAACCGCAGAGCCCACATGGAAGTGTTCACGGCGTCTCGCAGAAGTATCTGCACATTCCTCGCCGGACAGGCGGTAGATTGCAATGAAGGTTAAACCTTCAAACACACTCCCCAATACCCACTCAGCCAGAAGCTAAATCAGAAAATGTGATCAACCTTCATTCGAAGGTTAGCTATTCATGTCCCCAAGGCGCCGGCGGTGGTGCTATCGGCTTAGTCAGATCAAAATCCACTCTGAAATCACGTTCCTCACGGGTCAAACGGTAAGTAAACTCTCCTGGCTCAATATACATGTGCCACACATTGGTAATAGAGACATCTAGACCGTTTTCTCTGAAGTTATTGATTGAATAAGCATCGACGGGAAAAGACTGCTGCTCAGCACTGCCCATGTTCGCGGTCATGCCGCCATACATGGTCACCTTGTCTGCAGTGCCATCTTTATGGCGATGATCATGAGCTAAATGTAGGCCATATTGGGTTTTGCTGATCACCCAGGTGCGCGAGTGATCGCCGCCCACATGAAACGGCACCTTAAGCTCAGTCTCGCTACACTCGCGCACATGCATGATGAGTTTCTTGCCGCTGAAAGCCGAGTCCGCAGAGTTACCGGCAGTGACAGTTCCCTCAAAAGCCTTGCCACAATGGGCGGCTATGCTGTCGAAGAAGGCATCCTGTTCCGAAGTCGTCGCCAGAGCTGGCAAGGCAATCAATGAGGTCGTAGTGAGCAAGCGTACAAGCTGTGAATATTTTGTTGTTGTCATTATGATCTCCGTCAATTTGTGACGGATAGTCTAACATAAGCAGATAAATTTTAACTTAAGGGCTATTTTCTTCGATAATCGCCCTTCTTTTTACTCCGCAGCTGACATTCCAACGTTAAGCGTTCGATATACATGCTGACCCGGGTTTGAATTATCAGCCGTCTTTAGCTCCTAGATACAAATAAGGGAATATCCATGATATTCCCTTATTTCGGCTTATTGAGCTAGCACAGGCTCAAACCGCGCTATCTTTGATGCTTAGGTGTGGTGCCCCAAACATTCTTCTTCACCGGACGTTTCCGCTGGCCACTTTCGCTATTCCCTTGGCTGCCAGATGCTTTACTGCCTTGCTTATTGGAAGAGCTGCCAGCCTTGCTCTTGGGCTTTCTGTCGGCAAACTGATCTTCAGAGAAGCGGGTAAAGGCCTTCTTGCCACCGGCAGAGGGGTTGTTGTCAGCGGCATTCGCTCCGCCCTTCCCCTTATTACGCATGGCTTCTCGTTCATGGCGCGACTCGGTGGGAACCAGACAGCTGGGGCTGTTGCCGATCAGCTCCTCTCTGCCCAACTCAATCAGGGCTTCACGGATCATAGGCCAACCCGCCGGATCGTGGTAGCGCAGCAAGGCCTTGTGCAGCTTACGCTGACGTCCCTTCTTCGGCACTGTCACCTTTTCACTGGTGTGTTTCACATTCTTCAGCGAGTTGAGTCCGGTATGGTATATGGTGGTCGCGTTCGCCATCGGCGATGGATAGAAGTTCTGCACTTGATCCAGTTTAAACTTCTCTCCCTTGAGCCAGAGCGCCAGATTGACCATGTCGTCGTTGGTCGTGCCCGGATGCGCCGAGATAAAGTAAGGGATCAGATACTGTTTCTTACCCGCTTCCTTGGAGTACTTGTCGAACAACTCCTTAAACTTATTATAACTGCCCATGCCCGGCTTCATCATCTTGTTGAGCGGACCGTCTTCGGTATGCTCGGGAGCGATCTTGAGATAGCCGCCCACATGATGGCTCGCCAGCTCTTTCACATAACGGGGATCTTCGGTAGCCAGATCGTAACGAACACCCGAGGCGATGAGTACCTTCTTGATCCCGGGAACATTCCTGGCCGCTCGATAGAGATCGATCGTCGCCGAATGATCGGTATCTAGATGACCACAGATAGCGGGGAATACACAAGAGAGTCGTCTACAGGTCTTCTCGGCCTTGACGCTCTTACAGCCCAGACGATACATGTTAGCCGTCGGGCCACCAAGATCTGAGATGACGCCGGTAAAGCCTGGTACCTTATCCTGAATATCTTTGATCTCATTTAGGATCGACTCCTGGGAGCGACTCTGAATGATACGTCCTTCATGCTCGGTAATGGAGCAGAAGGAGCAGCCACCGAAACAGCCACGCATGATGTTGATCGAGGTCTTGATCATGTCATAAGCGGGGATCTTGTCGTCACCATATGAAGGGTGTGGCACCCGCTTATAGGGTAGACCAAACACACCGTCCATCTCGTCGGTATTTAACGGCCAGGCAGGAGGGTTTATCCAGATGGCACGTTCGGCATGACGCTGAAATAGGGCGCGGGCACAGCCCGGATTCTGCTCCTGATGCAAAATTCTAGACGCGTGAGCATAGAGGTATTTGTCTGTCGAGACCTTCTCGAAGCTTGGCAATAACACATAGGTCTTCTCCCAAGGCTTAGGCCTAGGAGCCTGTACGCTGATGGCCTTGGGTGCGTCATTATCGAATATTTTTACATCCGATGGACCGGACATGTTCTTACAGCCCACATCATCGGCGCCATAAGGATGAGGAATGGGGTCTATCTTATGTAGCTGATCTATCTTGCGTGAGTCCATGCCCTTCCATTCGGCGAGCGGCTCTTTACGTATCACTGTGGTGCCGCGAATATCGTGCAGATCTGCGATAGACTCACCCGCAGCCAGTCGATGGGAGATCTCCACCAGAGGACGCTCGGCATTACCGTAGGCTAAAATATCGGCTTTAGCATCTAAGATCACACTGCGGCGCACCTTATCAGACCAATAATCGTAGTGGGCCATGCGGCGCAAGCTGGCCTCTATGCCTCCTATGACAACTGGCACCTGCTTGTAAGCTTCCTTACACCTCTGGGTATAAACGGTTACGGCGCGATCAGGGCGCTTACCACCTATATTGCCTGCCGTATAAGCATCATCGTGACGCATGCGACGCTCGGCGGTATAACGGTTGATCATCGAGTCCATGTTGCCCGACGTCACCCCGAAATAGAGGTTTGGCTTGCCCAGCTTCATGAAGTCTTCTTTATTAGACCAATCTGGCTGCGAGATGATACCTACCCTGAAACCTTGAGACTCGAGCATGCGTCCAATCACGGCCATGCCGAAGCTGGGATGATCCACATAGGCGTCGCCTGTGACTATGATGATGTCACAGCTGTCCCACCCGAGTTTCTTCATCTCTTTGCGAGACATAGGCAGAAATGGCGCCGCCTCCGTTTGCTCAGAGCGATATTTGGGATGAGTAAATAAGGTAGATTCAACTTGCATGAGTAATAAAGCCTGACTATCAAACGGTGAGAATAGAATATTCGCGCCCACTAATGGGACGCGGAGTATAGCAGGGGAGAGACCATCTAGGCGAACAAAAAACGAACAAGTGTAAAGAAAGTTAGGCTTGAGACGAAAAAAGTCATTACCATTAAAATAAGTAGGGGCATAGGTTTGGCTCAAGGTTGGGCACTTTAGCGTGTCCTTTCTATGATGCCCAATGCCTGACTTGGTCACCGCTCACTTAACGAGTTCATACTTAACTTAAATAGCCCATCGAGCCCAGAGAAAACTGAGTGATATTAGCGATGGCTAATATCAACATGACTAACCAAGTGAGCAGGCCGCCCCAGAACCGCCCAAGATGATACCCTCCTCTGCCTCTGGTCAGCCCCACGGCATGTAAGATGCGTCCTATGATCCAGACCATTCCGAGCAGATGAAGATAGATACTTGAGAGGCCGTTCAATTCCGCCACCAACAGCAAGGCCATGGCGATCGGTGCATTCTCAATCAGGTTGGCATGGACTCGAGTGGCGAGTTGCAGTTCTTTATTATCCGCACTACCTAGGCCTATCTTATGTTTTCGACGTAACTTAACCACCCGCATGGCCAATGCCACCATTAATATCGCCGTTAAACTAATATACAGACCCGAAATAACCACTGACATATGCCATCCTTTTTACTTGCGCTATGGGTTTTGATAAACCAGCATTACCACTAATTGAGCCTAAGTAAATATTTTCCAGTCGATTAACCTTTTCCCCACAAACTAGGTTAATATGCGCTCGCCTAAACACCCTAATATTTAAATCACAAATGGACCACGCTAGTGAACAACGAAGAATTTCTTGAGAAACGACGTTTTATAATCAAGTTAGGTAAGTCGTTGCATAAGTTTGGTACACCGGCCTATCGACTGGAAGCCCACCTTCAGGCCGTTTCTAGCATGCTTGGCATAGAGGGATATTTTCTTATTTCGCCAACGACGATGACATTTGTACTGCAGCACGATACAGATCAAGAATATCACCATGTCGCCCGAGTCAATCCAGGTGAATTAGACCTTGGCTCTCTGGCTCGTACCGATGAGCTGGTCGAAGAATTAGTCTCGGGTAAGCGTACGCTAACCGAGGCATTAGAGCGCCTCGAAGAGATAGCAAACAAGCCAAATCCCTATGGCACCAAGCAGACTTTACTGGCCTACGGCAGTTCAGCAGGTGCCTTTGCTATGTTGATGGGCACCAGTTGGAATGATGTATTCTGGTCGGCAATGCTGGGGCTCATGGTCTACAGTTTGGTCTACCGCGCCGAGCGCTCCAAACGTATGGCCGAGATGCTTGAACCCTTAGCCGCCATCCTCTGTGCCATCTCGGCGACGGCTATCTCACATTTCGATCCCAATATTAATATCCCTGTGGTGATCCTCTCGGGCATCATCATCTTTATCCCAGGACTCGCGCTGACATTAGGCATGGCAGAACTCGCCGCCAGGGATCTGATCTCGGGCACTGCACGCATCATGGATGCCTGCATGTTGCTGTTTAAACTCTATTTCGGCGTGATATTGGGCATGGTGGTAGGCACTGCTATCTTCGGCGACGCCATCAGCTTCGAGCCAGCCCCTATACCCCAATGGGCGATATGGTCGGCTGTGCCTATTCTTTCTATGGCATTGGTGATCATCTTCAAGGCCCGCATGAAAGATGCCCCTTGGGGCATACTCGCCGGCATAGTCGCATTCTTCTCATCCATGTTAGGTAGCATCTACCTCGGGGATTCCATCGGCATCTTCTTCGGCGCATTCGCCGTGGGTGTCTATTCCAATTTATTTGCCCGCTGGATGAAGGCACCAGCATCTATCGCCCTGCTGCAAGGCATAGTGATCTTAGTCCCCGGCAGTAAAACTTACATAGGGTTAAATACGCTTATCTTAGGTGAGACCATGCTCAATCAATCGCACATAGGTAGCCAGATTTTTCTGATCTTTATGTCGCTCATTGCCGGACTCATCTTCGCCAATGTTGCCGTGTCTCCGCGAAGAACACTCTAGAGATCGATTCAGCATCGACTCCTAATCATACTCAGCGCTAAAGCCAGTTTTTGGCGCTGAGAATTTCCCGCAATCAGTTCAAGCCAGCCCAACTCCGGCTTTAATCCAGTATCTATATCGATTTAACATTAGTCACTCACGTTTTTATCTATGTAAAATCACCCACATATTTCATCTCTTACCTTGACTAACTCCTCTCTGGCGTGTGTTATTAACTTGTAACCCCAAAGCGTTAATTAAGATACTAAGGCATTATAAAGGCCTCTAATATGATGAGATGCGCGTCGAATTTATCTCTGTTTTTTGTCTGCTTTATGGCCAGCATGCCTGGTAGAGGAGACGATTCAAGATTAACTGAAACATCATCAGATGAACCTTCGATACAGACTGACGATGGGGCTTTTGCTCGAACGGACACCAGCCCAAAGATCACCCACAAGAAACTCATCCGCAAAATAGTGGTCTCCAGTAATTCCATCTTCGACGAATCAGATCCCGATGCCTTCTTTATCCATCGCTGGGCCAATTACCTGCATATCAATACCCGTGAACATGTCATTCTCAATAAATTAAACTTAGAGGCCGGCGATCGAGTCACACAGAAAGATCTCGATGAAGCCCAAAGGCTACTAAGATACGCCCGTTACATACGCGACGCGAAAGTCAGTCTGGTAGAAAAAAAGCCCGATTCAGATACTAGCGAAGAGGGGGAGACACTCTTGGTTGAAACTTGGGATAACTGGTCGCTGTTACCGACGTTCAGTCTGAGTCATAGCGGCGGTGAGAGTAAATATTCAATAGGTTTAAAGGAAGATAACCTGCTCGGCTATGGGATACGCACCCGACTTAAGTACCAATCAGACGCCGATAGAAGCGGCTATAAAATCTCGCTGGAAGCCCCGCTGGATAGCTTTATCAAGCACTCAAAAGTCGCCTTTAACTATCAAGACAATAGCGACGGAGAGGCGACACAAGTTTACTTCAACAAACCCTTCTATACCTTAGACACTAAAGATATGTATTCGGCCATGTACAGCGACGACCTCAGAATCGATACCCTTAGGCGAAATGGAATGGACATCAATGAGTTTGAACAGCATGATAACTTTAATAGCCTGACGTATGGTTGGCGGGTGAGTATGAGTGACAACTCTCGCAATCGTATCATCGCAGGTATCACCCAAGATAAAAGCCAGTTTGCCAAAACTGAGAAATATCCCGACTCAGAAGTCCCCCAAGACCGGGATTTCCTCTACCCCTCGATCGCCTATGAGTATTTGCAAGATAACTTCAAGGTGTTGAACAATATCTACTTTATCAACTATAACGAAGACTTTAACTTGGGCTGGCATCATTACGTTAAATTCGGCCTAGAAACCCGAGATATCGAGGACGGCTCTCCCTTTGGCTACCACCTTAATTGGAAAACAACTCGTGGCTATCAGGCCGATGCAGAGCTTCTCTTGCTGGAATTCGACGGTTCGGGTGTATTTTCCACCAGTCAGAAAGACTTCTATAAGGTAAACATGCTGGCTGAATACTTCTATCAGATAAGCCCCAAGTGGACAGCTTACGTTAAGACCAGACTCAGTACATCTAAGAATAACTATCTAGATAAAACCTTTGCCCTGGGCGATGACACGGGTATACGTGGCTATCCTAACGATTACCAACATGGTGATAAACAATGGTTATTTACCACAGAGATCCGTAACTATCCAAATATTAACCTATATCAGCTCGCCGAGCTTGGCTGGGCTGCGTTTGTCGATGTAGGCCAGGCCTTTGGCGGGCCCGATGAAAATAATGAAGTATCGAGTCCTATAGGCAGCATAGGCATAGGCGCAAGGATTTATTCATCTCGCTCGAGTTACGGTAACGTGGCTCACATAGACCTCAGCCTCCCTTTCACCTCTGGAATAGAAGTAAACAGTTGGGAATGGCGCTTCCAGGTAAGAAACCGTTTTTAAATTTTTTATTACACCCGTACAAGCCGTATCGATTGCACACCTTCCTGTCTTTCAGCACATCCAGCTCGTGACTTGCGTCTATGGTTCCATAACAAATGAGACAAAATAAAAATAAGCCTGCTAAATTGTTTTTGCAGTAACTATAATAAAATGAACATGTGACTCTAATTAAACAGATTTAATTGTTATTTTCGGAGAAAAAATGATTTTACCTGTAATAATGGCAGGTGGAGCAGGTTCACGGCTCTGGCCCTTGTCACGACAAATGTTCCCCAAACAGTTTCTCATCTTGAATGGTGATAGCTCTATGCTACAAAGCACCGCTATGCGCCTCAAGGGGATCGAACATGCTCCAGTCATGGTGATCTGTAACGAAGAACATAGATTTTCAGTTGCAGAGCAGTTTCGAGCCAACAAGATCCCCAATAGCGGGATTATTCTTGAGCCTGTAGGGCGTAATACGGCTCCGGCTATCGCCTTGGCAGCATTAACCGCGATTAAAAATAATGATGATCCCTTATTGTTAGTGCTAGCAGCCGATCACCTGATTAAAGATCAACAAGCGTTTCGTCAGTCCGTTAAAACGGCCACTGAATTTGCTCAAGCTGGCAAGCTGGTTACGTTCGGCATTGTGCCCACCACACCAGAAACCGGTTATGGCTACATAAAACGCGGCGATATCTATGGGAAAGGCGCAGGCTATTGTGTGGCAGAGTTTGTGGAAAAACCCAACCTGGCGACGGCCCAAGCTTATCTGGATAGCAAGAACTACTATTGGAACAGTGGCATGTTTCTGTTTAAAGCCAGTCGCTACTTAGATGAGCTTAAAATTCATAGCCCGGAAATCTATGCGGCATGTGAAAAATCCATCTCCAATACAGCCCAGGACTTCGACTTTTTACGAGTGGATAAAGCTGCATTTGAGGCATGCCCGGATATCTCTATCGATTACGCAGTGATGGAGCCTCTGTGCAGTAGCGAAGGCTCAGATAAAGTTGTGGTCGTTCCCATGGATTGTGGCTGGAGTGACGTAGGTAGCTGGTCTGCACTTTGGGAAGTGCAAGATAAGGACTGTGACGGCAATGCCTTTCAAGGCGATGTTCTTAGCATAGATACCAGAAATTCCTATGTTCACGCTACCGACAAGCTAGTGGCTACCATAGGCCTCGAAGATGTGATAATCGTTGAAACGAAAGATGCGATTTTAGTTTCGAAACAGAGCAAAGTTCAGCAGGTTAAAAAAATTGTAGAACAATTAAAAGCAAACCAACGCAGCGAATGGCAGCACCACCGTGAAGTATATCGCCCCTGGGGTAAATATGACTCCATAGATCACGGTCAGCGCTTTCAGGTGAAACACATCACCGTAAATCCAGGCGCTAAGCTATCAGTTCAGATGCACCATCACAGAGCCGAACATTGGATCGTGGTATCCGGTACCGCAAGAGTAACTAACGGTGACCAAGAGATTTTATTAACAGAAAACCAGTCAACATACATACCCATAGGCACTATTCACGCCCTTGAAAACCCAGGTAAAATCCCGTTAGAGCTGATCGAAGTACAATCTGGGTCCTATCTGGGTGAGGATGATATTGTCCGCCTTGAAGACCGCTACGGCCGCAAAGATGAACAGGTGTAGACACTGGCCAGCTTTCTAAGCTGTTAGCTTCAATATTGGAACCTCTAGTATCGAAGCTAGGTAAAGAAAAGCCATACCATCTTCATGGGAGAGTGCTTACTGCACCTATAGGATTTTTGATGTTATTGAGTTCTGATGTGATTAGAAATAGCGGTATAGCCTTTGGCACCAGCGGTGCTCGTGGGCTGGTTACTCAATTTACCAATGAAGTTTGTGCGGCTTTCACCCACTCATTTGTCGCGACTCAGCGACAAGACTTCACTTTTAACCATGTCGCCATCGCTATTGATAATCGCCCCAGCAGCTTTCGGATGGCTATGGCCTGTGCCAAGGCGCTGGAGCACTTAGGTATCGAAGCGATTTACTATGGCGTAGTTCCAACACCCGCACTAGCATATGCCGCAATGCAAGATAAGATACCTAGTATCATGGTCACTGGAAGTCATATTCCATTTGATCGTAATGGCTTGAAGTTCTATCGCCCCGATGGAGAAATCAGCAAATCTGATGAGCAAGAGATCTTGTGTACTCGGGCAAAATTTTCCCCCTTCGAAGACATACCTAACCTTGCTGTGAACCCGGATGCTGCAAGACTTTATATCCAACGCTACACATCATTGTTTAATGCTGCGTTGCTCACCGGCAAGCGTATTGGTATTTATGAGCACTCGAGTGCGGGCCGAGACTTATATTCGAAGATATTCTCGGCACTGGGCGCCGAGGTCATAGCGTTAGAGCGAAGCGATGAGTTTGTACCCATAGATACCGAGGCGGTATCCGATGAGGACATAGCTAAGGCGCGCAACTGGTCAAAACAATATGCTCTCGATGCCATATTCTCAACCGATGGCGATGGCGACCGTCCCCTCGTAGCCGATGAGAGTGGTACCTGGCTGCGGGGGGATATTTTAGGCTTACTCTGTGCCAACGCGCTGCACATAGAGGCACTCGCAATACCGGTTAATAGCAATACGGTCATCGACAGCAGTGCATACTTCTCTCATGTAAAACGAACGAGAATTGGCTCGCCCTATGTCATTGCTGAGTTTTCTACTCTGGCAGAAAATTATGAAACAATCGCAGGTTTTGAAGCCAACGGGGGCTTCTTGCTCGGCAGCGATGTGAGAATCAAGCAACACACACTTAAGGCTCTGCCGACTCGAGATGCCGTCTTACCAGCATTAATGCTTTTTGCAGAGGCTAGGCACAAAACTATTTCAGCCTTAGTCGACTCACTCCCCAAAAGAGTGACATATAGCGACCGTATAAAAAACTTCCCCACAGAACGCAGCCAAATCATCTTGACTCTAGGGCAAGAAGATCCAAACCGACTACTCGATGCCTTGGGATTTGAAGAACAATTAATTCAAAGCCTTGATTGCACAGATGGCTTACGCATAACCCTAAAAGACAACAGAATAATCCACTTACGCCCCTCAGGTAATGCGCCTGAACTCAGATGCTACGCTGAGGCTGATAGGGTCGAAATAGCGAAAGAACTGGTACATTCTTGTTTAAGCAAGATCGCCGTTAATGGCTTTGTAGAACTCTTATCAAAATAAAATTATTCGATTGATATAACCCACGGATCAGTTACCGATGAGCATATCAGTGAGCTCTCCGCGTTGACTCACAAGGATGTGAGGAATGTAGAAAATGTCTGGAACGTTTTTCTACCAACCCAGCGCAAAGCTGCGCTTCGCCAACAACCCCCGCTTCACCCTACGACCCACATGGATGTGGGAAGTGTCGAGATTGCAGGAGCAAATCTCTACCTATCACATGAAAGGATGCATGCTTCGCATGCGCTATCTATATTCCCCATGTTCGTTCGGTCACTTCTTGCAACAAAGAGTCAGGCCTAAACGAAAAAAGCCCGTTGCGTTAGCAACGGGCTTTATCGACTCTCTTTACGAGAAATTAGGCGCCTTCCAATGGCCCGGCTTCGGATAAATCCTCCGCGTTCCGACCCAGCACCAAACTACGTTTGATAAG
Source organism: Shewanella sp. (assembly GCF_013214165.1). GTDB lineage: Bacteria > Pseudomonadota > Gammaproteobacteria > Enterobacterales > Shewanellaceae > Shewanella. The sequence goes on along the minus strand of NZ_JABSSM010000039.1, from coordinate 482 downwards.
CGCAAGGTCTTCACCCTACTCGATCCACGAAGTGGACACATGGGGATGAAATTACGGCGCTTTGAATACGGAAACAAAGAGCAGAGGCGCCTTCCAATGGCCCAGCTTCGAGCGAGCTCTCCGCGTTGACTCACAAGGATGTGAGGAATGTAGAAAATGTCTGGAACGTTTTTCTACCAACCCAGCATCAAGCTACGCTTGATAAGCGCAGGCCCTTCACCCTACGACCCACATGGATGTGGGAAGTGTCGAGATTGCAGGAGCAAATCTCTACCTATCACATGAAAGGATGCATGCTTCGCATGCGCTATCTATATTCCCCATGTTCGTTCGGTCACTTCTTGCAACAAAGAGTCAGGCCTAAACGAAAAAAGCCCGTTGCGTTAGCAACGGGCTTTTTCGTTTATTAGGCGCCTGGAAATGACCTACTCTCACATGGGGAGACCCCACACTACCATCGGCGCGATTGCGTTTCACTTCTG
>NZ_JABSSM010000038.1 GCF_013214165.1 Shewanella sp. | reverse complement strand
ATAGAGAAAGTCTCATTACTAAAGGATAATCTATGTTTCGAAACCTATTAAAAAAACTGCTTTCATGGCTTAGGGAACTCTGGAGTCTCTTTAAAGCCATTGATGGTGCAGTATCTAAAGAGTCCAAGGACACAATCAAAGCCAGCCACAATCAAAGCCAGCCACAATCAAAGCCAGCCATTATTAATCAGCCACAATCAAAGCCAGCCATTATTAATCAACACAATCAAAGCCAGCCATTATTAATCAACACAATCAAAGCCAGCCATTATTAATCAATAACATACCTCGCTGGCAATGCATGTCAATCTTCAACCACCCATCAGGACCAAAACCCTAAATGTTTGCTGGTAATTTTGTTTTGCAGGAGGTAAATAGTTAATTTCTGTTCGAAATTATGAATTTCAGGCAGCACAAAACTCAAACCTAAGATGTAAGTCTGAGTGAAACGTAAAAACCTTAATTATCAGCTCGTTTGAAGTAATCACAGCAGTGAGCAAAGTGCCGTCGTCGCTTACCCAAGTGTTCACAATAGCTGGTGAGTTCTTGCAGTGTCCCCACTGGGCCATGAAATAATTTGCCAAACTCAGAGGTCATATGTATCCAGTTGTCACTGGAAATATTTAACCGAGTGAGTATCTTAGAAGCACTTGCAGATATAGCCCCTCGTTTATCATCACGAAGAATCCTGCCGGTTTCATCGACTAATTCAAGATAGTCTTTAAGTGAAAATTGAATGCCTTTTGGCTGCTTGAGGCGCTCATTCCCAATAAAAGGCAGCAGTTTTTCTGGTTGTTTGCCTTTTAAAGCTGCTTTTACTCGCAATTTAAGGCTGGTGTGATCTGAAGTTTCTGGTGTATTAGCCATCTTGGCACGTATTGGATTGAGCTCTACATAGGCCATACAGGCCAGCACGGCGGCTTCATCGAGCAGGGCCTGTGACTTGAACCGGCCTTCCCAGAAATGCCCTGTACACTTATCCTCTTTATTCGCCATCCTCGCGATTGGCTCATTGAGGCAGCGCATAAACCAACTTATGTCACTTAATCGGCTACGATATAAGGCTATTGAATGTTTGAGGGCGTTAATTTCATGGCTTTCAATTATCTCACACTTTAGAAATTTTTGAGTTATTTCAGTTCCTTTAAACAGTTGATGCCAATGCTCGACGACCTCCCTATCTGTCCAGCTATTGGCTGACTCGATATCGATTCTCAACACCAGATGAAGATGATTAGACATCACCGCATAAGCTGCAATATCAATAGCAAAGATTGCACCTAACTTAAGCAACTGAGATTCAACCCATTCTCGTCGATGCTCATAGGATTGACCCGTATTAGGATCGACTCCTGTTAGCCATGCTTTGCGAACACATCTTGAGACTGCGTGGTACCACGGCGTATCTTCAATACTAATTTGAGTTCTTCTGGGACGGGGCATAACAACCTCCTACTTCTACTAATCTAACCAAAGCTTAGTAGGTGGATAGAAAATGCACAATTAACTCTGGGTGGCTCTATTTCTGCTAGATGCTTATAAAAAACATAAAGCAAATAAAAAGCGATTTGATTATGAAGATCAATTGTTTCTTATGTTGAAACACCTGAAAGACGACACGATTTTCAGATCTAAAATTCAGGCCAAGAATAAGTATATTATCGTTGATGAACTCCAAGATATGAGTAAACTTCAATGGAGAATCTTAGAGGAATTGATTAAAGGTGGGAGTAAGTTTTTTGGTGTAGGTGATCCAGCGCAAGCCATTTTCTCTTTTAGAGGTGCTGACTGCGAACACCTCAACACATTTATGAAGAGGTACACCAAGGGTAAGTCTTATCCTCTAACAAACAATTTCCGTTCAACACCACAATTACTCGCATTATCGAATTTTATTCGAACCAAAATCAGCAATAAATACCAGCATTTAGTTACTACAAATAGCGATGGCCTAAAAGCTACTGTTCAGGAGTGTTCCACGATTAATAGCTTTGCTGATTGGTGCCTTGAAGATATTAAAAAGAAGCTCAAAAATGGTACGAAAAGAACCGATATCTTGATTGTTGCGAGGTATCACGAACAAGTTGATCTTATTCAAGACATTCTTAAGAAGGGGAAGGTCAAAGTAGAAAGTGATGACCCTAATAATAAAGGTGACCTGAGGCCGAGCCTGAGAGGGGTTAAAGTCTGCACCATACACAGTGCAAAGGGAAGGGAGCGTAATGTGTGTTACGTAGTTGATCCTAGACTGTCAAGCAACGCTGTACTTGATACTAAGGCTGAGTATTTGAGACTTATGTATGTTGCTGTGACGAGGGCTATGAGTGAGCTTGTGATAGCAAAAAGTATGTGTGGTCAGACGAATTATAAAAACGCCACTACGGATGATATGAATATACTAGATGAGATTTTGTACCAAGATAAATTGTATACGTAATACAAGCCAGTAGCTTTATTCAGGCTCATTCATCTGATTTTAGGTAGTATAAAACAGTAACTGCGATGACGCTTACGACGGCCAAAAGAAGGCCGAGATCTAAGTGTTCCATGCTATCCCTTAACGATCCTTGTTAATGATGTGGAAGTATAGTAGTGGCAGTAACTTAATGGTAACGACAATTATCATGGAATTGTCTGAATTTGTAATTGCTCTGGTTCGGTTTAGGGTAAACGCTCTAACCTGTTTTTACCACTTTCCTTTTTAAGTTGCTTGAATGTCGATTTTAAGTTGTAATGCCACTCCTTAATAGGTATGCGGGTAGGTTGCTATGGATTTAAAGAGAATGTTATTAATCGCTACTATAGTTCCAATAACCTTAGCAGGGTGCGGAACATATGATCCAATGGTCTGGGATCATTACAATGAAAAGTCTGATAATTTAGGGTTAATTACAACAGTAAATAATTATGATCGAAGTACAAGGCGTGGTTCCTATTCTAGAACCGGTATCGAATCAATAACTGATGAATCGGGAAAAAAATTAGAAGTTAGTCTTTTTGCAAAGTATGTTTTAGCTCCCCCAGGTCGGTATGTCGTGACCTATTCTTGGGATCAAAAATGTAAAAGTAGTAAATGTGAGACAGAATATTATAGTGAAATAGTATTTCTGAAAGCTAAACGATGCCATATAACTCGTTCGTTCTATCGTCCTTTAATAAGATATCGAGAACAATCTTCTATGCTTTGTGAAGACACTTTTGTTAACAACGGTGACGGAACCTATACTCGAGGAAAACAAGTTTGTAAACCTATGTACAGCACTAGGACTAAACAAGGGCCTTTTTCTATAAAAGCGGATGAGTATGAGCTGGCTAATGATAATGAAACTTGTTTGTTAAATAAGGTTTTATCGACAACCGTTTCTAATAAAATAAATTAGCCAGCCATTGTTAACGTTACAGTTTTTGTGTTGTAGCCAAACATTGTTTTTGGAAGTAGGGAATCGCTTCACATAAACTTAACGATAACAGTAATTATCATGGTATTGGTCTAGCTCTCGTAAATTTTGTGCTTACCTATTTAGCAGTGTGGTATTGTTGGTGACATGAGTAGTTGTCAGGTTGTAAAGCAAGGAATGCTAATGAAAGATAAGGAAAAAATAGCTCTTTTTATCGATGCGGATAATGCACCAGCAGCAAAAATTGATGTGATCTTGTCTGAGCTAGCAAAGTATGGTGTCGTTAACATACGCAGGGCATACGGTAATTGGAAAAGCCCTAACATCAAGCCTTGGGAAGATGTATTGCATGAATATGCGATTCAGCCTATCCAGCAGTTCGATCTCACTAAAGGCAAGAACGCCACAGACATAGCTTTGGTTATCGATGCTATGGATATCCTCTATACCAAAGACGTTGATATCATATGTCTGGTGTCATCTGATTGCGATTTTACTCCCCTAGTCACTAGAGCACTCGCAGATGGTAAATTCTTGATTGGATTTGGTGAGCGTAAGGCACCGACCGCGTTTGTAAATAGCTGTTCCCGCTTTCTGTATCTGGACGGGTATGAACAGGGTGACGAAGAGCAACCTAAACTCGATAAAAGCCTGAACAAAGACACTAAGCTTATTAGCCTTTTAAGGCAGGCCATAGAGGCTGTTGAAGAGGATGATGGCTGGGCTATGCTCGGTCCAATTGGTTCTCATATTTCCAATCAAGCATCCTTTGATCAGCGAAACTATGGATTTAAAAAGCTTAGCGATCTCTTTGCTGCTATTGATCTGTTTGAATCGAAAGTGACACAAGGAACAGTGATTTGGATACGCGATATCAAGAGAGCGAAGCAGCAAGCTAAGAGACTGTCATCATGAGACTTCATGATAATCATTATGTTCGTACTTGACCACGATATAGTGGCAATAGCCTAATCGCTCCAGGTTCACTAGGTTGAGCCAAATTAGAACCTGTCGTGAAGTGGTTGTAACTTACGGTTATCGTGAAGTTGAGCCAGTTTAAGTCGTAAAATGTACGGTTTACCAATGGCTTGCCAACTTAATGATAATAATCATTATCGTTAAGTTAGGTATACATCTGCTCGCCATACTGATCTGTCACACGCTCTGTTACACTAAGTGTTACACGCTCTGTTACACACATTAGTGGTTACTTACTATGAAGATCAATAAAATTATATTGTGTGAGTCGGCTGAGTTGTCTTATCGGCCAACTCAACCTATTTAAACAACAACCGCATTCCGAAAGGGATGCGGTTTTTTGTTGTCTGTTAAACACGCTGAGCCTATGGCTCTTTGCTGTTGCTACGAACGCTATTAATTTATATTTCATAGCAAAAAGGTCAATTCCAGCATATTAGCCAATAGTGCTTACGGCTCGTCGTCGAGCTTTTTGCAAAACCAATCTGTTGGTCAAAACAACCCAAAACAACCAAGACACCCTGGATTGTCAGATTAATATCCTTTGACTAGGCTTAAGTCCGAGTTGTAGAGGAGGGTTTGTTATGCCAACATCAAGAAAAGCGTTAGTCAGTTTAGTACATTTATTTAATAATAAATCTCTATTGTTACTATATCTCATTGTGTTAGATAAGCTTTTCTGTGCGGAGTCTATTTATTACATCCAATAAAAAACCGCATTCCTTTCGGAATGCGGTTTTTTGTCTGTTAAGCAGGCCTGGCTCGGTGGGTATGATACCAATCGATATTCACTGCACCCGAGTCAGGCCACCTGGTTACGCTTAGAAGTAGTAACCGAAGTGTAATGTTCAGGCGCTTGTCACCGTCACCGTCACCGACCATAGAGCCACCGATAGACAAGGATTTGGTTCTCGGCGCTCACACGATCACATGCTCACACGTTACGCTTAGAAGTAGTAACCGAAGTTAATGTTCAGGCGCTTGTTGGTGTCACCGTCACCGACCATAGAGCCACCAATAAAGGGTTGGTTCTCGGCGATCACGAAATCGATGTAGGTGTATAAACCCCCTGAGGTGATCGCGACACCTGTAACGTTCATAAAGGTGTCTGGCTGAGCCGCAGGCTTGTCGGTGACCACTGTATAATCATTATAGAAGGTGAGGTTTGAAATCGGTCCTATGTCGACAGGCAGGCTGTATGCCACGTTGGCCATGTAGCTGGTGGCTTCTGCTGGGATCGAGTCATAGAAGGCGTAGGCGCCGACGATCATGCTTTCAACATCCATGCCTTCGACATCGTACTCGTAGTCGGTCAGCTGTAACTTAACGTTCCAGCGGTCATAGTTGACCACGGCATGCAGCGCTGCTGCCATGTGATCGCCATCGGTACCGTCTTGTATTTCCAGTTGACCTACCTGGCCAGATATACCCAGCTCGAGGGCAACATCATCGAATGTTAGGTTATGAGCATAACGAACGTTGACCGTGTTGGTTTCGGCCGCGGCCTTGTCGACACTCGGAGCGTCGTAGATGCCTTCGCCTGGCAGACGCACACCCACCACATCGTAGGAATAACGTGCGCTACGGTCAGAGACATAACCATCTAGGCCGCCCTGTTCGTCATTCTTGTAGAAGGCCAGATCGAGTCGGCTGGTATCGCCGCTATAGGTGTAATTTAGACCCATGTCGTAGTCGTCTTCCAGGCCAGTGTAGAAGTTGGAGCTGAAGAAGAAGCTGTTGGACGCCCAGGTCAAGATACCGAAAGGCACCTGAGTGATACCGATTTTACCCTGTTGCTTGTCATCGAAGTTATATCCGACCCAAGCATGGTGAATGACGTCCATGTACTGGTGCCAACGATACTGGGCAGAAAAAATGATGTCATCTAGGTTGCCATCGACATCGAGGCGGAATACGTCGAAGTCAAAATCGCCACCACGATCTTTATTATTCTCATCATAGTCCAAGTAGCTATACTGGAATCGAGCCGCACCGCCAAGCTTGATGGAGCTGTCTTTATCTTGTTTTGCCTGATCTTTATCGGATTCCAATTGTTCGATACGGGCTTTAAGAGCATCCAGCTCTCCGTCTGTTGGCGCAGCATTGGCGTTCGTGGCCAGTGCCAAGGCGATACAGGAAGCAGCAAGTGTGTAGCGGTTCATCATTTATCCTTATTGGTTAAGTTTTCTGTTTCTTTTTCTGTTTCTTTTTCTGTGCTGCTGTCAGCATCATCGCCGTAGAAATCTGCGAGCACGTCGGCGAGGTGAGAGCGGGAGAGCTCACCCTGTAAGTCACCATCTGCATCGACAACAGGCAGGGGAAAGTCTGATTCCATGGTCGCTGGAATAATACTTTCAAGCAGCGCATCTGGTGATATTGGGTCCATTTCTTCTACCTTGAACTCTTCCATCGGCGCTTCTTCATCTGTCTTGACGGCATCTTCCAATGCTTCTTGGCACACAACGCCCTGGAAACCTTCATCGGTAACGTAATAGGCATAGTTAGCCGGGATACGTTTCATCTGTTTGAGGGCTTCACCTGTGGTATCGGCGGTTAGACGATAGGCGGGCGGCTTCATGACGGTTTCGACCGTCAGGGCTCGCGGCCGGTTTACGTCCTTGACGAAGGCTTCGACGTAGTCGTCGGCAGGGTTAAGCAAGATGTCCACCGGCTCACCGACCTGGATCAGGTTGCCGTCTTTGAGGATGGCGATGCGGTCGCCAATTCGCAGGGCTTCATCTAGATCATGGGTGATAAAGATGATGGTCTTATGTAGCTTTTTTTGCAGCTCAATCAGTTGATCTTGCATCTCACTGCGGATCAGAGGATCCAGTGCCGAGAAGGCTTCATCCATCAGCAGGATTTCTGCATCGGTACACAGGGCCCTCGCCAAGCCGACGCGCTGTTGCTGACCACCGGAAAGCTGAGATGGGTACTGCTGTTCATATCCAGTCAGGCCGACGGTTTCAAGCCATTGTGTCGCTTTGGCATTTCTCGTGGCCTTATCTATCCCCTGTACACTGAGGCCATAGGCCACATTGTCCAGTACACTCCTGTGGGGCATTAACCCAAAGCGTTGGAATACCATGGCCATTTTGTTGCGACGAAATTGCTCCAACTCCTTGGTATTTAGCTTCATCACATCTATGCCTTCAACCAGGATTTGCCCTTCGGTCGGATCTATGAGGCGATTGAAGTGACGGATCAGGGTCGATTTTCCCGAACCCGATAGCCCCATGATCACGAAGATCTCACCCTTGTGAATGTCGAGGTTGATGGCCTTAAGGCCCACTGTATGGCCGGTTTTTGCCAGGATGTCATCCTTAGATAAACCAGCTCTAACCATAGACATGACGTTGGCTGGTTTTTTACCAAAGATCTTGTAGAGATTTTTTATCTGAATGAGCGGCTGTTTTTGTGCTTCATTAGTCATGTTGTCCACCCTGCATATGTTGCTGAGATCGCTTGGCGTAGGCTTGAGAGGTGCGATCAAAAATGATAGCCAGAGCGACGATGGCCAAGCCGTTGAAGAGTCCCAGGGTGAAATACTGGTTGGTGATTGACTTGAGCACCGGCTGACCTAGGCCCTTGACGCCGATCATAGATGCGATAACGACCATGCCCAGCGCCATCATAATGGTCTGGTTGATACCAGCCATGATGGTGGGTGAGGCTAAGGGGAGCTGAACGCCCATAAGGCGTTGCATCGAATTGGCACCATAGGCGGTGGCCGCCTCCAACACTTCTTTGTCTACTAGGCGGATCCCCAGATTGGTCAGACGAATGACAGGCGGGATAGCATAGATGATCACGGCAATGACTCCGGGCACCTTGCCAATGCCAAGCAACATGACCACGGGGATCAGATACACGAAGGCCGGCATGGTTTGCATCACATCCAGAATCGGCGTCACTATCGACTGGGTTCGATTGTTGCGAGCCATTAATATGCCGATGGGCACACCCAATAATATGGCCAGCAAGGTACATACGGTAATGATGCTAAGGGTGCGCATCGTATCTTCCCACATGCCGAAATAGCCGATAAGCAGAAATGACACTATGACGCCCAAGGACAATTTTTTTGAACGACTGGCCAGGTAGACCAAGCCGGTGATCGAGATGAGTACAGCCCACCAGGGGGATTGCACCAAGAGTTTTTCAAACCAGATAAGAAAGCGGAGCAGTGGATCGAAGAATGACTCGATGAGATCACCATACTCACGGGAAAAGTCCCGAAAGCTGCTGTCTAAATATTTACGAATTTCCAATAACGTGGCACGGTCCATTTTCGGAAACTTGCTGAACCAAGAAAAGTCAGCCATTACTACCTCTAAAGTGTTTACACGGGATAATCTAGATGGGAAGCAAAAACGCGAGGCCCTGAGGCCTCGCGTTTTTATTTGGGTTTACAGTGCTTTTATTGCCGTTTTCACCCTGGCGGCGACATCGGCGGGAACCCATTTTAACCAGGTATCTTCATGGTTCATCAGGAAGTACTCGGCGGCGATAATGCCGTCTGCCTGATTGTCTTCCATCCAGGCCAGCAAACCGTTCAGCTGGGTATTGGTCAGAGAACGATTACCTAGATACTCGAATATCTGCGGGGATTTTTCGGCGAAAGCTGTGGTGGTGACGGTTTGCACCAATGACGATGGGTACATGGTGACCTTAGGCTCGGCGCACTCCTCCTTGGTAGTACAGTCGCGAAAATGATCCGCATCGATACCGCTGCCAAAATCTACCTTGACCATCTTGTATTTACCCAATATTGCTGTGGGCGCCCAGTAATAACCAAACCAAGGTTTTTGACGCTCATAGGCACGGGCGATGGATCCAGACAGACCCGCTCCTGAGCCTGGATCGATAAGATCGAATCCAGCATCTTCGAGTTTTAGCGCTCGATACAGGTTTTCGGCCGAGAGCTGACAGGCCCAACCTGCCGGGCAGCCGTAGAAGGCACTCAGTTCAGGGTCTTCCGGGTGGACAAAAGTTTTGGCGTTGGCGATGATACCCGCAATGGTTGCCAGGCTGGGATCCTTGTCGACCATATATTGGGGGACCCAGAAGCCTTCTTCACCACCTTCAGAGAGGGAATTGCCCGCGATAGCCAAGCGATGGTTACTGACGCCTCGATCGATAAGCTCTTTGATGCTGTTGCTCCAGATCTCCGGCGCTATGTCAGGCTCACCCTTCTCGACCATTGACGTGCTGGTTGGCATAGTATCGCCTGGGATCAACTCGGCCTCACAGCCATAACCATATTCTAGAATGAAGCGATCGACATTAGCGATTAATGAAGCCGAGCTCCAATTCATGTCCGCGATTGTGACCTTACCGCATTGCGCATCGGCAAAGGCTGGAAGTGTAGCGCTACTGAGGAGTAAGCCGCCAATTAACATCATATTTTTCATAAGGATTCAGTGCTCAAGGTTAGCTTTTTTTTGCGCACGTGCCTTTAACCAACTAGTGTCAGCGTTCGAACTTGGGGTTGTACTCAGGTGGTTGCAGGCGACGGCATCATTACAAATCATTTACCGAAAGTTGAGCTTCGGCAAATGATCTGACATCATTAATTTAACATAATGCGCACCTGGTTAACACCCCTATGGGCTAAGGGTATAGAGTTTCGCCGGTTTTCTGGAGTCCAATCAGCCACAGGTTTGTCCCTATGAGGGGTAGGTGGCTGTTCGACAAGGGTGGGGCAATTAATCGGCAGCTTGAGCAATAAAGACTATATAAATCACTGTCCTTGTGATGGATTGATATTAGTCCTCAGCGGCTAATATTTTCTCGATTATAGGCTTGTTAGCTTCGGGGAAGTCGTAGTTCGGTAAATCGGATTTAGGCACCCATTTAACTTCTTGTCCTTCGAGTCCGTGAGCGTTTCCGGTGAAACAAGTGACCCAGTGGATATCTAAGAGGACTTGTTTATCCGGATAGTCATGACTGATGCTCATCAGGGAGCGGGTAGCTGTGATGGTTAAATCAACTTCCTCTTTTAACTCTCGAGTTAATGCCTGGGTCACTGATTCACCCGCCTCGACTTTGCCGCCGGGGAACTCCCACTTTCCACCTTGATGCAGATGGGTGAGACGTTTGGCGAGCAAGATCTGATTATCTGCATTGATTATCACGCCGACAGCGACATGTACTCTCTTGGTTTGAGCTATCGAGACTGACAATTGGATTAATCCTCTTTAAAGAAGCCAGATTCATCATACCCTTCGGCATCCAGAGTCTCATGATCAAATTCTGGCTGGACTGGGATTGCATGTTTTTCGGATGCCCAGTCACCTAGGTCGATTAGCTTACAGCGATCGCTGCAGAAAGGTCGATATTTGGACTCGGCATTCCAGATCACCTCTGTTTGGCAGGTGGGGCACTTTACTCGGGTTGTCATTGTTCGGTCTCTACAAGGTAGGCTTACAAAATTGGCTTAACTTTGGGCTCGAGAGCGGCTCAAGTTAAGCAATTTAAGCATGATGTTTGATATGAAACCTATGATACTGGCTTTAGATACAGGTTGCTAACTTAAACTCAATCGCTTTATCCGAGTGTTTTTGTTGGTCGAACTGCACGAAGTGAATCGCGTATCTATTCTTATGGCCGCTAATGGTAGGGTAACAGCCTTGAACTGAGTCCAGTTGCACCCTAATTAATGACAGTGCCTGAGCACTATTGCCTTGATAAAAACCGGCTTTCGCCACGGCTTCGGTGTACTCATTGGTTAACCTGGTTAGCGCTAGAAGCAGACTGATAGGTGTCAGTAAGGCTCTAAAGGTATCTAGCCACTGTGAGTATTCTTGTTGTCGAACATCCCAAGGCTTGCCTAACCAGTAATGAAGTTGTGGTAGGTCAAAATTACAAGATGCCCCAGGCATATTGAATCGTTGGCGTAGAGCCATTAAGAATCGATTCTGTTTCAGTCGGCTACCGGGTCTTTCGCTTATTTGAAGTGTGTCTCTGGCGTCAGATAATAGGGATAAATATTTATCGACTTGCTGTTTATCTATGTGGGGCAGATTCTGCCAATTGGCCAGCAATGCAATCTGCTTATCTAGGTCTTTGAGTACTTCGCCGCGGTAATCACACCGCTCAGCCAGCTCACATAATGAGAAAAGAGGGTAGAAACAAGGCTCTCGATGATCTTGAGTTAAGTTCATCTGCAGTTGTTGCTCGAGGTACTCGAGTCTAAGATAACTTCGAGTCTTCTCGTTTAGAGGTTGTTCATAGATCAATTCAGTCATGGGTTTATTAAGCGTTATTGGACAATTTTAAATAATTATTATGCAGTGCAATTACTTTGCTTTTTAGCGCCGATATCTCTCCATGATTGTCTATGACATCATCAGCTTTAAGCAGCTTCTCGGCTCTTGGGGCCTGGCTGCTGATAATTTTTTCTACTTGCTCATGAGTTACCCCATCCCTGCGAACGGTACGTTTGCCTTGTTGTTCAGCTGAAATATCAATCAAAACCGTACGGTTTACTAACCTATCTAATTCATTCTCAAATAGCAAGGGAGCGACGAGAATAGTGTAGGGCGATGACGTAGCGGCTAATTGTTTTAGCATCTCGGTGCGTATCATGGGGTGTAGTAAGTCGTTGATCCAGAGTCGCTCTTTCGGCTCGCTGAAGATGATTTCTCTTAGAGCGGCTCGATCTAAGCTGTTATCTTGGTTCAATATCTGTTTACCGAAATGGGCCGCTATTTGATTCAAGCCGCTAGTGCCTATTGCAACCACATCTCGTGCGACGATATCGGCATCGACTAATTCTATGCCTAATTCTGCAAATAGATTGGCGACTGTGGTCTTACCGCTACCTATGCCGCCGGTTAAACCTATTAAATATTTAGCCATGATCCTACTTCTTAATCATTTTATGAAGAACGCTAGCTTATACCTATAGGGTGGATAAATACCAAGTATTGATATCACTGCCCCAGATCATGGCTATCCAGCCTGCTAGCGCGATATAAGGGCCAAATGGAATTGGATTACCGTGATTGAGTTTTTTACTGATGATCAGCATGATGCCAACGACAGCGCCGACCAGCGATGATAGCAGTATGATGAGTGGCAGTAGTTGCCAACCAAACCAGGCGCCAAACACGGCTAACAGCTTAAAATCACCATAGCCCATGCCATCCTTGCCCGTTAATAGTTTAAATACCCAGAAGACACTCCAGAGGCTCAGATAACCCGCGGCGGCGCCGATTAATGCGTCAGTTGGGCTGGTAAAGGTGCCATTTAGGTTAATCAATAAACCGAACCATAGCAGAGGTAGGGTGAGTTGGTCGGGAAGCAGCATTTCATCGAGATCTATGCCTGTTAGGGCTATCAGCACAAAAGTGAGTAATGTTGCGCAGGCAAACTCCCAAGTAGGGCCGAAATGCAGCGCGAGAAAGGCCACGGTTAAGCCAGTCAATAATTCTATGATTGGGTAGCGCGTCGAGATAGCCGTGCTGCATGAGGCGCACTTTCCTTTTAGCATCAGCCAGCCAATAACGGGCAGGTTATGCCAGGGCTTGATATCTGCGTTGCATTTCGGGCAGGCAGAGCCAGGTACTATCAGATTATATTTCTCTGGATAACCGTCTATGGCTCCTTCGAGCGCCTTTGAGATGGGGCCTACAAGCTCTTTATGATACTCGTTGAGGTATTGGTTACACTCTTGCTGCCACTCGCGTTTCATCATCACGGGAAAGCGATGAATGACCACATTGATAAAGCTACCTATGACGGCGGCAAAGATAAAAGCGAGCGCGCTGAAGAGCCACAAGTTGTGGCCTAATATGGTTATTAATTCTGACATCTATTGGGTTCTTCTGTTGGGAGTCTTTTATGGAACTTGACGATTAGGTGATTATATTACCCATCTGGAAGATGGGAAGATACATGGCGATGATTAAGCCACCGACTAAGGTGCCAATGACCACCATCATGATAGGCTCGATCAGGCTAGAGAGTCCATCCACGGCGTCATCGACCTGCATCTCGTAAATATTGGCGACCTTGTTGAGCATATCGTCGAGTCCACCTGACTCTTCACCTATCATCACCATCTGGATCAGCATGTCCGGGAAGAGACCTGTGGTACGCATGGCCACGTTCATCTGCATGCCAGACATCACTTCTGTGCGTACCTTGAGTACGGCCTTACGGTAGACGGCATTACCGGATGCGCCTGCAGCAGACTCAAGGCCATCGATTAGCGGGACACCGGCTGAAAACGTCGTCGCGAGTGTGCGTGCGAAACGCGCCATGGCGGCCTTATGGAGTATGGGGCCAATAACGGGGATTTTAAGGAGTAAAACATCGACTCTATCTCTGAATAATAGAGAATTTCTATGGGCACGCTTAAATAGAAACACGCCAATAATAATAGCGACGGCAAAAATGTACCAGGAAGCCTGTAATGCCTCAGAAATGCCGATGACGAACTGGGTAAAGGCGGGCAGTTCGGCGCCGAAACCGGCAAAAATCTCCTGAAACTGTGGCACCACAAACAGTAACAGCAATGATGTCACGGCTATGGCAACCACCACCACGGCAGCGGGGTAGAACATGGCCTTCTTGATCTTAGATTTAAGTGCCTCGGCCTTCTCTCTGTAGGTCGCGACGCGATCGAACACGGCATCTAGGGAGCCCGAGTGTTCACCGGCGGCGACCAGATCCACATAGAGGTCGTCGAAATATTGCCTATGGGGCCTCAATGCATCAGATAGCGGAATACCGGCTTGGACATCGTTTAAGATCGTTCCGAGCAGCTCACGTATCTTCACTTTTTCATGGCCGCGGCCCAGCATGTCTATGGTTGTCACCAGCGGCACCCCGGCCGAGAGCATGGTGGCTATCTGGCGGGTGATCATGGCGATATCCATGGCATTGATCTTGGGAGCACCCAGCTGGAATAGACTCGCCGATTGCTTGCGGACCGATTTAGGGCTGACCCCCTGAGTTTTTAGCTGACTTCTGACTTCCGCAGCCGTGGCCCCCTTAAGCTCACCTGAGGTTTTTTGACCGGCCTTGTTGACACCCTTCCAATCGAAGGTATAGATCTTAGCTTGGCTGTGAGCATTGGCTTTCTTAGCTCTTGCTTGTCTTTTTTTTATGGTGCTTGCGGTAGCCATGGCCGTTCCTTAAGATAAAAATGTCCAGTCTAGAAGCTGGTGACTCGGTTTATTTCGGCGATGCTGGTGACGCCCTGGATGACCTTGAGCAGCCCAGACTCGCGTAGATCCCGCATTCCCTGCTGCTTGGCCTTAGTGGCTATCTGTAAGGAGTTTCCCCCCTCCATGATGATGCGGGCTATCTCATCCGATATCTCCATCAGCTCATAGATGCCGACCCGGCCCTTGTAGCCGCCGGAGCAGAGATCGCAGCCCACAGGTTTATAAGTGGTGATGCCTGCATCTATGTCAGCTTGCTTAAAGCCTAGCCTCTCTAGTTCGTGTACTGGAACGTCTTCCGTTTGCTTACACTCGGGGCAGAGGCGGCGCGTCAGACGCTGAGCTATGATGAGGTTTACCGAGCTGGCTATGTTATAGCCGGGCACACCCATGTTGATGAGGCGGGTCAAGGTTTCGGCGGCGGAGTTGGTGTGCAGTGTCGACAGCACCAGGTGGCCGGTCTGTGCCGCCTTGATGGCAATCTCGGCGGTCTCTAAGTCGCGAATTTCACCCACCATGACCACATCGGGATCTTGACGCAGGAATGAGCGCAGTGCTGACGCAAATGTCAGCCCCGCCTTGAGGTTGATATGGACCTGATTGACCCCTTCGAGATTAATCTCCACCGGGTCTTCGACGGTCGAAATGTTGCGAGCCTCGGTGTTGAGTATGTTGAGGCCGGTATAGAGGGAGACTGTCTTACCCGAGCCGGTAGGGCCGGTGACCAAGATCATCCCCTGGGGTTTTTCCAGCATTTCCTCGTACAGCTCGCGCTGATCGTCTTCATAGCCCAACTTTTCTATGCCTAGTTGCGCCGAGGAGGCGTCGAGGATCCGCATCACTATCTTCTCGCCCCAGATGGTAGGCAAGGTGCTGACACGAAAATCGATAGACTTGGTGCGTGATAGCTTCATCTTGATGCGGCCATCTTGGGGGACGCGGCGCTCGGCGATATCCAGCTTAGACATCACCTTGAGTCGCGCCGATATCCGGGCGGAAAGGTTGACCGGAGGCTCGGAGACTTGATGTAGGATGCCATCGATACGAAAACGGATGCGATAACGTTTCTCATAGGGCTCAAAATGCAGATCCGATGCGCCCTTGCGTATGGCATCGGTCAAGATTTTATTGATATAGATGACGATAGGCGCATCGTCGCCAGTCTCTTTTTGTTCCTCTTCGCGCTTGCCAGGGGCATCTATCTCGATATCTGCCAGCGCTGCATCGTCGATGCCACTGATATCCAGTGCCGAGATATCATCCTCGAGTACCTTGTCTATGGCCTTACTGAGCTTGTCATCTTCGACCAGTATGGCTTCGGCATGCAAACCCGCGCTGAATTGGAAGTCTTCCAGGGCGGGGATATTAGTCGGGTCTGAAGTGCCGATATAGAGGCGGTTGCCGCGCTTAAACAGCGGCAGGCACTTATGTTTGTCGATCAGCTTCTTGTTGAGGAAGGCTTCGGGAATGCTGCTGATGTCAAACTCATCGAGATCCAGCAGCGGGGTGCCGTATTCCTCATAACAGAGTTCGGCTATCTCACGGGCGGAAATCAGCTTCTCTGAGACTATGGTGGAGACCAGGGATTGCTTATTATGCCGGGATTTGGCGATAGCGGATGCTATCTGCTCTTCGCTGAGTAGATGCTTGCGAATGAAGAGGGTGGATAAGCCGAGGTGGAGGCCGGTTGTGGGCATACTTACTGGAACCTTTAATCGCTTGCTGTATCTATTTGATTAAATTCTAGCATATTCATTAATGTAAGCTAAATGGTAAAGCGCCTCTCCTATGTTGGAAAGGCGCCTAAGGATTAGTTCATTTCTACTGCTTGGTCTGTTGTACCTGGCTTTTTAGGTGTACCAACAATATCGGTACCGAAAGCTGGTGTACCATCACCAGTGAAACTTGCACAAGCTCCACCTGATGGAGCGGTTGGCTTTGTTCCAGTTTCTCCATTATGTAGCCAAACTGTCAGCGTTGTAGCATAAGCTTTTGTTTCGGCAAGACATGCACTGTGAGCACTGTCGACGGTGTACTGTCTATATTGTGGGATCGCAATCGCGGCGAGAATACCGATAATGGCCACCACGATCATTAATTCAATCAGGGTAAAACCCTTAGCACTCTTGTTACGTGTCATAGTGTTTAGTCTGTTGTTCAAGTTGCTGGCTTTCATTTTCTCTCTCCGTTGAGCTCAATATTAAAGTTACTGCATAGAAAACTTAAGCGTCGATTAGACTCGATGGTAAGTTAATTCTACTTTGGCTGTTGCTGCTGTTGCTGTTGCTTTTTTTATGTACCGCTAGCTACGTACCGCTAGCTGTGTGCATTAGGGCAAACCGCACCTCGCGTTCTCCTTCATTTAAATGTTTTTTAAGTGAAACTAAATTGAAGAAAAAGTGAACTTAAGATGAGGTTGGCCGCAGTGGCCATCTCGCTTACGTCCAAAGTTAGTATAAAGTTAACGTAAATGGAACTATAAATTGCAATAAATGACGGGTGTGACGTCAATTTGGTCTAAATGAGTTGCGTTTATGTTAATTTGCTTCTAGCGTTTTTTTGACTGTGTATAAAAAACTGTCACTTCTGTGTTGGGTGTCAATATTTGGGCGTTTTAAGGCGCTGACCGCTACTTACTTCTTATACATCACTGATTTTAATGATACATGTGTTATCGAGTGGTGTTTAGGTGGTTGAGGTGGGAATTAAGCGCAAGCTGAGCTTACTTGTATATCTAGTGCTTATAAAAAAGGGGCGCTGTTGTAGGTCTATGTTGACTATGAGTTAATCAGTGAAGCTAACTGATCCAACCCCTTTTTGATGCAAAATCACAGTGTCCACATTGCTATTCAAGTCAGTTTAACAAATGGGGCAAGGCAGGTGGAATACAAAGGTACCGCTGCAATGACTGCAGTAAAACGTTTAACAATAAGACTAAAACCCCGCTAGCCAGGCTGCATAAGAGTCACATTTGGCAAGGGTATGCTCACTGTATGCAGTTAAGGTTAACCCTGAGACAGGCTGCAAAAATATGTGACATTAATCTTAAAACCGCCTTTTTATGGAGGCATAGATTTCTAATGGCTCAGGCTGGTAAAAATGATGACAAACTATCGGGCATTATCGAAGTTGATGAATTCTTTCTTGCCTACTCAGAAAAAGGTGACAAGACGCTTATTTCAGCGCAAAAAGCCAGAAAGCGAGGTGGTGATATTGATAAAAGGACCAAGGAAGGACAGGTTGCAGTTCTTTTATCGATAGATCGCAGTAAGCATATGATCACTCCGATTTTATCTGCAGATACGTCTGCTGAAATAGCGGCTAATTTTGCTAACAACAAAACTGTCAATGGTGCAATCGCTCTCTTTAAGAGCTGGGTTAATGGCCAAATGAGAGGAGTGGCGACAAAGTATTTATCGCATTATCTCGCTTGGTTTAAAGAAAGTAACGCAAAGCTAGATAAGCGCCGAATATTGATCGCAGCATATGGAGGACAACAGTGTTATGGAACATAGCCAAAAAAGGTGACTCAAGGTCATCGAGTCACCTCAAAATATGCTGGCGGGTCTAGATTGCGCTTAGTGTTTCAAGCGCAGAGACAGGTCGAGTGCATGGATATGCTTAGTTAGCGCACCGACCGAGATGTAGTCGACGCCAGTTTTCGAAAAATCGGCGATAGTGTCGAGAGTGACGTTGCCCGATACTTCGAGCTTGGCTTGCTTATCGTCGGGCAGACGCTTATTGATTTCTACCGCTTCGAGCATCATGGTCACGTCGAAGTTATCCAACATGATGATATCCGAGCCCGCTTCCAATGCCTGTTGTAGTTCTAAGATGTTCTCGACTTCGACTTCGACGAGTTTGTTTGGGTCTAGCACTCTGGCCTTAGCGATCGCTTGCGCTATGCCACCACAAGCCATGATATGGTTTTCCTTGATAAGGAAGGCATCGAACAGGCCTATTCTGTGGTTTTTCCCGCCGCCGCAGGTGACTGCATATTTCTGCGCCGTGCGTAGTCCTGGAATGGTTTTACGTGTGTCTAGCAGCTTGGTATTGGTGCCGGCTATCTTATCCACATAATGCTTGGTGAGTGTGGCGACCCCAGACAAGGTTTGAATGAAGTTCATCGCGGTGCGCTCGCCGGTGAGTATGGCGCGTGCCGGGCCCGAGAGCTCACACAGAACCTGATTGGCTATTAACAGATCACCATCATCGACATGCCAGTGGAGCGCGACTTCACCACCGAGTTGGTTGAAGACCTGCTCAGCCCAAGCCTTGCCACAAAATACACCCTCTTCACGAGTGATTAAGCTTGCTTGTGCATGCTTGTCTGCTGGGATTAGTTGCGCGGTGATATCTGCATTCGCCTTATTCTGGCTAGTCAAATCCTCCGGGCTATTAACATCATGGCTGGTCGCAGCTTGAATCGGGGCTTGATAGCCTAAGTCTTCTTCGAGTGCGGCTTTTACTGCAAGCCTAATATCATTTTCCAACATTATTGGGATCCTTGGTGAGCTTACTTTATATAAGCTGATACAACAGGTGAATGATTTAGATTATAAATCGGCTGTTATGCTTGATAAGAGTAATAATAACAAATTTGATCTATAAAGGTAGAGTTTAGTGCTCATACTCTATGCATCTTGTCTCATTAGCTACAGAGGTCGCGGTCGATTCATTCTTTGAGCTACACTTTTTCAAGTCGCGACCCGTGTTTCACATATGAGTGTCAGTTATCTAGAATGAATTCGATGGGTCTTTTCAGTGAGGAGGCTAACTGGTAAAGTGCTGATAAGACATGACAGATTCAGGGTTAACTGATTGTTGACAAAAGCTAAACTAATTCCAGGTTTTGAACTTGGTTGGAGCCATGGGGTGAAGCGGTGTGTGTCACCACATTTTAATGCCAGGCCCGATAATGAGGTCAGCCTGCTGGTTATTCATAATATTAGTCTTCCAGCAGGCTGTTTTGGTACGCCCTATATCGATCAGCTGTTTCAAGGTTGTTTAGATATAGCCGCAGATCCCAGTTTTAACGCGCTTAAAGGCCTCGAAGTCTCGGCGCATTACCTTATTCGCAGAGATGGGGAGGTTATTCAGTACGTCTCTTGCGATGATCGCGCCTGGCATGCTGGGGTGTCTAGTTTTCGGGGGCGAGAAAATTGCAATGATTTTGCTGTCGGAGTAGAGCTTGAAGGCACAGATAGCCAAGATTATACCGAGCCACAATATCAGCAGTTGCTTAGGCTGACGCTTGGCTTGATGGCAAGATATCCCTTGTTGAATTTGGATGCTATTGTCGGTCATTGTGATATCGCGCCGGGCAGGAAAACCGATCCCGGCGATTGTTTCGATTGGAGCAGGTATAAGAGCGAGTTAACCTTGAGTCTGAGCCTCTAGTATCGCTACAGTTTATATCTAGGCTAGCCGAGCATGTCTTAGGCTTGGCGAGATGAATGAGCCCACATGCTGGATGTTTAAATCTGAGTAAAAAGGATGGACCTAATGGCACTGTTTTCCCTATTAGTGGCGATAATGGTTGAGCGATTAAAGCTGCTACCTAAGTCATGGCAACTCGAATCATTTCTAGACCGCTATTCTGCCAACTTGTTTGGTAACAAGCAGCTCAACTCAGAAGCCATGATGGCGCTGGCGCTTCTTTTGCCCGCCATTAGCGTTTTAGTGCTCACTTGGGCCGTCAGCGGCCTGCTATGGGGAGGGGTAAGCTTATTACTTTGGGTCGGGATCTCAATTCTATGCTTTAGTCATCAGAAACAAAGAACGGCTTTTAAGCGATACATGCAGGCGGCTTGTCGAGGCGATTCTCAGGCGTGTTATCATTTTGCCGAAGAGCTAGATTGTAAGCGTGCTATCGAGGCCGTAAGCGAGAGTGACTTAGGCGCTAAAGTGGGCCAAACCGTCACCTGGCTCAACTATCGTTTCTATGGTGCGGTCGCCCTTTATCTCATCTTCTTCGGTCCTGCGGGCGCAGTCTTATACTGTACCGTGCGTTACTTCGCCGATTTCAGTCATCAGCAATCGCTCGAGTTACCCCTGGTGGATAAGGTGCTGGCACTGTTAGATTGGTTGCCGAGCCGCATTTTTTCTTTCGGTTATGTGCTCAGTGGTCAATTCTCGCAAGCCTTCAGCAGTTGGCGCAAGCTGGGGTTAAGCCTGGAGCATAGCGCCAGAGATATAGTGACTCAAGTGGCCTTAGCCGCAGAGCCTAGGCCCGAAGCCTCGGCCACCCCCATTTGTGTCCAGGCGACATTGGCATTGCTGCAGCTGAGTAAACGTAATTTCATTTTACTGTTAACCACGCTTTCCTTGTTGACCATCTTTGGTGTGGTGGCATAACGTCAACATAGCCAATTCTCTTGCCTCTGGCTTGTGACTGTTAAGTCAGTGACAATGGTCTGACCTTTCTCGGTTAAATTTCCGTTATGCTCACACATCGTGAACATCCCAGACTCAGGTCACAAACTGGACTTTCAAAATGTGATTTGCTAAAGTGCGTTCAGTCATCTAAATTGGTAAGACCAATTTACAATAGTAGCTGAGGGTCACATGGCTTATAACAAAATAAACCAGCCAAAAATTTCCGATGTCATCATGGGTCAGTTAGAACAGATGATTTTGGAAGGAAGCCTACAACCGGGTCAGAAGCTGCCTCCTGAGCGTGAGCTGGCACTTCAATTTGAAGTATCCCGTCCCTCGTTACGCGAAGCCATTCAAAAATTAGAAGCTAAAGGCCTGCTGATGCGCCGCCAAGGCGGTGGCACCTATGTCAAAGAGCAGCTGTGGCAGAGCCTGGCCGATCCCATCGTTGAATTGATGCATAGCGACTCTGAGAGTCAGTATGATCTGCTCGAATTTCGTCATGCCACCGAAGGCATGATGGCTTATTTTGCCGCGCTTCGTGGTACCGATGCCGATATGCAGAATATCAAGCGCACCATCATGGATGTAGAGGCGGCGCAAGAGATTGAGCAGCAAGCGCAAGCCATAGTACATTTCTATCGTGCCATAGCAGAGGCGTCACATAACGTGGCCATGTTGCATCTGGTACTCAGTTTAGCGCCTGTGCTGCATAAGAATGTGGCACAGAACCTGGAATTGCTGAATCGAAGAGAGGAAGCAGCCACAAGGGCAAACGAACATAGGCTAGCATTGCTAGCCGCAATCGTTCGCCGTGATCCTGACGCGGCTCGTGAAGCCTCGAATGAGCATTTAAGCTATATCGAGGAAGTGATGTTGACCGTTAGGAAAGAAGATAGTCGGTTGCAGCGCAGTCTGCGCCGTTTAAAAAGTGGTGACTAGGCGTTCTTCAATGTGAGAATCAGCCGGCACCAAACCATATTTTTAATATTTCAAATATCGCTAAGTATTGAGGTTAGGTACTTGGGTATTACGTATAGGAAAGGACTGCGAAATGTCTGAACATATGCTACAAGATTTAGATCCATTAGAGACTCAAGAATGGTTATCTGCTCTAGAATCGGTTGTTCGTGAAGAAGGTGTTGAGCGTGCTCAGTATCTGCTGGAACAAGTACTCGATAAGGCCCGCTTAGATGGCGTCGATATGGCGACTGGTATCAATACCAGCTATATCAACACCATTCCAACCAGCCAAGAGCCTGCATATCCGGGTAATACTACGCTAGAGCGCCGTATTCGTTCTATCATTCGCTGGAACGCGATCATGATCGTGCTTCGAGCTTCTAAGAAAGATCTGGATCTAGGTGGCCATATGGCTTCTTTCCAGTCTTCTGCTGCGTTCTATGAAGTGTGTTTTAACCACTTTTTCCGTGCACCAAACGATGTCGATGGTGGCGATCTAGTCTATTACCAAGGTCATATCTCTCCGGGTATCTATTCGCGTGCATTCCTTGAGGGTCGCTTAAGCGCAGAGCAACTGGATAACTTCCGTCAAGAAGTCGATGGAGAAGGTATCCCTTCATATCCACACCCTAAGCTGATGCCTGAGTTCTGGCAGTTCCCGACCGTGTCTATGGGTCTGGCGCCTATGTCTTCTATCTATCAGGCTCGCTTCCTCAAGTATCTCGATGGCCGTGGCCTTAAAGATACTTCGGCTCAGCGTGTCTATGCCTTCCTAGGTGACGGTGAGATGGATGAGCCTGAATCACGCGGTGCGATTTCATTTGCGGCCCGTGAAAAGCTAGATAACCTATGTTTCTTGATTAACTGTAACCTACAGCGCCTCGATGGCCCTGTTATGGGTAACGGCAGCATCATTCAGGAACTCGAAGGCCTGTTCAGAGGTGCCGGTTGGAACGTGGTCAAGGTGATCTGGGGTAACAACTGGGATTCACTGTTAGCCAAAGATACCACTGGCAAGTTGCTGCAGCTGATGAACGAGACTGTAGATGGTGATTACCAGACATTTAAGTCAAAAGATGGCGCCTACGTACGTGAGCACTTCTTCGGTAAGTACCCTGAGACTGCGGCGCTTGTTTCAGATATGACAGATGCCGAGATCTTCGCACTTAAGCGTGGTGGTCATGAGTCATCTAAGCTTTATGCTGCCTTTAAGAACGCTCAGGATACTAAGGGTAAACCTACTGTGATCTTGGCCAAGACCGTTAAAGGTTATGGCATGGGCGGCGCAGCCGAAGGCAAAAACATAGCGCACCAGGTGAAGAAGATGGACATGAGCCATGTACTGCAACTGCGTGACCGTCTCGGTCTTCAAGACCTGCTAACAGATGAGAAGGTCGCTGAGCTGCCTTACCTATCTTTAGAGGAAGGTTCGGAAGAGTACAAGTACCTGCATGCCCGTCGTGATGCCCTACATGGTTACACGCCTCAGCGTCTGCCTAACTTCACTAAAGCATTAGAGCTACCTGAAGTTGCAGATTTTAAGCCCTTGCTCGAAGAGCAGAAGCGTGACATCTCGACCACTATGGCATTTGTTCGCGCGCTAAACATATTGCTTAAGCACAAGGGTGTGAGCAAAAATATCGTGCCTATCATCGCCGATGAGGCGCGTACATTTGGTATGGAAGGCCTGTTCCGTCAGATTGGTATCTACAATCCTCAGGGCCAGAACTACACCCCACAAGATCGCGAAATTGTTTCTTACTATAAAGAGGCGACTTCGGGTCAGGTATTGCAGGAAGGGATCAACGAGCTAGGTGCTATGTCTTCATGGGTTGCCGCGGCAACGTCATATAGCACTAACGATCTGCCTATGATCCCATTCTACATCTACTACTCTATGTTTGGTTTCCAGCGCGTTGGCGACATGGCATGGATGGCGGGCGATCAACAGG
Organism: Shewanella sp.; assembly: GCF_013214165.1. Lineage (GTDB taxonomy): Bacteria > Pseudomonadota > Gammaproteobacteria > Enterobacterales > Shewanellaceae > Shewanella. Next base: position 18,695 of record NZ_JABSSM010000038.1, on the reverse strand, counting down.
CCCGTGGCTTCTTGTTAGGCGCTACAGCCGGTCGTACCACCTTGAACGGTGAAGGTCTGCAACATGAAGATGGCCATAGCCATGTTCAGGCAAACACGATTCCAAACTGTATCTCTTACGATCCTACTTATGCCTACGAAGTAGCAGTCATCATCCAAGATGGTATGCGTCGCATGTATGGCGATCAGGAGAATGTGTTCTATTACCTGACCCTGATGAATGAAAATTACGCCATGCCAGCCATGCCTGAAGGTGTTGAAGACGGTATTCGTAAGGGTATCTATAAGCTTGAGTCATACCAAGGTAGTAAGCAGGTTCAGCTGATGAGCTCAGGCACCATCATGAACGAAGTGCGTAAGGCGGCGAAGATTCTCAGTGAAGAATATGATGTTGCATCTGACGTTTACTCGGTCACGTCGTTCAACGAATTAACTCGTGAAGGTCAGGATGTCGAGCGTTACAACATGCTGCATCCAGAAGCTGAGCAGAAGCAAGCCTATATCACTCAGGTAATGGGGACGGCTCCTGCTATTGCGGCCACGGATTACATGAAGAACTATGCCGAACAAGTGCGTGCCTTCATGCCGTCTGAATCATTCAAGGTACTGGGTACCGATGGTTTCGGTCGCTCTGACAGCCGTGACAACTTACGTCGTCACTTCGAAGTGAACGCCGGCTATGTGGTCGTCGCAGCACTGACTGAATTAGCTAAACGTGGTGATATTGAAAAATCTGTCGTGGCTCAGGCCATCGCTAAATTCAATATCGACGCAGACAAGATCAACCCGCTATACGCGTAAGAGGCAATACAATATGACAATCGAAATTAATGTACCTGATATTGGTACGGATGAGGTTGAAGTCACCGAGATTTTAGTTAGCGTAGGCGACAGGGTCGAAGAAGATCAATCGCTGATTGCTGTCGAAGGCGATAAGGCCGCGATGGAAGTGCCTGCATCTCAAGCGGGTATAGTGAAAGAGATCAGAGTTGCCGTTGGAGATAAGGTGGCTACCGATTCATTGATCATGGTTTTCGAAGACCATGCAGCATCGGCTCCAGTAGCCCAAGCTGCGGCGGCTACTGCGCCAGTTGCGGCTGTAGCCGCTCCGGCATCAGCCGAGCTAAGAGAAGTAAACTTGCCTGATATCGGTGACGATGAAGTCGAAGTGACTGCCATCTTAGTCAACCTGGGTGACAGCATCACCGCAGATCAGCCCATCTTAAGCGTCGAAGGTGACAAGGCATCGATGGAAGTGCCGGCTCCTTTCGATGGCGTGTTAAAAGAGATTAAAGTTGAGATAGGCGATAAGGTTGCTACCGGTAGTCTAGTCTTGGTGTTCGAAGTTGCTGGAGCATCTGCTGCGCCTGTAACGTCTGCTCCAGTCGCTGCTGCGGTTGCCACCGTTGCGAGCGTACTCGAAGTCACACTGCCCGATATCGGTGACGATGAAGTCGAAGTGACTGCGATCTTAGTCAACCTAGGTGACAGCGTTACCGAGGAGCAGGCAATCTTAAGTGTCGAAGGTGACAAGGCTTCGATGGAAGTGCCGGCTCCTTTTGCTGGCGTGTTAACAGAGATTAAAGTTGAGATTGGTGACAAGGTTTCTACTGGCTCGTTAATCATGATCTTCGAAGTACCAGGCCAAGCGCCTGTTGCTGCACCCGTAGCCGCAGCACCCGCACCAGTTCAAGCATCTGCTCCGGCCGCTGCTGTAGCGGCATCTAAGGCTAAAGCGGCTAAGACTGACTTTGTTGAAAATGATGCTTATGCCCATGCATCCCCTGTGATCCGCCGTATGGCTCGTGAGCTCGGTGTTAACCTGGCTAACGTCAAAGGCACGGGTCGTAAGAGCCGCGTCATAAAAGAAGACGTGCAGAACTACATCAAGGCTGCGATTAAGCAAGTTGAATCGGCTAGCGTCAATGCTACGGCCGGTGGCAACGAGCTTAACTTACTGGCATGGCCTAAGATCGATTTCAGCAAGTTTGGTGAGACAGAAGTTAAGCCCTTATCTCGCATTCAGAAGATTTCTGGCGCTAACCTACACAGAAACTGGGTGAAGATCCCCCATGTTACTCAGTGGGATAATGCGGATATCACTGAACTAGAATCATTCCGTAAGGCGCAAAATGCGGCGGAAGCTAAGAAAGATTCTGGCATGAAGATCACCCCCTTGGTGTTTATCATGAAGGCGGTTGCTAAGGCTCTGGAAGCGTTCCCTACGTTCAACTCATCTCTGTCACAAGACGGTGAGAGTTTGATCATGAAGAAGTACGTCAATATAGGTATTGCTGTCGATACGCCAAATGGCCTGGTTGTCCCTGTTTTCAAAGATGTGAACCAGAAGGGTATCCATGAGTTATCGGACGAGTTAAAGCTGATATCTAAGAAGGCGCGTGGCGGTAAGTTAACGTCTTCAGACATGCAAGGTGGTTGTTTCACCATCTCTAGTCTGGGCGGCATAGGTGGTACGGCATTTACCCCTATCGTTAATGCACCGGAAGTGGCCATTCTTGGGGTGTCCAAGTCTGAGATGAAGCCAGTATGGAATGGTAAAGATTTCGAGCCTCGCTTGATGTTACCTCTATCACTGTCTTACGATCATAGGGTCGTAGATGGCGCCGAAGGTGCACGTTTCATCAGCTATTTAAACAGCTGCTTATCAGATATTCGTACCCTAGTGCTTTAAAAAATGGGCTGCTGGTTAACAGCAGCTTTTTTTATCGTCAATGTATGATTGTGATCGGTATCAAACAAAGGTTAAAATGCGGCCACCTTACAAGATTTGGCAACGTTTTATTTTTGCGCTACTCGTTAGTGTAAGAAAATGAAAAGAATAGAGGAAATCATGAGCAACGAAATCAAAACTCAGGTAGTGGTATTAGGCTCAGGCCCTGCTGGCTATTCGGCGGCATTCCGTGCGGCTGACTTAGGACTAGAGACTGTCATCATCGAACGCTTCAGCACGCTTGGCGGTGTTTGTCTGAACGTAGGTTGTATCCCATCGAAGGCACTGCTACACGTATCTAAAGTGATCGAAGAGGCGAAAGCCGTTGCCGATCACGGTGTGGTTTTTGGCGAGCCAAAGATCGATTTGGACAAGCTACGTGGTTTCAAAAATTCGGTTATCAGCCAGTTAACAAGCGGATTGGGCGGCATGTCCAAGATGCGTAAAGTCGACGTGGTTAATGGTTTCGGTAAGTTTACCGGCCCTAACACTATCGAAGTTGTTGGTGAAGATGGCGTTAAAGTGGTTCATTTCGAGCAGGCTATCATCGCCGCGGGCTCTCGTCCCATCGAATTGCCATTCATTCCACATTCAGATCCACGTGTTTGGGATTCTACCGATGCGCTGGAGCTTAAAGAAGTTCCGGGTAAGCTACTTATCATGGGCGGCGGCATTATCGGTCTTGAGATGGGTACTGTGTACGCGTCTCTGGGTAGCCAAATCGACGTGGTCGAGATGTTGGATCAACTGATCCCAGCAGCAGATAAAGATATCGTTCGTGTCTACACCAAGAAGGTTAAGAGCAAGTTTAACCTTATGATGCAGACTAAGGTGACAGCCGTAGAAGCCAAAGATGATGGCATCTATGTGACTATGGAAGGCAAGAAGGCACCGACTGAAGCGATTCGTTACGATGCTGTGCTAGTGGCAATCGGTCGTGCACCCAATGGTAAGTCGCTGGATGCCGAGAAAGCCGGCATCAATGTCGATGAGCGTGGCTTCATCAATGTCGATAAGCAGATGCGTACCAATGTACCTAATATCTATGCTATCGGTGATATCGTCGGTCAGCCTATGCTAGCGCATAAAGGCGTGCATGAAGGCCATGTGGCTGCAGAAGTTATCTCAGGTTTGAAGCACTTCTTCGATCCTAAGGTGATTCCTTCGATTGCCTATACAGATCCTGAAGTCGCTTGGGTTGGTCTAACCGAGAAGGAAGCCAAAGAGCAAGGTATCGCCTACGAGACAGCAAGTTTCCCTTGGGCCGCCAGTGGCCGTGCAATCGCTTCAGATTGTAGCGAAGGTATGACCAAGCTGATTTTCGATAAAGAGACTCATAGAGTCATAGGTGGCGCTATCGTCGGTGTTAACGGCGGTGAGCTTCTTGGTGAGATTGGTTTGGCGATTGAGATGGGTTGTGATGCCGAAGATCTGGCATTGACTATTCATGCGCACCCTACCTTACATGAGTCTGTAGGCCTGGCGGCTGAGATTTATGAAGGTTCGATCACAGATTTGCCAAATCCGAAGGCAAAAAAGAAGAAAAAGTAATATTTTCTTAAGATCATAAACAGGCGCTCATTTGAGCGCCTTTTTTGTGTTTAAAATAAACATATTGAAACAATTTATGCGGACCAAATACTGATATTTTGATGGGTTAACCTGAACTAACTGATATATTTGTACTAACAATGTGACAGCTGTGTGTCTAATTCGTTAAAATATCAGGATGGCCACTTGCCAAAGCGAATAATAAAAATAGCCGTTTTATTCATATTCATTTGTACATGCTTACCTTCATTAGCCGCAAATAATTTTGTTTTGCGTGTCTTCGATCATGAAGAAGGCTTGAACAATGGCACGATAAACGATATCGGTTTTGATGCCCATGGCTTCGTCTGGCTGGCGACAGATGGAGGGGTTTTTCGTTTAAGTAACTCTAAGATAAGACGGATAGACGGTGAACATCATCAGCTCAAGCTGTCCAGCGAATCGATAAATATCGTTGAATCCTTGAGTGCTAAGCATCTGTTAATCAGCGGCGATGCTGACACCTACTTGTACGATATACGGCAAAATACCTTTGCTCGTTTCGGTAGCCCGTCACTTTTCCCCAATTATAAGGGAGGCGGGATCACCGCTCTAGTTAAGCAAGATGATCACCACATATTATTGACCTCCGAGGGTGAGCTACTTCATTATTTCTACGAAAAAAACATCCTAGAAGGGATCCGATTTCTTAAGTTTGATGCGGATACACCGTGGAAACATCTAGTGGCATTAGATGAGGGCCGATTCTTAATTGCGAGTGAATTTGCGCTACAGCTTATGGACAAGCGAGGCTTAACCTTAGCGAGTTTCCCCTGGGATGAAGGTCGTGGTGAGGTTAATTATCTGTTTAAAGATGCCGGGGGGCGAGTTTGGCTGAGCACGAGCGTGGGATTATATGAGGTCGATATTGCGAGTCTGGAGCTCGATGCTGTCGAGGCTCTGGCGTTATTTGTGACGCGAATGGTGGAAGATGATGATGGATTTTTCTGGATTTCTTCGAGTAGAGGCTTGCTCAAATGGAGGCCGGGAGATGTTGAATATTCATTCTATAAAGAACAGCTTGAGCAAGACGCCGGCATAGATGTTATTAATGTGATTGAAATCGATGATTCTGGACTTATCTGGGTCGGTGGCGATGGCGATGGTGAGGGCTTAGCGATTGTGACGACTAGGGCCGATTTTTTGCTGGATACCTTCACGGCATCGCTGCCTTATTCCATCAGTAATGAAATTATCTGGGGGATCTATGCCGATGAGCATAGTATCTGGCTTGGCACCGATGGGGGGCTGATTTTAATCGATAAGTTAAGCCGCACATCTGCAACCGTGCGCCTTCCCGGATTGGAGTTCGATGACAGTATCTTCAGTGTAGATAACCTGGATGCTAATCATCTGTTATTATCCACCAATGATGGCTTGTACGTGGTGAATAAAAAACGTTTAACCAGTCAAAAATTTGCCAAGTGGTCCCATGGCGAGGGCTCACTGGAACATAAGACTGTTTTTGATAGTTATCAGGATCCCTCGATTGTTGACCGCTGGTGGTTTATGACCTCCACTGGGCTTTACTTCTGGGAGCCGGGTCTAAGTGTCCCTCAACATATGCCGGTATTAACGAAAAATAGCCAGACTAAACGGGTCAGCGTAAGAAGGGTATTTAGGGATTCAAGCGGCAATCTTTGGCTCGGTGGGGTAAACTTATTCGGCTATCTGGATCCGCGAGGGACGTTTCATTCTAAACTGGCCGCATTGAGTGAACTTGACAGCGAACTGATCATTAATGACATAGAGGCAATCGATTCAGATACATTTTGGTTGGGGACTTCTTCCTTGGGCGTGATTGAATATTCGCTCTCCTCCGGTGATGTTAGGCACTTAAATAAACAGTGGCAGACCGATTGCACATCGGTATCTTTCATACAGGATACGGCCAATTTCAGGCTCGTTGGCTGTTCAAATTCGATACTCAGATATACCAAGTCTTCCCATGAGGTGCTGGTACTTGATCACGCCGATGGCTTGTTGGGGCACGAGATAAACCAGGGTGCATTCTTCTATGCTCCCGATGAGGGGCTCTATGTCGGCACCCCAGACGGCGCCATGTTGCTCGATATTAATAACTTATCCCATCGATTTATACATCATGATGTCATTCTAGAGGCGATGTCAGTTTTCTATGATGACGGAGTTCAACTTGATCTGAATCCTCGAGATGACAAGATCATCAAACCCGGTGCCAGGATGATTCGTTTTCAGCTAACCGGCCTGGATTATCTCGATGATGCTCCTATGACTCTGCGCTATCGTCTCAGGTTCGAAACTGGGACAAGTGAAGCAGAAATTGAATATATCCTTATCGATGGTCAGCCTGAGGTCATCATAACAGGTTTACAATTTGGCCATTATGTCTTAGAAGTTATGAGCCAGATCCATGGCAGCTGGTCGACTGTGCCATTAAGATTTACGTTTTCCGTCGAACAGAATTGGTGGAAGGCGATCTGGTTCAAGGCTCTGTTTATCTCCGTTTTTTTCAGCATATTTATTGGGGTGATGATTTTTCGTCACCGGCAAGTAGAGGTCTTTAAAAAGATAAACCTAGCCCTGACCGAAACCGAAGAGAGGTTGAGGCAATCTTTGAGAGGCAGTGACTCTGAGCTCTGGGAGTGGCGTCATGACACTCAGACATTTGATAAAGAGAATCAAGGCGCAGATCGTAAGTCAGATCAATTAAATTACATATTCTCATGGGATGAGCTACCTATTCATCGCGAGGATAAAGCAAGGGTGAGTGAAGCCTGGCATGACATGCTCCAGGGAAAGACCGAGAGATTGGAGATCGAGTTTCGCTTCCACAGAAAAGATCTAATCTGGGGCTGGTCGAGAGTCATGGGGCGCCCAATCGAAGTCGATGAAGAGACGGGGACAATTTTGCGGGTCGCGGGTATCTTTTCCGATATCACGGCGCAGCGACAGCTGGAAGATGATGTGAAGCTGTTGGCGCAAGCCTTCGCTAATACCTCGGAAGGTGTGCTGATCTTAGATGTTCGTGAAAACATCATAGTCTCCAATGTCGCGGCGCAGACCATGATAGCGACCACTGCTGAGGAGTTGAATGAGAAGGTTTTTTCTGAATTGATTTTTGCCAAGCAAGGACACTCGGATGAAATCGTTAACTTATTGCAGCAGAAGGTCACCTGGACGGGGGAAAGGGAGTTGCTAGATGAGTCTGGTGCCCATTGTCCCGTATGGTTAAATGTATCCGCCATGTTAAACAGTAAAGGCGATGTCACCCATTATGTGGCGGTGTTTTCCGATATTACCGAGCGTAAACGCACCGAAGCCGATCTCAGGCGATTGGCAAATTACGACATTTTGACGGGTCTGCCGAATCGCTCCTTGTTTGCTACCCGCCTGGCCCAGTCGATCCATCATGCCGAGCGCAGTGGAGAAAAATTGGCGCTGATCTTCCTCGATCTGGATAGATTTAAACACGTCAATGACTCATATGGCCATAGCATGGGGGACGCCTTGTTGGTCGAGGCGGCAAATCGGCTACAGTCTTGTATCTCACAAGAACACACCTTATGTCGTTTCGGCGGCGATGAATTTGTGATCTTATTAAGAGATGCCGCCAATTTAGACAGGATAAATCATATCTGTACTCGCTTGCTGGCGCAGATAAAGACACCTTTCGTGCTCTATGGACGTGAGTTTCATATCTCTACCAGCATAGGGGTGAGTCTATGGCCCGATGATGCTAGGCAAGCCGAAGTGCTGATTAAGAATGCCGATCAGGCCATGTATCACGCCAAGGAAAAAGGCCGTGGCAACTTTCAGTATTTCTCTTCCGAGCGCAATGCACAAGCCCTGTTTCATCTGAGGCTGGAATCCGAGCTGCGTAAGGCGATAGAAAGAGATGAATTTGAGCTCTATTATCAACCTCAGGTAGATGTGCTCGATGGCAATACCTTGTTCGGCATGGAGGCATTATTGAGATGGCGTCACCATGAAGATGGATTGATACGCACGGATATTTTTATCGCGGTGGCCGAGTCATGCGGCTTGATTGTCGATATCGATAAATGGGTGTTACGTCAGGCCTGTAAACAAGGTGTTATCTGGTCTCAGTCCTATGACGCTAGCTTTAAACTGTCGGTTAATATCTCGGCGGTTCATTTTCGCCAGCCTGATTTTGTTACAGGGCTTAAACAAATCTTACAGGAAACCCAATTTGACCCTAACAGACTGGGGTTGGAGATTACCGAAGGTGTGTTGCTCAAAGAAATCAATATTGCTAAGGAGCATCTTATAGAGCTCGCGGCTCTAGGCATAGATGTCGCCATCGATGACTTCGGTACCGGTTATTCTTCACTAGCCTATTTACGTGACTTGAATGTGAACACCTTAAAAATAGATCGCTCCTTCCTTATCAATATCGCCACCAGTGAAGTCGATCAAGCCATAGCAAGCAGTATCATAGAGCTTGCCAGAAACCTTAAGTTAAACCTAGTTGCCGAGGGGGTGGAGACAAAAGAGCAATATGAACAGGTCATTAACCGGGGCTGCTATGTGATCCAGGGGTATTTTTTTTCTAAGCCCTTGACTGCGGCCCTGATGGAGAAATATATGCAAGATGACCATGTGATCTTGCCTGAGCCGCAGAATGTTGATGGATAGCGTTACCTAGTGAGTATAGATTTGCCAAATCTGCGGAAAAAAGAACAAAAGCACTATTTTATTAGGATCATGAAAGGCGCTAAAGTTAGTGTTATTTGCTATTAATCAGGTGTATTAGCGTTAATGAACTGATACATTCGAAGTCAGTATTGTAAAAGTGGATCTAACACCCAACTTATATGAATTGCGCTAATCGCTAATGCTATTAACTAAAATAATAAAAATCATCACTTTATGCCTATTCATCAGCATTTTTTTGGTTCCCGTCGCTGCAAATGATTTTGTCATCCGTATCTTTGGAGAAGCAGAAGGTTTAGAAAATGGCACCATAAACGATATCAGCTTCGACTCTCATGGCTTCGTGTGGGTGGCCACAGAGCAAGGGCTATTTCGATTAAGTAACTCTAAGATAAGACGCATCGATAAAGAAGCGTTCGACCTCAGGCTTTCCGGTGAATATATCAATCTGGTTGAGCCGCTGAGCGCTCGGCATCTGCTGGTCAGTAATTACTCAGATACTTACCTGTACGATATGTTACAAAATAAGTTCGTTCGTTTCGGTAGCGAGTCACTTTTTCCTGACTATAAGGGCGGTGGGGTTATCGCTCAAGTGAAGCAAGGCGAACACTATATTTTACTGAGCTCAGAGGGTGAGTTACTGCAATTTTCCTACGAGAAACGGCTGCTCGAACGGATCAATTTCCTCCCCACTAATGCAGATATACCTTGGAGAAGTTTAGTCGCTTTAGATGATGGCCGCATCATAGTGGGCACTGAATATGAGCTACAACTTAGAGATAGCCAAGGGCTGAGAATCGCTGTTTTTCCCTGGGGAGAGGAAAACGGCCTGATGAAGCAGTTATTTAAAGATTCCCAGGGGAGAATTTGGCTCAGCTCGAGTGAAGGGGTCTATAGAGTCTATGCCGATACCCTCAAGATTGAAGCCGTCGAAGCCCTGTCCTTCTATGCCACCAATATAGCCGAAGATAACGAGGGCAGCTTTTGGTTCTCCGGAAGAATGGGATTGATCAAGTGGACGCCGGGAGACCTTGAATACCTTCTATATAAAGAGCAGCTTAAACAAGATGCAGACATGGATTATATTTATGATGTTGAAATCGATGATTCTGGACTTATTTGGGTCGGAGGCGCCGGGGAGGGGCTGGCCATAGTCGCCAGCGAGCCCGACTTTTTGCTCGATACCTTTACCGCAGCGCCACCATACTCCATGAGTAATGAGATGGTTTGGGGGATCTATGGAGAGGGGGATCGTGTTTGGTTTGGTACCGATAATGGCTTGTTATTGATAGATAAACTTGCCCGCACTTCTAGCTGGTTTTTCCCTCAAGGTTTAGAGGTTAACGATAGTATTTATAGCGTTGAGAGTCTGGACGCGGCACATCTTTTATTAGGGACCACCAATGGTCTGTTTGTGGTGAACAAGGCGACGTTTACGGCTCAAAGCTTCGCAGACTGGACTCATGGTGACAACTCACTGGAACATAAGATAGTTTATGCCACTTATGATGATCCCTTAATTCAAGGCCGCTGGTGGTTTATGACCTCCACTGGCTTATATTTCTGGGAGCCCGGTCTTTTCAATCCTCAACCTATGCCGATTTTCATCGGTGGGCTCAACCCCAGAGTGGTTGATATTAGGTCGGTTATCAGAGACGAGTCTGGCAAGCTGTGGCTAGGTGGCACCGAGCTGTTTGGCTATCTGGATCATGAAGGTGATTTCCATTCAAGACTCGACAACTTGAGTGATGGCAGTAGTGAAACGAGTATCAATTATATCGAGCTAGTCGACTCGGATACATTTTGGCTGGGAACATCACCAACAGGTTTGATCGAATATTCACTCGATAGCGGTGAGGTCAGGAAATTAAATAAAGAGTGGGAAATTGATTGTTCATCCGTCTATTTTATTCAGCAAACTGGCGATCACTGGTTAATTGGCTGCCCTAAAACGCTGCTAAGATATACCAAATCGACAGGGGATATCATGGTCTTGGGTCATGACGATGGCTTGTTAGGGGGTGAACTCAATGATGGTGCATTCTTCTATGATCCCGGTGAGGGGCTCTATCTCGGCACGCCGGATGGCGCTATGTTGCTCGATGTCGACAGTTTCTCCAATCGAATTCAGCACGATGGTGTGTTCCTGGAGGCGGTATCTGTTTTTTATGATGACGGAGTTCAAACCGATCTTATCCCCCAAGATGAAAAAATTATAAAACCCGGTGCCAGGATGATCAGTTTTCAGATAACCAGCCTGGATTATCTCGATGATACGCCCATGACTCTGCAGTATCGTCTCAGACGAGAAGGAGAAATGACCCAAGCTAAATATTTACTTCTCGATGGTCAGTCTCAGCTTAATATATCTGGCCTGCGATGCGGAAAATATACTTTAGAGATCCTGAGCCAGCAGAATGGGATCTGGTCTGCCGAGCCATACCGTTTCAGTTTTGTTGTGAAGCAATATTGGTGGCAGATGATCTGGGTTAAAAGCCTGCTGCTATTCACCCTATTGTGTATCTGCGGCGGTATTATCTTTTATCGCCAGAGACAGATTAAGGCATTTAAACGGATCAACACGGCCTTGGTCGAGAGCGAAGAGAGGCTCAGGCAATCTCTGAAAGGCAGTGATTCTGAACTATGGGAATGGCGGCAAGATTCTCAGATGTTCAGCCTGGAGAATCAGCGGGCAGAGAAAGAGGATGACAGAGGCGATAGAATACTCAGGTTAGAGGATTTTCCCATTCATAGGGAAGACAGAGACAAGGTTCTCAATGCTTGGGAGAGTATGGTTAGAGGCTCGAGCGACCGTTTCGATGTCGAGTATCGCTATCGCCGCGAGGATAAGAGCTGGGGATGGACCAGAGTCAGGGGGCGACCGGTCGAGGTGGATGCAGAGTCGGGCCGTATATTAAGGGTCGCGGGTATTTATTCAGATATCACCCTACAGCGTCAGCTCGAAGACGATGTAAAGCTGCTGGCCCAGGCATTCGGTAACACCTCCGAAGGCGTGCTGATTCTGGATGCGGCGGAGCGAATTAAGGTGTCTAATACGGCCGCTCAAACCATATTGGGAGCATCGGCTAAGCTGCTAAATGGTAAGTTTTTCTCTGAGCTGATTTTAGCTAAAGAGGGGCGAACTGATGAAATTGTTCACCTTTTGCAGCAGGGGATCAGCTGGACAGGTGAGAGAGAGTTCTTATGTGAACAAGGCGGCTCATGCCCGGTCTGGCTTAACGTCTCTGCCATGTTGGGAAGTAAGGGTAATATTACCCATTATGTTGCCGTGTTTTCCGACATTACCGAGCGTAAACGTACCGAGGCAGATCTCAGACGCCTGGCAAATTATGATGTGCTAACGGGTCTGCCAAACCGCTCTCTATTTTCTACTCGCTTAGCTCAGTCGATACATAGTGCCGAGCGCAGTGGTGAAAAACTCGCACTGATATTTCTCGATCTGGATAGATTTAAATACGTCAATGACTCATATGGTCATAGCATGGGGGATGCCTTGTTGGTCGAGGCCGCCAATCGTCTCCAGTCTTGTATCGCAGAAGAGCACACCTTATGCCGTTTTGGTGGCGATGAATTTGTGATTTTATTAAGAGATGCCTCAAATTTAGACACGATAAATCATATCTGTGCTCAATTGCTCGAGCAGATCAAGACACCATTCGAACTCTATGGTCGTGAGTTTTTTATCTCTACCAGCATAGGGGTGAGCTTATGGCCCGATGATGCCAGGCAAGCTGAGGTGCTGATCAAAAATGCCGATCAGGCCATGTATCATGCCAAAGAACAAGGCCGTGGTAACTTTCAGTACTTCTCTTCCGAACGTAATGTAGAGGCCTTGTATCATCTTAGGTTAGAAGCCGAGCTGCGTAAGGCAATTGAGAGAGATGAGTTTGAGCTGCATTACCAACCTCAGGTCGATATTCTCAAGGGGGATAAGCTGATCGGTATGGAGGCGTTATTGAGATGGCGTCACCATAAAGATGGCCTAGTTCGCACCGACATCTTTATCAAGGTGGCAGAGTCTTGTGGCTTGATTGTCGATATCGATCGTTGGGTGTTACGTCAGGCCTGTATACAAGGTGCCATCTGGTCCGAATCCTATGAAGAGACGTTTAAATTGTCGGTGAACATCTCGGCGGTGCATTTTCGCCAACCTGATTTTATCGAAGGTGTTAAACAAATCTTAGCTGAGACCGGGTTAGATCCACGCTTGCTGGGTTTAGAAATTACCGAAGGCGTGTTGATGAAGGAGTTGGATACCGCGAAGGAGCATCTACTAGAGCTCAGAGCACTTGGGATTGAGGTGGCTATCGATGATTTTGGTACCGGTTATTCTTCATTAGCCTATTTACGCCATTTCGATGTGGATACCTTAAAAATCGATCGCTCATTCCTTATCGATATCGCGACCAATGAAGCCGACCAAGCCATAGCCAGTAGTATCATTGAGCTTGCCAGAAACCTAAAGTTAAACGTCGTTGCCGAAGGCGTGGAGACCAAGGAGCAGCTTGAGCAGGTCTTTAGCCGTGGTTGTTATGTGATCCAAGGATATTATTTCTCCAAGCCCTTAACTGTGGCTGATATGGAGACCTATATGGATAACGCTAGCCTATTTCCCAATAAAAGTGCATCTGCATATTGAGGTAATGACTCAGCTAAACGCCCTTAATTTCCACGTGATTTTTTTGCTAAGTTGTTGCTGGTTTTTTGTTAGAATGAGCGTGGCAAATGTAACTAATAATTAAAGAAAATATATATGACCCGCTTACTCTGCTTATTTCTCATGCTCTCTGTCAGTTTTTCGGCATTCGCCGACGAGGTGCGTCCTAAAATTGGTCTGGTGCTGAGTGGCGGCGGGGCTAAAGGTGCCGCACATATTGGTGTACTTAAAATTTTGGAAGAGAATCGTATCCCTGTCGATTATATTGCCGGAACCAGTATCGGTGCCTATGTCGCCGGCATGTATGCACTGGGTTACAGTGCCACAGAGATCGAGAAGATCATGCTCAACGAGACCTGGTCTGACGGCTATTCAGACACCATTCCAAGGCAGGACTTGAGTTATCGTGATAAGCAGCAGAGAGACAGGTTCAACCTTCCCATCAATATGGGCTATAGCGATGATGAGGTCAAAGTGCCTAATGGTCTGCTTCGAGGGCAGACCATGTCGCAGTTGTTGCAACGCTCAACTGGCTTAGTGAATCAATTTGGCCATTTCGATGATCTTGCCATCCCCTATCGCGCCGTGGCGACAGATCTAGAAACCAGCAAGCCTGTGGTTATTGCCAATGGCAGCATAGTCAATGCGATGCAAGCATCGGCGACAGTCCCCGGAGCGCTTCAGCCTGTGGAGTATGAGGGGAAGCTACTAATCGATGGTGGTATCGGCAATAACATGCCTGTGGACGTCGTCAAAGCTCTGGGTGCAGACATCATCATAGCCGTAGATATAGGTTCATCCTTGGTGAAGAAAGAGGAGTTAACCAGTACCATCGCCGTGCTCAATCAGCTCTCAACCATGCTGACGAATGCCAGTACAGAGCGGCAAAAATTACTATTAACGCAAGACGATATTCTTATCCGCCCCGATGTGGGAGGCATGAGTACCACAGATTTTACCATCATGCCTGAGGCGTTCTCATTAGGTCAACAGGCGGCGCTTGAGCACTTGATCAGCCTACAAGGCTTGAGTATCGGTGAAGAGGCGTTTGAGGAGTATCTCGCCAGAAAGAAGCAATTGAGCCGTCAATGGCTCGATGATATCGACCATCCCATCGTTAATATTGTGTTCAACAATGAGTCGAAAGTCAGCGAGTCGTTACTGAGAGAAACCTTAGGTATTGAGGAGGGGGAGGTTGTCACTCAAGAGAGGCTGGCAGAGGGAATCGCCGCTATTTACTCGCTGGATAAATTTGAGCGCGTCAATGCAGAGTTTATCGACACCGACCAAGGCAGAATATTAACCCTCAATACCCATGCAAAATCCTGGGGGCCAAACTATTTCCAGCTGGGCTTTAGCTGGGAAGATGACTTTTCCTTAGACTCCGCCGTTTCATTAGATCTGGCTTATACCTTGACCGATTTGACCGATACTGGCGGCGAATGGCGTAATGAAATTAAGTTGGGTTATGAAAAGTTGATCTCTACCGAGTTCTATCAGCCCTTAGATTATGATCAAGCCTTCTATAGCAGAGCTAAATTGAGCTACGAGATTAAAGATTGGGACTTCTTCGATGCCAACTCCAGAATAATTGAGCTTAAGCAGAAGCAGTACCGCGCCGATGTCGGCATTGGCTATAACTATGTTCAAGAGGGCATGATTGAACTCGGCGTCATCGGCGAGACAGGATATTTGGAAAATGGATTTTTTCTCGAGGATTTAGCATACAATTCCTATGGTGGATATTTTAAGTTTGGCTATGACGATCTCAATAGCATCAACTTCCCCACATCTGGAAATCGATTGACCTTAGATGTTTACTATCGCAAAGAAGACAACCCAAGTGTCTTCTTCGAAGAGTTAGGTGAGTTCAAGGAGAATTCACTGCAAATTGAATTGGATTGGCGCGGCGCCTTGAGTATGGGGAATCACGCGTTTGTCGGCATCGCATCACTGGCCACCGTCAGTAAAGGTGAAGGGTTTAGCGTGCACGTGTCCGAACTCGGTGGATTCTTGAACCTCTCCGGTTACCATAAGAATGCCCTAGTTGGACCGCATAAGATTTTCGGCGCATTCGTGTATCAATATGATCTAGGAAGGGATGTGCTGGGCATGACAGATTACCCGCTCTATTTGGGCGCGAGTATCGAGGCGGGTAATGTCTGGCAGTTAAGAGACAGTGTGGATCTGGATGACCTCATCTATTCCGGCAGCCTGTATTTTGGCACAGATACCAGCATGGGGCCTGCGGCAATTGGTTTCGGTTGGGCGGATGATGGCGAGAAGGCCATATTCCTATTTATCGGCAAGAACTGGTAATGCCAATTTGCGAAATTGCCGATCACTAAGATTAATACTAAGTTACAAATTTGGCTAAACCTATCTTATAGTCATTAGCCCGGCAATATTCCAGTGCACTCTCCACACCTGTCATGGCTTGGCCGCTAGTCGTAATCGCACTGACAACTTGATCGACTATGGTGTTAGCCGTGTGTTGATTGTCATAATTATCCCAGGGGAATCTCTGATGCCAGTAACCGACGACTTGATCGATTCTCAGCCCCGTCGTTTGAAGTGTATCCTCATAACATATAGGTAGCCCCAAGAGTTTCATCGTCTCAAATTCAGCTTCTTGCCAGCTGGGTTCTGAATCGATCAAGACTCCATCCATGTCGAAAATGACGGCTTTTAACTTAGGCGAGGTCATAGTGTTCCAAAATATTCGTTATAACTAGCATGAATAGTACCCCTGTTTTTCGTCAGTTTGTTGGGGAATTACCTATAATTTATGCAGTAATATTTTCTTTCAAGCCAATACTTGAGGATGTAGATACGGTTTAGTATATATTTAAGTGATTTAAATTCAATGCGTTAGTTAGGTCTTGCCTAGAGGGTGTTATGTTATTCGTGGTATTTATAGACTAATCAACCAAATAACCATGATAATAATATGGTTATTTGGCTCGGTGATGTCTGATAAGAGTGTGATCTGTTTCAAACTTTTGCTTAGCTATAGTATAATAGTCACCAGAAAAAAGGTCGTGAAAAAAAGGTCGAGCCTGCAGGACTGTCAGCTTTCAATATCAAGAAGTGCAGTTTCGTTGTTAGAACGCCAAACAAAGAGGAATGTTGCCGTGCTAGAAGCATATCGTAAACACGTCGCAGAACGTGCTTCAGAGGGCGTAGTCCCTAAGCCATTAGATGCCCATCAAGTGGCCGAGTTAGTTGAAATCGTCAAGAACCCACCCGCGGGAGAAGAGGCATTTATCCTCGACCTGCTTGAGAACAGAATTCCACCGGGAGTAGATGAAGCCGCCTATGTTAAAGCGGGTTTCCTGGATGCTGTTGCCAAGGGTGAAGTCACATCGCCAATCCTAACATCGGCTCGCGCCGTTGAACTGCTTGGCACCATGCTGGGGGGTTATAACATAGCGCCCTTGATTGCTCAGCTGGATGTTGCAGCCCAGGCCCCATTGGCTGTTAAAGCCTTATCAAAAACCTTGCTGATGTTTGATTCTTTTCACGATGTGGTTGAGAAGATGCAAGCGGGCAATGAATTTGCTAAGCAGGTCGTTCATGCATGGGCCGATGCCGATTGGTTCCTGACTCGTCCTAAGCTTGCAGAGAAGATCTCTCTCACCGTGTTTAAAGTCACGGGTGAAACCAACACAGATGACCTGTCTCCGGCGCCCGATGCCTGGTCTCGCCCCGATATTCCTTTGCATGCATTAGCCATGCTAAAGAATGCTCGTGACGGTATCGTACCCGATGAGCCTGGTGCTCTGGGTCCAATCAAGGAGATCGAACAACTTAAGACTAAAGGTTTCCCACTCGTCTATGTGGGTGATGTAGTCGGTACAGGCTCTTCACGTAAGTCGGCCACTAACTCAGTGCTATGGTTTATGGGTGATGATATCCCTAATGTGCCTAACAAGCGCGCTGGTGGTTTCTGTCTCGGTGGTAAGATCGCGCCTATCTTCTTCAACACCATGGAAGATGCCGGTGCGCTACCGATAGAACTCGATGTGACCAAGATGAACATGGGCGATGTTATCGACATCTACCCATACCAAGGCATAGTTAAGCGTCATGATAGCGATGAAGTTATCTCCGAGTTCAGTCTGAAGACTGAAGTCTTGATGGATGAAGTTCGCGCCGGTGGCCGCATTCCATTGATCATCGGACGTGGCCTTACTGCTCGCGCTCGTGAAGTACTTAAGCTTGAAGACTCAAAGGTTTTCGTCTTACCAAAAGACGTGGCCGATACGGGCAAAGGTTATACCCTTGCTCAGAAGATGGTGGGTAAAGCTTGTGGCGTTACCGGTATTCGTCCGGGCCAATACTGTGAGCCTAGGATGACTTCTGTGGGTTCGCAAGATACTACCGGTCCTATGACTCGTGATGAGCTTAAAGATCTGGCTTGTCTTGGTTTCAGTGCCGATCTGACCATGCAGTCTTTCTGTCACACGGCGGCTTACCCTAAGCCTGTCGATGTGAACACTCACCATACGCTGCCTGATTTCATCATGAACCGTGGTGGTATATCACTGCGTCCTGGTGACGGAGTGATCCACTCTTGGTTAAACCGTATGTTGTTGCCTGATACTGTAGGTACAGGTGGTGATTCACATACTCGCTTCCCCATTGGTATCTCTTTCCCAGCGGGTTCAGGTCTAGTGGCATTTGCCGCGGCGACAGGCGTTATGCCTCTGGATATGCCTGAATCTGTCTTGGTACGTTTCAAAGGTGAGATGCAACCGGGTATCACGCTACGTGATCTGGTCCACGCTATTCCACTTAAAGCCATCGATATGGGTCTCTTGACCGTAGAGAAGCAAGGCAAGGTTAACTTCTTCTCCGGCCGCGTACTTGAGATTGAAGGCCTTGAAAGCTTGAAGGTTGAGCAGGCATTTGAATTGTCTGACGCTTCAGCCGAGCGTAGTGCTGCAGGTTGTAGCATCAAGCTGGACAAAGAGCCAATCATCGAATATCTAAACTCCAACATAGTCATGTTGAAGTGGATGATTGCCGAAGGTTATGG
>NZ_JABSSM010000037.1 GCF_013214165.1 Shewanella sp. | reverse complement strand
CACGATGGCCTAGGATATACTCACGGATATCAAACCATCCCTTAGCACCAGCGATCACAGCACATAAAGAGGCAAATAAAACATCAAAAAGTGGATAGGTAACTTTGGCGCTTTGTCGTTGATCATCAATGGCGTTGAAATGCTGCTTAAACGTGTCTATATGCATGATTTACTCCCCAAAAGAGAGTATAAGATCATAACTGCATCAGATCGTCAAATCAGGCTCGTTTTTGCTCAAAAAACGTTCGCGATCTCGCCCTGAAGTGAGGGCTGAGCCTGACGAATCCCCACGAAATATTAAGAGTAAACAATAAGATAATTAAAAAAGAAGGGAACATTCACGGCATTTGGTGATCAAATCTATCGCCAAGAAAAGATAAAGGGGTCAGAGCCCATTAGCTCTTTAGGGTTACTCTGATTTGACTGGATGTCCAGGTGCTAGATGACCGAATCTTACATTTAAATGGGCTTCAATCTCGGCTCTAAACTTGTCGTTACCAAGTGGACTACTCTGTAACGAGAGTTGGTTTAAACAGTTTCTGATGGTATGGATTTGTTCTGGAGGCAAAGCTGTATTGAATAGCTCACGGTACCGACGTTGACGGATTTCTGGAGTGAGTCCAAGTGCTTGATAGATTGTGTGGGGTGTTAGACAGGTAATCTTTCTGCCTACACCATGAAATTGATAACTTGACCAAGTGTATTCACTTGGATGTTTAACCATATTGGCTCTGACTGGATTCAGCTCAATATAGCGTTGGCAAGCTAGAAAGTAGGATTCACTATCGATGAGGCAGGCTTTGTGACGGCCTTCCCAGAGAGTACCGGTACGATGATAAAGTCGATTTATGGTGCTGACATAGGTGCGGCCAACGCTTTGCATCACACATGAAATACCTTCAGTGGTTGCAGGAGTCATGAGTAGATGAACATGATTTGTCATTAATACAAAGGCGTGCAGTTTTACATTATATAGGCTTAGCGCGTCACCTAGCGCATTAATGTAGATCTTGAAGTCATCCTCTGAAAAGAAGCAGGCGGAACGATTGTTGCCTCGCTGAACAATATGGCTGGTAATACCTGGGGCATAGATACGGGGTTTTCTTGGCATATCCGCTCCTTGGATAATGTTGAATGGAAACAGCGGTAAGTATAGGTGAAATGAGTTAATTAGCTCTGACCCCTTTGTTTCGTGTAGAAGAGTCAGGTGCTATACAGCCCAAACAACTCGATTATTACTTAGATGAGTTTGTCTTTCGCTTTAATCGCCGAACTTCAAAATCACGAGGGTTGCTATTTTATAGGTTGCTTCAACAGGCTGTGGTGACTCGTCCAGTTACGTACAAAAAGATCACAGGTAAGAGTGGAGAATAATACAAAACCTCATATATGGAGCTAAGGGAATACCCCTTGTTTATATACAGGTATAACTGGGATTGAGATAATTGCTATAAAAAAGATGCATAAATCGCTGGGTTAATGCATCGATAACACGAATGTGAAAATATTAATCAAATCTTATCAATAGGTTATAATGTGGTAAAAAGCGTTATGCAGACCTCGTAAACACCCGCGCATCTTTTTTATCTGATTATTTACGTTATTATATCTGTGAGTTATTAAAATAACACATTTACAACAACCACTTAGCGGTGATAGGCTGGCAGAAAATTAATAAGCAGACAGGAACGTTATCCTGCTGCTAATCAATAAGCTGTTAGGCGCAAAGCAAAGTCTGGCACCACAATCAAATATTGGAGTGAATTTGAAGGGTTTTATCTTATTTTTGTTGTTTACTTGTCCAGTGCAGATAACTTTTGCGACTGAAAGTACAGGGAATGATGTAATAAAAATAATTGAAAGCATCTTAGCTAAACCTGATGCCAATATTGATTTGGCAAAAACAAAGCTAACTATTGATAAACTAGTTGATCCCTCAATTAATATTAATGCAGCGATGGGTAAAATAAATCAAATGGTGAAAACCCTCAAAAGGGATCTCAATCCAGACATGATGCCACTTGATAAAGCTCTTTCATTAAGTTCTTTTTTATATGAATCAGGTTACTGGAATAACTACAAACCATTTCAATACGATCTGGACGATCCTTTTGGTCAAAAATTAAATAATAAGTTAATTTCAACTTATCTTAATACGAAAAAAGGCAACTGTATTTCTATGCCAATTTTGTACGCGATATTAGCGGAAAAATTAGGGCTAGATGTTACTTTATCAACAGCGCCTTTACATGTTTTTGTTAAATTCAAAGATCCCACCTCAGGTAAATATTTTAATATAGAAACAACAGATAAAGGGCAACCTGCTTCAAATGACTTTTATCATACAAAGTCATTGATCACTGATATAGCAATTCAAAACGGTGTTTATTTACAACCACTGACCAAAAAGCAAACCGTTGCTGTTATGGCTATGGTACTAAACGGATCATTTGAAAAACAAGGCAAATGGCAACACTCAATTGACTTAGCCAAATTACTTTTAAAGGTTTACCCTAGATATGCGTATGCCATGATCAAAGTGGGTAATGGTTACTCTCGTTTACTCAATATTGAAATATCCAAAGCTAAAATTAAAGGTAGTTATACCTCAGAAGAGAAACAGCACATGGATCATTTATATCAACAAAATATTCAGTGGTTCGCTAAAGCAGAAAAGCTGGGGTGGCATCTGTCAACCCAAGAAGAAAATGATAATTACTTAAATGCCATCAAAAAACGGCAAGCACTATTAACTAAAACAACACAAGGAAAATAATAAATGCTTAAATGGAAACAAATATTACTAATATTCACACTAGGACTCTTCTTTATTACAAACCAAGCTAACGCTCGCTTTGTATCGGTTGATCCTGTCTCAGCGCAACAGCATTTAAAAAAAGGTAATGTGCAAGGCTTTAACCGTTATGCTTACGCTAATAATAACCCTTATAAATATGTAGATCCTGATGGGAGAATTGCTGAAACGGTTTGGGATGCCGCAAACGTGGCAATAGGCGTTGTATCAATGGGAAACAACATTAGTGCTGGCAATTATGGCGCTGCTACTCTTGATGCCGCAGGAGTCATTGTTGATGGTGCTGCAACTATAGTACCTTTTGTTCCCGGTGGTGCAGGAATGGCAATCAAAGTAGGTAGGGCAACCGACTCTATTGTCGCTGGAAATAAAGTTCTAAAAAATGGTGATAGTTTAAGTACAGATAAAGCTTTGGGTGCCGCTCAGGACTTTTTAGGAGGTGGTTATAAAGAAGTTGGCTCTGGCGTATTTAAATCTGCAGATGGTACAAGTATGGTTAGAATGACTGATTCTGATCTTGCTAAAACAGGTAACCATGCAGGTGCTCCCCATATGAATTTTGAAAAAGGAACGACTTCCATAAAACCTAACGGTAAAGAAACATTCAATTCTAAAACTAATGTCCATGTATATTTACCGGAAGAAAAATGATATGGAAAATAATCACAATCAGCTTGGCTGCCTAATTCAAACATTAAGAAAGATAGATTCTTCTTTTGAAAAAAATGGTATTAGTACTCATGCTTTAGCTTTAAAAAATAATGATAGTGAAATTGTTGTTACTGGTAATTTTGAAGGTTTAATTAATTTAGGGTTAAAAATACTTGAAGTCGCATCTTCTTGCTCTGATGGGGAACATGTGCATTTTGATGAACATTCATTATTTGATGAGTGCGATAAAGGATTGATAATTAGCTATAAATCAGCTGAATGGGATTAATGTCAGCAAGATGTATGCGCCTAATCGGGTAGCCGGAGGTATCTAGCCTCCAGCCCCCACACCACCCTGCATGCGGCTCCGCACAGGGCGGTTCATTTAGAGCGCCTAACCTAGACTTTCTGGTTAGGGTAATGAACTGCGATCCATCCATCTCTTAGTGAACATAAACCCGCTTTCTTAAGGTAATCATTACTCAGCGCTTGCTGTATCCCTGGTGTTTTCGAGCTTCGCCATGGCCCTTTACTTGTGATCCCACAAGCAACGGCTGATTGGATCCTGACGCCACGTCTAAGTAAATTTTGTACCTTAGTCCGTGGCTTTCGCCACTGACGCCAGTAGCACATACGTACTCGACGACGGATCCAATGGTCTAAGTCGAAATTTATCGAGCCACCCATCATAAAAATGAAGCCATTGACCACATGCCAGTGCTGACATTGTGAGTGCTAAATGGCATATAAGGCGATGATTTATTTTAATTTAAAATATCAAGATGATGAGCTGTATGCAACCGCGATAAGTGGACACCCATAAGATTTTGGCACTTTAACTTAATCGGCACTTATTGCTGATATCTAGCAATCCATTCTAGAAATATTTATCAAGCAAATATTTATCAAGCAAATATTTATCAAGCAAATATTTATCAAGCCACCCACGATAAATAGTGGGTCGTTCCTCCAAATATCAACTCTAACAGTTTAAGCGCTATAAAGCCTGTAGTCGTTTGATTTATATTAATTTAAAACATCAAGGTGATGTGCTTTATGCAACCACGATAAGTGGACACCCATAAGTTTTTTGATACTTTAAACTCCCCCAAGTTCAAAGTAGCGAATGGATGGTGCCAGCCATGATTAAGCCTTTCACACTAGCAATAACACACTCTAAAAATCGAAGAGACAACTTATCTTGTAAATCAGCAGGTGTAGATGCGGCTGCCAGCTTCCAAAAAAGGGACTTTTTGGCAGAGCTTCCATGGACGGACTGGCAGCGTCTCGTAGAAGTATCTGCACATGCCTCGCCGGCCAGGCGATAGATTGCAATGAAGGTTAAACCTTCAAACACACTCCCCAATACCCACTCAGCCAGAAGCTAACCCAAAAATGTAACCAGCCTTCATTCCAAGGCTAGTCAAAAGGGTCTGGATCCCCGCCCACAAGCATTGCGGGAAGACGAATGTTAATTGCGAGAAAAACGAGCTATAGAGCTACTATCGACAATTAGCAAAGTTAAATCCAAGAGACCCACTAGCTTACTCTTTGCTTGTAAGAACAGGTGTGGATGCGGCTGCGAGCTTCGGTTTCAGGGATGAAACCGCAGAGCTTCCATGGATGGACTTGCAGCGTCTCGCAGAAGTATCTACACATAAGCTCGCTGCAGGCGATAGATAACCATGAAGCAAAAATTATAAACACACTTCCCAATATAAACTCAGCCAGAAGCTAACCCAAAAATGTAACCAGCCTTCATTCCAAGGCTAGTAAAAAGGCTGGATTCCCGCCCACAAGCATTGCGGGAATGACGAGTATTGAATTGTTATCCAACTTAATTCCAAGCCTAGCAAGATTTGGGGCATTTCTGAGTTAGCTACCCACCAACAAAATCCAAATCGAAGAGACAAATAAACGGGTGCAGATGCGGCTGCGAGCTTCCAAAACATGGACGTTTTGGCAGAGCCCACACGGATGTGCTTGAATGATATCCTATCTAAGGGCCAGTTCGGCATCCGTGCCTCTCGTTCATAAGCGCATGTCTGCGCCATATTCACCGTCTCGCAGAAGCATCTGCACATGCCTCGCCGGCCAGGCGGTAGGTAACCATGAAGTTATGGCCTTCAAAATACTATCCAACAACAAAATAGTTAGAAGCTAAACCAGAATGTAATCAGGCTTCATTCGAAGCCCTAAGAATTACCTTGGGTATCGGCCTAAGGTACATCTGTCATTACTACCAAAATCTCGAACGGTTGCGACGTTCTCGTAGCCAAGTTCGATCATCTTTTTCCTGAGCTCTATGGCTTGTTGATAGCCATGTTCCAGCAGAAGGTAACCGCCGGGGGCTAAATAGTCTCGAGCACTCGATGCTATATGATAAAGATCGGCAAAGCCCGCTTCACCCGCAGTCAGTGCGCTCTGAGGCTCAAACCTGACATCACCTTGATCCAGATGCACATCAGTCTCATCGATATAAGGCGGATTTGAAACGATGAGATTAAAGTCATAACAGGTTACCGAATCAAACCAGTCACTCTGGATGATCTCGACCTGTTGTAGCTTGAGATGCTCTCTATTCGCTTTTGCCAGTGCCACCGCCTCAATGATCTTATCGACAGCGGTGATCTGCCACTCTTTTTTCTCATAAGCTAAGGAGAGTGCAATAGCGCCGGTTCCTGTGCCTAAATCCAACACCTGTGCATTTTCTGCCAGTGGAAGATTTAACGCGGTTTCTACGAGAATTTCTGTGTCAGGACGCGGAATAAGTGTCGTTGGATTAACCATGAACGGCAGAGACCAAAACTCTCTTTCACCAACGATGTGTGCGATGGGAGTCCCCAGCACACGACGTTGGACCATCTTGGTGTAATCGACAACCTGATCCGATGTTAGACGTTCATCGGGCCAGGTATACAAGTAACCACGCTGTTTATGAATGATGTAGAGTAACATCACCTCTGCATCAAGCTTAGGTGTATCTGAGACATCGACCAATTGGGGTGAAGCCCAATCTAGGGCTCCAGCTAGAGTCTGGTGCAAGGGATTTCCTTAGTTTGATGCTTAATCAAGCGCGTTAAGTGGAGGGAGATCTAGAGGATCACCCTTCAGACAAGGCCGCTAACAAATCGGCTTGGTTTTCTTGCATCAAGGGAACGATCAACGCATCCAATTCACCTTCCATGATCTCATTGAGACGATAGAGAGTCAGGTTGATTCGATGATCGCTGACGCGTCCCTGGGGGAAGTTATAGGTACGAATACGCTCGGATCGATCGCCACTACCAACTAAGTTGCGGCGTGTGGTCTCTTCGACGCTACGACGCTTCTCATCTTCAACCGCTTGAATACGGGCTGTGAGCACGCTCATGGCCTGTGCACGGTTCTTATGTTGTGAACGTTGATCTTGGCATTCAACCACAATACCCGATGGTATGTGAGTAAGACGGATTGCTGAATCAGTTTTGTTGACGTGCTGTCCACCGGCGCCCGATGCTCTGAAAGTATCGACTTTCAGATCGCCCTTATTTATTTCAATGGCTTCTGCTTCAGGAACTTCAGGCAAAATAACAACGGTACATGCTGAGGTATGAACACGGCCTTGTGACTCTGTTTCTGGTACGCGCTGAACTCTATGTCCGCCGGACTCGAACTTCAACTTACCGTATACACCTTCACCACTTACTTTGATGATGATCTCTTTAAAGCCGCCATGCTCTCCCTCGTTAGCATTCATTATCTCTGTCTGCCAACGATTAGATTCGAAATATCGACTGTACATGCGGTATAGATCACCGGCAAAAATAGCCGCTTCATCACCACCCGCGCCCGCACGAATTTCAACGAAGGCATTGTTATCGTCTTTCGGATCTTTAGGAAGCAGTAAGATTTGAATTTCATCTTCAAGCTTTTCAATAACAGCTTTTGTCTCTTTGAACTCTTCTTGAGCCATCTCTTTGAGCTCGGGATCATTCTCTGCCAACATCTCTTTGGCACCTTCATGATCTTCACTCGCCTGTTGAAATGCTTTAAAAGCTGCAACGACATCTTCAAGCTGCGAATATTCTTTCGAGAGTGCACGAAAGCGCGTCTGATCTGCAATAATGCCAGGATCGCTCAACAGAGCCAATACTTCTTCATTACGCTCAAGCAAGCCTTCAAGCTTGCGGATAACACTATCCTTCATTAAAACGTTAACCTTAGTTTTTATCTAATCCGAGCGCAGTTCTAAGCTGGCCAATGCTATTAAGATCGCCTTGACGGCTAGCAGCAGTCAAGGCTCGAGTTGGTGCATGGATCAATTTATTAGTTAACTTATTGGCGAGTTCGAGTAGCAGTTGTTCGCTATCTCCACCTTGGGCTAATTTTTTGATCGCTCGCTCAACTAACTCATCTTTTATCGCCATACTTTGGCTGCGATACTCACGGATGCTGTCTACCGACTCTAATGAGCGGACCCACTCCATGAAAAGATGTGACTCTTCTTCTGCAATTATCTCAGCTTGCTCGGCAGCCTCTCTTCTTGAGGCCATATTCTGTTCTATGATGCTTTGCAGGTCATCCACTGTGTAGAGGAAAGCATCGTCAAGGTCGGCCACCTCGGCTTCAATATCACGAGGAACTGCGATATCAACCAATAACATAGGCTGATGACGACGCTGCTTCAGCGCTTTTTCTACCATGCCTTTACCGAGTATCGGTAATGGACTCGCGGTAGATGATATCACGATATCGGCCTGAGGGAGAAAATCAGGGATCTGCTCGAGTGTGATCGCCGTCGCACCGAACTCCTTACACATACCTTCGGCACGTGAGAGGGTACGATTTGCCACAACCATAGAATCAACACCATTATCTTTTAAGTGCCTGGCAACCAGTTCAATTGTCTCACCGGCTCCGATCAGCAGGACTTGGGTCGCGCTCAGTGCAGAGAAGATATGCTTAGCCATGCTAACGGCGGCAAATGCCACTGACACGGCTGCGGCACCAATCTCGGTTTCAGTTCTGACCCTCTTGGCGACCGAGAAAGTATTCTGAAACATGCGGTCCATGGTGATAGCGACTGTTCCAGCCTCTCTTGCCTTAGCAAAAGATTGCTTTACCTGACCTAAGATTTGCGGTTCACCAAGGATCAGTGAATCTAATCCCGATGAGACACGCATCAAGTGCTGCACCACGGCTTGACCATGGTACTTGTATAGGCACGACTCAACCTCCTCGTGGGAAAGTTGGTGATACTCTTCCAGCCAACGCACGACCTCCGCTTCATCTGCGGTATTGGTATACAGCTCAGTGCGGTTACAGGTTGAAATTATCACAGCTTCACCGGTCTTGGTAAGCCTCGCCAGACTCTTCATGGCTTCATGAATGTTATCTGGTGAGAACGCGACCTTTTCACGCAGGTCAACCGTGGCTGTTTTGTGATTAATACCGATTGCTACAAGGCTCATCTGACTCGTTTTGATCTCTTGGCATCTCATTTATTGTCGGACATTCTACTTAATTGAATGAACTAAAAACAGAATATGCTTAACAAAACCGAATAATAATCTCAGTTCTTATCCATTTATCCAATTTAAGCTGGCTGTTTTCACTGTGAAGAATAATGATAGGCCTGTTTGATACCTAAGTGCGACAGGACATACAGCGATTTTCTCATTTAAGACTGGTATTCTTAACACGCCTTCGTATCATAGAGAGCCTCATTATCAGCCATAGATGAATAATTTGAGCTACATCACAAAAACGCCTCTCCTTTTGCTGCTCCTGAGCCTAAGTTTGCTATCGGCATGTACCACGACTCCAACGAACTTGGTCCCAATACAAGTCGATACAGTGTCTCAAGCTAAGGCTTGGGAGATGCGAGGCAAGCTTGCAGTCAAAACACCCAAGGATAGTTTCAGCACTAATTTATACTGGCTGCATACCCAGACAAAAAGTGAACTTAAACTCACCACTATGCTTGGTACAACCGTTTTGTCCTTAATCACCGAACATGGCATGACACGCTTAGAGGTCGACGGAAAAACATATGAGCACCATGATGCTCAGCAGTTGCTAACCAGGGTCACAGGCTGGTCTATCCCGGTCAACGCTTTACCGCTATGGATAACGGGCCAAGTATCGCCGGATGATGAAGTCAGCTCATTTGATAAAAAGAATAGGCCAGTAAGCTTATTTACGCCATTAGAGAGGCCTCCGTGGCGGGTCGAGTTCCTCACGTGGCAACATCAGAGTGGTGCTCAGGTCCCTAGGTTATTGCAATTGAAAAGAGGTGATCTGCGACTCAAAATACAGGTCAATGAGTGGCAAGCACTCGCTAATAGTGAGCAAGCCCCCACGACAAATCACGTTAGAAAAAACACACCAATGAATGCGAGCACACGCTAGATGACGGACACGAACTTATCACTAGGTTGGCCAGCTCCGGCAAAACTCAACCTCTTTTTACACATCAACAATCAACGTGATGATGGCTATCATGAATTACAGACTCTGTTTCAATTTGTCGACTACTGTGACTATTTAGACTTTAAAGTCACCCAATCTTCCGAGTTAACGTTACATTCGAACATGAGTAAGGTTGTCGCAGATTGCGATAACTTAATTCTCTTAGCCGCAAAATCATTGCAGAAATTTTGTAACTGCGAAAAAGGCGCCGAAATTTGGCTTGATAAACGCCTGCCTATGGGGGGAGGAATAGGGGGAGGTTCGTCCGATGCGGCCACTACTTTAGTGGCATTAAATGCACTCTGGAACACGCAATTATCTAAGACTCAACTGATGGTTATGGGCTTAGAACTTGGTGCAGATGTACCTGTTTTCATTAATGGTTTATCAGCATTTGCCGAAGGTGTCGGCGAAAAACTAGTCCCCGTTTCTCCGACAGAATATTGGTACCTAATTCTAATACCCTATGTACATGTTTCCACTGCAGCAGTGTTCCAAGATCCACAACTTACCCGCAACACTCCTAAGTTAGACTTAGACTCCTTGATGAGTGCTCCATGGAAAAATGATTGCCAAAATTTCGTCGTTAAACGTTACCCTCAAGTTGCCAACACCTTGGGCTGGCTGATAGAATATGCGCCGTCTAGAATGACTGGAACTGGAGCGTGTATTTTCGGTCAATTCGAACTAGAGCATCAAGCCTTAGAGGTCCTGGCTAAATTGCCGAAGGACATGCGAGGTTTTGTCGCTAAAGGGACAAATATATCGCCCCTAGAGTCGCATTTAACTCGACTATAGAGGCTAAACTCTGGAGTAGCGCTAATCTTACTCCAGCCACTAAAAATGAAGCATACGCCTGAGGTTCATACAGTGCCTGACATTAAACTTTTTGCTGGTAACGCAACACCTGCTCTCGCTAAGAAGATAGCCGATCGTCTATTCTGCAAACTCGGAGACGCAGCAGTAGGCGTGTTCAGCGACGGGGAAATCAGTGTCCAGATAAACGAAAATGTACGTGGTGCGGATGTCTTTATCATTCAATCTACATGTGCACCGACCAACGATAACTTGATGGAGCTTATCGTGATGGTCGACGCATTACGTCGTGCATCGGCCGGACGAATTACCGCTGTGATCCCTTACTTCGGTTACGCTCGTCAAGACCGTCGCGTACGTAGCGCTCGAGTCCCTATTACAGCGAAAGTTGTCGCAGACTTCCTATCAAGCGTAGGAGTTGACCGCGTGTTAACTTGTGATCTGCATGCTGAACAGATCCAGGGCTTCTTCGATGTTCCTGTCGATAACGTCTTTGGTAGCCCTGTGTTGCTAGAAGATATGCTATCGAAGAATCTTGATAACCCAGTCGTGGTTTCTCCGGATATCGGTGGTGTTGTTCGTGCCCGCGCTATTGCTAAACTACTGGATGACTCTGATCTCGCCATTATCGATAAGCGTCGTCCACAGGCTAACGTTGCTCAGGTAATGCACATCATAGGTGACGTTCAAGGTCGTGACTGTATCATAGTCGATGATATGATCGATACCGGTGGCACTCTTTGCAAGGCAGCCGAAGCCCTGAAAGAGCATGGTGCAAACCGTGTATTTGCTTACGCGACTCACCCTGTGTTTTCGGGTAATGCGGCTAAGAATATCGCCGAGTCTGTTATCGATGAAGTTATCGTTACCGACACCATTCCGCTAAACAAAGATATTGAGGCACTGGATAAAGTCACTCAATTGTCTATGTCTGCACTTCTGGCCGAAGCTATCCGCCGTGTGAGCAACGAAGAGTCCATCTCTGCGATGTTTAAATACTAGTCAGCATTTTGCACTGAATGCTCGGAGGCACTCTTAGGAGTGCCTTTTTTGTGCCCTCAATTTTGTCAAATATTGAAAGATAGGTATCTCTTATGAGGCTCAACTCTACTGTCTATAGCCTAGGAGATGAGGCAAGAAATTGGTGTTTTCAAGTTAGCTTAACCAAATCCACTTATACTAAACACGAAAATTCGCACTCAACGGAGCTAACAAGCTGCTGTCAGCGAAACAAGGTATCCCCCACCCCTATGTTCCAAAACCTAAATCGGGCCGCCTACCCAGGCTAAACAGAGCCTCCACACACACCAGAGCGACACTAAAACCGCAATCCTTCATATCAAAACCCACAGCCTCAAGTTTCACATCTGATCTTGATGTCTACAAACAAACGACTCAGTAAACTCCTGACATAAAAAAACCTGCCAAAAGACAGCTTGCTTGATGTTGACTTTTCGTTTTTAAGAGGTAGGACGGCAAGAGAGCCCCTTGCGGCAGGAGACAGGAAGAGAGGCTTGGACTGTGTCAGGTGACTTGTCACCCCTTGCGGCAGCAGAACCTAAATCTGGCCTATCTCCGATAAAGAATGCCACTTTATCTAAACCAGAGTAGCAAAGGTTTTTGTCTAAACCAGAGGATTCCCGTACGGCATCAGTTTACGTCCTGATTAAATCCCAAGGATTGAACCAGTAAATTCCAGACACAAAAAAGCCCGTCGTAAAGACAGGCTTTTCTGTTTCAACTGTTCGTTATATAAGAAGTGGTACGGGAAGAGAGACTCCCCCTTGTTTCAGGAGAGTTGTCACACCTTACGGCACCAGAACCTAAATCTGGCGTGTCTACCCTCTCTCTAACTAAAGAGTACCACTCCCGCACTGATTTCAATTTTACATCTTGAATAGATGGGATAGGTTAAGTATCCAGAGACGACAAACCTGTCAGAGACAGATCAATCCATCTTAAATAAATGGTACGGGAAGAGAGACTTGAACTCTCACACCTTACGGCACCAGAACCTAAATCTGGCGTGTCTACCAATTCCACCACTCCCGCACTGCATCAGTTTTACATCTTGAATAGATGGCAGGCTAGAAGATATATCTGGCGTGTCTAATATCAACACCACCACTCCCGCACTGCATCAGTTTTACATCTTAATAGGATGAGACACCTTAAATGTATCTGAGACATAAAAGCAGTTTAACCAGACCTTCATGTATAAAATGGTACGGGAAGAGAGACTTGAACTCTCACACCTTACGGCACCAGAACCTAAATCTGGCGTGTCTACCAATTCCACCACACCCGCACTGACATTTTATTTTTCATCTTATTTTACATCTTGATAAAGATGGCAATATAGAAAGTTAAATCTGGCGTGTCTAATCTCAACACTACCACTCCCTGACTGCATCAAGTTTTCATCCTGATTAAGATGTCTTGGAATTAAATCCCGCCTATTGTCTAAATATAGCACGAGTCAAATTCACCCTCTAGTTTTCATCTTGAGTAGATGTAAAAGTGGCTGGGGTACCAGGATTCGAACCTGGGGATGCCGAGATCAAAACCCGGTGCCTTACCGCTTGGCGATACCCCAAAAAATTTCTAACTAAGTTACAGACTAGCAGCCTACAACCTTTAATAAATGGTACGGGAAGAGAGACTCCACCTTGTTTCAGGAGAGTTGTCACACCTTACGGCACCAGAACCTAAATCTGGCGTGTCTACCCTATCTCTAACAAAGAGTACCACTCCCGCACTGATTTCAATTTTACATCTTGAATAGATGGGATAGGTTAAGTATCCAGAGACGACAAACCTGTCAGAGACAGATTAATCCATCTTAAATAAATGGTACGGGAAGAGAGACTTGAACTCTCACACCTTACGGCACCAGAACCTAAATCTGGCGTGTCTACCAATTCCACCACACCCGCACTGCATCAAGTTTACATCCTGATTAAGATGAAGCCCGAGAGATAAATCTGGCGTGCCTAATATCAACACCACCACTCCCGCACTGATTTCAATTTTTCATCTTGAATAGATGACAGACTGGAAGATAAATCTGGCGTGCCTAATATCAACACCACCACTCCCGCACTGCATCAAGTTTACATCTTGAATAGATGACTCGGTTTAACATCCTGAGAAAAGATGGTAGCAATAGCGGGACTTGAACCTGCGACCCCAGCATTATGAATGCTGTGCTCTAACCAGCTGAGCTATATTGCCACTATTTACCTGTCCCTCTTGGTGAGGAACGGGGCGTATTATGCTTATTCAGCGTATTGAGGTCAACCGCTTTTTTCGCTAATTGAAACTAAATCTACCGTTCGGCTATTACTTCAGCAAACTGAGCAGCAGATGCACAAATATAGCCGCTTAAACGCCATAGAGATAGCGAACAGACGCGACAGAACGCTAGCCTAAAAGCAAAAAGGCCCAATGAATACCATTGAGCCTTTATTACATCACCAACTTAAGCCATGAAATTAAGCTTCATGTCCTAAAATTAGTACAGCCATAGGGGGAAATTTCTTATGCGTCTTATACGTTAAAGAGGAAATGCATCACATCTCCATCTTTCACTATATAAGATTTTCCTTCTACCTTTAGCTTACCAGCTTCTTTCGCGCCAGCCTCACCTTTATAGGTAATGAAGTCGTCATAAGACATGACTTGAGCACGAATGAAGCCACGTTCGAAATCAGTATGGATCACGCCGGCAGCTTGTGGTGCTGTCGCACCTATTGCTACAGTCCAGGCACGAACCTCTTTAACACCTGCAGTGAAGTATGTTTGCAGTGTCAGTAGATCGTAACCGGCACGAATAACACGATCTAAACCTGGCTCTTCCAAACCAAGATCGGCCATAAACTCGTCGCGATCTTCAGGTTCCATCTCTCCGAGCTCTGATTCAATCGAGGCGCACACAGCCACGACAACCGCATTCTCTTTCGCTGCGATTTCACGAACAGTATCTAGATGCGGATTGTTTTCGAAACCATCATCGGCCACGTTAGCGATATACATGGTGGGCTTTAGCGTCAAGAAATTCAGGTAAGCCACCGCGGCTTTCTCTTCGACTGACAAGTCTAAAGAACGTAACATAGTGCCTTCGTTTAAAGGAGTAAGCATCTTCTCCAGTACAGAGACTTCAAATTTAGCCTCTTGATCGCCACCTTTAGCACGCTTTGCCTGACGATGAATGGCACGCTCACATGAATCCAGATCAGCCAAAGCGAGCTCAGTGTTGATCACTTCGATATCTTCGGCTGGTGAGATTTTATTAGCGACATGCACTATGTTCTCATCTTCGAAACAACGTACAACGTGACCGATAGCATCGGTTTCACGGATATTCGCCAGGAACTTATTGCCCAGTCCTTCACCTTTAGATGCACCCGCAACCAGACCTGCAATGTCGACAAACTCCATAGTCGTCGGCATTACACGCTCAGGATTAACAATCTGTGCTAAGGCATCGAGACGAGAATCGGGTACAGGCACGACACCAGTGTTGGGTTCGATCGTACAAAACGGAAAGTTCGACGCTTCGATGCCTGCTTTAGTTAACGCATTAAATAACGTTGATTTACCTACGTTTGGCAGGCCTACGATGCCACATTTAAAACCCATATCTTTACCTTTTATATCAATGATAAACTAACAGTTATACTGCCAGTTAAGTTCTTAAGAAGTCACCAAGCGTCACTTCAATCAATTTTTTGCTATAAACCAACCTGGCTTAAGACTTAAATAAATACACCTCTAAGCTTTAAAGGTGTGCAACCTGTTCATGGCTTTAGCCATGTCTTCAGTAAACAGTAACTCGGTGGAGCGTACAGCCTCATCGAGCACAGTTTCAATCTGAGTCTGTTCTATCTGCGGAGCCTTGCCCAGTACATAGTTACTGACTTGGTTTCTATCACCTGGATGACCTATGCCTATTCGCAAGCGATAGAAGCCTTTATCATTGCCCAGACTGGCAATGATGTCTTTTAAGCCATTATGACCACCATGCCCGCCACCCAGTTTAAACTTGGCAACTCCAGGAGGCATATCGAGTTCATCATGAGCGACTAAGATCTCATCGGCTTGGATACGAAAGAAATTCGCCATCGCACCAACGGACTTACCACTGAGATTCATGAACGTACTCGGGATCAGTAAACGAACATCTTTACCATGCAGGTTAACTCTAGCGGTTAAGCCATAATACTTGCTATCGGCGATCAGAGTCGCAGTGCATATTCTGGCGAGCTCTTGTACATACCAGGCCCCGGCATTATGCCTAGTCTGCGCATATTTTTCACCAGGATTAGCGAGTCCTACAATCAGTTTTATGTTACTCATTTAGCCCATTCTTTAATACGAGGCGCACATCCGCCGTACAATGATGCCGGCTAAACGTCACGCGCAAAATAAAAACGCGGCATTTTAACACTCAATCCACGGCGCAACAAATTATAAGCAAAAATGCTTGGTTCGAGACATTCACAAATACGCTAAACGGGTCCCAAGACCCAAGTTTAAATAGCGCTAATATCGGGTTAGAGTCCCATGGCATATTTGAGCACTTGTTTCTTAATCGGCGAGTCGATATTTGCAAGCTTAAGCGCAGCATTTCGCAATACTTTAAGTGGGAGTAAATCATTGCTGAATCCGGCATAAAATAGATCCATCGCCGACATCATCAATTGATTATCTCGGTATCGGCGATTTTGGTACTCGCTCAATGCAGCATTACTCCACCAAGCCTCTTGCTGACTCAGTTTATCCCCAATCACAGAAATCAATGCATCGACATCTTTAAAGCCAATATTGACCCCTTGCCCAGCCAGAGGATTAATGGTGTGAGCCGCATCGCCTAAAATCACCAGATTATCGGAAAAATAAGCTTGGGCATGGCGTCGGGTCAACTTAAAACTGCCCTTATTCAATACTTTAAACTGCCTGTCCAATCGCTCAGGAAAATGCATCTTTATCTGCTGAGCCAGAGCCGCATTGCTCAATGTCGATAGCTGGGCGATGCGACTGGCGTCATCGTACCAGACCAGAGATGCATTATTGCCCGGCAGCGGCAGCAAAGATCTCGGCCCTTGGGGCGTAAACTGTTGCCAGGTAACATCTTGTTGCTCTATGGCCGTCTCGATATTAATCAACATGGCCGACTGGGCATAATCCCAACCTGTTAAGCCGATACCGGCCCAAGTTCTGACCTGTGAGTTGGCCCCATCGGCACCGACTAATAACTTGGCATCGAGTCGCCGACCATCGTCTAAGGTCACACAAACCCCATCTTCGGAGCGACTAAAGCTATCAAGACTTCTAGGGCAGAGTAATTCGAGATTCTCGAATGACTCAAACTGCTCCCACAAGGCCAACTGGATCAAACGATTCTCGACAATATGCCCCAGGTGAGACACGCCGATGGCATCGGCATGAAAACATGTGATACATCCCTCTAACTCCCAGGTTTCCAGGCCTAAATATGGCGCTCGTCGCATCTGAGTCAAGCTTTCTAGTGCACCCAAACGCTCCAGCAAGGTCTCTGTCGCTAGGCTAATTGCTGAGACCCTCAAATCTATGGCCTGCTCACTAGTGTATGCCTCTGGTCTGTACGCCTCAATCACGGTAACGCTCAAGCCTAGTTGAGCTAAACCTATGGCCGTTGCGGCACCGATCATGCCTCCTCCCAGAATAACCACATCTCTTTTAGTAATTTCTGTTTGCGATTGACTCACCAAGACTCCTACACATCAAATAACCATTGCCTAATCACTCATTCTAATTTACGGGCATTAGATAGCCCATCAATCATTTCAAAATTCTTAGATGAGTATGCAAATGTTGCTATAGCCAAACTACTCACACCTGCTTACAATCCGTACGATTATCACACGAATTCCTGCCTTACACTCAATCTTGCAAATCAACCAATGGAATGAGTGAGAATACGATGAAATTTATCACAGCCTTTATACCAGCCTCTATATTCGTCATCAGCAGCCTGTTACCTACCACAGCTTGGGCAGCCCCTGCGAACGCGGCAACGAATTCCGCCACCATGGAAGTCATTACAGTAACCTATCGCTCGCCTATAGATTATGCCTTATATCAATATACGACGGAACTGTTCGCATATTTCAAGCTGCAGGTCCAGGCAGACATTTATACCCAGGCTCGGTCAAGCTCGATGCAAATGGCTGAGTCAATACACAGGCAATTTCAGGCAGACAGATCCGCTTGGAAAGCGCCAAACACGCTAATACTTGGCAAGTTCAAACCTACAGTCCGCAGTATTTTTTAATAAAAACGCCCAAAAGCTAGCCAGTGACTTGTTCAAGAGGTAAAATGTCGCGCTATTTTTCCCCTGGTTCCAAGAGTGACATAAACTGATGAGCAAGAAACTCCATATTAAAACCTGGGGCTGTCAGATGAATGAGTATGACTCATCCAAGATGGCCGACCTGATGGACGAATATAAGGGCTACACCCTGACAGACGACGCTGCAGAAGCCGATGTTTTGTTACTGAACACCTGTTCTATTCGTGAAAAGGCTCAGGAAAAAGTGTTCCATCAACTTGGGCGCTGGAAGAAGTTAAAAGATAAAAACCCGAACCTCATAATAGGTGTCGGAGGCTGCGTTGCCTCTCAGGAAGGCAAGATGATCAAGGAACGTGCCCAATGCGTCGACATCATCTTTGGCCCGCAAACCCTGCATCGTCTGCCTGAGATGGTCGATCAGGTCAAGCAAGGCGGCAAGGCGGTTATCGATATCAGTTTCCCTGAGATCGAAAAGTTCGATCGACTACCAGAGCCTAGAGCCGATGGCCCTACGGCTTTCGTTTCGATAATGGAAGGCTGTAGTAAATATTGCTCTTTCTGCGTGGTGCCATATACACGCGGCGAAGAGGTGAGTCGTCCCGTGGATGATGTCATTCTGGAAGTCGCTCAGCTGGCCGAACAAGGTGTTCGTGAAGTCAATTTACTGGGGCAGAATGTGAATGCATTTCGCGGCGCGACCCATGATGATGACATCTGTACCTTTGCCGAGCTACTGCGTTATATCGCCGCTATCGACGGTATCGACAGAGTGAGATTTACCACCAGCCATCCAATCGAATTCTCTCAAGACATCATAGATGTCTATGAAGATACCCCCGAGCTGGTTAGCTTCCTACACCTGCCGGTACAATCGGGATCAGATCATATTCTGACTCAGATGAAACGTGGTCATATGGCTATCGAATATAAGTCGATCATTCGTCGTCTGCGTAAGGCGCGTCCTGATATTCAGATCAGCTCTGACTTCATCATTGGCTTCCCGGGTGAATCTAAGCAAGA
Organism: Shewanella sp.; assembly: GCF_013214165.1. Taxonomy (GTDB): domain Bacteria; phylum Pseudomonadota; class Gammaproteobacteria; order Enterobacterales; family Shewanellaceae; genus Shewanella. The sequence continues at coordinate 25,862 of NZ_JABSSM010000037.1, read as the reverse complement.
TTTCGCCGACACCATGAAGTTGATTGAGGATGTCGCGTTCGATCATAGCTTTAGCTTTATCTATAGTGCACGTCCAGGCACGCCCGCAGCAGATCTACCAGACGATGTCACTCTGGCTGAGAAGAAAGAGCGCTTGGCCATCTTGCAAGAACGTATCACTCAGCAGGCGATGCGTTATAGCCGTCAAATGTTGGGCACAGTTCAGCGCATCTTGGTCGAAGGCCCTTCGGTCAAGAACCCAATGGAACTTAGGGGACGCACCGAAACCAGTCGTGTGGTTAACTTCGCGGCCGATCCTAAACACATAGGCAGCTTCGTCGATGTCGAAATCGTCGATGTCTACGCCAACTCACTGCGTGGTACCTTTGTTCGCGGTGAAGACGAAATGGATTTACGCCGCTCATTGAGGCCTTCTGATATTGTTTTGAAACATAAGAAAGACGATGAATTAGGCGTGACACAGTACACACCTTAAACATAACAAGATAAAGTTTTAAGGCGGCTTAATTGCCGCCTTTTTTATTCGTTAAATACCATTAGCATTTCTTGTTCTGTGCTCGTAAAATGAAACAATAGTGACACCTTAATTATTGCCAATTGGAGCTATTCTTGTCTAACAAGTTAACCACGCTTAACCTCTATCTTGAGCCATCCGATACCCACAGATTGGCATCATTATGTGGTCCTTTCGATGACAATATTAAGCAGCTCGAACGCCGAATTGGTGCTGAAATAACCTATAGAAATAACCATTTCCAGATTGTTGGTCAAGCGAGAAACTGTCTAACCATCAGCAATCTACTCAAGACTCTCTATGTCGAGACTCAAGCCATAAGAGGCAAGACTCAGGATCTTAAACCCGATACCGTGCACCTGGCAATACAGGAAGCCGTGGCTTTGGAGGCCGAAGTACCTAGGGATGATAAAGCGTTTTATATCAAGACTAAGCGTGGGGTGATCAAGCCGCGAAATTTGAATCAGAGTGACTATGTCGCCAACATAATGCGCCACGATATCACCTTCGGTATCGGCCCTGCCGGTACCGGTAAAACCTATCTGGCGGTTGCGGCGGCTGTGGATGCCCTGGAACGTCAAGAGGTTCGCCGTATTCTACTCACCCGTCCCGCCGTCGAGGCAGGTGAAAAGTTAGGTTTCTTACCCGGAGATCTGAGCCAGAAGGTCGATCCTTACTTACGGCCTCTCTATGACGCCCTATTCGAGATGATGGGATTCGAGAAGGTCGAACGCCTGATAGAAAAAAATATTATCGAGGTCGCTCCACTCGCCTATATGCGTGGCCGAACCCTTAATGATGCCTTCATCATCTTAGATGAGAGTCAAAATACCACCTTAGAGCAGATGAAGATGTTCTTAACCCGTATAGGATTCAACTCACGAGCGGTTATCACCGGCGACATCACGCAGATCGATCTGCCCAAGAGTCAGAAATCGGGTCTGCGCCACGCTATCGAGGTTCTTAGCAAGGTTGAGGAAATTAGTTTCAACTTCTTCCAGGCCAAAGATGTGGTTCGTCACCCCGTAGTAGCACGAATAGTCGAAGCATACGAAGACCATGAGCAGAAAGTTGAACAAGCTAAGGCAAAACGTGACAGTCAATATAAGCTTCAGGAAACGACGATAAATGAGTCTTAATCATAAACATCTCGAGTTAGATCTCGATCTGCAAATAGCCATAGATAATGATGGGCTCCCATCTCAGGAAGATTTTGAACTTTGGGTTCGCATTGCACTCAGAAATACCATGAATCAAGCCGAGTTAACCATTAGAATAGTCGACGAAGCTGAGAGTCAAACGCTCAATAGCAGCTATAGAGGAAAAGATAAGCCGACCAATGTGCTGTCTTTTCCTTTCGAGGCACCGCCCGAGATTGATATCCCTCTCTTAGGCGATCTCATTATCTGTGCCCCTGTGGTAGAACTCGAGGCCAAACAGCAAGACAAAAGCTTACAAGCTCACTGGGCCCACATGGTTGTACATGGTTGTCTGCATCTGCTAGGGTATGATCATATCCAAGATGCCGAAGCTGAAGAAATGGAGTCATTAGAGACTCAACTAATTGAAAGTTTAGGTTTTAACAATCCGTATAAGGAGCAATAATTGGTCTATTTTCCCATCATTTTGATAGGAAGCTAGTCTAGGAAAACACTATGAGTGACGATATCCCCCCGAGTACCAACGCCCAGAAGAAGGGCTGGTTTGAAAAAGTAAGTCAGTTATTTCAGGGCGAGCCCCAGAGCCGCGATGATCTTGTTGATGTCATTCACGATGCAGAGCAACGTGAGGTCATCTCTGAAGACACACGCGAAATGATCAAAGGTGTATTAGAAGTCTCAGATCTAAGAGTTCGAGACATCATGATACCCAGAGCTCAGATAGTCGCACTGCAGATCGATGACACAGTAGAAGAACTACTCTCTACGGTCATTAGCTCTGCACATTCACGTTTTCCCGTCGTCAATGAAGATAAAGATCATATCGAAGGCATCTTGCTGGCAAAAGATCTACTCAAATACGGTTTTAAAAACAACGACGAGCCTTTCACCCTCGGCCAGGTTATTCGCCCCGCCGTCGTTGTTCCCGAAAGTAAACGTGTCGATGTACTCCTCAAAGAGTTCCGTTCCCAACGTTATCATATGGCCATAGTGGTCGATGAATACGGTGGCGTATCGGGTCTGGTCACCATCGAAGATATTCTCGAAGAGATAGTGGGTGAGATCGAAGACGAGTTCGACCACGACTCAGCCGAAGATACCGAGATCCGCAAGGTGGGCAAGCAGGTCTATATGATCAAGGCTCTAACCCCGATTGAAGATTTCAATGATGAATTTAAGACTCAATTTAGTGACGAAGAATTTGATACCGTTGGCGGAATGGTCTCACATGCGTTTGGCCATCTGCCGGAACGTAATGAGAAGGTCGTCATAGATGGCATAGAGTTTAAGGTGATCAGCGCCGATACACGCCGATTACTTCAGCTAAGAGTCAAACTCCCCGATCCTAATGCCGCAGAGAAGATGGCCTAGCACCAGCGCTGTCGGCTCAAACACGGTCGTTTTATATGATGAGGCTTAAATGCTGAATAAACTTCGGGCATTTGCCCATCATGGAAAAATACGTCTGGTACTGGCATATCTTGCCGGTGCCAGCACGGCACTCGCTTTTGCCCCCTATGGCTTATGGCCAATCTATCTCATCGCTATCGTCTTCGCACTCGATCAGAGCAGCGGCTTATCCCCGCGAGCCGGATTAACATACTGGCTGAGCTTCGGCTTTGGCTGCTTCTGTGTCGGCATTAGTTGGGTGCATGTCAGCATGGCCACTTATGGCGGCATCCCCTTAGTCGCGTCCATGGCCTTGATGGCGTTGCTCGCCTTGTATCTTGCCCTCTATCCAGCATTGACGGGTTATCTGCTGCAAAAAATATCACCCACTACATCCATAATGAGAAATATCATCTTGTTTCCGGCGTTATGGACCTTAACCGAATGGCTAAGGGGCTGGGTGTTGACCGGTTTCCCCTGGCTCTGGGCTGGCTACTCTCAGACCGAAGGACCGCTTAAAGTACTCGCCAGCGTCATAGGCGCACTGGGTTTAAGCTTTGTATTGGCATTAATTGCCGGCGCATTGGCTCTGTGCTTGCAAAAACGTTGGCGTCCGGCGGTTATTATTTTCCCCTTACTGGGATTAGCGACTTATCTGTCTCCCATGCTATCTAGCGTCGAACCCGATGGCGAAACAGTCAAGGTGGCTCTGGTACAAGGAAATATTCCCCAAAGTATGAAGTGGCAGCCAGAAACGCTCTGGCCTACCATGAGCAAGTACATGGATCTTTCTCGTCCACAGCTAGATGCAGATATCATCATCTGGCCCGAGGCTGCCATCCCGGCCCCAGAATATATGGTGTCAGATTTTCTCGATAATGCCAGTAAGGTCGCTAACCTCAACAACAGTGCCATCATCACCGGCATCATCAGCCACCAGCAAGACAGCTTCTACAATTCGCTGATCGTGCTCGGCAACCACAATGAAAAACATCAGAGTCAGGCAGACTATACCGAAGGTGGCAGCAACGAATTTAAGAAACACCACTTATTACCGATTGGAGAATTCGTCCCCTTAGAGTCTCTGCTAAGACCCCTAGCACCACTTTTTAACTTGCCCATGTCTTCGTTTAGTCGAGGTGCGTATCAACAGCCAAATCTCAACGCTCTAGGTTATCAGATAGCGCCCGCCATCTGCTACGAGATAGCCTTTGCTGAACAGTTAAGAGCCAATGTCAATGAGGGAACAGAGCTGCTACTGACCGTGTCTAACGATGCCTGGTTTGGCAGTTCCAACGGGCCGTTGCAGCACATGGAAATAGCCCAGATGCGCTCAATCGAACTTGGCAGACCGCTAATAAGAGCGACCAACAATGGTGTCACCGCCGTCGTCGATGAGCGGGGAAATATCACTCATAGCTTGCCTCAATTTGAGACTGGGGTACTGGTTGCCGATATTCCCCTAGTCAAGGGGCAGACCTGGTTCTCTAGATGGGGCCAGTCGCCGATATTATTCTTGTCGGCTCTGTTATTGGCACTGGCGATAATCCGTCAACGCTGGCTTTCAGTTAGCTGATATTGGATGAAGTCGGAAGAGGCTCTTTCACTAACAGAAAATGATAAACCCACATATAAAAATACCCGCCAAGTGCGGGTATTTTTATGGGCACAGAATAAAAGAATATCTAGACGATAAATTGATTCAACAACTGCTCCTGCCGCTTAACTTGTTCCAGTTGTTTGCTCATGGCCTCGTTGGTTTGTTCCGAGTTTTTGGCCACCAGCACAGATAAGTCTCGAATATTAGATGTGTTGCGATTCATCTCTTCGGCGACCTGACTCTGCTCTTCGGCCGCACTGGCGATTTGCAGATTCATGTCGGTGATCTCTTCGATGCTATTGCGGATCTTATTCAAGGTTTCACTCGCCACTTGCGCTTTCTCGACGGTAATCACAGTGGTCTGTCGACTGTCATCCATCACACTCACGACTGTGGCCACACCGGCTTGTAACTTTTCTATTTTCTGTTTAATTTCTGAAGTCGACTCTTGAGTTCGTGCTGCCAGAGTACGTACCTCATCGGCGACAACGGCAAAACCTCTGCCTGACTCCCCCGCCCTTGCAGCCTCTATCGCAGCATTAAGTGCGAGTAAATTGGTTTGACCGGCGATAGCATTAATCACCCCTAAGATCGACTCTATACTCACAGTATCGGCTTCAAGCTCTTTTACCGCATTGGCCGCATCATCTATTTGAGTCGATAGGTGTTCGATGGACTCGGTGGTCTGCACTACGGCCGTCACGCCTTCACTTACCGCATTGTCAGCCTGCTTCACCGCATTGGCGGCGCTCTGGGCATTATTGGCGACATCGGACGCCGTTACCGACATCTCATGCATCGCCGTGGCGAGCTGCTCTAGCTCTTGGGTCTGCTGGCCCATAGCTTCGAATGCTTCACTGGCCCCTCTGGCCGTCGCTTGCGTTCCCTGACTCACTTCGACACCGATCGACTTCACCTGATGGATCAGGTCTTGTAGTTTAATCACAAAATTATTGAAATTACCGGCCAAGGTCGCAAACTCGACATCGGAATTGGTGTTCATCCTGCGAGTCAGGTCCCCTTCGCCACTAGCCACATCTCTCATAGCCTCATTCAATGTGTGCAGCGGCTTCATCAATTGCCCTATGATAGCGCCGAGGAGCAGTATGGCGATGACCAAGGACAAGATTGAGTACCAGATAGCATCACGACGAAGCTCGTCGGCGGCGGCAAACATCACACTCTCATCCAATATGATCCCCAGGCTCCAATCGAGACCAGACAGGGGTTTAAAAATGACCGAATGCACAGTGCCATCGATATCCAAGTGGGTACTGGCCATTGACACATCCACCGAGTTGCCGAAAACCTCACTCATAGGACGCCCATTTTTACTCGAATCTGGATACGCAATAAACTCGCCGTTATTGCTGACGATAAAGGCATAACCGGCACCGAAGAGATTAGCCCGATTACTGATGTCGGCCAGACCCTTGAGGCTGATATCCGTGAATAAGGCCCCCTTAAACTCACCGGTTGCATATAATGGCATGGCCGCAGAGACAAGTATCTCACCACTGACAGCATCTTCATAAGGGGCCGTAAACACGAAGCCCCCTTGCCTCTTCGCCTCTAGGTACCAGCTACGTTTCCTGGGATCATAGCTCGCATCGGGTTCCCATTTAGGATCATTGACGGCGAAATGGCCATTTTCTAATCCCATTCCAGATATAATAAAGTGCTGTTTGATGACTGGCAGGGTTAAGATCTCAAAAAAATGTTCATCGGAGAGGTCGGCTCCCAACAGAGACGCTGCATATTCGGTAATGTTCTTCTTTTCAGCCATGACAGCTTCGATATTATTACCCATGGAACTGGCCAGCTCGTCAACACTGACGGTTACCTGTTGGTAAATTTGTTGCTTTAGCTGAAAATATTGATAACCGGACAAACATGCCAGTGACAACATCAACATAAGACTCGCAGCAATGACTATTTTATGCACAAACTTCATATACATCCTCACAGGTACTACTAACGAGTAGTGTCGAAAAATAAATAGGCTGCCAGTATCTAAACCAAGAAAACTTTAGCAAGTCCATTTTAGCAAGTTCCATTATCGCAGCGTCATTGGTATTGCCCGCTACCTTTGTAAAGTAATCAGAGAAGAATTAATAGGTATTTCATATAAATATGGATATAAATATGTGAACAATCATGAGTAAGGCATGTCTTTAACTATGCAGCCCCCCTACAAACGGCTACTCAGCCAGGGGCGGAGGATTGACGATATATCATTATGTCGGCGTTAGCAGTCATACCTTCATGAGCCGAATTCGACGCCAGATCCAGCAAGTTGCTAGACCTGATGTCGGCCTGGGACTAATAATGGCTAAGGTTCGAAATACCAACGTGAAAATGCGAGCAGATAAACATCTACTCCATGACTGGGCTAGGTTCTGACTGAGTCCAGTTGAGTTAAGGTGCCAGTGCCTCACGGGTAAAATCACTATTATCACATTTTGGGCAGTCGGGGATCACTCCGGGGAATTCGATTCTCATCTCATGGCCGCAGTGAGTACACACCATATTGCCCTGATTGACGATTTCACCGCTTTGATAGTGTCCCTGATGCTTAAAATCCTGCAGTACTTCATGCCACTCGATCTGGCTTCTGTCGGTGATACAGCTCAACCAATGCCATAATGTATTCTCTACCGTGATCATTGTCGGGCTATGGCTCAGATCTAAGTCATTTTTTTCATGCAGGAAATTCGCTATGTCACGTTTTAAAAATTGTTCGACTAATGCCAGCTCATTATCCTTAGCCCGGTGTTTGATAGACAGGAAATCTTTACTGTTAGTCACAATATTAAATAACTCTTTTATAGTTATAGAGTTATCTTCAGAATAATCAGACTTCACTTGCTTTAACAGCGCCTCATAAAGCGATAGTAGCTCAGTACTTCTCTTACTCATGTTAAATACTCCTCATCCGAACCTTTTTAATGACTCACTTCTAGTTTATTCTATGCAGATCTAACTCGCGTATAAAGTGCGCAAGATCAAATAATGGGCCCCATGGCCGGGAAATATTGATGCAAGAGCAATATCAACCTTCAGAAATTGAAGCTAAAGTGCAGCAGCACTGGCAAGACAAGAAAACATTTGAAGTCACCGAAGATGAGAACAAGGAGAAGTTTTACTGTCTCGCCATGTTCCCTTACCCTTCTGGCCGGCTGCACATGGGTCATGTACGTAACTACACCATAGGCGACGTAATAGCCCGTTACCAGCGATTACAGGGAAAAAATGTATTACAACCTATCGGCTGGGACTCATTTGGCCTACCCGCTGAAAATGCGGCGATCAAGAATAACACGGCCCCGGCCCCTTGGACTTACGAAAACATCGACTACATGAAGAACCAGCTAAAGATGCTGGGGTTCGGTTACGACTGGAGCCGTGAAATCGCCACCTGTACCCCGGAGTACTACCGTTGGGAACAGTGGTTTTTCACTAAGTTATTTGAGAAAGGCCTGGTCTATAAGAAGACCGCATCGGTTAACTGGTGTCCTAACGACGAAACTGTGCTGGCTAACGAGCAGGTTATCGATGGTTGTTGCTGGCGCTGTGACACTGTGGTCGAGCAAAAAGAGATCCCTCAGTGGTTTATCAAGATCACCGAGTATGCCGATGAGCTACTAAACGATCTCGACCAACTCGACGAATGGCCTGAGCAGGTCAAGACCATGCAGCGTAACTGGATAGGTCGCAGCGAAGGCATAGAGATGACCTTCAAGGTTGTCGATAGCGAAGCGAGTTTCGATATCTATACCACGCGCCCCGATACTGTTATGGGGGTGACCTATGTTGCTATCGCGGCGGGCCACCCGCTCGCCGAGCAGGCAGCAGCCAATAATCCCGAGCTTGCCGCATTTATCGAAGAGTGTAAGAACGCCGACACCACGGAAGCCGCCATGGCAGCCATGGAAAAGAAGGGGGTTGCTACAGGCCTTTATGCCACTCATCCTCTGACTGGTAAGCAAGTGCCAATCTGGGCGGCTAACTTCGTGCTGATGAATTACGGCACTGGCGCAGTCATGTCGGTACCGGCTCATGACCAACGTGATTATGAATTTGCCATTAAATACGGCTTAGCCATAGAAGGCGTGATTAAGCCCAGCGATAGCGAACTCGATATCAGCGAAATGGCTTACACAGACAAAGGCATAGTGTTTAATTCGGGAGACGCTTTCCCTGAGCTTGACGGACTGGATTTCCAGGCCGCGTTCGATGCCATCGACGCAAGATTAACCGCTGAAGGCAAAGGTAAACGTCAGGTTAACTTTCGTCTGCGTGACTGGGGCGTATCCCGTCAACGCTATTGGGGTGCTCCTATCCCTATGATGACACTGGCCGATGGCACAGTGGTAGCGACACCAGAAGATCAACTCCCGGTCATCTTGCCCGAAGATGTGGTCATGGATGGGATCCAGAGCCCAATCAAGGCCGATAAAGAATGGGCCAAGACCACATATAAAGGCGAGGAAGCCTTCAAAGAGACAGATACCTTCGACACCTTCATGGAGTCATCTTGGTACTATGCTCGTTACTGTAGTCCCCATGCAGATCAGATGTTAGATCCGGAAAAGGCTAACTACTGGCTACCTGTTGATCAGTATATCGGCGGCATCGAGCATGCGTGTATGCACTTGCTCTACTTCCGCTTCTTCCATAAGTTACTCAGAGATATCGGCTTAGTCGATTCGGACGAGCCTGCAAAACGCCTGCTCACTCAAGGCATGGTGTTGGCAGATGCCTTCTACTATAACAATGACAGAGGCGCTCGCGTCTGGGTGGCACCGTCAGATGTTACCGTTCAGGAAACTGACGAAAAGGGCCGTATCCTTAAAGCCATAGACAAGGATGGCAACGAACTCGTCTATACTGGCATGAGCAAGATGTCTAAGTCTAAGAACAACGGCATAGACCCACAAGAGATGGTCAACAAGTATGGTGCCGATACCGTTCGTTTATTCATGATGTTTGCAGCGCCACCTGAGCTAACCTTAGAGTGGCAAGAATCGAGTGTCGAAGGCGCACACCGTTTCATCAAGCGTCTTTGGAAACTGGCTCATGAGCATATTGCTAAAGGGTCGACTGCCAAACTGGATGTCAAGTCTCTCGATGCGAAGCAGAAAGAACTGCGCCGCGAGTTACACAAGACCATCGTCAAGGTTACCGACGATATCGAACGTCGTCAGATGTTCAATACGGCCATCGCCTCTATCATGGAGCTAATGAACCGATTACTGAAGGCACCTCAGGAAACAGAACAAGATCGTGCTCTGTTAAATGAAGCACTCTCGGCCGTGGTTCGTCTGCTATACCCCATCATTCCCCACACCAGTTTCAGCCTGTGGAATGAGTTAGGTAATGCAGAGGCCATCGAAGATGTATTGTGGCCAAAAGTCGATGAATCAGCGCTAGTGGAAGACAGCAAGTTGATCATAGTACAGGTCAACGGTAAGCTTCGTGCAAAGATAACGGTCCCAGCCGACGCAACGAAAGAAGCGGTTGAAGAAAAAGGCCTTGCAGAAGAAGGTGTGATAAAACACACCGAAGGTAAGACCATTCGCAAGATCATCTATGTAGCGGGCAAGTTGCTCAACATAGTGGCTAACTAAGCATCCACCAAAAGGAAATACTGCCGAGCCTATGCTTATTAAACGCATATGTTTCGCAATAGTGGCACTGAGTATCATGCTCAGTGCTGGTTGCGGCTTTAAACTCCAGGGCAACTACTCGATACCAGAGCAGTTACAGACCCTGCACCTAACGAGTCCAGATGAGTACAGTGAGCTCACTCGCCTGGTTCGCGAACGTCTACGTCTGCACAGCATTACTCTAATCGATGCAAGCGATGACATCCCTACTTTGCATATTTTGCATGACTCATTGGACAGAACGACTCTTTCCCTCTATCCAACCGGTAATGTGGCCGAGTATGAGCTAACTTACTATGTGACCTTTGCCGTACGTTTACCTCAAGGTGAAGCACAGGAGTTCGACGTGGTGATTCAACGTGATTATCTCGACGATCCCAGAACCGCTTTGGCCAAGAGCCGTGAAATGGAACTCTTGCTCAAAGAAATGCGTAATCAAGCGGCGGATCAGATGATTCAGATCCTTGCTTCAATCGAGGTAAAATGATGCTGATGTCTGCATCATTACTCCCTTGCGACCCTGTATCTCCCATGCCTCACCTTGAGGCATCTTGATGCGAGTCTATCCAGATCAGCTGCTGACTAGTCTTGCCCCACTGAAACAGTGTTATCTCATCTTCGGTGACGATCCTTGGCTGTGCGAAACCAGTCGCAGCCAGATCTATCATCAAGCCAAGAGCCAAGGCTTCGAGGAAAAAATCCAACTGACTCAGGAAAGTGGCTTTAACTGGAATGAATTAGTCGAACAGTGGCAAGCCATGAGCCTGTTTTCCAGCCGCAGAGTGATCGAATTAACCTTACCTCAGGCTAAACCAGGAGCCGAGGGCGGCGCGATATTTCAAAGCCTGATGCAGATGGCAAACCCAGATGTGCTATTGCTCATCACTGGGCCTAAACTCGCAGCCGAGCAGACTAAGAGCAAGTGGTTCAAGACTTTAGATAGCCAAGGGATATATGTTCCCTGTATGACCCCCGAAGGGGCACAATTTCAGCGTTGGTTAGAGGGTCGGATCCAGCACTTCGCGCTAAACTTAACTCGCGATGCTAAAGATATGCTGTTCAGCCTCTATGAGGGGAATTTACTCGCCGCCGACCAGTCATTGCAGCTGCTGCAGTTATTGAGCCCAAATGAGCAGATAGATAGCCCGGAGCTGAGCCGTTATTTCGAAGACCAATCGCGTTTTAGTGTGTTTCAACTCACAGATGCCATGCTCAATAACCGTCAGGACAAGGCGCAGCATATTCTCTCTCAGCTAAAAGCCGAAGGCGTCGCCATGCCGATCATCTTGTGGGGTATTTTCAAGGAACTGGCCATTCTTTTGCAGTTAAAATCCGCTCAAGAGGTCCAAGAACCCTTGCAAGGTCTCTGGGGGAAATTACGTATTTGGGATAAACGAAAGCCTTTATATATGGCAGCCTTAAACAGACTCTCCCTGTCGCAGATAGAGGCCTTACTCGCCAGCGCATCTGACATAGAGCTAAAGCTGAAACAACAAGGTATAGAAGATTGGACCGGCGTGAGTCATCTGAGCCTACTGTTCGATCCTAAAGCCCATGCGGCCTTATGTCATATTCAATTGAATGACTGGAGCTAAACTCACGATGCGGATTGGGATCTTGGGGGGCACATTTGACCCTATTCATTTTGGGCATATACGCCCCGCACTCGAGATCAAGTCACAGCTTAATCTCGACAGTGTCTGGCTTATGCCTAACCATATCCCGCCCCATAAAACATCCACAGTGGTGAGTACAAAGCAACGGCAAGCCATGGTTGAATTGGTCTGCCAAGAATACAGCGAATTTGAATTGTGTGATATTGAGGCCCGCCGTTCAGGCCCCTCTTATCTGCTGACCACCTTAGAAGAGCTGCATAGGCTATATCCAGAGCACGAGTTTTATTTCTTGATTGGCACTGACTCTTTAGTCTCATTACCCAGCTGGTACCAGTGGCAGTCCTTATTTGACCTGTGCCATTTTGTGGTTTCGGCTAGAAACGGCTGGCAGCTCACCTCAGACATGCCGGTATTTAAGCAATATGAACAAAGATTAACGAGCCTAGATCAACATAAATCGCAGAAATCAGGCCTCATTTTCCAAGTCAATATTACCCCACAGGCATACTCTTCTACTCACATTAGACAGCAACTGGCACTAGGTTTAAGCCCAACAGAAGCCGTCCCCAGCCGAGTGCTGAAATTTATCGCCGAGAAAAACCTGTACCAAACACCAGCTTAATCTCAAAGCTCGACCCTTACTCAGGTTAATTTCCCCAGTGCACCCTCAATTCCTGGATAACCTGTTATACTACTGCGCTGTCAAAATTTATTAAGGAATTACGCGTGGAAAGCGCCGAGCTAAAGCAATTTGTGATCGACAAGATCGAAGATTTAAAAGCCAAAGATATCGTCACCTTAGCAGTGGCCGAACAGTCTAATATGACTGATTATATGGTAGTTTGTTCAGGTACATCTAAGACTCACGTTAAGGCTATTGCCGAAAATGTTGTCCTTGAATGTAAGCGAGCTGGCTTAACCATAATCGGTGTCGAAGGCCGTGAAGGCAGTGAGTGGGTTCTTGTGGATCTGGGCGATGTGATTCTTCACGTCATGCAAGATAAGACTCGCGATTTCTATGAGCTTGAAAAGCTCTGGTCAGCCAAACCAGCTTAATGAAATTACAGTTAATCGCCGTTGGTACACGCATGCCTGCTTGGGTCACAGCAGGCTTTCAGGAGTACCAACGTAGATTTCCCAGAGACATGGCACTGGAACTGGTGGAGATCCCGGCTGGAAAGAGAGGCAAGAATGCCGATATCGTCCGCATTCTTCAAAAAGAAGGCGAGCAGATGCTGGCTGCTATCCCCAAGAGCAACCACATAGTCAGCTTAGATCTTCCGGGGAAAACCTGGAAAACGCCAGATCTGGCCTCTCAGCTCAGTCGCTGGCAACTCGATGGCAGAGATGTCAGTTTGCTCATTGGTGGTCCAGAGGGTCTCTCTCCCGCTTGCAAGCAAGCTGCGTCACAAAGCTGGTGCTTATCTGCTTTGACTCTGCCACACCCCCTAGTAAGAATTGTGGTAGCCGAGAGCCTTTACCGAGCTTGGAGCGTGAATAATAACCACCCTTATCACAGGGAATAGTAAAGTTCGGTATAACCGGACTTTTTTCGCTAACAAGCAGGCTTTTGCCGATTGCTAAGCCGGAGAAAATGTAAGTGGCACCAAGAAAGCGAGTTACGATGCATGACCACGCAGCTGAAGCATCGCTTTTTAAACGAAGAGCCTTGTTCACTTTTGCTTGCGTAGTCATCCTCTTAAGCATACTGCTAGCAAACTTATATCACCTACAAATTCTCTCATACAAAGATTACGCAACCCGCTCGAACGATAATCGTATCAGGGTCGTTCCCGTCCCCCCGAGTCGAGGTTTGATTTATGACCGTCATGGCAAACTATTAGCCGAGAACCGGCCATTTTTCTCTTTGGAACTTATCCCTGAAAAGATAAAAAACATCCCTGAGATGCTCGAAGAGCTAAGCCAGATCATCCCCATCACGGTCGATGAGCAGCAAGATTTTATTGCATCCCTGAAACACCACCGGCGTTTTAAACCGCTCACCTTGAAGAATCGTTTAACCGAGGAGCAGGTTGCACTCTTTAGTGTTAACCAGCATAAATTCCCGGGTATTTCTGTGATTGCGGGTCTCAAGCGACATTACCTCTATGATGGTTTGATGACGCATGCATTGGGCTATGTGGGCCGCATCAACGACCGAGATCAAGCGCGACTGCGACGAAGTGAACAATGGAAAAACTACGCCGCAACAAAAGATATAGGTAAGCTGGGCATAGAAAAATTCTATGAAAGTTTACTTCATGGTAAGCCAGGTCATCTAGAGGAAGAGGTCAATAATCGCGGGCGAACCATACGCACGCTAAAATCTGTGGCTCCACAGCCTGGGCAGGACATTTACCTGACCTTAGACTTAGATTTACAACGAAAAGCCATGGAACTGCTAAACGGCAGAAGAGGCTCAGTGGTAGCCATAGACCCGCGTGATGGTGGTATCTTGGCCCTAGTCTCCAGCCCCACCTACGACCCTAATTTATTTGTTCATGGCATCAGCAGCAAAGCCTACAATAAACTGCTTAACTCGACATCCAGGCCATTGATCAATCGCGCAACCCAAGGACAATATGCGCCAGCCTCGACGGTCAAACCCCTCCTTGCTCTGCTCGGTTTGGATGAAGACATAGTCACGCCTAAGACCCGGATCTGGGATCCCGGCTTTTGGCAAATCCCAGGCGTTGCCAGAAAATATCGAGACTGGAAGCCGTGGGGACATGGCTGGGTAGACGTCAAAGCTGCGTTAATGCATTCATGTGATATTTATTTTTATGATCTGGCTTACAAGACTGGCGTCGATAAGATTGCCAAGTTTATGGAGCCTTTCGGCTTCGGTGAACGTACTGGGATAGACGTCTTCGAGGAATCCGCCGGGATCATGCCCTCTACAGACTGGAAGCGTCTGCGCTACAACCAGCCTTGGTATACTGGCGATACTATTTCGGTGGGGATAGGACAAGGTTACTGGACATCGACCCCATTGCAGCTCGCTAACGCAACGGCTATCTTGGCCAATAAGGGGAGGCGCTTCACACCGCACCTACTCAAGTCGATCAAAGACAGTACCTCCAAAATCGACACTCCAATCGATGAAATGGCACCAATCGAGCTAAATAACGCCAACAACTGGAACATAGTCAATGAGGCCATGAGAGACACAGCCCATAAGAAACGTTTCAAAGATTCCCCCTACACAGCCGCAATGAAGACAGGTACCGCCCAGGTCATTAGTGTTGCCCAAGATACCGAGTATGATGCCGATGCAATCGCAGAGAAGTTTCGTGATAACGCCTTGACGATTGCCTATGCCCCCTTCGAGAATCCCACCATAGTGATCGCCGTGGTATTAGAAAATGCGGGTTGGGGTGGCGTCAACGCGGGGCCAGTAGCCAAAGCCTTACTCGATGAATATCTGTTAAGAGATACCTTGGAGCACCTTCGATGAGTTCACAAAACCACAAGCCTAATATTTGGCAACGCTTGCACCTAGACCTGCCATTATTACTCGGTATTTTGAGCTTGATGGTGTTCGGCCTATTCGTCATCTATTCCGCCGGTGGTGAAGATTTAGCCCTAATGGAAAGACAGCTAGTCAGGATGGGCTTATCTCTGGCAATCATGTTTATCGTGGCGCAGATAAATCCCGAAGTATTCAGGCGTTGGGCCTTTCCAATCTATCTTGCCGGAATCGTCTTGTTACTTGGGGTCCACTTCTTCGGTGAGATCAATAAGGGGGCGCAACGTTGGCTCAACCTAGGCTTCATGGAGTTCCAACCCTCGGAGTTGATTAAGCTGGCCTTCCCCATCACTATGGCTTGGTATGTCAGTAAGTACCCCTTACCACCAAAGAAACGATATCTGGTCGGAGCCGGAATTATCTTGCTGGTGCCGACACTGTTAATCGCCAAACAACCGGATCTGGGCACTTCAATTCTGGTGGCCTCGTCTGGCATTTTTGTGCTGTTTCTATCGGGCATGAGCTGGGCGATTGTGGGTACCTTTGTGGGCGGTATATTAGCTATGCTGCCCGTACTCTGGTTTTTCTTGATGCATGACTATCAGAGGACCCGCGTCCTCACCTTGCTCGATCCTGAAAAAGACCCCCTAGGCGCCGGTTACCACATCATACAATCTAAGATTGCCATCGGCTCGGGTGGGCCCTGGGGTAAGGGTTGGTTAGAAGGAACCCAGTCACAACTGGAATTTTTACCCGAGCGCCACACCGACTTTATCTTTGCCGTCGTTGGTGAAGAATTTGGCCTGATAGGCAGTGCGCTCTTGCTGCTCATGTACCTTTATGTGATAGGCAGAGGACTAGTGATTGCATCCCGGGCACAGACCAGTTTTGCCCGCCTCCTGGCTGGGAGCATCACCCTAACCTTCTTCGTCTACATTTTCGTTAATATTGGCATGGTTTCCGGCCTGCTACCTGTTGTCGGTGTCCCCCTGCCGCTAATCAGTTATGGTGGTACCTCCATGATGACACTGATGGCAGGATTTGGCATTCTGATGAGCATTCATACCCATAGACGATTTGTCGACAGATAAATCAACACGATTAAGACAGCTTATAGGCTTTCTCCTAGCAAGCATGTAAGCTGAAACTTTCTTCAGTGGATTAAGACAGGCTTAAAGAAACTCACGTATTTTACTCGCTCGTCTTAGCGGTTTTACCCATAGCATTATCCAGATACAGGGAGCGGTTTCAGTGAATATAAAACCCAAACTAGTAATGACTCTACTAATAGCTGCATTTTCCATCTCGGCCACGGCTAATACTAGCGTCCTTGATGATGCCAGCGTGGCACCATTAAAAACTGAATTTATGCAGACCCAAAAGGCCTTAGGCTTTACGGAGCAAGACGTTCAACAGTTTCTCGATACGGCGAAATACGATCAAGGTGTCATAGATGCGATGACCAAGCCTTGGGAAGCCAAACCTTGGCATGAGTATTACCCCATATTTCTCACTGAGAAACGGTTAGAGGCTGGCATCGTTTTCTGGGAAAAGCATAAGGCGGCAGTGAGTCGTGCAGCAAAAAAATTCGATGTAGATGCTGAAATCATCATCGCCATCATAGGCATTGAAACCTTCTATGGCGGTTACATGGGTAACTACCCGGTTGTTGACGCTCTCTATACGTTAGGTTTCTATTACCCGCCCAGAGCGACCTTTTTCAGGAAAGAATTAAGTAATCTACAGACGCTAATCAAAGATGAACAACTCGATATTAATAATCTCAAGGGGTCTTACGCCGGTGCCATGGGTTTCGGACAGTTTATTCCTTCGAGCTATCGCCATTATGCCGTCGACTTTGATCATGATGGACGCAGGGACCTGCTCAACAATCCCGTTGATGCCATTGGCAGCGTAGCAAACTATTTCCACCAACATGGCTGGCAACCAGGTGCCCCTGTGGTACTGCCTTTATCGGTGGATAATAAATTACCTGCTCAAGTTAACGTCTGGGCTGGTGAGAAATTAACCTATACCGTTGCCGACATTTTATCACCAAGCGTAGCCTTGGCAGTGGCCATAGATATCGACGTATCCCAACCGGCACTAGTTGTCGAATTGGAGCAAGAAAAAAATACTGAATATTGGCTGGGCTTGAATAATTTTTATGTGATCACACGCTATAATCGCAGCCCTCTATACGCTATGGCTGTGTATCAATTTAGCCAAGAGTTGAAACTCGCCGCCTCTCTTTAAATAAGCTAACTTATTTATCGGGCCCATGACTAACAAGTAGCCATGATAATTAATGACTTGGGTTGGAAACTGAAACCTTTATGATATTTGATATAAGAATCACAGCAACACTGGCCATTTTGGCTGTATTAGCGCTCTCTGCATGTTCTAGCTCAGAAAGCAGCAACAGCAGTCGATATGCACTCGCTGATGATAAAGCCCCAAGCAGTGCACCAGATGTCTCTAAGGTGGAAGACGCTCATCCAAAATATGAAGCTTATAGCCGGGGGGGGAATAAGACAAACTACACAGTGCGAGGCAAAACTTATCAGGTATTAGACTCTGGCAAAGACTTTCAACAAACCGGTCTTGCGTCTTGGTATGGCGCAAAATTTCATGGTCACCTGACATCTAACGGTGAAACTTATGATATGTATTCCATGTCCGCGGCGCACAAGTCATTGCCCCTGCCAAGCTATGTCAAAGTGACCAATACCAAGAATAACAAGCAAGTGATTGTTAGGGTTAATGACAGAGGTCCTTTCCACGAAGACCGAATAATAGACCTGTCCTATGCGGCAGCGCATAGACTAGATATGCTTAAAACAGGGACGGCTAATGTCAAAATCGAAGTGATATACATTGCAAGTCCTGAGTCGAACGCCTTGGCTGAGCTCAAAAATACCAAGCTTCACTATATCCAGGTGCTGGCATCATCAAACAAGTCTAAGCTAGATGCACTCTCAAAAGAGCTAGAGAATAAATATCAAGTTAAGACAAGAATACTAGCAGTCAATAATCTCTATAAGTTACAACTAGGTCCTATAGGCCAGAAACAGCTTGCGACTGAGTTAAACCAACAATTAAAAAATCATGGCTACCCTCAAAGCTATCTGGTGACACAATAGTGTCTGAGCTAGATGTGTGACTCCAAGATTATTTTTATATAAAAAAGATTAATGAACCTTCACTGAATTAGAGAGTCGACTAGTGATATACTGCGACCAATTTCGCTTTCCGATTTTAACCAAATAAGACGTGCCTTGTTGATATGAATTTTTTAAATCGCCCTTTAAAAACGCTTATTCTTGCGACCTCAATCGCGTGCTCATTCACCTATGCAGCACCCGTAGTGACGCCTAATGCGCCAACAGTCGCTGCGAAAGCCTATGTCTTAATGGACTACAATACAGGGCAGATCATTGCGGAAGAAAATGCTTACCAGAGCCTAAACCCGGCAAGCCTGACTAAGATGATGACCAGTTATGTCATAGGCCATGAAATCAAGGTAGGCAATATCTCACCTGAGGATGAAGTCACGATCAGTGAGAAGGCCTGGTCAAAGAACTTCCCAGATTCATCGAAGATGTTTATTGAGGTCGGCAAGCAAGTCACCGTCGACGACTTAAACCGCGGCATCATCATCCAGTCAGGTAACGACGCTTGTGTCGCTATGGCCGAGTATATTGCCGGCACAGAAGATGGATTTGTCGATCTGATGAATTCCTGGGCAATACAGCTCGGTATGAACGACAGTTTTTTTGAAAATTCTCATGGACTAGATGCTGATAACCATAAGTCGACTGCCTATGATATGGCGCTCTTAGCGGCAGCCCTTATCCGCGATGTTCCAGACGAATATGCCGTCTACAAACAAAAATCATTCACCTATAACGGGATCAAGCAATATAACCGTAACGGCCTGTTATGGGACAAGAGCATGAATGTCGACGGTATAAAAACCGGGCACACCTCTGGTGCCGGCTATAACTTGGTCACATCGGCGACAAAAGATGGCATGCGTTTAGTGTCTGTGGTCATGGGCACTAGGAGTGAGACTGCACGTAAGGCAGAAAGTAAAAAGCTGCTCAACTATGGTTTTCGTTTCTTCGAAACCATTACTCCATACAAGGCCGGTGACAGCTTTGTTTCGCAACAAATTTGGTTTGGCGACAAAGAGTCCGTCGACTTAGGTGTCATTACAGATACACCCATCACGATTAGCCGTGGTCAGGCTAAAAACTTACAAGCCAACTTCGAGCTAACCAAAGAGTTAACCGCCCCATTAGCCAAGGGCGAGACCGTAGGCCGTATCTACTTCCAGCTTAATGGTAAAGATATCGCTCAATTCCCGCTAGTCACCCTGCAAGAAGTCAATGAAGGTAGCTGGTTCAGTAAGCTAATGGATTACTTTAAGCAGATGTTTGCCGGCTGGTTTAGCTAGAATTTTTTATAAGCAAAATTTGCAGCCACCTTAGGGTGGCTTCTTTGTTTCAAGTCTTCCTTGAAAAACGTATAATGAGCTCCATAAAGAGCCTATTACATCGGCAAGAGATTATAGATATGTTAGATACAAAATTTGATGAAGTGATGGAATTTCCAGCCTCATTCCCGTTTAAAATCATTGGAGATGCCAGTGATACCTTAGCCGACAGAGTCGTTGCCGTGGTTCAACAACACGTTCCAGGTGATTACGTTCCAAGCACCAAGGTGTCCAGCAAAGGCACTTATAATTCGATCACCATTCGTGTTACGGTTCAGGATAAAGCACAGGTAGAGACACTCTATATAGAGCTTGCCGCCATTGAAGGTGTGAAGCGCGTCTTATAGTCGCAGAATCTTGTCTTTCGAATTATGATTAGAGAATGACATTTTAAATCAAACACTTGTAAATTTCTTCAACATTCCTCATCACCAATAAATGTGATCTAGCTTACATTTATTGGTTAGAGGAGTATAATGCCGCCATTATTGTTTAAGGGGGTTGCCCTTGTCTCAGAGCACGTTACACGTTAGATATCTTGGTCAGCAAGATTACGAATCGGTATGGCACGCGATGCAGGACTATACCGACAACCGGGATGAATCTAGTCCAGATCAACTGTGGATAGTAGAACATCCGCCTGTGTTTACCCAAGGTCAGGCTGGCAAGAGTGAACACATTATCAACCCGGGTGATATACCAGTTATACTGGTCGACCGAGGTGGTCAAGTGACTTATCACGGACCAGGTCAGCTTGTGGCTTACCCTCTGATCAATATAAAACGACTCAAGATAGGTGTACGTCAGCTCGTCACCGATATTGAAAATAGCATAGTGCAGATGCTTGAAAAATATCAAGTTAAAGCCTATCCAAAAGCCGATGCCCCTGGCGTTTATGTCGATGAACGAAAAATCGCATCGCTAGGCTTAAGGATCCGTAAGGGCTGTTCTTTTCACGGTTTAGCTCTTAATGTCGATATGGATATGAGCCCGTTTCAACGAATTAATCCATGTGGTTATGTCGGTTTAGAAATGGTGCAATGCAAGCCATTAGGCGGACCGCAGACTGTCGAAGAGGCAGGAGAGCAACTCGTTAAAACATTTAGCCAGAACTTAGGCTATCAGAATCTAGTTCATCATCAAGGATTGCCAGAGTCATGAGTAGGCCAGAAAGATTACAACCTGGAGTTAAACTAAGAGATGAAGCTAAACTCTCTCGAATTCCAATTAAAATCGTTCCTTCAGAGCGTGCAACCATGCTACGTAAACCCGATTGGTTGCGAGTAAAACTGCCGGCATCGAACCAAAGGATCACTGAAATAAAGCAGGCTTTGCGCAAGAATGGTCTTCACTCTGTATGTGAAGAGGCATCTTGCCCCAACCTTGCCGAGTGCTTTAACCACGGTACTGCCACCTTTATGATTTTGGGCGCCATCTGTACGCGTCGCTGCCCATTCTGTGATGTTGCCCACGGTCGGCCATTAAAGCCTGATGCCGAAGAGCCAATAAAACTCGCTCAAACCATCAGGGATATGAAGCTTAAATATGTGGTTATCACCTCAGTGGATCGTGACGACTTGCGTGACGGTGGCGCTCAACATTTCGCGGATTGTATCCGTGAAATACGCTTACTCAACCCTGATATCAAGATCGAAACCTTAGTCCCTGACTTCCGTGGACGTATCGATGCAGCGTTGGAAATTTTGGCCACCGAGCCGCCAGATGTGTTCAATCACAACCTTGAAACTGCACCTATGCACTACCGTAAGGCCAGACCCGGTGCTAACTATCAATGGTCTCTCGATCTGTTGAAAAAGTTTAAAGCGCGTCATCCACACATCCCGACTAAGTCTGGACTCATGATGGGCTTAGGTGAAACCAACGAAGAGATAGCTCAGGTTTTACGGGATCTGCGGGCTCATAATGTTGAGATGCTAACACTAGGTCAATACTTGCAACCATCAAAATTCCACTTGCCGGTAGAACGTTATGTGCCACCTGCAGAATTTGATGAACTCAGAGTCTTTGCCGAAGAGATAGGCTTTACTCATGCAGCCTGTGGACCTATGGTACGTTCTAGTTACCATGCTGATCTGCAAGCCCAAGGTAAAGAAGTTAAATAGGCCGCTTAGCGAGACATCTAGCGTCGCTGAACCATTAGCCGACGCTATTTTTTTATCTAAATTTTGTGGTTTTAGAGGTTATCGTTAATGGCCAGTTCCATCAAGATGGCATCTTCATTACCATTATCAGTCTTATAATAAGACAAACGAATGCCAGACTCTTTGAAATCATACTGAGAATACAAGTGTCTTGCAGTCAGGCCCGACGCTCTAACTTCCAAAAATAATGTCTCGGCTTTTGATTGAACAGCATTAGCAATCACAGCCTGTAATAACATGTGACCATATCCTCTCCCCTGCTCAGAGGGGGCGACACAGATATCCATCAAGGTCGCATCTTCAAATATTTGATGAAGAATAGCGAACCCCACCAAATGCCCTTCAACCTTAAGCCCGAATGTGGAGTACAAGCTGCCAAAGCAGCTCTCAATGGTTCTTAGACTCATGGGGTGGCAATGTGCAATCGCTGCGAGTTTAGACATGCTCACAGCATCTATGTGGCTTAATGAGCATACTTGGTCTAGCCTAGTCATAGTTATCCTATCTGAGATTCTTTGTATTGGTTACAATTTGATCCCACAACTCACGTTTAGCCTCTGCTTTTCTTATGAGCTCAGCAAGAGGTGCTGAACTCAGTACAGGATTAGATTTAGGCATCTTAAGACGTCGCATATCCCAAATGACATCGGCTCCTTTAATCGCCTTCTCAGAAAATGAGCAGTTGGTGATAGGACACGCAATTAGTGACAAAACTGAATTAATCACAGGATGATGCTCAATACCAGGCTCAACACTATCAACTAAGATAATATAAGCCTTAGCTGCATTACTAGTCTGTACCCACCTATTGATCCCCATCGCATCTAAATATGCCGCTTTTTCCACTCTGATTAATGCCCTTCATGCTTCGATGATTGATAGGATACCAGCTTATACCCATTCCATTAAATTTATGACGCCCAACTCTTACTCACTCAATGGAACATAGCCTAAAATCAAGGCTGAAGCCAATGATGGGGCAAACGAAAATCTGTTAAGCAGAAGAATCTAAAAGCTTGAAAAATCGATATGAAGGTTAACCCGGCCTACACCCGATTTAGCCAGTAGTCAGCAGAGCCTTAGTTAATAGAAAGTCTGGATGCATAGCCTTGAATAAAACACCAAATCCCAGACGCAAAAAAGCCGAGCTAATGCTCGGCTTTTTCTAAATGTGGCAGGGGTAGCAAGACTCGAACTCGCAACCATCGGTTTTGGAGACCGCTGTCAGACCAAATGATCTTAATCAGCTTCAATTGAACCCTATCGACATTAACTGTTAAATCATTTTAAAACAAGAAGATAGCATGGTTTTGACTATAGCCTTATTTTCTTCGATTTATATCATTTAAAGTGGTTTTATTAGGCCAAGATAAAAAAATGGTCACCAGGCCTGGTATAATTTTTATACTAAAATGCAAAGGAACATACTCCGACTTAGAACGGTATTGCCTTATAAAGTAAGCCTTAACACTCTATCGTCGAGAGTCGTTCATCTAGTGGCACACTAAATCTGCTATAAAGAATACTCAACCTACACTGTACATTTGGTCTTAGAGCATAATTTTTATATGCACTATACATTATTGTGAAACGCATCGTGTTTGAAATTATTTTCAATGAATACCCGAAAAAAGATGTGTTTGAACACTAAAAAGTATTAGTTTTTTCCTCAATGCACCAAAAAAGACGCAAAACCCCTCATAACCAAGCATCTAAAGGCTTATATCAACAGTCGAATCAGAGTAGCTCATATAAATTTGAGTATATCGCAAGTAAGTTAACGTCAAAATACTGAGAAGTGTCGTATCACAGGAGGACCTGTCAGTTAAGTTATTAAACCGTTTTGGCACTTTGTAGTAGCCTGTTTAGGTTGGCCGATGCACTAACAGATTGGACGTTTAATCGCGAAGGTATAAGACTCTTGATTTAATCCGCGCGCCAGTGTTATATAGGGACTATGGCAAAATCAAAAAGTAATGTTGATGCAAGTATTCTCTGATAGGAAAAAAGCAAAAATCAGGCATGTTTTGATTCATGATGCTGCGTTGCCTGCTTATAATTTTTCAACATCATTAAATCGCCTATTCAATAATGCGATCACAAAAAATATTGCCCAAAGTGATTGCTTTTGCCATCAGCTCACACTGCACGCAGTAGAAATAAAACCTTTTGAAATACAAATTATATCGGGTTTTGAACATCCATTTTTCAACTTGGCGTCACTGAATGTGAGCAGCTCAATCATCATTAATCACTCTAGCACAATGACAGATGAGCAAATTGCAAGAATGGCTTGGATTAATACTATCAGTCACCGACTATTTAACTCGGTTAGCGAATCTAGCCTTGGTGAACTTCACACTGCTATCAATAAATACATCCCCACAAATCTCATGTTAGAAATGTTTGCTGTTAAACATGTTTCTGAAGTCAAACTCGCTGAAATGGTATCTAAGACTAAGGGTTGTATAGCAAAGCAAAAATCAAAAGAAACACTGCTCACAGTACCAACAGAACCATCAATTTTCGAGTCTGTAATTGAGACAATAAAGTGAGGTAATTATGGCGCTAACGCGGTTTGAAGAAGAGATCATTCATAACGCACTGAGCAATGCATTCCCTCCTTCCCTTGAAGCCTCACACCCCTTGATAGCCCAAGAGATTTTGAGGCTAACACAGCTATTAAAGCCGCAGTATATTGATGACTTCCCTGAACTGAGCATCGTCACTGATAGAGCTGAGAATATCTTAGGCCCCCTACAGAGCGTTGAAGCAGGAGATCTACATAAACTTTACAACAGTCTAAAAAAACAAAGACAACTTGAAGAGCTTTATTTTGTTGCCTTCCTTTCCTGCACAATGGATTCGCCTTCCCAAGATAGTGATCAGTTTGATCAATACAAAGCGCTGACTTTTTTCGTATCGGTGAAGCTCTATATTTTAGGAGCGCATGAATCAGCAATCAAAGCCGTTTGCAACGAAGTCAGGCAATGGGCCTTGGGACAGCGTGATAGCTTATCAAATCAACTTCCCGAGGTTATTCGCAACCAGTTTGCAAATTTGATAGATGATTTGTTTGAGTTACGGCTGGAATCAAGCAATAAGTGCAACACGCTTACCAGTAAAGACCTCAAGGGGTGTTAGCCCGCCTAATATCTTTCTTGGCGTTAAATTTAGTTGCAATATTCTGTTCTCGATTTCCTCCTCTGTCAGCATAGCCATGTCGAATTTCTTAGGCCAAAAACGCCTAATTCGACCGTTAGTATTTTCATTCGTTCCTCGCTGCCAACTCGCATAAGGTTTGGCAAAATAAACCTTCGCTCTTGTCGCTTCATGAACCTTCATATGGCCTGCAAACTCACCGCCATTATCCAAGGTTATCGTCAATGCCGTATCGACCTGCCCAAGCAAAGCGATCATCGCATCACTCACTTCCTCTTTCGTTTTTCTGAATACTCGTCGTGCTAAGGTAAAGCGACTGCAGCGATCCACTAATGTCACTAAATGAGCATTTTGCCCATGAACCGTATCGCCTTCCCAGTCACCTATTCGTTCTCTTGCTTCTACAATTTTCGGGCGCTCACTGATATCTACTCGGTCTGGGATCAAGCTGACACCCGCATTACGCTTCCTTTTGCCACCTTTCCAACGCGTTTTACCATAGCGAGGGAGCTGCTGATATAAAGTGCCACCTTGTTGCTTATTCTCTTCAATACGCCGATAAATGGTTGTATGACTCAAGCATTCACTTGGGGCGAATTCTATTGGCATGCGGTCACTGATCG
>NZ_JABSSM010000036.1 GCF_013214165.1 Shewanella sp. | reverse complement strand
ATTCTGGCCAGTATTTTATCAATAGTGCATTGACCTCACCCAAGTGAAAACCTAGATGCTTTGCATCCCACTTGTCATGCCAAAAACCGGGTTCCATATTGCAGTCCTATTTGTCTGCCTTCAGCCCGGTACCCAAAATACTCAAGGGCTGAGGAGCAGGAGCTATCATTGGCCGATACTCTAATAGGAACTCGGTTCGTATGTAAAGCCTAGCTTAGATGTTTAACGTAAATGCTTGGCTTCAGGGCTTGGGATTATGCTTGAGTACGAGGCAAATAAGACTCAAGCAATCGGCCTGGTTTCTCTCATAGATTAGTCAGAATATGCTATCGCCAACAGCTCTTGCGTCTTCCTCAGCCAAGAACAATTATCACATTCGCAGTTTCGTCTCGACAGATGATGCGGTGTGAGGTTAGAGTCGATAAAATCGACGGCGATAAGCAATTGCTGCTTAATCTCTTTCACCGACTTCTCTTCAACCGCGATCAACTCATCATTATGGTTCATCCAGGTGCATTCCATGCCTTGATAACAGTTGAGACATTGCTCATCGCTGCTATTGAAAAAACCAGCATGAGGGCAAGCGTTCAGCTCCATAGATTGTAAGATGCGTTTTCTGGGAAAATCCAGTAATTCAATTAATTGGGCCTTATCCATCTCTGGCATATGCCCTCCTCTTCGATGATGCCTCGCAGCAAGGCTTGAGGCTAATTTATTCGTGCAACCGACTCGTTGTGAGTTTAGTTAACTGAAAGATTACATCCCAAGGTTTCAAGCTGAATTGATTTAGGTCAATAACGGTCCCGAAAAAATGCCGTAGGAGACAAAATCTATCTAAAGATAGCTAACTCGACAAACTCACTCAAGATACTGGGTTAGGCGGCGTGTTGAAAAAGCGGCTGTCACAGATTAACTGACTGACCGCTATGAGCCTCGCATTTTATGTAGCATTAGATCTATACTGGTTGTCGATCTTACTTCAGCGAATGAGCGTTATTTACCTCAATGGCCACATCAAAAAAAACGACTCCTGAACCCACTCCTCAACTGCAGCACTTCTATATATCTGAAGAGCAATCCATCTATCTGCTCAAGGCTAACGATGCACGAAAGCACAGAGCCTGGATAAGGTTATGTAAGCAACAATTGGGGAAATTGGGATATGCCGGCGTAGAGCTCATAGGTAAAGGTGCCTATGGTTTCGTGTTCGCTGGGATAAATCCTCAGGGTGAGTCCCATGTATTTAAATTCTCTCGGGTCACCTTGCCACAGAATGTGCAAGACAGGCTGGAAGAGGAAGCCTTCATGCTGGCTCAGGTCAAGCACCCTAATGTCCCACCCGCCATCAAGTTTGCCCATGCCGGTCAGCAGGGAATATTAGTCATGGCCAGGGCACCGGGGGAAGATCTGGAACAGCTCTGCCTCAAACGAGGTGCCTTACCTGCTCATATGGTGATGAGTATCGCCAGGCAGCTTGCCCATGTACTCCAATATCTTCATCATGGCCGTCCCTTAGTTCACGGTGATATCAAGCCTTCGAATCTGGTCTACGACGTCAAAAATAATCATCTCTCCCTCATAGACTGGGGCTCAGCCGTGTTCGCCCAACGAGACGCTCAAGGGGATCCGGTCAATGGCAACGTCATGGACCTGCTCTCCAGTGATCATCAGCATACCAACGCCAGGATGGGCGATGTCTACTTTATCGGTGAAGAGCAGCTGGGCGGTGCCCTGTCCAGCACTCGCTTCGATGAGCAAGGCGTGGCGGCGACCCTCTATGCCATCGCATCCGGACAATCCAGCCGTTTTGGCAGCAAGGTCATAAAAGCCACCTCAATCGGCCTCCCGGTGGAGCTGGCCAGAACCTTAGACGGCATGCTCAGTGATGACCCGGAGCAGCGTAAGCGTGCCGGTGACTACTTCCTCAAGAGTATGCTTCACAGCCATAGGCTGCTTCTGCCTGATATTCCCAGGCCTGCATTAATTGAACAGATACCTATTTGGGAGCTCTCTGAGGGCCGAGATGTAGAAACGGTGATCTATAGCTCCAGAAAGTCATTCCTTAAGGAGCACAACACCGAAGATCCCATCGAGAAGATGGACGACCTGCAACTGGAAAAATATTACCGTAATTTCATGGCGGGCATGGGAGACACAGAGAAAGGTTTTATCGCTGCCGTGGGGCGAATAAGCCAATATTCGATAGTCGGAGGCTTAGCGATTCATTGGCGAGAAAGCGGTATTTTTATCGACTCAAATCTGGCTCTCTACAAGGCCAATGAGAAACAAGCACTAATACTAGCCGTTAATAACATGGTGACTCTGGCCCGAGGCATTCGCCGCATTGGTGTCTTCAAGGCTTGTTTCTTCAATGCCAGGGACACACTCCATCTGGAACGGGATGACACTAGCACACCGTTCGATAACGACTCTGAGCAGCAGCTGCCATTTGAGGTCGGCAGTGCCCCTTCACTGGAAGATAAGTCTCGCCTGCACTCCTACTTCGAAGATGGCAGAGATCCGGACGAAAACCTTGAACTCCCCCCCGAGATAATGACCGAGTTGGCCTGGATAAATAAGATCCACCATACGGGCTGCATCATCTTCGAGGTGTTGCCTAATCATATGAAGGTCCACAGCTATCTAAGATTACTCAACCCAAAAAAACAGACGGAATTTCGCGCCAGCCTAAACAGAATATTGAGTCATGTGGGTAAGATCCAGGGCAAAGGTGTATCTGGTTTTATGAAACTCCCCTACAAGAATACGCGAAAATTTAGCCACATAAACAGCAAACAAGAGTATTTTTATCCGAAGAATCCGAAAGAGAATAAGTTAAAAAGCTAAGACGACGCAACTTAGTTGCTATTTCTTATCTTCCTTATTTTCATCCTGGATATGATGGATCTCGCGACGCTTGTCACTGGGGTCGGGCTTATGCTCGAAGTCTCCATCGAAGGTATCGCCACCTTCTGGGTTCCTGCCCTGACTAGGTCCTTGGCCCTGTTCACCGAATGGATTGCCTCCTTGATAGCCTCCATTTGGACCACCAGGACCAAAGCCTGCTTGAAATCCACCATTGGCGGCAACTTTCACCTGCATACGTTTATAGAGAAAACCGGCAACAGGAATACGGGTGAAGGGCGTCAAGAGCACCAGACCGATAAAATCGGTAACGAATCCTGGGATCAAGAGCAGTAAACCGGCGACCGCCAGCATCATGCCTTCGACGATTTCTTGCCCAGGCGCCTCACCCTTAGCCAGCTTCTCTTGTACC
The DNA here is from genome assembly GCF_013214165.1 of Shewanella sp. GTDB lineage: Bacteria > Pseudomonadota > Gammaproteobacteria > Enterobacterales > Shewanellaceae > Shewanella. The sequence continues at coordinate 43,544 of NZ_JABSSM010000036.1, read as the reverse complement.
TGCATTAAGGTGCTGATCCCTTGACTGCGAACCAGAGAGACACCGACGATAGCAGTGAAGAAGACCAAGCCTACGGTAGTCCAGCTACCTAAAGATTCACCCACACTGATCAGTACATTCAGTTCAATGACTGGCACCAGCACGAAAATAACTAATAAAATAAAAAACACACTGACCTCACAAATACTGACGGTGAATAAATATTATTTTACCCAATATGAAACCTAAATGGGGGTTTTCGGGTCTATTTTCAAGTACAACATAGGCAATTTCGCCAGGGCCGACAGGACTATTCACCGATAAGCTCACTATTTTAGCGATGTCTTAATGCAAGCGCTAATTAAAAGTCGTAGAGTATGTCCCTAAAATGGACGTAAACCGCCGCAGAAAATTCAACCTCTCTGAGCTTGATGAAACGAATAGTGTAACAATACTAGCTTAACGCAATTTTAATCTAGCTTGAATAATAGGCGATAAGATGCAAAACAAACTGCTGTTAGTCATCACGACTCTTCCTTCAAAAGAGAGCGCGACTGAGCTGGCTAAAGAATTAATCGAAAAAAAACTCGCTGCCTGCATACAGATATCGGCACCTGTCTGTTCTATTTATCTTTGGCAAGATAAGGTATGTGAAGAGCAGGAATATCAGTTACAGATAAAATGCACCCAAGCCTGCTATTCAGTTTTAGAGCAAACCATTAGCCAGCGGCACCCCTACCAAGTGCCCGAAATCATTGCCATAGCAATCAATGATGGCTTACCTGAATATATCAACTGGGTAAATGAAGTGACTAGCACTTAACTAATTCAGAATAAACACAAAAAAACGCTAGTTATATTGATTCACCCTATGTATTAAATGGAAACAAGAAACCAAGCAACCATGAAAAAATTAGTCACCTTAGCTATTTCATTAATCTTTACTTCCCTACTGTTAACGCCGTTAGCTCACAGTGAGGGGATCTTCAGCAGCAATAAGTTCGACTTCCTCAAAGGTGAACCTAAGTTGATGCCTGTCGATGAAGCCTTCGTCTTCGATTTCAAACAAGAAGATGAGCGGCTCACCGTCAGTTGGGTCATTGCCGATGGCTATTACATGTACCGCGACAAGCTCAAATTTGAAGCCGATGGTGCAACATTGGGTGAGATATCTATTCCACGGGGAAAAGATCACACCGATGAGTATTTTGGCGAGCAGGAGGTCTATTACTCTTATGTCGAGATCCCCATCGCCATCCGAGAGGCTATCGAAGGTGGCACAGTTAACGTCACTTTTATGGGTTGCGCCGAAGGCAAGCTATGTTTCCCACCGACCCAAAAAACCGCCTTACTCAGCAAGGTCGAAGCCCATGACGGCTTACTCGAGGTCGAGCTTGCCACAGGTGAAAAACTTGTTGATACCCAAGTTATTACAGACCCGACAAGCTCACAGGATCCTATCACCCAGCAAGATAGCCTAAACCAGATGTTGTCCGGTGACAGTCTGTTGTGGACTCTTGTCATCTTCTTCGGACTCGGTATCGGCTTGGCACTGACCCCTTGCGTGTTCCCCATGTATCCTATCCTATCCGGGATCATAGTCGGTCAGGGCAAGAAACTGTCTACGGCCAAGGCCTTCAGCCTGTCTATGGTCTATGTCCAGGGCATGGCGATCACTTACTCCTTGCTCGGACTCGTGGTCGCCTCGGCGGGAATGAAGTATCAAGCTGCGCTGCAACACCCAGCAGTACTGATAGTGCTGGCCATCTTGTTCTTCGTCCTCAGCCTGTCGATGTTTGGCCTCTATGAGCTAAAACTGCCGTCCAAATGGCAGGAGAAGCTGAACAAGTTATCCAATAACCAGAAAGGCGGCAATGTGATTGGCGTCTTCATGATGGGGGTTATCTCGGGTCTCGTCGCCTCACCTTGCACTACTGCTCCCCTATCCGGCGCACTCATGTATGTGGCTCAGACTGGTGACCTATTGCAAGGCTTCCTGGCACTGTATGTGTTAAGTATGGGCATGGGCTTACCTCTGCTGATCATAGGCACTTCAGGCGGAAAGTTACTGCCAAGAGCCGGCCACTGGATGGATGTCATCAAGACAGTGTTTGGCTTCCTGCTCATCGCCGTTTCTATCGTTATGATAGGCCGGATCTGGCCCGGGCTAGTCTCAGATATCTTCTGGTCCATCTGGGGAGTCACCTTAGTCGGCTACCTGATGCACCAAAACAAGCTCACCGAGTTTAACTGGAAGCAAACGACCCGTGCGGTTCTGCTGACCTTGATGTTACTCGCCAGTTTCTCCTATGGCTTTCAGGCTGTGATGACCCACTTAGGTCATCAAGGCCCAGGTGCATCGGCAGTCTCAGGGCAACACATATCGCATCAGCGCATCAAGTCGCTGGATGACTTAAACGCCGAAGTAGCAAAAGCCGCGGCTCAGGGCAAGCCTGTGATGTTAGACCTCTATGCCGATTGGTGTGTAGCCTGTAAGGAATTTGAGAACATCACCTTCAAAGATCCTCAAGTTCAGGCGCGTCTGGCTAAGCTGGTATTCCTGCAGGCCGACCTCACCAAGATTGATGATATCGATATCGAACTGATGGAACACTATGATGTGCTGGGTCTGCCTACGCTACTCATGTTTGACGCATCTGGCCAGATCCGGGACGACTTAAGAGTCACAGGCTTTATGAAGCCTGCAGCATTTTCCACGCACTTAGATCTCCTCTTGAGCCAGTGATACGGGTCCAACAAGCTAGATCTTAAGATCTAGCTTGTTCTTCTTTGGCATAATATTTATTTAAACTTCATCAAATTCTTATACAATAAGAGGTAGTTAACTCAAACCCATTCAGGAGAAACATGGAACCCGCCATCCTAATCATCACTCTGGCCTGTGGTATGCTTGTCAGCCGAGTCGGCTTGCCACCCTTGATAGGCTATCTCGTTGCGGGTTTTGTACTTTTTATGTTTGGCATAGATGAATCTAGCCTGCCCCTGCTCGAGCAACTCGCCGAATTAGGTGTCACCCTGTTACTCTTCGCCATCGGCCTGAAGTTAGACATCAGGAGCCTGTTTAAAGTCGAGGTTTGGGCAGGATCGAGTCTACACATGATGGGATCTATGCTATTTTTCATCCCACTGCTTAAGCTCTTAGGCATGATAGGGCTAGATCAACTCACCGGCCTAGATTTCAATCAGCTAGCCCTGCTAGCCTTCGCCTTGAGCTTCTCCAGTACCATATTTGCGGTCAAGGTACTCGAAGATAAGGGTGACATGCAGTCTCTCTATGGACGGGTCGCCATAGGTATTCTCATCATGCAGGATATCTTCGCCGTCGCCTTCCTGACGATCTCAAAGGGGGATATCCCCTCGGTGTGGGCCTTAGGTTTACTGCTACTCCCCTTTGCTAGACCACTAATTTACAAGGCTTTCGACCGTGTCGGTCATGGTGAACTCCTGGTACTATTTGGCCTGGTCATGGCCTTGGTTCTCGGTGGCTGGTTATTTGAAACCGTCGGCCTTAAACCCGACCTAGGCGCCCTGATCGTCGGCATCTTACTTGCGGGTCACCCCAAGTCTTCCGAGCTGGCAAAGTCCCTGTTCTACTTTAAGGAACTCTTCCTGGTCGCCTTCTTCCTGACTGTGGGTCTCAACGGCCTGCCTAGCCTCTCAGACATTGGTCTGGCGACCATCTTAGTGTTAGTGATCCCATTGAAGATAGGCCTGTTCATCTATCTGCTGACCCGTTTCAAACTCAGATCCCGTACCTCACTCATGACCTCATTTAACTTGGGTAACTATAGTGAATTTGGCTTGATTGTCGCGGCGGTAGCCACCAGCAAAGGCTGGCTACCCCCACAATGGATGGTGATCTTGGCTGTCGCCTTGAGCATCAGCTTTCTGTTGGCGGCACCTTTAAATGCAATTTCCAGTCGTCTATATCAGAAGTACCAGGGCCGATTACAGCGGCTTGAAAAGCATCCTCTTCACCCTGAAGATCGTCAGATCCCAGTAGGCAATCCGCGCTTTCTAATCTTAGGTATGGGACGAATAGGCCGCGGCGCCTATGATGAATTAGCAGCCAAGTTCGATGGCGAGATCTTAGGCATAGAACATAAACAGGAGCTGGTCGACTATCATCAGAGCAAAGGGCGTCACGTGGTTCAGGGAGATGCCTCGGATACCGATTTTTGGGAGAAACTCGAACATGCTCCCAACCTGGAACTGGTACTGCTAGCCATGCCTCACCATATAGGTAACTTGTTTGCCGCCGAACAACTACGCAAGCTAGATTACCAGGGCAAGCTAAGTGCTATCGTGCAATATACTGAAGATGGGGAGTCTTTAAAGGAGTCTGGCGTCCACAGTATCTATAACCTCTATGAAGCCGCCGGTGCCGGTTTTGTCGATCATGTGGTCAAGGATCTGCTACCAGAGCCCCATGTGGCACGATCCAACGCCGCAGAGATCAAGCATAAGTCTTAATCTACACTCGAGAAAAACCGGAATTGCATACATCATCCTAACAATCTAGTATGGTATTTCCTATCGCATAAGATGGGAAATACCTTGCTGTGAACCAAGCCAATACAGACTCAAGCCCAAATAATATAGCCACTCTAGGGTGCGCCAACTCCTCTAGCCTGATAACCGCCGGCCTTGTCTGTTTGAGCCTAGTCTCTCAGCTCGCCTTCGCTGCCGAACGTTGGCAAGATCACACCCTCTTTGAAGTGAATAAAGCAGCCCCCCACGCCAGCTTTTTCCATACAGCTCAGTCACCCTGTAACTGAGTAAATTTGTCTTCGGTTCTCAAGTCGTCACACCTAGCGCAGCCACCCAGAGCTAGGTCGATAAGACTAAACCACTGTGTCTTGATTAAATAGAGCGAGCTTAGCGAGTGTTACTGCTGAGCCATCGCTCTTTTTTCTATGCTGAAATATCACCTCAAACCTAAGGGTTAACCCATAATAAAGGGTAAAAAACACTATAAACGGCTTAAATTAGTCTGTTTTGCATAGCAATGTCGAAAAAACTCAGTTACAGCCTCGGCTTACTCATGCTATAAAAACCTATGTCATATTTATTTACATATTTAGCTGGCGATACATAAGCTAGCGACCAAGCAAGATTAAGCGGTCAACAAGTGCCGTATTTAAACGCCTGCCTAAAGGCAGTTATTGAGCAAACAATTTATATGGGAAGCTTTAAAGCATGTCGAATCCCGCACAGCGCGCGAACAAGTTATTTGTGCAAACCTTTGGCACAACAGCAGACGATCTTTATCTGGCTCCAGGCCGAGTAAATTTGATCGGAGAACATACAGATTACAATGACGGCTTCGTCTTGCCCGCCGCCATCAATTTTCATACGATTATTGCAGTAAAACGTCGGGATGATAGTCTCTATCGCGCCGTATCCGATGCCTTCCCCGGTGAAATAAAAGAGTGGACCTTCGGTCAGGAAGGCACCATGGATCCTGATGACGGCTGGGTAAATTACCTAAAGGGTTTTACTGCAGCCATGGCAGCGGCCGGACTCTCGGCTAAAGGACTCGATATTTCAGTGGTCGGCACTGTGCCTTTAGGCGCAGGCCTGTCATCATCGGCGGCCTTAGAGGTAGCCTTCGGCACCGCAGTCAATGATTGCAGTCAACTAAGGCTCTCGCCCCTTGCCGTAGCCCAGATGGCTCAGCGCGGTGAAAATCAATACGTAGGCTGCGCCTGCGGCATCATGGATCAGATGATCAGCGCCCTGGGCGAGCAAGATCATGCCCTGCTGATAGATTGTGAAGACTTAGACAGTGAGCCGGTGCATATTCCCGATAGCCTGAGCCTTATCATAGTGAACTCGAATGTTCAGCGCGGACTCGTCGACTCTGAGTACAACTTAAGACGCGAGCAATGCGAAGCCGTCGCCGATCACTTCGGCGTTGAAAGCCTCCGGCATGTCGATCTCTGCCAACTTGAAGCCGCTAAATCTGAGCTGTCCGATGTCAGCTATAGGCGAGCACGACATGTACTGACGGAAAACCGCAGAACCCAACATGCCAGCCATGCATTAGAAGCGGGCAATATTCCTAAATTAAGCGAGCTGATGGCTCAATCCCACGCCTCTATGCGTGATGATTTCGAGATCACAGTGCCAGAAATCGATACCTTAGTCGACATCATCTCACGAGTCATAGGCGACCGCGGTGGCGTGAGAATGACAGGTGGAGGATTTGGTGGTTGTATCGTTGCGTTAGTGGATCATGCCTTGACCGATGCAGTGGTCGAAGCGATTGAGAGTCAATATGCAACAAAGACAGGTTTAGAGGCCACCGTTTACCTGTGTTCGGCCAGTGCTGGAGCGACCCGAGTAGATCAAGAGGTTTATTAACAGACTCAGGTTATTGGCATCCAGAGCCTAAGGCCTAGGAAGCAAAATTTTGACGGCACATAATTCAATATAAGGATATCCCATGGTACGTTTTCGCCCGCTAGACTCCTGGACCGATCCCCGCGGTGGTCAAATCGAACGCGTCAGAATAGATAATGGCATCATAGCCATGGAAGTATTGAGCTTAGGCGGGATCATACGTTCCTTGTGGACCCCGGATCGTCATGGCGAGCGAGGTAATATCGTGCTTGGCTGTGACTCTATCGAAGATTACCTCAAACAAGACGCTCACTTAGGTGCCATTGCCGGCAGATATGCCAATCGCATAGCCAATGGCAAGATGAGTTTCGGTGAAGATGAATATGACTTAGATATCAATCAGGCGAGTCATTGCCTCCATGGGGGCAGTCAGGGCTTTAATCGTAAACACTGGCATATGGGCCAACTCCCCGATGGCGTTCGCCTTAATCTAGTCAGTCCCGATGGTGATATGGGCTTCCCGGGGATCTGTAACGTGCAGTTAGATTATCGATTGGTAGGCAATAATCTCTATATGGAAATCTTTGCCGCAGTCAATAAGCCTTGCCCCATTAGCTTGACTCAACATAGTTATTTCAATCTTGAAGGCAGTGATTCAACCAGTAATGCAGAGCATCAATTACAGATAGATACCACCAGCATGCTCACCCTGGACGAATCAGGTATTCCCACAGGTATGAAAGATGCTTCGGGTTCTCTGCTAGATTTCCGCCGCGCTAAAGCCTTCTCTATCGCCCAAGATGATGAAAAATTTGTCTCCACATCCGGAATAGATCACTGCTACCTAACAAGCGGTTCAGACTCAGAAATGACTCGCTTTGGCTGCCTCAGCGCACCTGAGACCGGTAGAAGTATGACGCTATATACCAATCAGCCCAGTGTGCAGATTTACGGAGCTAATTACCTTGGGGGGAATCCTGGCAAAGGCGGCAAGGAGTTAAAAGCACATCACGCCATCTGTATCGAGCCGCAACAACTGCCCAACGGTGCCAATCAGCCCACTCTGGAGGCCGATCCCTGGATAAAACCAGAAGAGGTGTACCACCATATCAGTCGTTATGAATTTCAGACGTTTTAAGTTAGCAAAGCGCCTAGGCTTTAGGCGCTAGGTCCAAACCCTCTTTCGACAAAGAGCTCTTTCGACCAACAGGCCTTCAACAATTTATTCTTCGAGCCCGCCGGACCAGCCATTAGCAAACTCTCTGTCCAGGCTCCCAGAGCCAGGCTCATTATCTGATGAGGCCCTATCGACCTCATTTCGCTTTTTTGATCTAGCCTTTGCCCTGGTAATGAGAGGCTTATGCTTAGTCGCATTCGCCTCGACCCAGCCCTGATGCTTCTCCATAAATTCAGCACGCGCCGAATTCCAGGCTGCACCATAGGCATCTTCGGCAGCCTTGGTCCTTGCCTTATCGAGATCATGCAGATTACCCGAGACTATCTCTTCGGCATACTCGATTATCGTATCTCTCACCGCATTATAAAGATAAATACGACCCGCTTTAGCTTCAGGAAACTGCTTATCATGAATGACGATGACATTGCCTCGAGCCGTTCTTAATTCGCCATACCATATTGGTGTTTTTGTGGTGTTATACATATATGCCAATACCCTTAAATCAACACATTTTGAATATCTCAGTCAATATCGAATTTAGCTTAAAGCCGCAATTATTCAAGTTTTTCTGTCTAAAAATAATTTAATCCACAATAAATAAACCACGCAAGCCCATAAGCTATAGTGAACTAGCCTGATGACAGGTATATTTCGGCGATATTACAAAAAATATTTCAATCAGGCTCTTCTCCATGGACCGATAACACTATTTTTCCCCTGTGCCGACCCGACTCCATCAGTTGATGACCAGCGACACTGTCAGCGAGAGAAAATCGAGCCGATATATTTGGCACTAGCTTATTAGTGTTAACGTCACCCTCTCGAGTTAGCGCCAGTAATGGCCAGACCTTGTGCCGTAACTCTGAAGCTATTTTGGCCTTAGCCGCGACACTCTGAGGCCTCAATGTGGAGCCTGTCCAGGTGATACGCTTAGCCATGATCCTGAATATGTCCACTTGCGCCTGAGGCCCTCTTTGCATGGCGACAGACACCATACGGCCATCGACGGCTAACGCCTTCAAATTCTGGTTAATAAAATCCCCACCGGCGATATCGAATACCAGATCCACGCCCACATTTGAGGTGTATTCCATCACAGGTTGCACAAAATCATCCTGATAATTGAGGGCTAAATCGGCTCCAATGCTCAGACAATAATCACATTTGTCATCGCTGCCCGATGTGGCTATGACCCTAGCTCCGAATGCTTTAGCTAAGGCTATCGCCGCACTACCAATCCCGCCCGAACCACCATGAATAAGCACTGTTTCTCCGGATTGCAACCCCGCTCGCATAAACAGGTTACCCCACACGGTGAAGAACGTCTCCGGGATAGCGGCGGCTTGCTCCAGAGTCCAGCCTTTAGGGATAGGTAAGCAATGGGAGGAATGAGTGGCCACGTACTCGCCATAGCCCCCACCAGGCACTAAGGCCGTGACCTTGTCACCAAGTTGCCATTGGCTCACCTCAGCTCCAAGAGCACAGACTTCTCCCGCCACTTCCAGGCCCAAGATAGGACTCGCCTCTTTAGGCGGCGGATAGGCTCCCTTTCTTTGGGCGACATCGGGACCGTTGATACCGGCATAGGCGACCTTGATTAATACCTGGTCTTTGGCCAGTTCAGGCAAGGGGGAACGCTTGATAAACATCACATCGGCGTCGCCGGGGTGCTCGAAATCAACATGAAGATAATCTAGGGGGAGCGAGGCGTTAGGCATAGTCAGTTTAGAATTTTATTTATGATTGGTTATACATACACCCCTTAATGAATCGAATCAATAGATTCGAAATGCGTGGCTGCTATCTATTAACTCAAGCCCCTCTCATCAGTCAAGGTTCAATAATCAAACTGCACCTTATTACCCCCTTTAAAGTCACTAAAAAATCATCTAATTAGTAAAAAATCTATACGTTAATCTCATCCTGAAGATAGCTGGCCTAACGCTTAAGGTTTAGGCTCCTATCTGGAGTGATCATAAGAATACTGACCCTGAGTGATCTATGTCTCGAGAATTGTTTCTTTTGTATTCAAAATGTTATCCATGTCACACCGATACCTAAGCAAGACATTTAATTGTTAGATACTATGCGTGCGAGCGCCAATTTCATCTAACTATTAAACAAAATAAGCATAAATGGAGAGAGCCCATGAGACTTACATCATTAGTCGTCGCCTTAAGCTTGGTAACAAGCTACGGCACACAAGCAAGCACGGAACAGCTAAACGCCGATTATCAGCCCTCAATTAACCCAAGTGCATCTAGGCTCCAAACAACACACACTCAGTCGCCTATTGGCCCCTTGGGTGATCTGGCTCCCCAAGCCGCCCAAGATTGCAGCAGCTTCCTTGGCCTAGATGGCCACGCCTTAGTCAAAAAAATATCCAGTTCAGATCCACAATGCATCAGCCCGCTCTACAACCTGACAGGCTCGGATGCCAGGACGCTATTTAGTGAGTCTAATATGCGTACCGTCGCCGCTGCCGTGCGTGACCGTGCACCTGGCTATACCGGAGTTGATACCACGGGTATCGAATCCTTGATCTATTTCCAGCGCGCCGCCCTCTATGTGCAGTACTATCGCCCGAGCGATGTGCCTGTCTACTCGAACGCCGTTAAATCTGACATCAAGACTCAGATAACAGGCCTGTTCAACAATGGCAACATCTGGACCGCCTCTACGGCAAATTCTGGGGTATTGAGGGAAACGCTGATCCTTATCGACTCCACTGGACTCGGCGCCGAATTCAACTACATCACCAAGGAGGTTCTCAACCGCTTCGATGCGAGCTGGGAAGTTAACTCAGGCATGAGTGCCGCCGCGAACTCGGTATTCACCACCCTGTTCCGCGCCCAGTGGGATGAGCCAATGAAGGCGCTCTTTGCCAGGGACCATAGTATTCTCGATGCCCTGAATAACTTCCAATTAGCCAACCGTCATCTGGTCGGTACCGATGCCGAATTTGTGCTAATCAATGCCGTGCGTGAGATGTCTCGCCTGTATCACATCCCCGAGATGAAGAGCCGAGTCAGCCCCTTAGTCAAGGCGGTACTCGACAGCAGCAATAAGAATGATGCCTCGAAAGTGGTCTGGATCGCCGCCGCCGAGATGGCCGATTATTACGATCGCAGTAATTGTAACTACTACGATATCTGTGGCTTCAAGGCGCAGCTAGAAGCCGAGACCTTAGCCTTCAACTGGAAATGTTCACCCACCCTGAAGATACGTGCCCAAGACCTCTACCAAGATCAGGCAAGATGGGCATGCGACGTGCTCGGTGATCAGGAGGCTTACTTCCACAGCAAGCTATCCACGGGGAACAATCCGGTTCTCGACGATAATAATGACGATCTTGAGTTGGTCATCTTCGACAGTTCGAGTGATTATAAGTCCTATGCCACTAGCTTCTTCGGCATTGACACCAACAATGGCGGCATGTATCTGGAAGGCTCACCAGCTGGCCTTAAAAACCAGGCACGCTTTATCGCCTATGAGGCCGAGTGGCGCAGACCCGATTTCCATGTGTGGAACCTGCAACACGAATACGTACATTACCTAGATGCTCGCTATAACTTGCTGGGAGATTTCAGCACTGGGCTCTCGGCCGACACCATCTGGTGGATAGAAGGCCTAGCCGAATACATCTCTTACCGTGACGCCAATACCACGGCAATCACCTTAGGCGAAACACGAGAGTTCCCGCTCTCAACCATATTCAAGAATAACTATGATTCAGGTCAGGACCGCATCTATCGCTGGGGTTACCTGGCGGTGCGCTTCATGTTTGAAAATCATAAAGCCGATGTAGATCAGATCTTAGACTACCTTAGATACGGTCAATACGCCGAATATCAAACCCTTATAGATGGCATAGGCAGCCGCTATGACAACGAGTGGCTCGGCTGGCTCACCAGTGGTTTGAGTACCCTAGATAACGGCATTGTCGATCATGGCCCATCGGATATTGAGGCGCTCCCAAGCGGTACCGAAGGCAATTGGACCGGTCCTGTCTCGACAATAAGTAAGGACTACTCGCCATGTACAGTGACCAATGAAGCCTATCGTTACACCCCAGATAGCGAGCTGGTGATCGATCAACCCATGGAGTGTATCGACTCTCAAGATGGTAGCGTCAGCTTTGCCTTCGCCAACGTCGACAAGAGTGAGCAGACTCTGTGGATCAAGACAGGTGGCGGTTGGGGTGATGCCGATATCTACTACAGCTCTACTGGTTGGGCGAGCGGTGAAGCCAATGATGGCTTTGGCATAAGCAAGGGTAACCATGAGGTGATTCAGATCAGCTTAAATCCGGACGAGTATTGGCACTATCTGACACTCTCGGGTGAATTTGGTGGCGCCAACCTGCTGGTCAGCACCACAGAAGTGTTTGCCGATCTGGATCCGGCTCTGGGTGGTGGAACTCTCCCTAAGCCAGATCCAGAGCCAGAGCCTGATCCAGCTGCCGACTGTGGCGCTGCGACCATGAGTTATGGTGAACTGACCTTAGGTAAAAATGAGTGTATTAGCGGCGGCAGAAGCAGCTTCTTTGTTTTTGTCGAGCAAGATAATACTCAGCTAACCATCACGACATCGGGGGGAACCGGCGATGCCAGCCTGTATTACAATGCGGATACCTGGGCCTATGCTGACAATGCTCATGCCCGCTCGACCAACCCGGGGAACGAGGAATCGATCCGAGTGACGGCTAACAGCGGCTGGCGCTACATAGTGGTCGATACCGATACCGAATATAGCGGCACCACCATCAAGGTTAGCCTAGCAGGCGACACTATTCCGCCTGTGACACCACCGGCCAAGAGTTATATTGAGGATGCCTGTCAGACACTCGCCCCTATGAGTGACGCACGACTCACATCCGCCGAGGCTATCTGTAGCGCCGATGGCATGAACTATTACACCATATGGATCGATGCAGGTACCACAGAGCTCAAAGTGACGACCGACCATGGCACGGGTGATGTGAGCCTATATGGCGGCACTAGCTGGCCTAGCGCGCAATATTACTCGGCATCATCGACTAATCCTGCCAGTACCAGTGAGTCATTCACAGTGACGAACCCAAGTGAAGGTTGGTACTACATCACTCTAGAGAGTGAGTCAGCGAGTTCCGGTGTGGCCATTCAGGCAGATCTGAAGTAATAAATGAAGGAACCTAGATCTTAGCTCTTAGGAACTAGGTTCCTGCTCATCAGGAGTCATGATGAAGAAATATATTTTAACCTTAGCCATCTTATTTTCGAATACTGCTTTGGCTGCAGATAAGCAGGAAATCAGTTTGTCTCATCGAGCGGCTGCTCAAGCAGTGTTAGATGCCACCTTAGCCCAAGACGTGATCCCCCAAGCCATGTATCAACTCAAGGCGAGTTACGCTCATCTGGTGAAAGATCTGCCCTTAAAGAGAGCGCATAGAGAAATTGAAACCAGATATAGGGAGCAAGCCATCGAGCTCGCTAACAAGCGACTCAACTGGGAACAGATTCAGCCAGAGTTTATTGCGCTCTATACCCGTACTTACGAGGAGCAGGAGCTTAAAAATATCGCCAGCTTCTACCGCACCGAGACAGGCAAGAAATACCTAAAAAACATGCCTGCGACGTTAAGACAATCCAGCCAACTGGTACAGGCTCAGATGAGGGATATCAGGGGAGAATTCAAACAGATCATCACTCAACTCGAGCGCGCGATCACAGTGAACAAGTCCCAAGCCCCGAGTCAGTCGACGAGCGGTCATCACGACTAACTCGCTCAAATTTCATCTACAAATAGCAAAAAAAAGCGGCCCTAAGGCCGCAATACAACAAGGAAGTGTTTCCTTATGGCACGTCTAAGTGCCTTGAATCTTTCGTTTAGAACTGAGCCGTGACTGGATCAGAACATAGACTAGTAGACGTTTCACAGATCTTGTATTCAACCGATGCTGGTGCATCGGTGAAACGATCACGGTAACGAGCATCGTTATCTGTGGTTTTGATCATCACGCCATCACGATATATGCTCACAGACTCACCAGAAGCACCAGCCCAGGTCAGATCGACCAGAGCGCTACCGCGGCGTGAAACTCTAGCACGAGCAACCGCAGCCGTGATGCTGTGTTCAAATACTTCAACATCCATCAGAGCCGTGTCTTCGTTGCCTTCGGCATCGGTCACAGTCATAGACACAGAATACGACCCTGCAGCAGCATATACATAGTTAGGACTCATATCGGCAGATACAGCGCCATCTCCAAAGCTCCAGCTATAACTGACGATATCGTCATTAGCATCGGTACTCGTGTTAGTAAATGCTACGCTCAGGCCATCGACACTGGGATCGAAGCTAGCGACCGGGGCTGCAGGAGCCGCATCACCGACACCAGCAACCACCATGCCCCAGCTATTTAATGTCCCCGTATCGACACCGACATTATCACTGACAAACAGTGTCCAGGTACCGGCAAGCATCTCACCATTGAAGTCACTCAGATCCCAACTATTGATGATGTCATCGGCACTTCCACCGGCACGATTCGACAATACAACCTCAGTGCCAGCCGGAGAAGTCAGGGTCACGATCAGATCGCCGCTCCAGGTATGGCTGATATTCACGTCGGCGTCGACGCCGAAGATCTGCACCTCATCGCTGATCTCGATAGTGCTGCTGATACCCGCTGCGTCGTTATCAGGAATATCTACAGAAGAGTCATTGGCATACGTGAAGTCTTCAAGACCCTGTGGCAGTACAGTCAGAGAGACTGACTTGTCCTTCTGGATCATGCCATCATCACCGGAAACGGTAATCGTATAATCGCCCCATGCCGCGTTATCTGCAGTCATCACATCTAGGGTAAACATGCCACCCGCCATCACAGAGTCGCTAGACAGAGTAACGCCCGCCAATGCTGGTGAAACGGCTATGGTTAGCGCAACAGTATCATCCCACCCCGCCACGCTGCCGACACTGAAGTCGTAACTGGTAGCTGAACCTGCCTCGACAGTTTGAGACACGGGCGTTGCAGTGAAACGGTAACTTGGAGAAGGATCGGCCATGTCCAACGCAGACGCCACGTTGAGTCGAGTACCGGCAACTGTCTTACCCGTTAGCGCGGCGTTGGCATCACCTGACGCCATCAGCAGCTGCTTCATTTCCACTGGACTCAGATCCGGATTAATCGACCAAACCAGCGCGGCAGCACCTGTCATGTGCGGCGTAGCCATAGAGGTACCCGAGAAGGTCGAATAACCATTACCCGGAGTCGTCGACAGGATTGATGAGCCAGGTGCCCCCATATCGACACTGGTTAAGCCCCACTGTGAGAAGCCTGACATCATGTCATTTCGATCTGTACTGGCGATTGCCATCACAGCATCTGAATCATAACTTGCCGGATAACTGGCAGTCGCATCATTATCTGACGCGCCATTACCGGCAGCGGCGAAGAACAAGATGCCAGCATCGCCTGCAGAGTCAATTGAGTCTTTCAGCGCCTGGCTAAATCCACCGCCGCCCCATGAGTTGTTGGTCGCCTTGATGTCGACACCATGGTTGATCTTAAGATCTGTCATGTAATCGATACAGGCAATTGCACCTACGGTAGAACCCGAACCGCTCGCATCGAGGAACTGACAACCGACGATAGTCACGTCCCAGTTAACACCCACAACACCGATACCATTGTTACCCTTTGCACCGATAGTGCCCGATACATGAGTACCATGGCCGTTACCGTCCATAGGATCGCCACTATCATTGATGGCGCTGTAACCGTGAATATCATCGATCACACCATTGCCGTCATCATCGATACCATTGCCTGGGATCTCATTAGGGTTAGTCCAGATATTTCCCTGTAGATCTTCATGGTTATAATCGACACCCGTATCGATAACACCGACAACGACACTGGTATCACCTGTGGTGATATCCCAGGCTTCGACCGCATCGATATCGGCATCGGCCGTTCCACCATCCTGACCTGTGTTATTCATGCCCCAAAGAGAGACAAAATCAGGATCATCCGGTGTTCCTATGGCCTTTATCACATAGTTTGGCTCAGCATACTTAACCGCAGGGTGTTTACTGATGATCTTAATCGCCTCGTCAATATTGGCACCTGAACGTAGAGATAATTTAGCTAAGCGTCCATCGAGTAAGCGAGAGAATTTATCATCGATACCGTCGGCATTGAGATCCAGAATGGAGCCCCTAACAAGTCGCTGAGCCGAGACTCGCTCACTCTTAGTGGTATTATCTTTATAAACAACGAGAATCGAATCTTGCACATATTCATGGTTAGCAATTGATTTGGCTTGTACTGGCGTAGATACAGCCATAACTCCTGCAATGGCAATCGCCAGAGGTGACAGTTTGTTCAACATAAACTGATTTCCTATTAATCCTTTAAAATTCTCCAATCCGGTACTTCATCCCTTTACCGCGTCATTCCTTGACCTAATACCAAGAGGTATTAGTAAGCCTCGAAAGTCACAGCATGATAACCGGCACTTATTAACCCGTGAATTTTTGCCACACAAATGCGAAATTTAAAAGAGTGTTAACATTTTTTACAACTTTGTTACTAGCCGTATAGGATTATACATTTCAACAATACGGTTAAAATGTCAGTACAATATCCATACATTTCAATCAATTAAAATTATTTTTATGTTTAAAAAAATAAATTGGATAAATAGACCTTCTTCCGATTGCGGCATTTTTCATCGATACGTACCTTGGATATCAAATTTGGCTTAACTAAAAATTTAGCCAGTTCAGATAAATCCACCGCGAGTCACTGGCAGTTTTTTGCAAGCATTACGCATTAAAGTCATGACAAGCAACTCGTAAAGGGGTGTTAAGTGCAGGCTTTAACTAAGGCTCTATCCATCATCATGCTGCTATCAAGTAGCTTCTGTGCTCAAAGCCAAGAGCCACAAGAGCGCCAAGATAGTGAAGATTATGAACTCGCTATCACTCTGCAAACTCTACTTGAAACAAACGGGCGAGGTAATTTCATTAACTTGGTTCAATCGGGTGTACTTAATCAGGCTTACTTACTGCAATCGGGTCAGGCCAACAGCATAGAGCTAGCGCAAGTCGGTCTGGATAACCAAGCCAACATCACTCAATACGGTGATAACAATGAAGTCGAACTCGTCCAGCTTAGTGGGCACAATCAGGCCGATATTACTCAGATAGGTAATGACAACTTGGTTCAACTAAATCAACTGGGAAGCGCTAATTTTTCAATTGAACAGATTGCAGATGGGGCAGCAATCACAATAACTCAATATTAACAGGGAGCGTCACATGAGAACACAAACAAAATCTATCATAGCTTTAGCAATCGCCGCAGGACTCGGAATGAGCTCCTCTGCCTTAGCAGACTCACTAAACAGTACCACAGTGACTCAGACTCTTGTCACCGCTGGCGATGTGGTCGGCCAGGAAACCTATGTCACTCAAACGGGTGAGGAGCATACAACGATTCTCAATCAAGAAGGTGATGGGCAGACAGCCACAATCGTTCAAGATGGCTGGTGGGCAGAAGTATATGTCGACTCGAAGGGGCAAGGCAACGATGTCGAAGTCAACCAGGTCGCAGATTGGCATGCCGCCACTATCGATATCAACGGCGATAACAACGAGGCTTTGGTGGAACAAGCTGACGACTGGAACCAAGCCAGTGCAGCTATCTCAGGCAATGACAACTTTGTCGATATGGTTCAAGACGGCAGCCAGAACGAATCTGTCGTTGAGCTATTAGGCGACACTAACTCAGCTATCCTGGTCCAGGAAGGTAGCGGAAACTACGGCGTATTCCGTGTCGAAGGCAATGACAACGATGGTGATATCACTCAATATGGTGATAACAACGTGGGTGGCATGGTGTCGCTGGATATCACAGCAAACCAGGGCAACAACAACGACATTGAAGTCTATCAGGAAGGCGACGATAACTTTGGTGCCATCAAGGGTGTCGCTGGCGATAACAACAACTTCTTAGTGTCCCAAGAAGGCAATAGCAACACAGGTTTTGTCTACTCGCTAACGGGAGCAGACAATGAAATAGAGATTAGCCAGGAAGGCAACAGCAACACGGCTTACCTTGCCCTTACCACGGGTGATGATAATGATGTTGAGATCACCCAAACTGGCGACAATAACACCATAGGCGACACGTTAATCGCAGATATCCAGGGCGGTGATAACAATATCGACCTAGAACAGGAAGGTAACAACAACAGCACCGAATTTCAGGTTTGGGGCAACGACAACGATATCGACCTCGATCAGGAAGGCGACACTAACCTTGCTACCTTCGGAGCCTATGGCGATGACAACGACATCGACATGAGTTCAGACGGCAACAACAACGAAATTACAGCCTTTGCCAATGGCGAAGACAATGACATCGAAGTTCATCAAGATGGCAACACCAACTTCGCCTATGCCGATCTTCAGGGTAACGATAACGAAGTTGACATCGACCAAGATGGCAACGAAAACGAAGTGGCGATCACCATTGTTGGTCTCGATAACACTGATATCGAAGCGACTCAAAATGGCGACCTTAACCTTATCGACCTGATCATCATGGGTGAAGAGAACAGCGTCATGGTCACTCAAACTGGTAACGGTAACTGGTTTGGTGGTGAAGATGAATCTGCGTTTATGGTCGAAGGCATGGGTAACAGCCTGATGGTCGCCCAAAACGGTAACGATAACTTAGTCACAGGCTCTCAAACGGGTATGGGTAACAGCATATCTGTGACTCAGACTGGTGACTTCAACTCGGCAGTCGTCATTCAGAACTAAGGCTAGTTAACCTTAACTGGATTAGAAAGGGAGCCTAGGCTCCCTTTTCTCTGTCGTTAGAACGCAGCAAACTGCTGCTAAAAAACCAAGAAAGCGAGGACGTGACTTCGTCACTAGAGAACGGCTGAAAAGCGCCTCACAGAACGCGGCAAGCCGCTGCCAGAACGGGCTCCGCCCTACAGAACGCAGCAAAGCTGCTGCTAGGAACGGGCTGCGCCCTACAGAACGCGGCAAAGCCGCTGCTAGAACGTGACTTCGTCACTGCGAGAGCGGGCTGCGCCCTGCTAGAACGCAGCAAGCTGCTGCTAGGAACGGGCTGCGCCCTACAGAACGCAGCAAGCTGCTAGGAAAAGATTTTGATCTTGTCTCGTAGCCAACTCGTTGGCGTTCTCTGAGTGAGCTTGCGAACGTTCCGTAGCCAACTCGTTGGCGTTCTAGCAGTGAGCTTGCGAACGCTCTCGAAGCGCAGCGCCCTAGCAGCCAACGTGTTGGCGTTCTCTGAGTGAGCCCGCGAACGTTCCGTAGCCAACTCGTTGGCGTTCTAGCAGTGAGCCAGCGAACGCTCTCGAAGCGCAGCGCTCTAGCAGTGAGCCAGCGAACGCTCTCGTAGCCAAGCTGCTAGAACGTGACTTCGTCACTGCGAGAACGGGCTGCGCCCTACAGAACGCAGCAAGCTGCTAGGAAAAGATTTTGATCTTGTCTCGTAGCCAACTCGTTGGCGTTCTCTGAGTGAGCTTGCGAACGCTCTCGAAGCGCAGCGCTCTAGCTGTGAGCCAGCGAACGCTCTCGTAGCCAAGCTGCTAGAACGTGACTTCGTCACTGCGAGAGCGGGCTGCGCCCTGCTAGAACGCAGCAAGCTGCTGCTAGGAAAAGATTTTGATCTTGTCTCGTAGCCAACTCGTTGGCGTTCTCTGAGTGAGCTTGCGAACGCTCTCGAAGCGCAGCGCTCTAGCAGCCAACTCGTTGGCGTTCTCTGAGTGAGCTTGCGAACGTTCCGTAGCCAACTCGTTGGCGTTCTAGCAGTGAGCTTGCGAACGCTCTAGCAGCGCAGCGCCCTAGCAGCCAACGTGTTGGCGTTCTCTGAGTGAGCCCGCGAACGTTCCGTAGCCAACTCGTTGGCGTTCTAGCAGTGAGCTTGCGAACGCTCTAGCAGCGCAGCGTTCTCGCAGCCAAGTTAGGTCTTCTCGGCTGGCACATATTGATTCCAATATCCCTGCTCGATCCCTTTCTCTATGATCTCAGCCACCGCTAGCTCTATTGCCTGCAGCACACAGAACTGCACCGGCTCATTGGTGGTGAAACCTATTTCGGCTTCGGCCAGACGATTTAAGCTGGTAAAACGGATCAAACCAGCACGCATCTCCTGGGAGAAGACTCGCTTAGTGGTCGATACCGACATCATCACCTTGCCAGTGTGTACGTCCACGGCTCTGAGATAGATGGTCACCTGATCTTCCCGATACATCTCGGAAGCACCGATGCCATAATATTCGACCCCGGCACCACCAGTGCTGATGTTGGACTCGTAACTGATGATCCCCCCCTCAAGCAGCAGGCGCGCATTGGTCAGTGGCTGCACTTTAGAATCTTTCGACTTCATCGGCTGCTTCTTGCTTATCTTCCGCTCAGTAAGCAGATTTTGCAGCCCCTCTCGCTCCACCGGCGTGAACCACTTAGACTCTAGCAGAGTCTGGATCAGCATAGAGGTCGCCCCTTGGGTCACCGCCGTCGAGAAAGAGCTGACATTTTGCTGAGGCTTATATTGTCCAGTCTGATCCCTGAAGGAATAAACGGCGACCGGTATAGGGTATTTAGGCCCAGGTTTTGCCTGTAGATCACGCATGGTTTGACTCACAGGATTAATCTCAGCCTGGGTAACATTGAGCTCGGGTTTAGGAATTAGACTACAAGCCGAGAGTAATAGTAGGCCACAACAAGAAATTAACGTCTTCATTATTTAGCCTCCATAAGTGGGCATTTCTATCACAGTCACTTCACCCGTTAACAGGTTAGTGATCGTCAACATGACTCCACCGCCAATAGTGGCGACCTCGATGCGAAAATCTCCGGTATCATAAATGCCGTCGCTGATCTCACCATTTGCCACACCTCGGGTAACAGTGTTGAGAATATTACGCTCCAGTGATTCCTTAAAACGAGTGACGAAATCTTTCTCTGCACTATCTGCCGTATGATCATTCTGTATATTGGCTTTATTGAGCAGATATGAGCCATTGAGAGGCGAACCGCCAAAACTGGGGTTGATTGGGGTATAAACTAATTCGGTGGCTTGAGTCTGGTTTGCCACCAGACTTGCGGCAGATAGCGCGGCCCCCATAAATAACATCCTGTAATTCATTATTCTTATTCCTAATCATCTTGGTTACTAGCTTGCTAGTAACCATCTGAGGTATCGGCAAATTCACCTGTTATCGCATTTGCTCTGATTTTAGCCATGTAGTCTATGGTGAGTAGAATGGCCTGCTCCGCTCTCTCCTTAATAGGGTTAGCTCGGCGTCCAAAATGGGTCCTATAGATAGCCGTTCCATTGACCTCTAAGGTGAGCTGTGTCCCAGATTGTGGGAAGACAGTTTCGTATAGAGTGACATTAAATCCCTGGGTAAAAGGGAGATCCCTCCAATAACCTGAATAGTAGAAACCAAAATCTTTTCCAAAGCGCGTCAAGGTTCTATCGATCACTAGACCGCTAATCTCTATGTCGTCCTCTTTAGCCATCACAGGCCAGACAAGACTCAGTAAGAGAAAAATTAACATCAGTTTTTTTACCATACACTCAGTCATCCCCCTAGGCTTAGTAGGCTTTTACATATGCCGAATCCAGCGCCGACGGGCGATTTCCTTATATTGTTATAGTGACAGACATGAACCTGTCCACAGTAACAGCAAAACCGACACTTACGATGAGCAAAATGGATTAAAGCCTGGTTCAAGCGCAAAACTAGAAGAAGGGAGTAATACTTTTGGCTAGTAATACATAGGTAAAAAGCATTAATAAGGGGACACAGAGATCTAGCCGGCTCTCACGGTCTCGAGCCCCATCCCTCGAATAAGGCGCATAAAAAAACCCCGCCGTAGCGAGGTTCCTGAGTCATGCATAGGGAGTATATTTGAACATACTCCTTAGTAAGCCTAGAACGGGATATCATCATCCCAACCGTCATCGAGATCCGGTGTGAAATTCTGTTGCGGCGCGGCCTGTTGTGGCTGAGGCGCTGGGCGTTGCTGTGGAGCAGCAGGTTTAGTCTCCGCAGGCTTTGGCGCTTGTTGAGCTCCTTGCTGGGCACCTTGTTGAGCTCCTTGCTGGGCACCTTGTTGAGCTCCTTGCTGGGCACCTTGTTGAGGCTTGGCCGCATAAGCTGGAGCCTGCTGTTGTGGCGCAGCCTGTTGCTGTTGACCATAACCGCTTTGTTGAGAGGCTTGTTGCTGAGGAGCCTGCTGACGCTGCTGTTGAGGCGCCTGCTGGTAACCACCAGACTGTTGTTGCTGACCTTGCTGCTGACCTTGCTGCTGACCATAGCCACCTTGCTGTCCGCCACCTTGACCACGGCTATCGAGCATCTGCATCTCGTGAGCATTGATCTCAGTCTTATAACGGTCTTGACCGGTCGCTTGGTCTTGCCACTTACTGGTCTGCAATTTACCTTCGATATAAACTTTTGAACCCTTCTTCAGGTACTCGCCAGCAACTTCAGCTAAGCGACGATACATGACGATATTGTGCCACTCGGTGCGCTCTTGTTGTTGACCTTGTTGGTCTTTCCAAGACTCACTCGTCGCCACTGTAAAGTTGGCTACGGCATTGCCATTTGGCATGTAACGAACTTCAGGGTCTTTCCCTAAGTTACCGACCAAAATTACCTTATTGACACCACGACTGGCCATTGAAATCTCCTGAGATATTTTTACTAATTACTATAAGTTTTACGCCCGCTTCGAAACACCATATCCGAACAGGCGAGTTAGCTGACAGAGCCTAACACAGCTCGCGCTTCTCTTAAATCGAAATGCTCATCAACTTTTAAATATGCGACTCTCTCTTCTAAGACTACTATCGCCTCGGCCACGCCGGTTAATTGCGACAACTCACTTGCCATAGCCCTAGCCTGTTCTTTACCTTCTACTGCTGCTTCAAGGGTATAGCTCTTGAGTAACACGGGATTTTCCATGCCTAAGGTCAATAACAACCAGACAGCCATCAAGCACAGAGCGACCGTAAATACCCCGACGGCGCCCAATAATTGATATGCACCGCCACCGAGTAAGCCACCACAGAAGGCACCGAGAAATTGACTGGTAGAGTAAACCCCCATGGCAGAGCCTTTATCACCCACCGGACAAAACTTGGCGATCAAACTCGGCAATGAGGCTTCTAGGTAGTTAAAACCGGTAAAAAATAGCACCACGGCAATACTCAATACCATTAGGTTGTTGGTAAACAGCGCCATCAAGGCTAAGGCCAACATCATGATCAACAGAGATGCCTGAAACGTGGCCTTAGTATTTTTCTTCTTCACCCCGATAACGATCAACGGCACCATCAGCAAGAAGGCACCGATAAATGCCGGGAAATAGAGCATCCAGTGCTTCTCTTTCACTAAGCCCGCATCGACCAGATCCAGTGGCAAGGCCACAAATACTGCCGTCAGTACTAGGTGTAGAATAAATATTCCGGCATCGAGTCTGAATAGTTGCGGGTCGGTGATCATGGCCTTTAACTTGGTAGGCGTCGCCACAGTGTCACCTTTCGGCGCATGGGTGATGGGAGTAGGCACCAGAAACTGCACGATCAACATGCCGAGCACCGCCAGACACGCCGTCAAGGCGAACAAGCCCGATAAACCAACATACTGGGCAGCAATTGGCCCGACCAATAACGACAGTGCGAAGGAGAAACCTATACACATGCCGATGATCGCCATCACCTTAGTGCGCTGCTCATCCCGGGTTAAATCCGCGGCCAAAGCGAGCACGGCTGCGGCAATTGCCCCCATGCCCTGTATGGCCCGACCGGCGACGACGCCATAAATCGTGTCGGCATTGGCGGCGACCAAGCTACCGATAGCGAACACGACCAAACCGATGAGGATGATGGGTTTACGGCCAAACTTATCCGATAGGATCCCCATAGGGATCTGCAGCGCGGCTTGAGTCAGACCATATGCACCTATGGCTATCCCCACCCATAGCGGTGAAAATCCCTCGAGATGTTGCCCGTATAGCGCAAACACAGGCATGATCATGAACAAGCCCATCATACGCAAACCAAATACACCAGCTAATGAAAACGCGACTTTTGTCTCAGTCTTTGAGAGTCCGTTATTGGCCATATACCGCCCTGATCTGAAACCATAAAATAAGTCGCGCATGTTATCACGAAGCCGTTTATAAGCGCAAAGCAGCTAACTGAATGTGGCATCGAAATTACGAAAATGTGACCTAGTCACAGCAAAGCTGCAGCTAGGAACGGGCTACGCCCTACAGAACGCGGCAAAGCCGCTGCCAGAACGTGACTTCGTCACTGCGAGAGCGGGCTGCGCCCTGCTAGAACGCAGCAAGCTGCTGCCAGAACGGGCTGCGCCCTACAGAACGCGGCAAGCCGCTGCTAGAACGTGACTTCGTCACTGCGAGAGCGCAGCAAGCTGCTGCTAGGAACGGGCTACGCCCTACAGAACGCGGCAAGCCGCTGCTAGAACGTGACTTCGTCACTGCGAGAGCGGGCTACGGCCTGCGAGAGCGCAGCAAGCTGCTGCTAGGAACGGGCTACGCCCTACAGAACGCGGCAAGCCGCTGCTAGAACGTGACTTCGTCACTGCGAGAACGGGCTACGCCCTACAGAACGCGGCAAGCCGCTGCTAGAACGTGACTTCGTCACTGCGAGAGCGGGCTGCGCCCTGCTAGAACGCAGCAAGCTGCTGCTAGGAAAAGATTTTGCTCTTGTCTCGTAGCCAACTCGTTGGCGTCCTCTGAGTGAGTGTAAATCCTTTTACAAGGCCAGTTCGTCATCCATGACTCTCGTTCATGAGCTAATGGCTTCACCATATTCACCCTGCGAACGTTCCGTAGCCAACTCGTTGGCGTTCCAGCAGTGAGCTTGCGAACGCTCTAGCAGCGCAGCTCCCTAGCAGCCAACGTGTTGGCGTCCTCTGAGTGAGTGTAAATCCTTTTACAAGGCCAGTTCGTCATCCATGACTCTCGTTCATGAGCTAATGGCTTCACCATATTCACCCCGCGAACGTTCCGTAGCCAACTCGTTGGCGTTCCAGCAGTGAGCCCGCGAACGCTCTAGCAGCGCAGCTCCCTAGCAGCCAACTCGTTGGCGTCCTCTGAGTGAGCCCGCGAACGCTCTTGTAACCAAGCGTTAAAGCAATTCCGCTTTTATCATTTTTTATGCGATAATCGATCTCTTTTTTATTCGGCATAGAGAGACAGATGGACAAGATTGAAGTACGTGGTGCCCGCACCCACAATCTAAAAAACATCGACTTAACGATACCCAGAAATAAGTTGATTGTGATCACCGGACTTTCAGGCTCAGGAAAATCATCCCTAGCCTTCGATACCTTGTATGCCGAAGGCCAGAGACGCTATGTCGAATCTCTCTCCGCCTATGCGCGCCAATTTTTAAGCCTGATGGAAAAGCCTGATGTCGATCTGATTGAAGGTCTCAGCCCAGCTATATCCATCGAGCAAAAATCCACATCTCACAACCCCAGATCTACCGTAGGCACTATCACGGAGATCTACGACTATCTGCGATTGCTGTTTGCCCGTGTCGGTGAGCCCCGTTGCCCGACCCATGGCCAACCGCTCGCCGCACAGACCGTCAGCCAGATGGTCGATAAGGTCATAGAGTTGCCCGAAGGTAGCCGCCAAATGTTACTGGCCCCTGTGGTCAACAATCGCAAGGGCGAGCATGTCAAACTTCTCGAAAGCCTGGCGGCTCAAGGGTTTATTCGTGCCCGTATCGACGGGGAGGTCTGCGATCTGACCGATCCTCCAGAATTAGAGTTACATGTGAAGCACACCATAGAAGTCGTGGTCGACCGCTTCAAGGTACGAGACGATATTAAGCAGCGCCTGGCCGAGTCATTCGAAACCACACTCGAGCTCTCCGGTGGTATTGCGACTGTCGCCTCTATGGATAATGACCAAGAAGGCCACACAGAAGAACTCTTGTTTTCAGCAAATTTCGCCTGCCCACACTGTGGGTATTCCATGGCCGAGTTGGAGCCGAGAATATTCTCCTTCAATAATCCGGCTGGCGCCTGCGGTACCTGTGATGGCTTAGGTGTGCAGCAATTTTTCGATGCTGACCGAGTGGTATTGAATTCTGAACTGTCCCTCGCTGGCGGTGCTATTCGTGGCTGGGATAGACGTAACTTCTATTATTTTCAGATGCTCAGTTCATTAGCCGAACACTATAAATTTGATATTGAGAAGCCCTACCAGCAACTCACTGATGACGTACGCAAACTGGTGTTATACGGTTCCGGCAAGGAAACCATTTCCTTCAAGTACATCAATGACCGAGGGGATGTAGTGGTACGTAACCACCCTTTCGAAGGCATTCTCAACAACATGGATCGTCGTTACCGTGAAACCGAGTCAAATGCCGTTCGTGAAGAGCTGGCTAAGTTCATCAATACTCAGTCCTGTCAAAGCTGTGGTGGCTCTCGTCTGCGAGAAGAGGCAAGAAACGTATTTATCAAGGATCTTAACCTGCCAGTACTGACCGAGTGGTCTATCGGCGAGGCCATGGACTACTTCAGCAGTCTAGAGCTACCGGGGCAGAAGGGTCAGATAGCAGAGAAGATCCTCAAGGAAGTGCGCAACAGACTCGGCTTCCTGGTCAACGTGGGGCTCAATTATCTGAGTCTATCCCGTTCGGCGGAGACATTATCCGGTGGAGAGGCCCAGAGAATAAGACTCGCCAGCCAGATTGGCGCCGGTCTGGTCGGTGTCATGTATGTACTCGACGAACCCTCTATTGGCCTACACCAGAGAGATAATGAGCGCTTGCTGCAAACCTTAGTTCACCTAAGAGACTTGGGTAACACGGTGATCGTGGTCGAACACGACGAAGATGCGATCAAGATGGCCGATCACGTTATCGATATCGGCCCGGGAGCCGGGATCCACGGCGGCGAGGTGATCTGTGATGGCACCCTGCAAGATATTCTCGACTGTGAGGCGTCGATCACCGGCCAATATCTGTCTGGTGCCAAAAAAATCCATATCACTGAAGCACGCGTCGCTTACGACGCCGACAAGGTGATTGAGCTATTCGGGGCCAGTGGCAACAACCTTCAGGATGTGGATTTAACCATTCCCGTCGGCCTGTTCACCTGTGTCACCGGCGTATCGGGTTCCGGCAAGTCGACACTGATAAACGACACCTTCTACAAGATAGCCCACAGACAACTCAATGGTGCCACGGTAGATGAACCCTCCCCTTATAAGCGTATCGAGGGCATGGATCACTGCGATAAGGTGGTCGATATCGATCAGAGCCCTATCGGTCGAACGCCCAGATCTAATCCGGCCACCTATACGGGTATTTTCACCCCGATACGTGAGCTGTTTGCCGCGACTCAAGAGTCGCGCACACGAGGCTATAAGCCGGGACGTTTCTCTTTCAACGTCAAGGGCGGCCGCTGTGAAGCCTGTCAGGGCGATGGTCTGATTAAAGTTGAGATGCATTTCCTGCCGGATGTTTATGTCCCCTGTGACGACTGTAAGAGCCAGCGCTATAACCGTGAAACGCTAGAGGTAAAATACAAGGGTAAAAACATTCACGAAGTCTTGTCTATGACTGTCGAGGAGGCGCGTGGTTTCTTCGATGCGGTGCCCGCCATCTCCCGCAAACTGCAGATGTTGATGGAAGTCGGTCTGTCTTACATTGGCCTAGGTCAGAGTGCGACTACGCTATCGGGCGGTGAAGCCCAACGCGTCAAGCTTGCCAAGGAGCTATCGAAAAGAGACACGGGCAAGACCCTATATATTCTCGATGAGCCGACAACCGGACTGCACTTCGCCGATATTCAGCTACTGCTGGACGTCTTGCATAGACTAAAATCCCATGGCAACACCATAGTGGTGATCGAACACAACTTGGACGTCATCAAGACTGCCGACTGGATCATCGACTTAGGACCCGAAGGCGGCGCCGGAGGTGGAACTATCCTGGTCAGCGGTACCCCGGAAGAGGTCGCTCAGCATACCGAGTCCCATACGGCACGTTTTCTTAAGCCTCTGCTGCAAGGATGATGACAAGTTGACCTAAACCTAAGGGTGATCATACTTGTAAATATAAGTGCCGGACCGAGTCGATATGGCTTGGTCCGGCTCACTAAATCTAGCTTATTATATTGATAACTTTATACAAACATGGAAATTAACGGGTCATATTTAGCCAATTTCTAGAGCACATTTTAGCGAGATAATCTGTAATTCGACTCCTAATGAAGTCAGATTACATTTTGACCTTGGCTTATTTTTATCGTCATTCCGGCAATGCTTGTGGGCGGGGATCTGGCTGCCTTGGTATTGGCTATTTTGTTTAAGGTCATAGCTGCATTGATACTTCGCCCTGCCTTGGAAGCTCGCAGCCACAACTACAGTGCTGTTCTTCTCTCTTCGATTGAGGTTTTTGGGGTCACTCTACGTTTGAGCTAGCCATTCGTTTATGCCGCAAAGTTTGCTAGGCTTCGAATGAATATTGACCACATTGTTTGCTTCTTGGATGCAAACAATGACACCAGCCCCCCAGCATTATCCGATTCGACAGGTAAACCGAGTGTATCTCTGCTTAAATAGGGTTAAGTTAGATAAAACAACTGGCAGCCATAAAAGGAACGGGATGGATCCAACTCCTCATCGATTTAATAAGCTAACGACTGCTAAGCTGAAATTTCAGCAATTAGCTATGCTCGTCACTCTGCTGTTAACTAGCCAGCTCATCTCAGGCTGTACTCACTCACACTTTTCCTACGCCTCATGCAAGACTCAGCTCGCTGCCGAATGGGTCTACACAGACCAGCTTCACGCCGATATCGCCAAGCTCACCTCACCGAAATTAGAGGGAAGAAAAACCGGTACCTTAGGGGCCGAGTTAACTAGACAATATATCGCCAACCGATATGATGAAATAGGGCTTACCCCATGGAAAGGTGAATATTCAGTCCCATTTACATACCAATATAACTTAGGTGAACGTCAGGGGGTCAATATGGTCGGCGCCTTCTATGCCGCCGAGCCCACAGACAAATGGCGGGTCATTCTCGCTCATTACGATCACTTAGGCATGAAAGGACGTAAAATGTACCCGGGAGCAGACGATAACGCCTCCGGGGTCGCGGCTCTTTTACAAGTCGCCAGCCAAATTGCAAAACACAACAAAATCGAACACAATCCAATAGATTCAGCTCCACGCCAAGTGCAACCCCAAGTGCAACCCCAAGCGCCAGTCAACACCTTATTTGTCGCCACCGATGCCGAAGAACCAGGCCTCTTTGGTAGCTATGCCTTAGTCGAACAACTCAAACAACTAAATGCCATCCCACAAATAAAACAGATAGAGTTAGCCATCAACTTGGATATGGTTGGCCGTCCCGGTCGCTCCTATGTTATTTATCTCGAAGGCCGGCGGGGTTTCTCCCATTTTGATGAGATAAAGCAGACATTGACCGACACCACGGGCCTGTGTATCAAGGCCAAACATGCCCGCCCCCTGGCTAGGAGTGTCCAGAAAATAGACTGGCTGAGGGCCTCTGATCACTATCCTCTACATAAGGCCGGGATCCCCTGGCTCTACTTTGGAGTCCCGCCTCACAATGATTATCACCAGAGCGGTGATACTGTAGAAAAAATAGATCTTAAATTTCTGGCTGCTGTAAGCGAATCTGCCTATCAACTGCTGATTATCGACAGTTTAACGTTAGAATAAACCTGAAAATCACTAATAGAAATTAAATATCTCACTCCTTAACTCATTAATTGGCTTGATATTTGCTAGGAAACTATCGATTATACGGGCTAAAACACCATCTTTAATTGGTAATACCAATTGCACCCTGCTATAATATTCGGCTTACTGATACGTTATTCGGTGCGGGAAGTCGACACGGGGTTGATTTTCTGTCTATAAACCTATGTGCTTTACGAGCACTCTGCTATTCCACAAGGTTACAACCCATGTCATCCAATGAACTAACTTTCCGCGAACTCGGTCTTGCCGAGCCTCTTTTGCGTTCTCTTGACGAGCTTGGCTATGAGAAGCCAACCCCGATTCAAGCCGCAAGTATCATCCCTCTTATGGCGGGTAAAGACATACTAGGTCAGGCGCAGACTGGTACAGGTAAAACGGGTGCTTTCGCACTGCCACTACTTAGCACCATAGACCCTTCAATTAATGCTCCGCAGATTTTAGTCTTAGCACCGACTCGTGAACTTGCCGTGCAAGTTGCCGAAGCGTTCGCTACCTACGCTAAATTTGTTAAAGGCTTACATGTACTGCCAATTTACGGCGGTCAGAGCATGCAACAGCAGCTAAACGCCCTAAGACGTGGCCCTCAGGTCATCGTTGGTACGCCTGGTCGTGTTATGGACCACATGCGTCGCGGCACACTAAAACTTGATTCACTAAAAGCTATGGTCCTCGACGAAGCCGATGAGATGCTTAAAATGGGCTTCATCGACGATATCGAATGGATCCTTGAGCATACGCCTAAGCAACGTCAACTCGCTCTTTTCTCTGCCACTATGCCAGAGCAAATCAAGCGTGTCGCTAATAAATATTTGACCGAGCCTGTTCACGTTAAGATTGCTGCTACTACAGCTACTGTTGACACCATCGAACAGCGCTTCGTGCAGGTCTCACAACACAACAAACTTGAAGCACTGGTACGTGTTTTAGAAGTTGAGAAGACCGAAGGTATTATCATCTTCGTTCGTACTCGTAACAGTTGTGTCGAACTGGCTGAAAAATTAGAAGCTCGCGGTTACGCATCATCACCTCTACACGGTGATATGAATCAACAAGCACGTGAGCGTGCAATTGATCTGCTTAAACGCGGTAAGTTAGACATCATTATTGCAACAGACGTCGCAGCTCGTGGCCTTGACGTTGAGCGTATAGGACACGTAGTTAACTACGATATCCCATATGATACTGAAGCTTACGTTCACCGTATTGGTCGTACAGGTCGTGCAGGCCGTACAGGTATGGCAATTCTTTTCGTTACACACAGAGAAATGCGCATGCTACGCACTATCGAACGTGCAACTAAGAGCCGCATCTCTCCGATGGACGTCCCGAGCCCTGAGACAGTAACTGAACGTCGTCTTTCTCGCTTAGGTGAGCAAGTTGCCGAGGTTATCGCTAAAGACTCTTTGGACTTCATGAAGGGTGCAGTAGCAAAGCTATGTCAAGAGCTAGAAGTCGATACAGATATTCTTGCCGCCGCTCTGCTTCAGCAAGTACAGAAAGACCGTCCTCTACAGTTACCAGCGATTCACGAACGTCAACGTGATAGCCGAGATGATCGTAACTCTCGTGACCGTAATGATCGTGGTGACCGCGGTTCTCGTGGTGAGCGTAGCGAGCGTCCACGTCGTGATTCACGCCCGACTCCTAGCAACTTAGGTACAGCTGACGCACTTAAAGACAGTCCAGACGTTAAGATGTGTCGTTACATCATTGATGTTGGCCGTGACAATGGCGTTGGTGTAGGTAATATAGTCGGTGCCGTCGCGAACGAAGCTAACATCGACAGCCGTTACATTGGTCAAATTCAGTTATTCGATCAAATAACAGCCATCGATCTGCCTGCCGGAATGCCAGCAGATGTACTGCAACACCTTAGAAAAGTACGTGTATGTGGTAGACCTCTGAACATTCGTGAAGCCGAAGGTGCCGAGCTTCCTTCAGGTGGAGATAGCCGTCCACCACGTCGCCCACGCAGAGATGCTAGCGATCGTCGCCCATCATCCTCCGGTGACAGAAAACCCCATCGTAAAGGTGGCGCTCCTAAAGAGAGCTAATCTAAGATGATTCACAGGCGCATAGACGCTAAGTGAAAATATCAATGAAAAGGAGCCTTGGGCTCCTTTTTTTATGGCTTACTTTTAGTAAGTACCACCAGAGACAAGTGTTGCCAGTCAGGGGCTTAATAACACTAAATACTAAAAATCAAGCATGACAACCACGCCGACACCACACATACCCCACCCCACTTAAGCATCACAAAAACAAATAAAACAAATAAAATACAATCAGTTAACATGACAATGCAAAACCGAGACCTAGCTCACACTCCCTGATATTTATGTGATCTTAAGCAAAAATTAAAAATACAATGCCAACCAAAGATACAGGACGAACATTTTAGGCTCAGGTTTATCCCCTTCGCTTAATCATCACAGGTAGGCATATGTTGTTAAAATTTAATCAAGATGTCCGTCTGCGTATTGGCGATGTCATTGTGCAATACCGACTCATAAATAAAGATACTCCAGTAGTGATAACCTTCCCTCCCGGCTCAGAATGGATAACTGAATTAGAGACAGATGAAGTACTCTGGGGTTTTGATTTTTTCAAACAACAGCAGATAAACGTCATCTCATTTTTCCATACCCAGCAAGATGAATACTTCCGTTCGGTAGCTCTGCAACATTTTATCGAGCAACTGGGAGCATCCCTTGCCATATTTCCTGAGAAAATAGGCTACGGGATCAGTCGAGGTGGCTTTGCAGTATCATTACATGCCAATGCCCTTGGATTAGATAGAGCCCTATTAATGATGCCTCTGAGCACTTACTCACCTTTGTTAGCGCCTTGGGATCCGAAAGTTATCAAAGCCGATAAGACAAGCCAATACTCAGGGGACAACAATGACGCCAGTGGCTGCAAGACACCCTTGACCATCATCTATGACCCCCTATTGAAGCCTGATCGCCTCCACATGGAACGGTTTAGCGGTGAAGTGCAAAGACTCAAAATCTCAGGTGTCGGCCATAGAATAGGTAGAACGTTAAGAGATCTCGGCATATTAAAAGAGACGGTATTAGATTTTGTACACGGCAG
Organism: Shewanella sp.; assembly: GCF_013214165.1. Classification (GTDB taxonomy): domain Bacteria; phylum Pseudomonadota; class Gammaproteobacteria; order Enterobacterales; family Shewanellaceae; genus Shewanella. Next base: position 11,100 of record NZ_JABSSM010000036.1, on the reverse strand, counting down.
GCTAGATCTAGATAATTTTCCCCGACGAGTAAGGGGCAGAAGAACACTGTCATTTTATCTCAAGAGCCTCTCCAGTGATCCCACTGGCAAACTCACCCTAAAGCGTAAGCAGGTGATCTACTATCACAAGCTATTATGGAAATTAAAGCATATAGAAGATGAACCGAGAAAGGTGGCTACTAGACTCAAGGATAGCCTGTTGAAAAGAATTGATGAGTCTCAAAAGTTTCTTACTTGCTCGAGAAACTTTTTTCCCGCTAAAGCGTTCGTCATGACTAACTTTTTTGTTTTTTGCTAGCAAAAAAGTGAAACTAGCCAGAAAATCCCGCTAAAAGCATAGGCTTGATAACGCTATCGAAAAACACGACAACATATAGTATGAGTAGTAGTAAGACGCTGACGATACAACGCCTTCGTGACTCTAGGCCATCAGGGTTGAGCAAACTTGGAAAAAGAAGAAAATTGAATGGATTAAACAGATTTTGATAACAGATGATGCCGATGCCATGTCTACGCCCTCGCATTAGCATACGATAGAAAAAAAATGCGAAACGGATCAGCAATAAAGGGATGCAGACTAACATTGCCAAAGAAAAAGCCAACTCAATACCCGATATTTGAACATCAATTTGTGTTAACTGATTTAACTCACCGGTTAGTGAAAAGACAAATCCTATGGTCACAATTAGGGAAAAAAGTAAAAAAAGTAAGCTATAACCAAGTAACCTATACCAGTCTATTCTGACGTTACGCATATGAACACCTCAAGCCAACAATAACCTTGTCCATAATAGAACTCCACTATAAATCTAGTACAATTTTCACCAATCCAACATTGCCGCAAACACTTTTTCAAAAGTGCGCCACTTTCACCGAGCTAGAGTCCCAACTCCTGGTTTATTTTTCCTCTGCCAGTAATGCTTCTACATATTTCGCTATTGCCAAGCTGGCGGTGAGTCCTGGAGACTCGATACCAAACAGGTTAATTAAGCCCTGTATGCCGTGTGCCTTACAGCCATCAATGCGGAAATCTGCAAAACCAGCGTTAGGCCCTTGAAGCTTAGGTCGTACTCCCGAGTAACTAGGCCGAAGCTTATTCGCATCTATGTCTGGGAAATATCGCCTTATTGCCTCGAGGAACCTAGGTTTCAAGTTTGAATCTATGCTGTAGTCTGGGGTTGTCGAGCGAGATATGTACTGGGTATCAGGGCCAAATTTCAGTTGTCTGCCCATGTCTAGGGTCGCATGGATCCCAAGCCCGGTGATATTTGTCTCTGGGACTGGATAGACAAGTCTTGAAAATGGACTCTTGCCCCCATAAGAAAAATAATGGCCTTTACACCAATGGAGCTCAGGAATACTTGCCCTCCCAACTCCGTCAATGTTCTGAGCCACATCAGTAGAGTATAAGCCCGCACTATTGATAAGGTAGCGACTCTGTAGCGACATGACTTCACCTTCAATATCCAGGCTAAGGTTAAATCCTTTATCTGTGGGCTCGGCCCCTATAAATTGAGTGTTAGCCGCAAACATGGCGCCATTGGATTCGGCCTCAGCTAGCAGGCTCTGCATGTAACTGTGGCTATCTATGATGCCGGTCGATGGCGAGAGGAGCCCGACTGACGCCTTTAACTCAGATGAAAATCGATGCAGCTCTCGTCGAGATTGCCATACAAGATCGTCAACACCATTGATGCTCCCCCTCAGCAGCAAACTTTGTAAATACGCTTGCTGATCTTCATTCTGGGCGACGATAAGTTTACCTAGTGGGTTAAATGGGATTCTTCTTTGTTGGCAATATTCATAACGTTTTCCATTTTAAGTCCCTAAGCCTTGGTCGACGACGCAAGATACATACTAGCAAGCATTACCGCCGATCACGTCAATTTACCCAATGACATTAATACACTATATTGAACATGACCAATATAAAAATAAAGGGTGACGCAGATGCCTAGACTCAGTTTTGGCTGCACGATAAACCATCTACAGAAAAGTATTGCCGAAGTGATTGTAGATCCTGACATTGAGCTCACCATAGAGATGGTTGAGGAACTAGATACTTATCTGAATACATACTATTCAGGCTCCTTTGCACTCCTGGTCAACAAAAAAAACTCATATAGCTACACTTACGAGGCGCAATTATGCCTGGCATCGCTAGAGAAACAGAAGGCTATAGCCGTCTTATATCATAATTTACACCAAGAGCAGATCCCGCCACAATTCGATAAGAAACGTAAGATGGATAACATTAAGATAAAAAGCTTTCCAGCCACACAACTAGGCACGAAGAAAGCATTAGACTGGCTGACATCGAGCTTAAATTAGGCTGTTTCTAATTGAGCTCGAATAGATTAATTATCATTAACCTACGAACTTATTCCCTCTCCGATGGCTCTAATACATTGAATTATAGATAAGCACTCAAGTCACCTAAATTTTATTTCGCGATAGATCAAAGACCAGAGTGCTTGCTTAACATAAATGTAACCGCTCACATTTTACAGGCGTAACTATTTTATACTAAGCTTCAATGGCGTTATTAAAATAATAATACAAGGAAGAAAACATGCATAAATTTAATTTTGGTTGTTCGGTCGAACTACTGACTAACAATATTGCTCAAGTGACTATTGAGCCTGGAGTCGAGGTCACGCTAGAGATGTTAGGCGAATTTGATGAATACATGAGTCAAATTTTTAACCATGACTATGCCTTATTGGTCAATAAACGACACAGCTACAGCTATTCATTCGAAGCTCAACTTTGCATGGCATCACAAGAAAACTTAAGGGCAACCGCCGTCGTTTTCTACGATGATAATGAAGCACACCTCCCGCCAGAATTCAGTCAGAGACGCAAGGTCGATGAGTTGAATATACGCCTATTTTCCGGCATCAATGATGGCAATAAAACCGCCGTCAACTGGTTAGAAGAACAGTTATCGACAGAGAAACAACTCGAGTTGACTTAATAATTTGGCTTGTCATTTTAAACGATTATGGAGATTCAACGGTTTGATAGGATGGGGGAATACCTACAGTAACAGCACAAAAACATTGTTCACGCCAATACCTGACAGCGACAAGGTATCTAGATTATCGCTGCTCAACATGTCAGGCCACAGACCTAAACTGACAATGGGTGCCGTACTGCTAAAGCTGAAATTTGCGTTAGCGTTAACTTGGCACTCTCTTGGGTCGTTGCATCGATTCACCAAAACACGCGTAAGCCAGATTAGTTTACCTAAATGGCACTCTAGTCACTCAAGATATCGAAAAAGCAGACAAATGGTTATCTAATGCCTATGCATTGGATAACAAAGCGATAGCGCTCGTATCAGAGATGTCCTGCTGTCTGACTGGGGCTTAGAGACGCTACAATTTAGGCTTAATTAGATTTCCTCAGAGATAAGCACAGCTAATCCAGACGTTTGATACCTAGTTCGACTTGTTGATTTAATTTATCTATGCAGGCTTCACAGATACAGGAGCTAGAAGCAGGCATAGCGCCTAGCATGGCATTTTTTGGCGGGAAAGTGACTCGAGTACACCAGCAAGCATCTATCGGCTCCCCAGACTCTACTGCACAAGTGTTGCTTTGTTGACAGAGCGGGCAAAGGTCTTGAGTTACGTCATGCTTATTCATCAATATCTACTTTAGATAAACTAGTGAGCCGATCGGCAGGATGATTAACGCCATCATATAGTGTTACGCCTTCTCGCAATAGTTTATGAAGTTGAAAAGGGTCATCCCCCTCTAAGCAAGCCAGGTTAAACGCATACAGGTGGGGATTAGAACGTCTCTGGTGATGGGTGTAAATTCCACATGTTGAGCAAAAATAATGTTTCGCACTATGGGTATTGAATTGATAGAGACTCAAGACTTCCTGCCCCTTCACGACCTCAAGATCGGCTAACGCCACAGAAGCAACAATCGCCCCGCGTCGCCTACACATGGAGCAATCACATCTGCGAGGATCGACTAAACCTTGGGGTAAGGTTAATTTAAGTTCGACGTCGCCACAGTGACAACTCGCCCTAAATTGATTTGTAACCGGCATAATCCCTCGTATATCTCATACTTACTTACAGCATTAACACACAAGATAACACTTATTTCCCAGGACGTACGCCTAATGTATGGCAGATTGCATAGGTCAGTTCCGCACGATTAAGGGTATAGAAATGGAAGTCTTTAACGCCTTCACGAGACAAGACCTTCACCATGTCGATGGCCACGTTAGCACCTACCATCTGACGGGTAGCGGGATCGTCATCTAAGCCTTCAAACTGCTTATGTAACCAACCGGGAATAGAGACATTAGTCATGCCAGCAAAACGCTTAAGCTGCTTAAAGTTAGTCACCGGCAGTATGCCTGGAACGATTTCGGCATCGATACCGGCGGCGACACAGCGGTCACGAAACCTGAGGTAGGACTCGACATCGAAGAAGAACTGAGTGATGGCACGGTTTGCCCCGGCATCTATCTTCTTCTTAAGATTGATCAGATCAGCCTGAGCATTGCTTGCATCCGGATGAACTTCTGGATAAGCCGCCACCGAGATATCAAAATCGGCGACAGAGCGCAGTAGACGCACCAAGTCATTGGCAAAACGGGTTGGCTTAGGACTGCCATCGGGGAGATCCCCACGCAGTGCCACTATGTCCCTGATACCTGATTGCCAATAATGTTTAGCCAGCTCTTTAAGCTCCTCATCACTGGCATCGACTAGAGTCAAATGAGGTGCTGCAACCAGATCAGTCTCTCGCTGAATACGGTCAATAACACCATGGGTGCGGTCACGAACACCAGAGTTGGCACCATAAGTCACAGACACAAACTTAGGTTTCAATGGCTCGAGACGGCGAATAGAATTCCAGAGGATTTTTTCCATCTCTGGTGTTGCAGGAGGGAAGAACTCGAAAGAAACGTTAATATCACCCTTAAGCTCAGACAAGCTCTGATTTAGTGATGTTGAATGTTGTGCGTGATGAAAACCCATTCCTATTCCCTCTACTGCTACTTAACTGAAAAACACAAAACCATCTAGACGTTTGGACGTCTAGATATCCATAGTAGTGGAGCTGAGTATTAAGTCAATAGCAAATGAAGTACTAAATTCAAATAAGATAGAACGAGAACGCGGCAAGCCGCTGCTAGGAACGGGCTACGCCCTACAGAACGCGGCAAGCCGCTGCCAGGACGTGACTTCGTCACTGCGAGAGCGCAGCAAGCTGCTGCTAGGAACGGGCTGCGCCCTACAGAACGCAGCAAGCTGCTGCTAGAACGGGCTACGCCCTACAGAACGCAGCAAGCTGCTGCTAGAACGGGCTACGCCCTACAGAACGCGGCAAAGCCGCTGCTAGGAACGGGCTACGCCCTACAGAACGCAGCAAGCTGCTGCTAGGAACGGGCTGCGCCCTACAGAACGCAGCAAGCTGCTGCTAGAACGGGCTGCGCCCTACAGAACGCAGCAAGCCGCTGCTAGGACGTGACTTCGTCACTGCGAGAGCGGCCTACGGCCTGCTAGAACGCGGCAAGCCGCTGCTATAAAAATCTTTAGATCTTGTCTCGTAGCCAACTTGTTGGCGTCCTAGCAGTGAGTGTAAATCCTTTTACAAGGCCAGTTCGCCATCCATGACTCTCGTTCATGAGCTAATGGCTTCACCATATTCACCCTGCGAACGCTCTAGCAGCGAAGCGCTCTAGCAGCCAACTTGTTGGCGTTCTCTGAGTGAGCCCGCGAACGTTCCGTAGCCAACTTGTTGGCGTTCTAGCAGTGAGCTTGCGAACGCTCTAGCAGCGAAGCGCCCTAGCAGCCAACTTGTTGGCGTCCTAGCAGTGAGTGTAAATCCTTTTACAAGGCCAGTTCGCCATCCATGACTCTCGTTCATGAGCTAATGGCTTCACCATATTCACCCTGCGAACGTTCCGTAGCCAACTTGTTGGCGTTCTAGCAGTGAGCTTGCGAACGCTCTCGTAGCGCAGCGCTCTAGCAGTGAGCCAGCGAACGCTCTCGTAGCCAAGCTGCTAGAACGTGACTTCGTCACTGCGAGAGCGGGCTGCGCCCTGCTAGAACGCAGCAAGCTGCTGCTAGGAAAAGATTTTGATCTTGTCTCGTAGCCAACTCGTTGGCGTTCTAGCAGTGAGCTTGCGAACGCTCTCGAAGCGCAGCGCCCTAGCAGCCAACGTGTTGGCGTTCTCTGAGTGAGCCCGCGAACGTTCCGTAGCCAACTCGTTGGCGTTCTAGCAGTGAGCTTGCGAACGCTCTAGCAGCGAAGCGCCCTAGCAGCCAACTCGTTGGCGTTCTCTGAGTGAGCCCGCGAACGTTCCGTAGCCAACTCGTTGGCGTTCTCTGAGTGAGCCCGCGAACGTTCCGTAGCCAACTCGTTGGCGTTCTCTGAGTGAGCCCGCGAACGTTCCGTAGCCAACTTGTTGGCGTCCTCTGAGTGAGCCCGCGAACGCTCTCGGAGCGCAGCGCTCTCGGAACTATTATTCTTGCACCAGATCCCGGCAAATTTGCGCCAGATCTGATTGCACAGCTGCTGCAGTCACTTCACGGCCGGCACCAGGTCCTCTGATGATCAGAGGGTTATCTTGATAGAAGGCGCTGCGGATAACAAACACATTATCGCCTGGGGTCAGATTGGCATAGGCATGCTGAGTATCGACCCACTCCATGCCAACAGCCGCCTTAAGCTGGCCATCAACAACATCGAGTCCGGCAACATATCTCAAGACCTTATTCTGCTCAGCCGCTGCCTGGAACTGCTGTAGCATCTCATGATCTAGCTCATCGATACGGGCTAAAAACTGTTCCAATGGAATATCGGCTAAGTCTGCTGGCACTAATGAATTGAGCTCAATATCTTCCAGTTCAATCTCGTGGCCAATCTCACGGGCCAAGATCAACAATTTTCGCTGCATGTCGCGACCGGACAGATCATCGCGGGGATCTGGCTCGGTAATGCCTAAGCCTTTCGCCTCCAACACCAGCGCTGAAAATGGCTTCTTAGCGTCATATTTCTCGAATAACCAGCACAAGGTGCCAGAGAATATGCCACCAACGGCTTCGATAGTGTCACCACTGTTATGCAGGTCGTTCAATGCATGCTGTACGGGTAACCCCGCACCACAACTGGCGTTGTAGCGCCAGAATAGCCTGCGATTACCCAGCTGTAGCTTTAGCTCTCGATAGAAAGCCAAGGGGCCAGAACCCGCCAGCTTGTTAGCGCTAACCACATGAATACCTCGTGAGAAGAACTCAGGGTATTGCAAGGTTAACTCTAAGCTGGCGCTGATATCCAAGGCGATGAGCTCGTCGCATTTCAGCGCTTGCAGCTGCTCAAACATATGGTCATAGAGCCAGGGGGTGGCTTGCTGCTCAAAATCCTGTTTCCAGGAATCGAGCGCTATCCCCTCCTCTTTTAACAAGGCCTTCTTAGAGCTGAGTAATCCCACCAGCTCCACGCTAGCTTCTAGCTCTTTATTGAGTGCGACTCGAGCACGACTGAATAGATCCACCCAAGCTTCACCTATATTTCCCACCCCAAGCAGCAGCACACCGATGCGTTTACGGGGGCCGGCGCAGCGACGATGCACTTTTTGAGTCAGCAGGTTCACTTGTGACGTCGGCACTAGGGTCACCAGACTCAAGCCATCTTTAAACAGTGGCCTGGCATCCCGGTTCAACAGGCGAGCGAAGCCACGGTGATAAAGGCCGGCATCGGCGCTGACCAAGGCGACTAGCCCCAAGTCTTCTCGCAAATGTAACTCAGAGATCCCCAGCCCATCTGTCTCCAGTATGGATTGAACTTGTTGCTGATTCTCGAGAGTAAAGGCCAACTCGACTCGATTATGAGCCAACTGCCAATGGGCTAAAGGAACCAGGCCCGCACCTTCCAATGACTCGGCCAGATGAGCGATGTCACTAGTTATCCTGAAACTAAACAGGGAGACACTGGACAAGTTAGTCACCACAGGAGCACTGGCTTGAGAGCTCTTGGGTGCGATCAGGGTGAAATCGGTATGCGAGGCATAGCTAGAACGAACAGCCAGGCTCACTTGAGTATCGAATAGGGGTTGTAAGGAACGGTTATGCAGCACAGGTGAACCCAGATGCGCTAAACGGTTAGCTTCATCTAACGACAGGCTCTTGAGTAGCTTGGCATCGTTAATCATGTTTGGATCGGCATTAAACACACCTTCCACATCTGTCCAGATGGTGACGCGCTCGATATCGGCTAAGCTGGCAATCAGGGTGGCACTATAATCTGAGCCGTTACGCCCGAGTAACAAGGTTTCTCCACGTCTGTTGGCGCAGATAAACCCGGTGATAATTAATCTTTGGTTGGCATGGTCATCTAGGGCTTGCTGAACACGTACTCGGGACTCATCGAGCCTGATCTGCGGCACGCCTCCTTCATCGGCTAACAGCAAACTTCTGGAGTCGATATCCGATGCCGCGACGCCGGACTCTCTGAGTAAGGCTGCCAAGAGACGCGCGGACCAACGCTCACCGAAGCTCACCACTTCGCTTCTTTTATATTCGTTTAACGCCTCTAGAGAAAACAGGCTAATGAGCTGATACTTGTCGATAGACAAGCGCTCTCTCAGGCTTCTGGCCTGCTCATTAGAAAGCAGCTGCTCAATTAAATTCTGTTGAAAGCTGATCAACACCTGCAGCTCTTCTTGCCATAGCTGACCTGTGTCTTTGAGTTGCAGTAATTTATAAAGAAAATTGGTGCTCTTACCCGCGGCCGATACCACGACGAGATCGTCGCTGTTGCCGTGAGTGAGAAGGATATGAGCCACACGGCGATAGCAATCTGCATCCGCTAAGCTAGAACCACCAAATTTGTGCAAATGACAACGCGCCATCTTTAACTCCTATCTACCGAGATTAACAAGTCGCCGCTGCTGCGAGTCCAGCTTCAATATCGGCAACTAAATCATCGGCATCTTCGATACCCACTGAAAGACGGATTAGGGTATCTTTTACCCCGGCTTCTGCTCGAGCCTCTGGCTCCATAGCTCTGTGGGTCATTGTCGCAGGAACGGCGACTAAACTCTCTACCCCACCTAAACTTTCTGCCAGAGAAAACACAGAAAGTTTGTCAAGAAAAGCGACCAGCTGAGTTTCTCCGCCCTTGAGCTCGAAACTCAGCATGGCACCGAAGCCCCGCTGTTGTTTCGCTGCGATCTTATGACCCGGGTGATCACTCAGGCCCGGATAATAGACCTTATCGACCGCCTCGCTGGCCGTTAATACCGCTAACACTCGCTGGGCATTGGCCTGATGCTCACGCATACGAACCGCCAAGGTGCGAATACCGCGTAGGGTCAAGTAACTATCGAAGGCCGATCCTGTTAGGCCCAAGGTATTAGACCACCAATGCAATAACTCACCGAGCTCGGCATCTTTGGCGACGACGGCACCACCGACTACGTCGCTATGGCCATTGATGTACTTAGTGGTCGAATGAATGACGATATCGGCGCCGAGCAGCAAGGGTTGCTGCAAAATCGGCGACAGAAACGTATTATCAACCACGACTAAGGCATCGACCAGATGACTCGCCTTGGAAATGGCTTCGATATCGACGACACGCAGTAGCGGATTCGATGGTGTTTCCAGCCAGACCATCTTAGGCTTCTGAGCAATGGCAGCTTCGAGTGCAGCGCTGTCGGTCTGATCGACCACAGCAAGTTTAAAGGCTCCCTTCTTGGCTAAGTTAGTAAACAGACGATAACTGCCGCCATAACAGTCATGGGGGACGACCAGCAGGTCATCAGGGCCAAGCAGGCTAGTCACCAAGGTGATCGCTGCCATACCGGTACAAGTCACCACGCCTGTGGCACCTTTTTCCAGAGCGGCGATAGCATCACCTAGAATAGAACGAGTCGGATTACCCGAACGACTATAGTCATAGTCTCTGGGGTTCTTATGCCCATCGAAGGAGTAATTAGTCGACAAGTAGATGGGGGGCACCACAGCACCATATTGAGTATCGGACTCAATCCCTTGACGCACTGCAATTGTGGCTAACTTACGCTCGGTCATCTACTACTCCTAAACTATTTACTGAACACCTTCTGCCTAACAAAAACTGGGAAAGAGATGTCTGGACGTCTAAATGTACCTAAGGGAACGCCTAGCGTCAACCAAATATAGACGTTTAGACGTCTAAACATACAGAAATCTATTTGCAATTGTCATAAATAAGAGGCAATAATTTGACTGCACAATTTAAAGGGTTAAAATCTGCCCCGAATTTTGAATATACAGGTGAGTCAATGACTGAGTGGAATGGCGATTATATCAGCCCATATGCTGAACACGGCAAGAAGAATGAACAAGTAAAGAAAATTACTGTTTCTATTCCCTTGAAGGTACTTAAGGTTCTCACCGATGAGCGCACGCGCCGCCAAGTGAATAACCTGCGTCATGCCACCAATAGTGAATTGCTTTGTGAGGCATTCTTGCACGCATACACGGGGCAGCCTCTGCCTAACGACGATGACTTGTCTAAAGATAAGCCTGATACCATCCCAGCGGAAGTGAAACGCTTGATGGATCAGATGGGTATCGAGTGGGAAGATGTAGAGTAATCAGCCTCGCTTAACACTTGAACCAGTCAGTTTCAGGGATCGCATTGCGATCCCTGCTTGCTTCTACACGATTACTAGGACGTGACTTCGTCACTGCGAGATCGGCCTACGGCCTGCGAGAACGCAGCAAGCTGCTGCTAGGAACGGGCTGCGCCCTACAGAACGCGGCAAGCCGCTGCTAGAAAACCAAGAAAGCGAGGACGTGACTTCGTCACTAGAGAACGGCTGAAAAGCGCCTCACAGAACGCGGCAAGCCGCTGCCAGAACGGGCTACGCCCTACAGAGCGCAGCAAGCTGCTGCTAGGAAAAGATTTTGCTCTTGTCTCGTAGCCAACGTGTTGGCGTCCTCTGAGTGAGCCCGCGAACGTTCCGTAGCCAAGCTGCTAGGACGTGACTTCGTCACTAGAGAACGGCTGAAAAGCGCCTCACAGAACGCGGCAAGCCGCTGCCAGAACGGGCTACGCCCTACAGAGCGCAGCAAG
>NZ_JABSSM010000035.1 GCF_013214165.1 Shewanella sp. | reverse complement strand
CAAGATAGCAGCGCCACCCCACACAAATTTTTGATAATAAACGACTCATGCGGCCTCACTTACGAGGTGATCTGATTGACGAACAAGATAGCAGCGCCACCCCACACAAGATAATAATAAACGACTCATGCAGCCTCACTTACGAGGTGATCTGATTGGCCAGCGAGATAGACACAAGATAACAATAAACGACTCATGAAGCCTCACTTGCTAGCTCATTTAAGTCTAAAACGCGCAAGTTGCCATCTTCCATGTGTAACTGTCTGTCCATTCTGGAGGCGAGCTTACTATCATGGGTCACCACGACGAATGCCGTGCCTAACTGAGTCGCCAATTCTTGAATAAGCTCGTAGACGGCCTCGCCGCTGGCGGCATCCAGATTACCCGTAGGCTCATCGGCTAACACGAGTTTGGGCTTATTGATCAAGGCTCTGGCAATGGCCGTGCGTTGTCGCTCGCCGCCAGACATCTCCGCTGGTGTGTGATCTAGCCTATGGCCTAACCCCACTCGATCAAGCAGTGCCTTAGCATCTTGGTGCGCCAGCTCTCGCTTCACGCCATGAATGAGCGCCGGCATGGCAACATTCTCCAATGCGGTAAATTCCGGTAGCAGGTGGTGGAACTGATAAATGAAACCTAGATCTTGATTGCGTATCTCCGATTGTCGCCGACTCGATAATGCATAGAGATCTTCGCCTAACATAGTCACACTGCCACTCGTGGGGCTGTCTAAGGTGCCCATGATGTGCAGTAATGTACTCTTACCCGAACCCGATGTGCCTACGATAGCCAGCTGCTCGCCTTTAAATACCTGTAGATCCACATTGTTAAGCACTTGAGTATCGACGCTGCCCTCTTGGTAGCGCTTAGTCACACCTTTTACTTCCAGTAATAACTCTTGCATCTTGTTCAACTCTTCAATTCATTAATTCATTAATTCATTAATTCTTCAATTCACTCATGCTCAATTCATGCTAGTCAGGCCATTGACCACTCAGCATTAACGTAAACAATCTTGTTTATTCATGCCTTAGCGCATTGGCTGGCTGCACCCCGGCGGCTCTCATCGCCGGATAGACGGTGGCAAAAAATGAGATGAGTAAGGTGCCTAAGACTATCAGACTCATCTGGCTCCATTCCAGTTGCACCGGCAGGGACTGACCCGCCCCGAGCACCGAAATGCCAAATGTATTTAAGATGGTATTGAGATTCAATGTGATTGCAATCCCAACGACCAGACCACAGATGAGTCCAATGATGGCATTGAGCGAGCCTTGGATCATAAATATCCCCATCACATCGGCTGTCATCAATCCCTGCGTCTTGAGTACGGCGACGTCGCTAGTCTTGTCGACCACCATCATCACTAGGGCAGATACTATGTTAAATGCGGCGACGGCGATGATGAGGCTCAGCATAAGAGACATCATATTCTTCTCCATCTTCACCGCACCGAAAAGATGTCCATAGGTTTCACGCCAGTCCGAGGTGGTAACCTTTAGATTATCTTTGCTAAATTCGGCTATCACGCCGGCGCTCAGGTTGGCGGCGTTGAAGGGATCATCGAGGTAGAACCTCAGATGCTTGACCTCACCGGGATTTTGCCGCATCAATCTCTGGGCATCTTCATAATGAACATAAGCCAGATTCGCATCGACTTGAGATCCCATCTCAAACACACCGGCAACCACAAAGTTTCTCTGACTCGGCACCGGACCTAAGGGAGAATAGATGACACCTTCGCCGCTCAATAGTCTCACCTTATCCCCGGATGACACATCCAGACGTCTCGCAAGCAATGAGCCTAAAACGATGCGATACTTACCCGCTGCAAGCTGTTCGAAACTGCCGTTAAAACTGCGCTGCATAGTGGCTAAGAGATCGTGTTCAAAATCAGGATAGATGCCATAGATCTGGATTGCACTTATGTTGCTGCTGGATTGGATCATGGCCTGATTGGCAATGCTGGGAGTGACGCCGATAACCCCCGGAAGTTTGCTCAGTGCGGCAATCTTAGTCTGCCACTGCTCGATAGGTGCCGTCGAATGCACAGTCAACTGAGGCACAGCGCCTAATATGCGCTGTTTCAACTGACCTTCGAGTCCATTCATAACAGAACTGACGATGATCAATGCGGCCACGCCGAGTAAGATACCGGAAACCGCAAAAAAAGTGATGAAAGAGGCGAAGCCATTAGCCTTTCTCGCACGCCAATAACGAAAGCCTATATGTGAAGATAACGCAAGATTCATAGTGTCCTACAGGCCCAATAAATAATCAGCCTTGCTAAATCATTAAGATGCGCACGATAATAGGGGTAATAGCTATATAAAAACAAGAGGAAATCCCTTGTTCACAGATTCAACTCCCTATTTTAGTGTCAAGCATGACTTTACGGCCTATCTTTCTCCCTGGCCCAAAGAGCAGGCTCTGCCCACTGAACACGAATTAAGAGCCATGTTACCTACGGGATTGTTGCTCATCAACCAAGTCAAAACCCTTGAATCTGACTGTTTACTGCAACTGAGACACCTAGACGACGATGCTAAGACTGTAGTGGATTACCTTAAACTCCAGTCCCGTAAGATAGATCTGGTGCTGCAATATGTATTAGAGCGTGAGCAACACCAAGGAGAACAATATCGAGGCGCCTACTTTGGCGGCAGTGGCATTCGGGTCATCAGCGATACTCAGCTGGTTGAAAATGAGCAATTTAAGATCACTCTGCACATTCGAGATGAGTTAGTCGCCCTGTTATGCTTCGTCACAGTCACAGCCTCTGAGCCGTTAGATACAGATGACAATCAAGCTAGCAGCCAATACATCAGCAATCTTGAGTTTACTCAAATACTGGAGACTGATGTGGAACAATTGGTCAAAGCCAGTCTAAGCGTGCAACAAAAGCAGCTTAAATTGCGTAAACAGGCGAAAAGCCGCGCATAAGTTTTCTCTAGCACAAGAGGCGGTAAGCCTCTACAATATCAGGCATCTTTGACGCTACTCTTTATGCCAGATCTGAATGAAATCTTTCTCAATATTGACTCCACCCGCAGTCAAAAGTGCATCAAAAGCGCAAACACTATATACATTAGGTGGTGCCTCTCAAGCCATCACCTTAGCGAACCTGGTTCAAAACCATGCCGGCATCACTGTCGCTGTGACTCACGACACCCCCACAGCCCTGTTACTCGAATCTGAGCTGGATTATCTGCTCGAAGGTAGCGATTTTCCGGTGTGGCTGTTCCCGGACAGAGAAACCTTGCCCTATGACAGTTTCTCTCCTCACCAAGATCTGGTATCCCAAAGATTAGAGACCTTATCTCGCCTGCCCAATGCCAAACAGGGACTGGTTATCGTGCCCTTGAGCACCTTGATGGTGCGCTTACCGCCTAAATCCTTCTTAGCCGGCAATGTGCTCATATTGAAAAAAGGCGATAATTATTGTCTTCAGGATGTCAAACAGCGACTGGTGAACACAGGCTATCATCTGGTCGAGCAAGTGTATGAACATGGTGAGTTTGCTGTAAGAGGCTCGATAATCGATCTATTCCCTATGGGCTCGGAGCAACCCTTCCGCATCGAGTTATTTGATGATGAAGTCGAGTCCATCAGACACTTCGACCCGGAGAGCCAGAGATCCAGTGGGCAAATTGATGCAATACGTTTACTGCCGGCAAAAGAGTTCCCCACCGATGATCAGGCAATTGAAGGCTTTAGACAAAGATATCGTCGACGGTTCGAACGCTTGGTTAAAGAGCCAGAATCTGTCTATCAGATGGTCAGTCGAAAAATCTTTCCTGCGGGGATCGAGAGCTATCTGCCACTATTTTTCGACGAGACAGCCAGCCTGTTCGATTATCTGCCAGAACATGCTCAACTGGTCAATATCGGCGACCTTGAAGCCGCCTCTAAGGCACATTTAGCCGAAGTAGAGCTGAGATATGAAGATAGGCGCGTGGATCCGTTACGCCCGCTACTGGCACCGAAAGAGCTTTATCTGCTCACCGAGCAGGTGTTCGCTAATTTTAAGTCCCTGCCAAGGAGTCTGCTCAAGATTGGTGAGGACTCGGATAAGGGTCAGCAGGCTAAGCTTGAAAAACTGCCTGAGTTGACAGCCAATCACAAGCTGAAGCAGCCACTGATCCAGCTGCAAGAATATGCGATTAAAGAGACGAGCATACTCTTCAGCGCGGAATCCGAGGGTCGCCGGGAAGCCTTACTCGAGCTACTGGCTAAGATAGATATCAAGCCGAAACGATTCGACAGTTTAGCGCAATTTACTGCCTCGAAGACTAAGCTTGGACTCATCGTCTCCCCTCTCTCCAACGGCTGCATCATAGAGAATAGCCGAGGTGGAAAATTTAGCCTGATCTGTGAGACCGAGCTATTCGGTCATCGCATATCTCAGAAACGTCGCCGGGACAAACAGAAACAGATAAGTAGTGACGCCCTAGTCAAAAACTTAGCCGAGCTCAAAGTCGGCCAACCCATAGTCCACCTAGATCATGGCGTCGCAAAATATCAGGGACTGGAAACCTTAGATACCGGTGGCCTTGTGGCCGAATACCTCAAGTTGGAATATGCCGGCGGTGATAAACTTTATGTGCCTGTGTCATCACTGCATCTCATTAGCCGTTACAGTGTCGGACCGGACGAGGAAGCTCACTTAAACAAACTTGGCAATGAAACATGGGCCAGGGCTAAGAAGAAAGCGGTAGAAAAAATCCGCGATGTTGCCGTCGAACTGCTCGATGTCTACGCACGAAGACAGGCTAGGCCAGGCACGGCGTGTAAGATCGATGAACAAGAGTATGCCCAGTTCGCCAATAGTTTTCCCTTCGAAGAGACCGTCGATCAAGAGACTTCTATCAATGCCGTGTTAACAGATATGTGCTCTCCCATCTCCATGGATAGGCTCGTCTGTGGCGATGTCGGCTTTGGTAAGACCGAGGTGGCAATGAGAGCCGCCTTCGTCGCGGTCAACGATGGCAAGCAAGTCGCTATTTTAGTGCCTACCACCTTGCTGGCCCAGCAACACTTCGAGAACTTCCAAGACAGATTTGCCGATTGGCCGGTTAAAATTGAGGTGATATCTCGCTTCAAGACGGCTAAAGAGCAGAAGCTGATCATGGCAGAACTCAGTAAGGGTAAGGTCGATATCATCATAGGCACCCATAAATTACTGCATTCAGAGGGTGATTTTGACAACTTAGGCTTGTTGGTCATCGATGAGGAACACAGATTCGGTGTTAGGCAGAAAGAAAAAATTAAGGCGCTGCGGGCTAATGTAGATATCTTAACCTTAACGGCGACGCCTATTCCCAGAACCTTAAATATGGCGATGTCCGGCATGCGGGATCTGTCGATCATTGCCACACCACCGGCCAAGCGGCTCGCGGTAAAGACCTTCATCAGGGAGTACGATCCCACCACCATACGTGAAGCCTTACTGCGTGAAATTCTCCGTGGCGGACAAGTTTATTTTCTACACAATATGGTCGAGACCATAGAGAAACGCGCTGACGAAATACGTGAACTCCTGCCTGAAGCTAGAGTCGTGACGGCTCACGGCCAGATGCGCGAACGTGACTTAGAAAGAGTCATGTCTGAATTTTATCATCAAAAGTTCAACGTACTCGTCTGTACCACCATTATCGAGACCGGCATCGATGTGCCCTCGGCTAACACCATAGTCATAGAGAGAGCCGATAAGTTTGGCTTAGCCCAGCTGCACCAACTGAGAGGACGTGTGGGCCGCTCCCATCATCAGGCTTATGCCTATATGATGACGCCGCACCCTAAAAGCATTTCATCCGATGCACGCAAACGTCTGGAAGCCATCGGAGCCTTAGAAGATTTAGGCGCAGGCTTTTTATTGGCCACCCAAGATCTCGAGATCCGCGGTGCTGGCGAGCTGTTAGGCGATGAACAATCTGGCCACATCTCCAAGATAGGATTTACTCTCTATATGGAGATGCTAGAAGATGCGGTTAAGTCGCTTAAAGAGGGCAAAGAGCCCTCCCTCAGTCAGATGCTCAGACGTCAATGTGAGATAGAACTGCGCATTCCGGCCCTGCTTCCCGAGGATTTCGTCCATGACGTCAATATTCGCTTGTCTCTGTATAAACGCATTGCCAACTGTGATTCTGACAATGCCATCGATGAACTTAAAGTCGAACTTATCGATCGCTTTGGTATGCTACCCGACGCCACTAAGAACCTGATGGAGCTAACCCTGTACAAACATCTGGCCACCAGTCTGGGCATTAAGAAACTTGAGATGCACGCTAAGGGTGGTAGCCTGGAATTTAACGACGATCACTGCGTCGATCCGGGCTTTATTATCGGTTTACTCCAGAGTCAGCCACAAAACTATCGAATGGATGGCCCGAGTAAGTTAAAATTCCTCATTCCAGCCGAGTCACACAAGGATAGACTGGCACTGGTAAAATTGCTATTAGGGCAATTATCACAACATCGCCTTGGAGAATAATGTGTTAAGACAAACTTTTTTAATCATTGTAGGCCTACTCTCTGTGTCTCAGCCGGCCTACGCCCAGGATGAGCGCTGGTTTGAAGTTGAGGTCTATCTCTTCGAGAGCACCTATGGTCAGTCTCAAGAGCAAGCGCCTGAGCAGGTGTCTGTTCAAAACCCAAACAAGATGGTGGATCTGATCTCGCCACAGTTCAGCACCAATATTACCGGTGCCAGCCTAGGTTTAGATGCTTGTTCTGCGCATGATTGGGCCACTAAGGCCGATGAATGTAACCAACAATTCAGTTCATCTACCCAGATGAATCACCCTTCGCAGATCCCATGGAGTATAACAGCCCCATCGACGCAATATGGTGTACCGGGCGGGGCTCCCGTCCTGTTAGCCAGTGATCAAAATCAGTTCAAAGACATCATCAGTAAACTGTCCAGAGAAAGAGGCCATAAGAGTCTGCTACACATGACCTGGCAGCAAGCGATGCAGCCCAGACACAGAGCTACAGCCGTTAGGCTCTTCTCGGGAAAAGATCACTCTTCACAATTTGAGCTCAATGGTCTAACGACTCTCAGCCAAACGACTCAATCGGATGTGCCTCAGTTTGACTTTCTAGGAGGAAATTTTGGACTAGTCGAACATAAGCCTGTCTGGACACTCGATGGGACAATCAACATCTACCTGGATCACTACCTTTATGTCGAAACGGCATTAAATTTAAGAGAAGAAGGCACTAAAACCTTAGACGTGATGCGGGATAACGCCCGATACAATTCGAGTGAAGTCAATCTGTCTACCCCCTTCCTGTATTCCTTCCCTATGAAGCAAAACAGACGGGTCAGAAGCGAGGAAATTCATTACTTCGATCATCCCAGAATGGGAATAATTCTGCAGATAAGAAAGATGCAGCAACCCATAGATAGGCTCGAGGCACAGGTAGAACAATAGTGCCTATCGGTCTAAGCCGCTGCAAACATCACACCTAGACAGACAAAAGAACCTAGGTGGATCCGTCTATCTGGCTGAACAATCTTGATACCGGCCCATCAAGATTGAACAATCGAGAAATCTAAATAGATCTCATCGGCTTCATCTTCTTCAACAAATACTTGAGAAACATGGGATTGAGGTGAGCCTATTTGGCACCAATCGATCAGGTAATTCACCGCGGGGAAGGCCCCCTGAGCTAAAATAGTGACATTACCATCATCGTCATTTGAGACATAGCCAGTTAAGCCTAAGGCTCTGGCTTTCGATAAGGTGTAACGCCTATAACAGACACCTTGCACCTTTCCTTGCACATTTATCTTGACTCTTTTCATGCTGAGTTCCTCAAGTTCCCTCTTTGAAGATAACCCAAACTTGTCGACTAGGCAAAATACAGACAAAAAAAACAGCTAACTAAAATTGGCTAGCTGTATCGGGCGACATACGCAAATGGGTGAGTCTTAAACAGACTGAGCTTCAACAGTATCAATTTGTATCATTTATTACCAGCTCGACACTCTACACTGACAAAGATAACATTCAAACAAAAACCAGCGTTTTAATCTAACCTTCACACTCGCTGTGATCGAGATCACCTGATATAAGGAAAAACGGCACCTAGCACTGACGTACCCGTTGACCATTTTGTATGTAACCCTTAGATATGAATAAGATGACTCGATGGCAGACATAAGAAATCCGCTCGAAAACGCCTGATGGGATCCAGACATAGCGAGATAATAACTAGCCTAGTTTGAAGGCAGCTATATTGGTTAGATGGCTCGCCAACACCGGGAATTTATGAGGCTGTTCTTCATCCCAAATCACTGGGTAATACTCATTCAGTGCATCATAAACCTGAGCGTTGTTATTCACATCATCCGAACGGGAAAGAATCACTAAGGCGTTAGTTTCATTTTTAGATCTGAAGCTGACAATACATTTACTGCTAATATCGGCATATTCTTCTGGCCTGTCTATCTTACCGACCATGTCAAGCTCAGGTGACAAGTTAGGGTTAATTAGCACAGCTCTAAGCCCGTTTAAGAATCCGATACGTTCGGCCCAAAATGCGCCTAAACCCACCCCCATAATTAAGGGCGCAGGATCGTCTGTTTGCTGGAGGTGACGACTCACTTCGTTGAGTAACTGCTGCATATCGTGCTTGGGGTGCTGAGTGCTATAACTCACCAGACGCACATCCTTATCGATAAATTGCAATTGACGCATCTTTTCATGATTACCAGGGCTCGTCGCATCGAAGCCATGTAAATAGAGGATCATTTTGCTACCAGTGATAATGTAGAATTTTCACTGTAGCTAACTTAACTGGTCAATGAGTTGAGCTATATCAAATATCTCGGTAAAAGGAGTAAGTTTTACTGATTGAATGTTTCAGCCAAGGCCTTAGCCTTTTTCCAGCGCTCATCTTGCTGTAATGCTTGGACGACGATGCCGGCATCTGGCTTTAACATGGTAGCCGCTCTGTATGGTGCCTCATTGGGCCAATCGAGTTCATCGAGTATTTCTGTTGCGCCGGCGGCATCGTTACACACCAAGATCATGTTGCAACCAGCATCTAATGCCGCTTTAGCTCTTTGTTTATAGCCTCCCACGACACCCGCACCTTTCATGCCGAGATCATCCGAGAAAATAACCCCTTTAAAATCCAGCTCGCCTCTCAACACTTGCTTGAGCCAGTATGGTGAGAAACCTGCAGGGTTAGGGTCGACCTTGGGATAGATAACATGGGCAGGCATCACACCTTGAAGCTTGTGCTGCTCGATCAGCGTCTTAAAAGGCAGCATATCCAGCGCTCGTATGTCCGCCTCACAGCGCTCATCTATCGCTTGGGCTAAATGTGAATCTGTCTCAACACTGCCATGACCCGGGAAATGTTTGCCCACGGCGGCCATGCCGGCTTGATTCATGCCTGAGATAAAACCCTCGGCTAAACAAGTCACAATTTCAGGCTCAGCGCTAAATGCCCGCTTGCCTATGACGCTACTGACTCGGTCCAGATCCAGCACTGGCGCGAAACTGAGATCGATATCGCAAGCCAATAGCTCAATTGCCATGAGAAAACCTAATTCTACAGACCAAGATCGGGCCTTTAGCATATCGCCATCGGCACGAGATAATATATCGCCCATAGCGGGTATTAGAGTGAAACCTTCCCTAAAGCGCTGCACTCGCCCGCCTTCATGATCTACGGCTATGATAAGATCGGATCTCACCTCTCTTATCGATTGTATTAACGCGAGCAATTGTTCTCTATCGACAAAATTGTGTGTAAATAGGATCAGTCCCCCCACCATGGGATGCTTAAGTTGTTCAAGCTCGGCTTCACTGGCTTGGGTCGATAAAAGGTCTAACATTAAATAGCTCACGCTTACTCCTCAAGGCACCTAATAATAAGAATTCCTCATCTTTATCCATAAGAAATAATCCAAACAAATACAGTATAAAATGCTCTACCGATGGCTAGCAACATGAAATCATTGCCTTAGCTCAGCTAATCTGAAACTTTCGATTAAAAAAACTCATGATAAGTCATTTAGGAAAGTATGGGATACTTTCGGATCATGAATTTAAATTCAGTAGAATAGATTTAAACAAGCAAGTGAAGAATAACATACCAGGGCTTTAATCCATTGAAACTTGATGAGTCCAATGGATTTTAGACTAATATTAATACTAGATAGTATTGTAAAACAACAATAACAAACAGGGTGTTAAGCATGATAAGTGTATTTGATATGTTCAAAATAGGCATTGGACCGTCTAGCTCACATACTGTGGGTCCAATGAAAGCGGGTAACATCTTTATCAAGGATCTCGATAAAGCAGGCCTGCTTGAACGTACAGATGAGCTACGCTCAGAATTATTTGGCTCCCTGGGGCAAACGGGTAAAGGCCATGGCACAGGTAAAGCCGTGATCTTAGGCTTGATGGGCGAAGCGCCCGATAGCGTCGATACTGATAGCATAGATGGGATATTAACGGACGTGAGCCAAAACCAGCAATTGCTGATGGCAAATGGCAAACACGTTATTTTCAGTCGTGAATCCGGCGTTATCTACCACAGACGCAAAAGTTTACCCGCCCACGCGAACGCCATGACTTTATATGCCTATTCTGCCGGTGAATGCATCTATGAGAGAACCTACTACTCTGTGGGTGGCGGTTTCATCTTAGATCAGGATGAAATTCAAGCTCAAGATGCATCCCCAGCCCTGCCCATCGAGTCTGCGCCTTACGATTTCAACAGCGCGGCTCAACTGCTCGAATATTGTAATAGCAATGGTTTGAGTATTTCAGCCCTGATGATGGCAAATGAGCTGAGTATCGCCGAAGAGGCCGATGTCAAAGCGCAGCTGTGGCACATCTGGCAGACAATGAAAGATTGTATTGAGCGTGGTTATCACAAGGAAGGATTACTGCCTGGTGGGCTCAAGCTGAGGCGCCGCGCTCCGGCCATGTATCGACAACTAAAGGCCGAAGGAAAAAACAGTGTCGATCCGCTTACCGCACTCGATTGGGTCGATCTGTTCGCCTTGTCGGTTAATGAACAAAATGCGGCTGGTGATAGAGTCGTCACCGCCCCGACTAATGGCGCCGCGGGGATTATTCCGGCAGTATTAAGCTACTACAACATGTTTGTCCAAGAAGTGGATAGCGATATCTGTTGCCGCTACCTGTTAACCGCTGCAGCTATAGGTATTCTCTATAAGAAAAATGCCTCTATCTCGGGAGCCGAAGTCGGCTGTCAGGGTGAAGTCGGCGTAGCCTGCTCGATGGCGGCCGCAGCATTAACCGAGATCATGGGCGGCACAGTCGAACATGTAGAAAATGCGGCCGAGATAGGCATGGAGCATAACCTTGGCTTGACCTGCGACCCTGTTGGCGGCCTAGTCCAGGTTCCTTGTATCGAACGTAATGCCATGGGCGCAGTAAAAGCCATTAATGCTTCTCGCATGGCGTTACGCGGCGACGGTAATCACAAGGTCTCTCTGGATAAAGTGATCAAGACCATGATGGAAACCGGTAAAGATATGCGCAGCAAGTATAAGGAAACCGCCAAGGGTGGCCTGGCTGTTAATATCGTCGAATGCTAAACGACGCTGATTAAATCATCAGCATCATCAGCCATAAAAAAACTCGCTTAGGCGAGTTTTTTTATGTCTTGCATCCACTAACTGAGACGCTGGCAAGTATTACCTTACTGGCAGGTCAATATCGGCAAACATATTTTCTATCAATTGAGGGTCCCTAAGCGCGACAGCTTTTTCGACCACTTCCTTGGTAAGATGCGGGGCAAAGTGCTCGATGAACTCATACATATACGTTCTTAAGAAGTTGCCCTTCCTGAACCCTATCTTAGTGGTGCTATGCCCAAACAGATGGCTGGCATCGATAGCCACTAAGTCTCTGTCCATAATAGGATCGATTGCCATTGATGCAATCACTCCGACTCCCAAACCGAGTCTCACATAGGTCTTCAACACGTCGGCACTGGTCGCACTAAACACCACTCTGGGCTCTAATCCCGCACGATTGAATGATTTTTCAATCTCAGATTCGCGGTCAAAACCAAAGACATAAGTCACTAAAGGAAAACGACCCAGATCTTCAATCGTAATATTACTGCGAGTCGCTAACGGATGATCTCGATTCACTACAATCGAGCGGTTCCAATGGTAACAAGGCAACATGATCAGATCGGAATAAAGATGCATACCTTCGGTCGCAATAGCAAAGTCCGCAGCGCCTCTCGCCGCCAACTCGCTGATTTGAGAAGGCGTACCCTGATGCATGTGCAAATTAACCTTAGGATAGCGATCGATAAATCCGCGGATTATTTTAGGCAGGGCATACCTTGCCTGGGTATCTGTCGTTGCGATATTCAACTCACCCTGATCAGGCTTGGTATACTCTTCCGCAACCTTCTTGATGCTCTCGACTTTACCTAAAATATCATTTGCTATGCTGATGACCTGCTCGCCAGCCGGTGTCACATGAGTTAAATGTTTGCCGCTACGGCCGAAAATTTGTATACCAAGTTCATCTTCCAGCATACGTACTTGTTTACTGATCCCTGGCTGAGATGTATAGAGGTTTTCAGCGGTAGCCGAAACGTTGAGGTTATGATTCACCACCTCTGCAATGTATCTGAGTTGCTGCAGCTTCATCTTTTATCCTTCGATTCGGTCTCTGTTTAAGGCTTTAATGGGTCTGGAATGAGAGATTAAGTATAAGAAATAGTTATAGTACAACGTGAAAATTAAATCAATATGGAATATAACATAGAGTTCATACCAATCACACGACATTAGTCAAAAGCTAGATGAAGATAGCTATGATAGAATGTTGATTTATAGTAGCATTAATAGAATTGCATAATTAACGGTAGACCTATGATATTTACTTTGGTTCTGATCAGTATCGGCGCACTCTTATTACTCGTGATCGGGATTAATGTCATACAGCAGCAGAAAGAGCGTGCTGAGGCAGAGCGCAGAACCGAACTGGCCAGGCAGAGGGCCATTATCGATGAAACCGAAGAAGTGCTTTCTCATACAGGTATGTTTCCCTGCTCTTCGCAGATAATTCAGGTGTTGTATAAGCGTGTCGAAGACGCGCTAGGCTTAGCCGTTAACTATGCCGCCAATCAAGCCGGTGATTACCAAAGAAGACAGGCCGATATCAGTGCTCAGGTCCAGAATTTAGCAGCGAGTCCTAAACAGGCTCCTTCAATAGAAAGTTTCCGTCTGCCCGATAACGATAAGCAAATATTGACCCTAGTAAAAGTACTCAAGAAGCTAAAAGCCATTCTTCGCGCCGAGCATAACAAGGGCAAGGTCGACCCGACAATATTCAGTGAAGAGGAAGGCAGGATAGATAGCCTCCAATTGAGAATTAATGTTGATTCCATGTTATCCCGAGCAAGAGCCGCCAGCTTTATGAAGCAATACGGCTCCTCAAAGCTGATGGTGACTAAGGCCCTTTCGACCTTACACTCCATCAAGGAGCAAACCCCTAATGACCCTTTTATCGCGAAAAAAGTCGATGAAGCAAAAACCATGTTAGATGAGATCGTGGGCGCACAGAAACAGTCATATCCAGTCGTTAAACAAGTGAAGGAAGAGGAAGACATCGACGTACTGTTCCAACCGAAGAAGAAATGGTAATAGGTCAGATGCTGGATGCTAGATGCTAGATGCTAGATGCTAGATGCTAGATGCTAGATAGAATTATTGCTCAAACTAGGCCCCTTCATAACATGTTGGGGCTTTTTTAATAGCAGCATTCGAACTGGATCCTGAAACACGTTCAGGATGACGGCGAAGACTCAACTCTTACTTATCACGTAACACTTCTCGCTTACGACTCTTAGCTTCTAACTCAAACCTAGTATCTCGTGTCTCGTGTCTCGTGTCTCGTGTCTCGTAAACAGCAGACAATAAAAAGCCCCGATAAATCGAGGCTTTTTATGGACTAGCTATCTATAGACCAACATTGACTGAAGCGTTCTGCTCTATGCTTTAGTCTTTGCTGCCGCTTTAGGCTTAGCTTTGGGCTTAGCTTTAGTTGCCGTCGTCGCTTTCGCTTTTGGCTTGGCTTTCTTCTTCGCCTCTGTCACCCACTTACCGTCGATAAACTTCGAGGTCCAGCCGGTTGCCTTGCCATCGACATCGGTAGCAACGTATTGCTCCTTCGTCTTACGGCTGAAGCGAACCGATGCCTTATTGCCATCATCATCTTTAACTGGTGCATCGGCTAGATAGGCATACTTAGGCCATAATAGCTCACGATACTTCACCAACTCTTCCACTAATGGCGCACGAGTTTCACGTGATTTAGGGAAGGTGCTGGCAGCCATAAAGATTCCGGCGGCACCATCTCTAAGCACGAAGTAGCCATCAGACTTAGTACACTTAAGCTCAGGTAGGTGGATCGGATCTTCCTTTGGAGGCGCAGCTTCACCGCTCTTTAACAGCTTACGGGTATTCTTACACTCGCTGTTGGTACAGCCGAAGTATTTACCGAAACGGCCGTTCTTGAGTTCCATGTCATTGCCACAGCGATCACACTCAATGATAGGACCTTCATAACCCTTAATCTTGAACTGACCGAGTTCGACCTCATGACCAACACATATTGGGTTATTACCACAAACATGTAGCTTACGAGTCTCATCGATAAGATAGCTGTCCATGGCAGTACCACAGATATCACAACGATGCTTGGCACGTAACGCATCTGTTTCAACATCTTCACTGTTCTCACTCACGGCTTCTTCACCGGGAGTCAGATTCATGGTGGTTTTACAGCGCTCTTTAGGCGGCAAAGCGTAGCCGGAACAACCGAGGAACACACCTGTGGTGCCGGTGCGGATCCCCATAGGACGCTCACAAGTCGGACACTTGATGTTATCGGTGGGCACCATCTCGTTCGGGCGCATTCCGCCCTCTTCCGGTGGCAGCTCGGCCTGCTCTATCTGTTTAGTGAGATCTTTATAGAAGCCATCGAGTACTTTCTTCCACTCGAGCTCGCCCTTGGCGACATCATCGAGTGTCTGTTCCATACCCGCGGTAAAGTCATAGCTCATTAGCTCCTTGAAGCTGCCGACCAGACTCTCACTGACTATCTCGCCCATCTTTTCTGCATAGAAACGACGGCTTTCGACGCGCACATAACCACGGTCCTGAATAGTCGAAATAATCGTCGCATAGGTCGATGGACGACCAATACCACGTTTTTCGAGCTCTTTAACCAGAGACGCTTCGCTGTATCTCGCCGGTGGCTTAGTAAAATGCTGCTTGGGATCGAGCTCTTTAAGCGCTAGCTTATCGCCCTTATCGACATGAGGTAGGGTATTGTCTTCCTCATTTTTCTTCTTAATGCTCGTTTGAACGCGAGTCCAACCGTCGAAACGTAAAGTTCGACCAGTGGCTTTGAGCTCGTACTCACCGGCCTTAACCGTTAAGCGAGTCGCATCATATTTTGCAGGTGTCATCTGACAGGAGACAAACTGACGCCAAATAAGCTCATACAAACGCTGTGCATCTCTCTCCATATCAGTCATCAAAGCTGCAAGTACTTTGACATTTGATGGACGAATGGCTTCGTGAGCTTCTTGAGCGCCATCTTTGCTACCGTAACGGATAGGTGCTTCTGGCAGGTAATTATCACCAAACTCTTTAGCGATCATCTCGCGCACGTTATCCAAGGCTTCCTGACTCAAATTGGTCGAGTCGGTACGCATATAGGTAATATGACCCGCTTCGTAGAGACGTTGAGCCATCATCATGGTCTTCTTGACGCCAAAACCTAAACGGGTACTCGCCGCTTGTTGCAGGGTCGATGTGATATAGGGTGCCGAAGGCTTACTCTGAGTCGCTCTATCATCACGAGCAGCAACCACAAAGCTTGACTGAGACAGAAAAGAAACCGCGTCTAGGGTTTGCTTCTCATTGACAGGATTAAATGCCTTGCCCTGAAACTTAACCACCTGCATCTTAAGCAGATCATTAGCCTGAGTATCCAATTGCGCATGAATATCCCAAAACTCTTCGGGAACGAAAGCCTTAATCTCACCTTCTCTCTCAACCACTAGACGCGTTGCCACAGACTGAACTCGACCGGCGGATAATCCACGAGCGACTTTCTTCCATAACAGAGGCGATACCATAAAACCAACGACGCGATCGAGGAAACGACGCGCCTGCTGAGCATTAACCATATTGGTATCTAGATGCGCGGGTTTGCTGAATGCGTCTTGAATAGCGCTCTTGGTGATCTCGTTGAAGACGACACGCTGAAAGCGTGATTCATCCCCCCCGATGATCTCCTGCAAGTGCCATGCAATGGCCTCTCCCTCTCTATCCAAATCGGTTGCGAGATAGATTTTATCAGCTTTCTCGGCTAACGCCTGCAGCTCTTTAACCACTTTTTCTTTACCTGGGAGTATCTGATACTTGGCTTTCCAGCCGTTCTCCGGATCTACTCCCATACGAGCAACAAGCGCTTGTTTCGCTTTCTTGCTCTTGTAGATGGCTTTCTCTTCAGGAGCCATCTTTCGTACTTCTGCGGGCGTTTTCGTCGCCACTTTAGAGTCAGGACTGGAAGATGTAGGCAAGTCTCTTACGTGACCTACGCTCGATTTAACAATGTAATCTTTGCCGAGATATTTATTAATAGTCTTGGCTTTGGCCGGTGATTCGACAATAACTAGCGATTTACCCATAGAATGATCTGCGCCAAAAAGTCTCAAAATACTGTAATTTGGCTCCATATATAGAGGGTTGTCTCAATTTATTCAAGCTAATCCCTCTTTTATTTGTACTGGAGTGCCATTTTTAACCATTTTGGAACTATTTCTAAAAAAAATGTGAAAGAAATAAATGCTTAATTAAAAACTAATATTCCATTATTAGTCATATTTGTCATCTAGCAAGGAATTCATGTGCATTTCGATGCAAATATCACAAATTTAGCCACTTTTGGCTTACTTGTGAACAATTGAAGCTTAAGTATACTGAGCTCATTTCAGCCTCACACTGCATCTTAGCTTAACTCTAGTGTATTTGGAGTAACTGGCAACAGCAGAAGCCAATTTCATGGATGAAGCCAAAGAATAAACCAATTAATAATAAAAGGTATCGCTACCCTGATAAGGAAAACTAATGAAGCATTTTGAAGCGAATTTCGATGGTCTTGTTGGACCAACCCACAATTACGCGGGCCTCTCCTTTGGTAATGTGGCATCACTGAGTAATGCAGCAGCCGTTTCAAATCCAAGAGCCGCAGCGAAACAAGGATTAAAAAAAGCCAAGGCACTTGCCGATATGGGTATGGTTCAGGGCATGCTAGCCCCTCAAGAGCGCCCAGACCTTCATACGCTGCGCAGAATTGGTTTTACAGGCTCTGACGCCGAAGTATTAAATAAAGCCGCTAAACAGGCTCCTGCTTTGTTACGTGCCTGTTGTAGTGCATCGAGCATGTGGACCGCGAATGCGGCAACGGTCTCGCCCAGTGCCGATTGCCGTGACGGAAAACTGCATTTCACCCCGGCTAACCTAGTAGACAAGCTGCACCGCAGCATAGAACCTATCACTACGGGTAATATCCTGGCGGCGACATTCAATAACGACAAGCATTTCAGTCATCATCAGCATCTGCCTGAGCACGCCAGTTTTGGCGATGAAGGCGCGGCGAACCACACTCGTCTGTGCAGTGAGTACGGCGATCCTGGGGTGGAATTATTTGTCTACGGTCAGCAAGCAACCAATCCTGCGGCACCTAGGCCGACAAAATACCCGGCCAGACAGACATTAGAAGCCTCTCAAGCCATCGCTCGCTTGCATCAGCTCAATGATGACAACACGGTATTTATCTCACAGAACCCAGATGTGATCGATCAAGGCGTGTTTCATAACGATGTGATCGCCGTCGGTAACCAAAATGTACTCTTCTATCACGAGCAGGCATTTCTGAATACGCAGAACAAGTTAAACGAAATAAAGCAGAAATTTGGTGACTCACCACTTCACTTCATCGAAGTACCTACCAATAAAGTCGGTATTCAAGATGCGGTGAAGACTTATCTTTTTAACACCCAGATCATCACCCTCCCATCGGGTGAGATGGCGATTATTGCGCCGACAAACTGTCAGGAGAACGAAGCGGTGTACGCTTATCTTCAGGAAGTCGTCACCCTTGGCACCCCAATCAAGCAGGTGCATTACTTCGATGTGAAGCAGAGCATGCAAAATGGCGGCGGTCCGGCTTGTCTACGACTACGTGTCGCCATGAATGACACCGAAGTGGCTGCGGTTAATCAGCACACCCTGATGAATGATGTGTTATTCAGTGAGCTAAATAACTGGGTAGACAAGCACTACCGCGATCGTCTCAGCGTCGAAGATCTAGCCGATCCACAAGTGCTTATCGAATCACGCACCGCACTGGATGAGCTGACTCAGCTGATGCGGCTGGGTAGCGTTTATCAGTTTCAGAAATAACCAGATGTATAAAGGCCGTATACTTTAAAAATAAAAAACCACCCTTCACCGGTGGTTTTTTATAAAATGACTTAACGTCACTATTAAATATGCTTTTTACATATTTATATCAATACTCGCAACGGTTGAAATAACTCCGCTAGGAGTTGTTACATTTATAGTCAACACTCCATCCTCTGGCTCATCGGGCCCTTTGACTGAGATTGTTTCACAACGAGCGCCATTGATGTTGGTATTAGGCCAGATAATAGGATTAGTCGTCGCCACACTACCAACCGAAGTCACCGAATTTATTTTACTTCCTGATGGCATTTGTTGATTATGAAAATCTGAAATACATATATAAACAGAACCGATAGATTTAGGTGCTAGATCCAACACGTGTATCCCGGTATCTGCTGCGCTATCTGTCACTACAGGCTGTGATGCTATAGCTGTGCTACCTGACATAACCAAAACAAGATTTTGTCTTACATATGTGCTGGTACTTTTAGCCGTAAAGGATGCACACCCAGCGTGAGCTGGTTCACTACACAAGACTCCATTATATAAAGCATCTTGAGTATCAAAATTACCATCAAAATTAAAGTCAATTAACTCCTCTAAATTACCACCGCCAGCACCAATACCTTCTACAGGATTAAACAAGCCATCTTCATTGAAATCTTCAAACGGCTCGTCTAAATCAAAATCTTCACCAGCGATATTTGTTCCTAAGAAAGCTGTTACCTCATTAGCATCGAAACGCCCGTTACCATTAGTATCGGCGAAAGATTCCTCCCCTATCGCTGTTGCAGTAATAGTTGTTCTCCCACCCATAGGTTGGCCAAGATAGTAGTTTCGACGAACATCCCAATATTGACGTCCTTGCCCATCTAAAGGTAATGGCTGTACTGTATCACCGAATGGGCGCGGATCTTTACTCTGCCAATCTACAGTGCAATCGCCATCAGTGGTGATACATGAATCAACAATATCACCTCCTTCTGTTCTGAACGTCACTGAAGTACCATCTGGAACCCGGTTATTGAATGCATCGGAAAGTTTAGCTGTGATCTGCACTAATGTACCTTCACTACTCCAACCTTCAAGATTATAGCTCGAGGCAGAAAGCGAGAAACTATCTTGATCTGGGATCCCAGTTGTCACCACTAACTGACTAGATTGACTAGAAATTACCGGATTTGAATCATTAATGGTTCCACTTACTCGTATAACAGTTGCTATAGAGCCAGAGCCAACCACAGTCTGAACTAAACCTTGATCATTCGTCGTTGCGTATAAAGGGTCTAATTTAATATCACCGACGTTAGTATTTAGACTGAAATCGACCAATTGATTACTAACTGGCAGGCCATTTGTGTCCAGAACCTTAAAAATAACCGTAGACGACTCAGGCAATCCAGTCCCTATAATCCCTATTTTTTGAGGTGTTGCTGATATATAAACAATGCTACCGATACTTGCTGGTAGTAAATTAATACTCGTGCTGGCAGATAAATTGAGTCCACCTGCATTTGCAGTCACGTTAATTTGATCATCACCACTACAACCTTGTGCCAAATACGTACTCGATGCTTCGCCATTAACAGCTGTAACTGGCGTGCTTAAGATTGCTTGAGGAGTTACGGAAGAGGAACAAGTCGAAGTAAAATTCACTTCAACAGGTTGTGTAAATGGATTTCCTTCGCCATCTTGAAGCAGCACAGAAACCGTCGCTGTCCCGCCCGCAGACAGTTGAGTCGCAGAAATGGAAGCGATTCCAGAGACAAATGGATCGCCACTGCCCATTAAGACGTTAGTAGCACCAACAACAATAATGGCATCACCTTCTTCACCGGTTTCAAGAGAAGCAACCGCTTTTCCGGCACCGAGATCCGTTCCGGCATAGATATCGACAATAGCAACACCATCAATGGTTACTGCAGCATCTACCGGTATCTCGCCTTTTGCCGATGTAAAAGTCACAATCACAGGCTTACTGATTCCCGATACAGTAGCAACAAGCTTACCTGGCTTTGTTGTCGATATTGTATCGGTAGCATTACCCGCTGCATCTGTCAGAGTTAACACGACTAAGGCACCATCACCAGCTTCTCCACCGTCACCGGCCATATTGAAGCCTATGGTGACCGGATCGCTGCTTATATTGGCGATGCGAGCTTCTACATTACCAGCACCTTGTACATTTGATGTTGCCAGCTTTATGGTTGCAACACCATCTGAGTTAGTTAGTGCAGTGCCTGTTCCTGGGGTAAATGAGCCAAGAGTTGGATCGGAAAGCGTAAAAGTAACCAATACTCCCGACATTAAGCCTGTTTTTGAACTCGTCACGGTGGCAGATACAGACGCGGGTGTCAGCTCGCTTATGTCGGCATTGGTAATTGACAATGAAATTAAAACGGTCTCTTCATCGGGATCGAGTGGATCCGAGATGTCCCCCCCGCCACTACAGGCAACCATGAAAAACGACCATAAAAATACGATAAAAAACTTATAAACTGACTTCATGTCAGACTCCCTGTTACTCGATATGTAATGTTAAACGAGGCGATCATCACTTATCGGCCAAGATTACATAATTTTAACGTCACTTATCCATAACTATCTTGATTTATTTTGCTATAACCTCGAAAAAGTTTAACTATTGTACCGTTTCATCAATCTTAGTTTCTTGCTAGGCTTACAGCGCATATTGAAAGCATAATAATTACACAGGAAGCACTATGGCTTTAACTCAAGCAAAAAAACTCGGACTCACGAGTAAAATTCTTATTGGTATGGGTGGAGGTATCCTTTTTGGATTGCTACTCAGAAACCTTTTCCCCGAAAGTACATTTATCGACGAATACATCACCCAAGGTTTCTTAAACGTTATCGGCACGGTATTTGTGTCCGGTCTGAAAATGTTGGTCGTGCCGTTAGTGTTTATTTCATTGGTGTGCGGCACATGCTCATTGAGTGACCCATCGAAATTAGGCAGACTCGGCGGTAAGACCATCGCCTTCTATCTATTCACCACGGCTATTGCCCTGTCGATGGCAATCTTGATTGCCATCATGGTCCATCCGGGTAACGCGTCCATGGTCATTGAAGGTCTTACCTTCAATGCCAAAGAAGCCCCAAGCCTGGCTGAGGTGATCATCAATATCGTCCCCACAAACCCAATGCAAGCGATGAGCGAAGGCAATATGCTCCAGATCATCCTGTTTGCGGTTATTTTTGGTTTTGCTATCTCTCATATAGGCGAGCGCGGTAAACGCGTTGCAGCGCTGTTTAACGACCTTAACGAAGTGATCATGCGTGTAGTTACCCTTATCATGCAGCTTGCACCATATGGTGTGTTTGCCTTGATGGCCAAACTGGCACTCACCTTAGGTCTTGAAACCTTCGGCAGTGTAGTGAAATATTTCTTCGTCGTATTGGGTGTGTTGCTGCTTCATGGCTTCGTCGTCTATCCGACTTTACTTAAACTGTTCTCAGGATTAAATCCGATAACCTTCATCCGTAAGATGCGTGATGTGCAGCTGTTTGCTTTTAGCACAGCCAGTTCAAATGCGACTCTACCGGTGACCATAGAAACAGCGGAGCACAGACTAGGTGTCGATAATAAAGTCGCTTCATTCACCTTGCCTCTTGGCGCTACCATCAACATGGACGGCACGGCCATCATGCAAGGTGTTGCCACGGTATTCATCGCTCAGGTTTATGGTGTCGATTTAACCATCACAGATTATGCCATGGTCGTAGTGACAGCGACGCTTGCCTCTATCGGTACAGCGGGCGTGCCTGGTGTTGGTCTTATCATGTTGGCCATGGTACTTAATCAGGTGGGTCTTCCTGTGGAAGGTATCGCGCTGATCATAGGTGTCGACAGGCTACTCGACATGGTCCGCACCGCAGTCAATGTCACCGGCGACACGGTTGCCACTGTGGTCATCGCTAAGTCTGAAGGTGAGTTCAATGAAGAAATCTTCAACGATCCCAAAGCTGGCAAGACAGCGGGTAGTTTCAGAGAACAGGTGAAGGGACAAGAAGCCTAACCGCTACACGTTTTAACAAAAAAAGGTGCCCTGGAGGGCACCTTTTTTTGTTTGATTGATTAATCAAGCTGTGCCAGCCTAGACTGGCATCTCAAGTCTCTGAATCCTAGCGTGTACATGCCTTAACCGCGCTAAAGTTTAAATTGACTCACCTGTTCACGCATCGTCGCCGACAGCCTGGTCAGTTCGGCCACTGAGCTTGTCAGTTCTTGAACTTCCATGGTCGAGGTCTGCGTGATATCGCTGATGGCGATAATGCTGCGATTAATCTCTTCGGCTACACACCTCTGCTCTTCTGCAGCGGTGGCAATCTGGCTATTCATGCTACTGATATTATCGACGGAGAGCACGATATCATTAAAGGCTTTGCCAGCCATCTTG
Source organism: Shewanella sp. (assembly GCF_013214165.1). Lineage (GTDB taxonomy): Bacteria > Pseudomonadota > Gammaproteobacteria > Enterobacterales > Shewanellaceae > Shewanella. The sequence continues at coordinate 24,415 of NZ_JABSSM010000035.1, read as the reverse complement.
GCTTTCTCATTCGCATCATAAACCTGCTCTGTGCCGACTTTCATGGCACTGACGGCCTGCTGAACCCCTTTTTGTAAACTGTCTATCATGGATTCAATCTCTAAGGTCGACTCCTGGGTTTTCTGTGCCAAGGTTCTCACTTCGTCGGCCACCACAGCAAAACCACGTCCTTGCTCACCAGCACGAGCCGCCTCGATAGCAGCGTTCAACGCCAGCAGGTTTGTCTGTTCTGCTATGCCCTTAATCACATCCAGCACACTACCGATATTTTGACTCTCACTGGCCAGATGCCCGATCACTGCTGATGTTTGTTCTATCTGCTGTGAAAGCTGAGACATGCTGTCAACAGATTGTAGAACAATCACCTCCCCCTTAGTGGCATTGCTTTCGGCGTCTCTGGCTGAATCTGCGGCATAGGTGGCACTTTGTGCCACCTCAGCGACCGTTGCCGTCATCTCGTTCATTGCCGTGACAGTCAACTCGGTTTCCGATTGCTGTTGATCCATCCTGCCATTGGTTTTCTGAGTGAAATCATTCAAGGCTAAGGTCGAATCTCCGATGGTGTTGGCGGCAAGCACTATGGAATTAAGGATACCGCAAAGGTGATCGATCACTAGGGTCAGGTTGGTCGATATCAGCCCCAGTTCATCATCATTAAATGTCTTAAACTTCACGGTTAAATCAGAATCGACGCGTACTGTGTTTAATGTGCTGACAATATTATCTATGGGCAGCATCACGGCCCTGGTGATCCAGAGACCAAGTAATATACTGACAACGATGGCAACTAGCGCCACCAGGATAAAAATCTTAATCGAGGCGGCATAAATATCTTCGAGACTGTTTTTATCCTGTTCGGCAACCCGCAACTGAAAGTTGACTAGCTGAGAAATTTTGCTACTGATAGGGTCTATCACGTCATAGAGGATCACAATATCATTATTTAACATCCCCAGAGGTGAGCCTTGTAAGTCATTGAGTTTATCTATGAGTCTAGTGACCTCCCGGTCAGCGGGTCCAAATAACAGATTGATTTCACCCGCTAATATAGACTCCTCTCGGGTCAAGCTTGTCGCCATATAGACAGCCCAATTACGACTGATATCGCGGCGAGCTTGAGTCAATGCCCGTGCGGCTTCTGCCGCACTAAATATGCCTAGATTGGCCTTGTTGATCGCATCAATAACCGAAACGGCGTAGTCATCACCGATGATTTTAAGCCCTTCTAGGGGAACGACCCTGTCGTTATAAATACTCACGACTCCTGCTTCTATTTTCCCCATCATGTTGATTGCTAAGAAGCAGATACCGATCAAGAGTGTTAACGGGACTAACTGACCTAGCGTCATTTTTTGTTTTATTTTTAACTTAGGTGTTGCGTGACTCAATTGCGTCATTTTATCGCCTCTTTGTGTTCCAAGAACTCTTATTCCATTTGTTTCTACAGATAAGCATAACAAATAGTAGACTCACGGAAACAAATTGTTACATTAAATGTGACTAATGCGCTTAAAAAAACAAAATACCAACAACTTCTGTGATAGATATTTTATATGGAACAAAATAGCCAGGCAGTCGTATGTCGAAAGTATCTAAGGCAGCATAAAGGGCGTTGAAACACGCATAAAAAATCCGAGGCCTGGAGATAGGACTCGGATTATTAACAGGTAAAATATAGGCCAAGCGGTCGATAAACCACTCAATGGACGGCTTAACACCTAGCTTGTAGCTAGTAATAAGAGGTGACTCATCTCTCCCAGTACGACTCTTCTAAGCTATCTTCACGCTCTGGCAAGCCACGAGAAAGACGCGGACTGTGCTGCGCCAGCACTTCATAGGCCACGCGATTAGCGTACTTACAGATCTGTGAGAACGATGAATAACATAATCCATCACGCTTGTGTTTGCTCGAACCCGGCACATTGGCCTTATGGAAGGTGTTCGATGCGAGATCGTGCAGCAGTGCAGACAGTGCACCATCACCGGCTCCATTGGTGTTACGGATCTTCTCCGGACCGCCCATATAGGGTGAGATGTGAGCATAGACCTTAATCGGCTCATCACAGGCAGATTTAAGCTTAGGACGTGAGAATTCATAACGGTTAAACTCAGGGATAGAGCCGGGTAACAAGGTGTTGCTGGTTTCACGTTTCTCTGAATTTTCGGTATAGCCTGCGGTATAGAGTCCGATAGGCCCAGCTGTGGTCAATACCATATCACACAATTCCAGGGCGGCTTCACTGGCCTGAAGCGGATCTTTAAAACCAGTAAGGGCCTCGCCTTCATCCTCATTCATTGCCAGAATAGTCACATTCTCTTCGATGAAAGCTCTCCACCAGCTTGGATCTTCTTCTATCAAGAATCGAGTGCCTAACGTCAGTACCACAGGGACCCCGACCTCTTTGGCATATTCTATTGCTGTTAATGCCGCCTTGGTCATCTGATCGTCACCGCTGGCTCTCATCAAGTAAGCCGTTAACACCAGCGCCGATGCTCCTTGCACCTGGTCTTTATCTATGAACTCTGGGGTTAATTTATCCATAGAGCCCTTGCTGATGGCAAAGGTGCGCTCGCCGCACTCAGAGATGAGGGTGAAGCAGCGGCCTATGGCACCGTCGACGGGTTGAAGGTAATTTAAGTCGACTTTCGATGAGGTGTTACACAGATAACGATAGGCGTAGCTGCCTACCTCGATATTATTACTCATGACGCCAAATAGGACAGATCTATCATCGGCAAGAATCGAATAGTTGTGTACCGTATTGCCTATGGTGCCACCGGCAAATTCATCGCTGATTAAGCCATACTGCTTCAATTCTGAATACAAGGCGTGAGCACTGACATCATCAATCAGAGTCGAGTTGCCTTTGGGAAGTTTATATCGCTCGAGTAGTTCATCGGCGACCTTAGCTTCTATGTCTACCAAGGTCTGATCGATCCCTGTGATATACGTTGGAAAACGAAGCGGTTGTTGAGTGAGTTGAGCCAATAGCGGGTCACGGTTTTGGACAGGGAAATAGTGCTTGGACTTTCGTTGACCTGGAAACTTCATTGTGTACTCTCAACCTTTGGCAACATACTGGAGGCCGATTAAATTAAATCAGCCATATGGGAATATAGTTCAAAACAATTGGCCCTATCAAATAAGGGCCAATATAAACGGCGGCAGATCCTACCACACGCAGTGATATACGCCAGTATGGTGACGGGTATATTTCCTATTTATGCACAGATGTCGAGAGTCAGGCGAATTTTAATCACTTCTAGTACCAGCCTTGACTCTGCTGCTTCACCAATTCAACTAACAGGGCTATGTGAGCGGGATCAGTATTGAGACAGGGAATAAACTCATATCGCTCTCCACCCGCTTCGATAAACATCTCTTTGCCACCGATAGAAAGCTCTTCGAGCGTTTCCAGACAGTCAGCCGAAAAAGCCGGACTGATAATATCCACTGACTTCACCCCTTGAGCCGGCAAAGAAGTCAATGTCTTATCGGTCTGCGGTGTGAGCCACTCCTCTTTACCGAATATCGACTGGTAACAAAGCTGCCATTGGTCATGGTTTAACCCCAGCTCTGTGGCCAAAAGCTCTGACGTTTTCTCGCAATGCTGCTGATAAGGATCGCCCTCGGTCACATATCTAACCGGAATACCATGAAATGACATCAACAGCTTGTCGGCTTGACCATGGCGCTGCCAATGGGCTCTTACTGAACAGGCCAGGGCAGAAATATAGCCTGGGTGCCGATAATATTCTTTGTTGATACGGGTTTCAGGCACTTCTCTCCATCGCTTGTACTCGGTGGCAATAGCATCGGAAACCGCCGCCACGGTCGAGCATGAGTATTGAGGGTAAAGCGGCAGAACAATTATTCTTTCGATCCCTTGAGACTTGAGCTTATCCAGCCCCAGAGCCAGTGAAGGGTTACCGTAGGTCATGCCCAGCTCGACGGGTATGTTCTGCCCGTATGTTTGCGCTAACATGCTGGCAAGTTGCTCTCTCTGACGTTGACTTATCACCATCAAGGGCGATCCTTCGTCCCACCATATGGATTGATAGAGTTTTGCTACCTTAGGCGGGCGAAAATTAAGTATGACGCCGTTGAGAATAGGCTTCCAAATAAGGGGGTTAAGGTCGACGACTCTTGGATCACTCAAGAACTGCTTTAGAAATGCACGTACATCTTTTGTCGTGGGTGTATCGGGCGTCCCTAAGTTAACCAGAAGCACACCAAATGGGGGGGGTGTTTTGTTCAAAATTATTCTCTTATACTGTCGATTACGGACAAGGCTAACATTCAAAATCATATAAAAAAAGCCCACCTAAGTGAGCTTTTCAAAATATGAGAACTAGCTCATCTACTGATAAGGATCAGATACCTTTAGCCTAACGCAGCAACGATCTCTTTACTGACTGCAGCCACTGCCTGTGTACCGTCAAACTTGTTGTATGTAGCCTGACCAGAGGCTGCTACCTTACCGTAATATTCTACAAGAGGTTTAGTCTGCTCATGGTAGATCTCTAGGCGTTTACGTACCGTAGACTCTTCGTCATCAGGACGGATAGCCAGATCTTCACCGGTAACATCATCCTTACCTTCAACCTTTGGCTGGTTGAAAACAATATGATATACACGGCCAGAACCTGGGTGAACACGACGACCAGCCATACGCTTAACAATATCTTCGTCGGGCACATCGATCTCTACCACGTGGTCGATATTGATGCCACTGTCCGCCATAGCGTCGGCTTGTGGGATAGTACGAGGGAAACCATCGAGTAAGAAACCTTTGGCACAATCATCTTGAGCGACACGCTCTTTTACTAACCCAATAATGAGCTCATCTGAGACCAATTGACCAGCATCCATCACTTTCTTGGCTTCTAAGCCAAGAGGCGTTCCAGCTTTAACCGCTGCACGCAGCATATCGCCGGTAGAAATTTGTGGAATACCGTACTTTTCCATGATGAACTGGGCCTGGGTACCTTTGCCGGCACCTGGGGCACCTAATAACATGATGCGCATCTCGAGAGTCCTCTTATTTCACATAGTTTTATCATTGGCGGCGATTTTCGCATAATTAGCCGCTATTTTGAAGAGGAGAAACCGTTTTAGCCTTAGACTTTGGCCTGATAGACAGACATGTTTAATCAGGCTCTATAGGATCCACTCACTCCGTTTAATTTTCGTACTGAACGTAAATTCGATATCAATACAATAAACTGTATAGCTTACGACGATACTGATTCGCTAACTGATGTCCCTGACCTAATGCGGTCAAAATTTCCAGAAATAACTTTTTAGCATCACCATTCTCAATCGAAATATCTTCAGATAGAGGAGCAAACAGGAGTGCCAGCGCTTCTTCATCTCTTTTTGCCTGATGAAGCCCCTTAACTAAGTCTAATAATAGTGACACATTGTCGGGCTCAGCATCACAAGCCTGTTGTAATTGACGGATCTCCGGGGTATCGGCAGCATCCAGTGCCAGTGCCAATTTCGCTTTTAGGGTTTGATAGTAGCCGTCCTGATCGGCCAGACCCACACTGTCTAACAGATCAGCCGCTAAGGAAAAATCACCCGCCATCAGCTCGGCATCGGCGTACACTAACGCGATTTCAGCATTTGGCGACTCGCTATAAGCATCCCTTAGCAGGTGAAGCGCCGCTTGCACGTCTTCATCCACGAGTAATGCCTTGGCTTGATTTAGTTTAAGCTGCCACTGCGCCGGAAGATGCTTATCTAACATCTCGGTTATCTGCCTCTCTTCTTGCACACCCGAAAAACCATCTATTGGCTTGCCTTCGCTTAGCACTAAGGTCGTGGGGAGATTTTTAATTTGAAAATAATTGGCGATCTCCATCTCGCTGTCGCAATCAATTTTTGCTAACACAAAACGGCCAGCTTGCTTGTGGGCCATGGAGGCCAATGTCTGACTCAAGGCAATACTTTCCGGACTTTGATTAGACCAGAAACAAAGCACAACAATTTGCTCCGCCGACGCATCGACGATTTGCTGAATATTCTCTTTCGTTAGATCTAGAACAGTTTCCATAACAATCCTGTTATCTTTTTATACGTATATCAATTTCATTCTCGTCTGCACACGGTTCGAGCGCTCAGAAAGATGAATGATAGATGCAGCAGATATAAAAAAGGCAGAACCCTAATACTGACTAAGGTACTAGATGCTCTGCCTTCTCATTACAATCGCTTATTACTTAAGTTTAGCCAACAGCATCTGGTTCATCAGCTTTATGAAGGCTGAAGGGTCTGCCAAGCTACCTTTCTCTGATAACTGGGCCTGTTGCAGCAATAACTCGGTCCATTGAGTAAATACGGCTTCATCTTGCTCATCATTAAGACGCGCAACCAGAGGATGCTCTGGGTTTATCTCAAATGTAGGCTTACTTTCAGGTACAGCTTGTCCGGCAGCCTCCATCAACTTAATCATCTGGCTCGACATCTCGCCTTCACCCGCCACAACACAAGCTGGGGTGTCGGTAAGACGAGTCGTCACTTTCACTGCCGACACCTTGTCACCCAGTGAATCCTTAACACGTTTAACCAAGCCTTCAGACTCAGTTTCCAGCTTCTCTTGGGCTTCTTTCTCACCAGCATCTTCGAGATCGCCAAGTTCTAGATCACCACGAGTCACCGAGTGCAGCTGCTTGCCATCGAAATCAGTAAGGTGGTTGATCAACCATTCATCGATGCGCTCAGACATCAGTAGGACTTCGATACCCTTCTTGCGTAACAGCTCAAGATGCGGGCTATTAGCTGCCGCGTCATGGCTATCGGCGACTATGTAGTAGATCTTGCTTTGACCTTCCTGCATACGGCCGATGTAATCGGCGAGAGAAACAGTCGGTGCCGCATCTTCAGTATGTGTCGATGCGAAACGTAGCAAGCCAGCAATTCGCTCCTTGTTAACCATATCTTCGGCTGGGCCTTCTTTAAGCACCTGACCAAATTCAGTCCAGAATGTCTGGTACTTGTCAGCATCATTCTTAGCCAGCTTTTCCAACATACCGAGGGCACGTTTAGTCACTGCGGTTCTAAGCGCTGTGGTCACCTTGTTGTCTTGCAATATTTCACGCGACACATTTAATGGTAGATCGTTTGAGTCAATAATGCCCTGAACAAAACGCAGGTAACTCGGCATAAACTGCTCGGCATCATCCATCACGAACACGCGCTGAACAAATAGCTTCAAACCATGCTTACGGTCGCGGTTCCACATGTCCCAAGGCGCTTTGGCTGGGATATACAGCAGGCTAGTGTATTCTTGCTTACCTTCGACTCGGTTGTGGCTCCACAACAATGGGTCGGTAAAATCGTGAGAAATATGCTTATAAAACTCTTCATACTCTTCTTTAGAGATATCGCTTTTATTACGGGTCCAAAGTGCAGTCGCCTTGTTCATCGGCTTCCATGAACCTTCCACAGCGGCCACGGCTTCTTGATCATCTGACGCTTCAATCGCAGGCGTACCCTCTTCGAACATTTCAACAGGAACAGAGATATGGTCTGAGTATTTAGTGATTATCGAGCGCAAACGATACTCTTGAGCGAACTCTTGCTCGTCCTTGCGAAGATGCAAGACAATTTCGGTTCCGCGAGTCTCTTTAGTGATGTTTTCTACGGTAAAATCACCTTCTCCCGCCGACTCCCACAACACGCCTTCGTCGGCGCTGTGGCCCGCGGCGCGAGTGCGCACAGTCACCTTGTCGGCAACGATGAATGAAGAATAGAAACCCACACCAAACTGACCTATGAGTTGTGAATCTTTAGTATCATCACCGGATAGGTTATTGAAAAATTCCGCAGTACCCGACTTAGCGATAGTGCCTAAGTGCTCAATCACACCGTCGCGGGTCATGCCTATGCCATTGTCGCTGATCGTGATAGTGCCCTTGTCTGCATCGGCACTGATACGCACATTCAGCTCACCATCGCCTTCGTAGAGGGCATCGTTAGTCAGGGCTTCATAACGTAACTTATCGGCGGCATCGGCAGCGTTGGAGACCAATTCACGCAAGAAAATCTCTTTATTAGAATATAAAGAGTGAATCATCAAATTTAGTAGTTGCTTGACTTCAGTTTGAAAGCCATGAGTTTCTTGTTGTGACATGGGATGTTCCTTTATTGTATTTCACAAAATCTAATTCTTTATGAACTTAAGCGTTATACGGCGCAAAGTGCTCTATGAAAATAGAGATGGGGCTGGAATTTTGCATTTCAAGGGGAAAGAGGTCACTGACGTTTAAATGGCTAAAAAAAAATCCAGTATTGCCGCAACAAATACTGGATTTAGCAGGCTCTGAAAACCAGAACCGTGGAAAAACGACGAGTTACAGCGGAAGACGACCATTAAAAGAAAGCGCTAACGTGGTGCTATCGACATACTCAAGCTCACCGCCGACAGGGACTCCGTGAGCGATACGACTCACTATCACTTCATGACTCTTGGCCATATCGGCAATAAAATGCGCCGTTGCATCCCCTTCCACCGTGGGATTGGTCGCTAAAATCAACTCGACTACCTCACCAGAGGCTAAATGTTCTTCCAACAAAGCTAACCCTAGTTCATCTGGCCCGACACCATCTAAAGGCGACAAGTGGCCAAGCAATACAAAGTAACGCCCGGAAAAATGTCCACCAGCTTCGATAGCCAGCACATCGGCAGGGGTTTCAACCACACAAATCACCTGAGATAGCCCGCGTTTGTGACTGGCACAGATCGGACAATGAACCTCTTCGGTGAAGGTGCGGCAGGATTGACAATGCCCCACATCTCTCATGGCTTTTTCAAGTGCTTGACCCAGTGATTGACCCGCTTTACGATCTCGCTCGAGTAACTGAAACGCCATACGTTGAGCGGATTTAGGTCCGACGCCAGGTAAACATTTCAAAGCTTGGATTAACTCATCAACCAGGGGACTAAATTTCATTATCTAGTAATACTCAAATTAGAACGGCATCTTCATGCCAGGTGGTAGCTGCATGCCACCTGTCACTTCAGCCATTCTCTCTTTTTGGCTTTCTTCAACACGGCGTGCGGCATCGTTACATGCTGCAGCGATAAGGTCTTCTAGCATCTCTTTGTCGTCAGCTAACAGGCTAGGATCGATATCCACTTTACGTACACTATGAGAACCTGTCATGGTGATTTTCACCAGGCCAGCACCGGCTTCACCGGTCACTTCCATACGCGCGATCTCTTCTTGGGCCTTAGCCATCTTGTCTTGCATCTGCTGGGCCTGCTTCATCAGGTTACCCATACCGCCTTTTCCAAACATATCTATTTCTCTTCAATTAAGGGGCGAATAAAGTTGGCTCATCTTACTTAAATAATGTCGATAATCAATCAAAGCCGTACAAACTTATGACTGAGGTAACGCCTTAAAGTTCGACTTATCGATGAGCTCAATGGTATTTCCTTTTAAACTCAATAACTCAGGTGCATAACTTAAGCTATCATTTTCAAGCTCTGCTCCCATTTGGCTCATTAGCCATTGGACATTGGTATCGGTTATCAAGCCTTGGTGCGCCTGGGCTTGGATCTCCCGATGAAAACGCTGTCGCACTTCTAGTGGTGTCTCTCTGTCGCCATCGACTCCGACAGCTATGCTGACCTTACTCTCGCCGCCTAACGCTTTGCCTAAGGCTTCCTCTAACTGCACAATGGCTATCTCAGCAGCCAAGTGCTTCTGGATAGGTTTTAATAACAGCGACAAGGGCTCGGTAAACTCATGACATACTGAGTTCACCGCTAATTGACGTACCCTGCCGCCGACATCGATAGCAGACATCAATCGATACCACTTGAGATCGACCTCATGGCCTGTCACCTCACCTTCTCCCAGAGGGGGAAGCGGGTCAAATGATTGAGCTTGTATTGCGCTTTGAACGGGCTCTTGTACCTGCTCTGCTACTGGTGCTTCTACTTGGGTCGATACCATTGGATGAGCATCTGTGCCTTGCTCATCGCCAACTGAAGAGGGGACATTCTCACTAGCCGCGACTTCGACAGGTTCCTCCCAGGGAGGCCTGTCTTCGATGTCCGTCGCTAAAACAGGCTGAGGCCGGCGTTCAGGTTTAGCGTCTGAGTTAACTTCTGCTATAGCCTGGCCATCTAAAGAAGACGCAGCTTCACTAGAAGCTTCATCGTCATTCTCGGCTCGAGGTTTGCGCTTAGGAGGGGCAAAGTCCTTACGCTGAGCTGCAGGCTTTTTTCCACCACTCTCCTCAGGCGTTTTGGCCAATTCGGTGACCAGTGAGTCTCGCGCCGCTAAGACGGCGTCTAAGATATCGTCTTCCAACTCGGTTCCAGCTTGAGAACTTGTCCCTTGGGCTATTATCTCAGAGCCTACACCTAACTGAGGTGAAGGGACCACAGTCTGCTCAATAGGCTGTGCATCATCGGCTGCGGGCAGACTGTCAAAAGCCTGGTAATCCCCCTGCTCTTGTTCGTCTTGTTGAAAACCATATTGAGCATCGAAGGCTGCATCTTGGGCTCGCTGCTCAGGGCTCAACTGAGGCTGAGATAATTCTGACTGATTGCAGACAGGAGGATTTATCTTACTGGAGTCTTGCTCAGGAGGAGTTAACCTCTCAGTTGCTCTATCGTCTAAGCGAGTCGTCACGGCTTGGCTATCAGGCTCGGCAGTATTAAGACTGCTCTGCTCTCTTCCTAGGCTCGATGCCTGACTCAAAATGAGGGTTTGCTCGCTATTAAGCGCCAGTAAATCATCGGTCTCATCGTCTTGATCAGCTTGAGGCGCTACTGCGGCCTTAGGCTTAGATACAAGCCTAGGAACTGGCTCAGAGACGGGCTCTTCTTCAACTTCAGCTGGCTGGCTATTTGAAGTCGCTTGACTCACAGGCTTGCCTTTAGCTTGCGCCGATTCAGGATTAGCCTGTCCGGTTGCTGTCTTTACAGGTTCGGGGATGATGACTTTAGCAGGTTTATCTACGACCCAGCGGGTCACCGGCGTTTCAGGCACGAAGGAGACGGCCCTAAGCAGCGCCATCTCTAATCCAGATTTTGGGTCTGGCGCATGGGGGAGATCTTTTCTCCCCGTCAGCAACAACTGATAATAGAGTTGTACCTGTTCGGGACTAAGCTGCTCAGCAAAAGCCTGAATCTGCTCACTATAAATGGAAAGTTGTGCCGCCGCGGGGGCAAACTGACTTAAGGTTATTTGATGTAATAATTCCAGTAGGCTTCTGAGCACTTCTTCGGGGTCGGCGCCAAAGGATAACACCTGGCCAATCACCCGCATCAAGTTCTCGATATCCCCTTGGACTAAGGCATTGAGCAAGGAAAGCACATGTTTCTCATCGATACTGCCAAGCATGGTCTGTACCTGAGTCAGCTGTACACAACCCGCACCGAATGCGATGGCCTGATCCGTCAGACTCAGGGCATCTCGCATGCTGCCATTGGCCGCTTTAGCCAACAGGGTCATTGCAGCTTGATCGAAGGGGAGCTGTTCCTGGGTAAGTACATGAGACAGTTGCGCTGAAATTTCGTCCTGAGTCAGGCTTTTTAAATTAAATTGCAGACAACGAGACAGTACCGTCACCGGCAGACGCTGAGGGTCTGTGGTCGCTAGCAGAAACTTTACATGCTCAGGCGGCTCTTCGAGCGTCTTTAACAACGCATTGAAACTGCTGCGCGACAACATGTGCACCTCATCGATGAGGTACACCTTGAATCGGCCTCGACTAGGGCGGTACTGCACATTATCGAGCAGTTCCCTGGTATCGTCGACCTTAGTTCGCGAAGCCGCATCGACTTCGATAAGATCAACAAAACGCCCTTCGGCAATTTCAACACAGCTGGAACATTGACCACATGGAGAGGCAGTGATCCCCTGTTCACAGTTTAACCCTTTAGCAAATAGCCGAGCTAAACTGGTTTTCCCCACACCTCGAGTGCCGGAAAACAGGTAAGCATGATGTAATCTTTGCTGAGTGAGCGCATTGGTTAATGCAAGTAAAACGTGAGACTGACCAACCATTTGTTCAAATGTGGCAGGGCGCCATTTTCTGGCCAACACCTGATACGACATGGAACTCCCCAAAGTGTCATTTAGTAATTTCGGGAGCACGCTCCTCAGTAAACTGCACCATAACATGTCATGTTTAACGGCGCTACTGAGGAGGATTTTTACGCTGGATTAATCGCCTTCGAATTCACCCAAGCTAACCCGTTTAAGATCCATGGCTTCGAGACGTTTTTCACCACCTAGATCGGGCAAAGAGATAACCAAAGACAACATGGTTAACCTGACCCGCTAGCTCTGAAATAAATTGTACCTTGAATTATTCACCGCCAAATTCACACAAGCTAACCAGTTTAAGATCCATGGCTTCGAGACGTTTCTCACCACCTAGATCGGGCAAAGAGATAACAAACGCTGCATGGTTAACCTGACCGCCTAGTTTACGGATCAACTTGACAGTCGCTTCGATCGTACCGCCCGTTGCGAGCAAGTCATCGACCACTAACACTTTATCGTCAGCAGAGATGGCATCGATATGCAGTTCCAGAACATCTTGACCATATTCAAGATCATAGCTCTGAGAAATCGTCTCACGTGGTAATTTACCCGGTTTACGTACAGGTACAAAACCAACACCTAATGCCAATGCTAAAGGCGCCCCGAACAGGAAGCCACGAGCCTCTGTACCCACGATTTTGGTAAAGCCTTGATCTTTGTACTCCTCAGTCAGGAGTTCTATGCTTGCTCTGTAAGCCGCAGGCTCTTCTAGCAAACTCGTTACATCTCTGAAAAGGATCCCGGCTTTGGGGTAATCAGGAATTGTTTTTATGCTCTGTTTTATCAATGCTAAGCTGTCTTTGTTCATGACCATCATCTTTAGGTTTGGCCGACGAATCTCGCCAGCTTTAAAAATCCGGCTAAAGCTTATGTGTCTTTGGCCAGACTTGCAACAATCTCCCCTATTAATAGGACAAGAATTACGCATTGGGTCACCATTTAGCAATATATTCTAATGAGAAAGTCGATACTGAGTTTTCTGTATAAAGATGACGTGTGAAGCAGGGTTGTAGACTTAATCGTCTAGTTCGGGGATCTGCTTGAGGAAAAAACCTAGGCCTAGGGCGAAGCAAAGCAAGATCACTTTTACCCATATTAATGGCACTATGGCAATGCTAACGGCAAAACTGAGTCCACTGACAATATAGGCCTTCTTCTTTAGCCCTTTACGGATCCCTCTGTTCTGCGCCCAATCATTCAAGGCTACTGAAAACCAGGGATGAGTCATCAGCCAATGGTGTAGCCGGTCGCTAGAACGAGCAAAACAGAAGGCGGCTAGTAAGATAAAAGGTACGGTCGGCAGTATTGGCAGCGGGATCCCCAGCAAACCAAGCGCCAAACTGCATAAGCCACAAATCAAATAAAAACCACGTTTAAAAGCCATTATTTCCCTTAGCTATTTATTTAACTAATTTTATTGGAATCAAAAAAAACCCAAAAAAAACCACTCCATAGAGTGGTTAGTTTACCCAAACAAGTGCCGGGTATCTAGACTTGTATTACGCTAAAGAGACAAGTTATACCCGTTAGATAAGTCCGGAAATTTTCAACCAAGATAAGGTCGCAGGTAACGTTGGGATCATCATGACTAGGATGAAACCAATGAAATAGATGATGTTAAATGGATCTTTAAATGGCTGACTCATAACTTCCTCGCTCAATCACTTGGGTAATTTTATTGATCTAGATCAATTTTTGGCAACAGTATAGAGACTTGGCTATAGTTTAGGAAGCGTGCATTTACCCTTTTACCGACTCAAGAGTCTTGAATTATGATTTTATTAAGAATAATGACAGCTCTTAATATCAATCGGCTGCTGTAGTTCAATGAACTAATCCAAATCACCTCATTCGAGTCCATTAAGCCAAGTATTGTCTCACCACTCCCTTGGCGGCGAGATCGGCTAACATCTGCTCACAACCTTGAGTTAATACCCCATCAGCCATCTGAGGGTAAGTCTGTTTTAGCCAAGTCAACAGATGGTCAAAACTGACAGCTTCATATTGGGACAGGTAACCCAGTACTTGTGCTGTTAAGGGGTTGAGTTGCAGAAAAATAACGACCTCTTCAACATCGCGATATAAGCAAAATTGTTGCGGACTCTCGGCGGGGGTAGCGGGTCGATAATCTTCACTCACTCGCTGAACATCGAAGCTATATTGCAACACTTTAGCCGTATCAGACAAACACAGTGCCACTTGTGCTATCGGCCCTTCAATGGCCTGGTGCAAGGGATTATCTTTAGCGACTGCCACGACCAACTCCATATATTCATAATGAGCCAGTTCGATAATGAATGCAGGATCACGCTCTGTTAACTGATATTCAGACTGCAGAAAAATGACAAATTCATCGGCTATTTCGATAAATATCGGTGTCTGACAATCATGGCTCACAAAAAATTCTTGGATCAGCGCGAGCCAATCTTTGTCAGAATATAAGCTGTTCAATACGGGGAAGGCACTGGTAACAAAGCCATTGATATTATTGAAAAATAAATCCCGATAAATCTTCATTCGCCTGGCTTCTGTGCCCTTAGGTAATGGCCGTGAAGGTTGCTTGATATAATCGATAAATGACTGTTGAATCACATCAAACTTCATCATGTGCTCCTTGAAAACTGCGACAAACCTGTCTCTTGATAACGACGAATTTTATCTATCTCCTTAAGCAGCACCTGTGTCTCAGGAATATTAAAATCTCTCTCTAACAAGGTAGGGTGTACTCCGTGTACTTGATAACAGGTTTGTAGTAACTGCCATACAGGCGACACTATATCGGCCCCATGAGTGTCAACTATGATATCTTTTGCTTCTTCAAAATGGCCAGCGATATGGAGATAGGCGACCCGCTCTGTCGGCATGGCTCTTAAGAACTCATCGGCATCGTACTCATGATTAATTGAGTTCACATAGATGTTATTTACATCGAGAAGCATTTTACAGTCTGCTTCACCGAGCACAGCAGTGACAAATTCGAGTTCACTCATCTCGGCGCCTGGCGCCGTGTAAAAAGATACATTCTCCAGGATAAGCGGCCTCTCTATAATATTTTCAACTTGCTTTACACGCTTAACGACATGCTTGACCGCCTCCTCGGTAAAGGGGATTGGCATAAGATCATACATGTGTCCAGCACCCGAACAGTAGCTAAGATGTTCAGAGTAAATCTCGATATTGTGCTCGTCCAGAAAGGCTTTCACATTCTTAATGAACACAATATCTAAGGGTGCAGGCCCACCGATAGACAAGGATAAGCCATGACAAAAGAAAGGTTTTCTCTCAGTAAGTTGCCTAAGTTGTCGACCGTATTTCCCTCCTAATGTCATCCAGTTCTCCGGGGCAACCTCGAAAAAATCGATAGCATCTGGAATAGAGTCGCAAAATTCATCCAACATCTCACGCCTCAAGCCTAATCCCACCTTGGCTCGCTCAATCATAATCACTCCCAAAAAGCTTACGACTATAGAAAATTTCAGTTTTATACTTGGATAAAATCAATTAAGGCCAGTATACACCGGCCCTAATTGTCTATTCACTATCGTAAAGGCTAAGCCTCAACAGATAATATTACATGTTGCCGCCACACTTACCTTCTTTGCCTTTCTTCATGTCGCCGCCACACTTGCCTTCGCCATCGACAAGCTGGTAACCCGCTTCCATCTGGCTAAAACCAAATGGGTTAGCCTGAGCCTCACCGGCAAATGCTGACCCCATAACAATAGTACCAAGGGCAGCTGCAACAGCAGTTTTTTTAACTAAGTTCATAATGTATTCCTTAAAAATCAGTAAAGTAGTTTAGGTTACCAACTAAACTACATGTCAGCTGGCTTGCATAAGTAGACCCGATCTAGCTCAAACTTATTTCAAAAACTTTAATAAGATCACATTTATGACGCATGTTTTAGTAAACCGCAAGCCTAACCGTAATAAATAATGTAACAAATTCAATAGATAAGACTATTGAAGTTAAACAACAGAAACAAGTTTTGAATCCCACCTCATCATAAGCTAAAATGCTGGCCGCGCTAGCTATAGGGCTGACGTTTTGACGCTCCTTAGCCATGCTAGCCGATAAATAGACTGATCCTGTAACTTAACAAGTATGAAGCTGATAAGAATGAATCTGACAAGAGCGACAAGATGCGTGTAATACTCGCCCCAATGGAAGGCGTCGCCGATGCGTCTATGAGAGCACTGCTAACGGGTGTTGGTGGGTACGATCTGGTGATCAGTGAGTTTATTCGCGTGGTGGATCAACTCCTGCCGGAAAAAGTCTTCTATCGCCTATGCGCAGAATTAGCTAACCAGAGCAAGACTAAATCTGGCACTCCAGTGAGATTACAGCTGCTCGGTCAACACCCGCAGTGGATGGCGGAGAATGCCCTACGCGCCATTGAACTTGGCTCCCTGGGTGTCGACCTTAATTTTGGCTGTCCGGCTCCCACGGTCAATCGCAGCAATGGCGGAGCGGCGCTGCTAAAAGAGCCTGAAACCATCTACCGCGTAGTCAAAGCTGTCCGCGATGCCATCCCGGCCCAACTTCCCGCAACCGCAAAAATCCGCCTAGGTTGGGATGATAAGAGTCGCTGCGTCGAAATAGCTCAAGCGATTGAAGCCGCAGGTGCCACAGAACTGACCGTGCACGCCAGAACTAAGGAAGAAGGCTACAAGCCTCCCGCTCACTGGGAATATATTCAGCAAATAAAGCAGGCTATCTCAATACCTGTGATAGCCAACGGTGAGGTGTGGAGCCGTGAAGATTATCTCAAGTGCCAACAAGTCAGTCAGTGTGATGATGTCATGATAGGACGAGGCGCATTGGCCGTGCCTAATTTGGCTCATGTGATCAAAGGCTCCCAAGCTAAAATGCCCTGGCCTCAAGTATTGCAGTTACTCTTGCAATACTCGGACTACGAAATCGTCAGCGAGAAAGAGAAATATTATCCCGCCCGTATAAAACAGTGGCTTAAATTCATCGCAAAACAATACAATGAAGCCGATGAACTGTTTACCCAAGTGAGAGTATTGAAAAAAACGCCGGAGATTCTCTCTTTACTCAGAGCACTCGCGTAAGTCTACACTAGGTTCAAATCAGCGAGAGTCTCCCACCTGATCACCCCCCTAATGAACCCTAGACAAGACTTCCCACCTCTAGCTTATATCTTATTGATGTAAGCACTAAACATGACCTAGAGTTGATCTCAGTCATAGTCAAAATGCCTCATCAGTTTAGACTTAAAAATCGAAATAATTTATCAGGCATATACTCGTGAGTAGATCCCATATCAGACAAGAATTGTCACAGCTAGAATCAAATCTAAGGATAGAGATAGGTAAACTTGCTCAGAGTAAAAACATCAGCTTAGACACTCAATCGAGTTCGCTTTGCGAACTGATAGCCCAGCTAACCCAGGCAGACTTATGTAAACACCCACTGTTTAGCCAATTAACCCAAGTCGATGCTGCTATATGTCAGCTGGATATTGGTCTATATGGCCTTTGCTCCGATTGTGAGAATGAGATAGAAGCGGAACGATTAGCCATCAACCCCGTCGAACAGAGATGCACCCAATGCGCCCAGAATCATGAACATGAGCACAGACAAGAGTTAAGACTCACGCATTAAGCTGTGTAAATCATACTGGATCTTTGGCAGAGTATTTGAAGGTCGTATCTTCATTGTTATCTATCGCCTGTTCGGCTTGTCTTCGAATGATGGCGGATCACATTTCTTGGTTTAGCTTCTGGCTAAGAGGGTAATGGCTAGTGTGTTTGAGGTCGACCCTTCATGGTAATTTATAGCCTGCGGCTCGCCTAATATGTAAACACTTCTGGTGATTTACAAGATAGTTATCTCTTCGATTTAACTTTTCTAATTGTCGATAGTGACTCATATCGATATAGACACAAAAAAGCCTGCAGATGCAGGCTTTTTTGGGTGTCTCACCTCAAACGAATCACTAGCTTAGACGCTGGTTTTTCTCGGCAAGTTTATTGCACACAGCGGTAAAAGAAAGTGACGCCGCGTGGGCAATCTTATCGGCAAACTTTTTCTTCAACTGATAGCGCACCTTGATCACGGTTCTCTCTTTCGCTAGCTTCATCACCACATCATCACTGGTCGATATGGCATCGACAAGACCTAATTCTATCGCCTGTTGACCATACCAATGTTCACCCGTAGCGACTTTTTCAAGGTCTAATTCAGGACGATATTTAGCGATAAATTGTTTAAATAGTACATGTGTTTCTTCGAGCTCAGTCTGAAACTTTGCCCTACCCTCGTCGGTATTTTCACCAAACAGAGTTAAGGTACGCTTAAAATCTCCAGCGGTATGCTGCTCATAATCAATATCATGCTTCTTAAGCAGTTTATTGAAGTTTGGGATCTGCGCTACCACGCCAATCGAGCCGACGATGGCAAATGGAGCCGCATATATCTTATTCGCCACACACGCCATCATGTAACCGCCACTGGCCGCCACCTTATCGACACAAATAGTCAAATGAATATCTGCCTGACGCAGACGGTCCAGCTGACTCGATGCTAAGCCATAGCCATGAACCATGCCGCCGCCGCTCTCAACATTGACGATCACTTCATCGCCCGTTTCAGCGATAGCTAAGATGGCACTGATCTCTTCGCGTAGAGAAGCCACTTCACTGGCATCTATGCTGCCCTTGAAGTCAACCACAAACACTCTAGGGTCTAATGTCGCTTCATCTTGCTCTTTCTCGGCTTTGTCCTTGGCCTTCTCATCGGCTTTCAGCTGTTTCTCATAAGCTTTGAACTGCTTCTTAGTCAGCAACTCCTCTTTAAGATCATGCTTAAGATTTTTGAGGTTTTCAGACAGGTTTATCAGTAATAACTCTCCCTTGTCCCCTTTCTGCTTAATCGCAGAAGCTAGCACCACAAGAATGACAGCAATTATCGATATCACTACTGTGATCGCTTTGGCAAAAAACAATCCATATTCGTACAAAAATTCCAAGGTGTGCTCCGACTTAATTTTATCTTTAATGCAACATTGAGTTTATTCTATCAGTCATTGGTGCAATAACAAATGTGCTAATAGGTAAATCAGCCAATAAAAAACCCAGCAAATGCTGGGTTTAAAAGATTTAGCCTTAACAAGTATTATCCAGCGGGAACCATACAGGGTTGAACCACATGTTTAAGATCATTATCAATCACAATCGTCGCAGAGCCTTTACCTGCGGTAAGCGCAAAACCAGCAACTTCTTGCTGCATCTCTGCCGTAGCAGCGCCACCGGACGTATCGGTAAGTGAACTATGATGCCCTTCAACAAAGCGCACCGCCCCAGAACTTGCCGTTGTGGTCTCGATACACTCTAGACCCAAGGCGGCGATAAGTGGCTCAGTCCCGGCAGTAGGGAAACCTTCGACACGATTTGGCAATACCTGATCAGGCTTGTTCTCATCGGTACCGTCACCGACAATCTCAATCACGTGTACCGGAAGAGCCGTTGCTTTAAGCATAGCAGCGTGGTTTATCGGATCGGCGCTGTCCACTGCGGTCTGAACCGCAAAGGCAAATGCAGGTATAAACTCAGCGTATACTGCTGCAACCAAGGCCGCATATTCATCGGTTCCCGGTTCATAGCCTGCAGTATTGGCTTCATCAACCAAAGCTTGGAAGGCATCTGTTGCCAATATGTTCTCTTCAAGCATAGGCGCAAACGTCGCAGAGCCAATAAATGTCCCGGCAAGACCGCCCGACGGCGCAACCAGTGAAGATGCATTGAGTGCATAAACGTTTGGCAGTGCCGTACCTGTCTCTGGGTTGACTAAGCCTGTGCTGGCATAGGCAGAGAAGTTGGTATTAACGATAGCGCCCAGACTCAGCCCTTGTGAGCTTATCTTACCAATATCAAATACCTGAGGCAGGTCCATCTGAGCCAGCTGCATGGATAAGCCAGTCAGTGCCAGTCGAACGCCAAGATGATCGACAACACTCTGACGGAAGTTATCACGCACAGATAAGGTGCTGGCAATATTGATGAACACCAAGGGATCACCATTCACAAAGGCTTCAGGTTTGCCTATGGCCACACCGAACTCAGGTGCTGATGCCGACACTTCGTAGACACCATCACCATTGGCATCAAATGAACGTGCGCCATGTAATGGATGATCGATTGCAATCGTTGCAATCCCCATAGCCGCGTAAGTGCCTGCAAACGTCATCGCAGTCTCTTTACCGCCGCCCAGACCATGAAGCGCGATATTCGTCGGCCAGCCGGCTGTAGGCGCCACGAAGGAAGGACCTTGAAAGGCCGCTAGCTTAGCCGCGTCGGGTATGGTGATAAATACCGGCACCTTCTCATAGCCTTTAATGGCCGGAATAGGATTAAACTTGGTCAGATGTTTGGCCTTATCGGCCGCGGTGCCATCGTCGAGTAGCCAGACTTTTCCAGCTAACAGCGCAGGATTAGCGATGCCTGTAGCAGGATCAATACCGTGCGCGGCAGCTTGCATACCATAATTTTCCTGACTCATGGTGCCGGCTTGAAGTGCAAGTAACACAGAAACCGGGCTGTCACCTAATGCTTTCCAGCTACCATTTATCGTAGAACAGGCCGCAGAAGAACAATCACCGAACACCGGCAAGGTTAATTCAGCAGCAAATACATTGGCCATATCAGCCATTTTGAATATGTCACCCGCTGCGGCAGGAATACCGGCTGCCGTGGCGACTGTATAACCTAGTGGCGTCGGCGGAACAGAGAAGCTAGGCGCATAGGGCGAGCCTGGTTGAGCCATCAAGAGTTTCAGTGTCTCATACACATCAGGGACCGACTGAGTGGTAAACAGACCCGAGTAGCTAATCGTCTCAGGATCCACTCCGTGTGCAGCCGCGAGTCCTTTCTCATAACTGTTGACTAATGTTTGTAACATCAGTTGGTCTGCGGTCTCGAGTGGATGAGTATCAATATCGAGTTTGAGTAGACCATAGCTCGCCGATGGCGCGACAGATTGACCTGCTGTGTCTTGGATAAGGTTTGTGGTGGTGTAGATATATGACTGCCCCGCCTTTAATGGCTTGAGAGGCACGATGGCAATACTATTACCAGAGGCTTTCGAAACAAAATCGACACCAAAAGTCAGCTCATCACCGATTTTACAGGCGGAAACGGAGGGGCTTGCTTGGCATTCGGGATCGGATGATAGTGCGCCGCCAACCGTAGCCTCGAACATTCTCACCGCACCGGGCTGAAATACCGATGCCTCATCCAGAGCAAATTGGCTGCCATCGTGATCGACGGCAAGGTCCACATTGATTGAAATAGGCGCCGTGGTCGACCAACCATCTAATGCGCCAAGAGCCATGGAAGGATCGGTATAATCGCTGGAGCCATCGAGTGCTTCACCTGGGATATTGATGGTGCCATCTAACGTACCGCTAAAGAGTAGATCGTTTGGCAATGGGACAGCGCCATTGGCAGGATCAAATACCATATGAGACTCAGGGATCAGAGGCTCAACCTTATCTTTTAACTCATCGACACTATCTTCACTACAGGCCGTGAGTCCTAGCGCAGATGCAATCGCAACACCCAAAAAGAGTCTTTTCATCTTTGTTCCCCAAATCTTGTTGTAATAATTTTTGTTTTCCCCAAAAAATTTGGTCACAATAGGCAATACCGTGTGACCAAAGTAGGACTTTTACCAGTCCTTACCTAAGCTCAAGTTAACGTAAAAATATTGACTTAGCTACATTTTTGTCACATACGACCCATGATTATGCACACTATAATTAATCATTTGTTTAAAACAAGTGTTCATCACATCAGTGACTCTAGAGGTGGCGGGCTTTTCCGCCGACAGGAAAAATTGACTCATGTTGGAATATCAAGCTGCAAAAGATCTACTTATTAACAAAACGATACTAATTACAGGCGCTGGCGACGGGATCGGACGCGCCGCTGCCATCAGTTTCGCTAAGCATGGCGCCACCGTTATTCTTCTTGGCAAGACAGTGAATAAATTAGAAGCCGTTTATGACCAGATAGTGCAAGCAGGTTATCCAAAACCTGCGATTATTCCTCTGGACTTGAAAGGGGCTACCGAGCAAAACTATGTCGACATGGCAGAGACCATCGAAGCGCAATTTGGTCATCTCGATGGGGCCCTGCATAACGCGAGCCTGCTGGGTGTTTTAGGCCCATTTGAACATATTTCAATGGATTCGGTGAAAGAGGTCATGCAGGTCAATGTCATCGCCGAAATCATGATGACCAGGGCACTGTTACCTATCATGAAGAAGGCGCCTAAGGCATCACTGGTGTTTACCTCTAGCGGCGTCGGACGACAGGGCCGTGCATTCTGGGGCGAATACGCCATCTCTAAATTTGCAATCGAAGGCATGATGCAAGCTATCGCCGATGAATATGAAGGTTCAAGTTTGAGAGTCAATAGCATAAACCCTGGTGCGACTCGCACAGGCATGCGCGCTAATGCTTACCCGGCTGAAAACCCAAGCACACTCAAAGAGCCGGAAGATATCATGGCGACTTATCTTTATCTTATGGGTGATGATTCTGCAGAAGTTAACGGCCAGCAGCTGAACGCACAGTAGCAAAAAAGGCTGCAGATGCAGCCTTTTCTAATTCATACTAGATAGCTTCCTAGGCATTAAATCCTAGTGATCTAGTCATCTTTTTAACTAGGTTCTCTTACGTGCTGGCTTACTTGCTACTGCTTTGTGCTTACGCACGGCACGACGGATCTTAGAGCCCTTCACCTTCGAGCGAGCGACACTGTGCTTATCGGTACCTAGAAGTGTACGAGTCTCTTCCTTTAAGCCAGCCGTTTGTCTCAGGTAATTCACCTGCTCCATGGTTAGCTCAACCCAACCACCACGAGGCAGTGACTTAGGCAACTCAATCTTGCCGTAACGAATACGGATAAGACGGCTCACCTGTACTTCTTGAGATTCCCATAAACGGCGAACTTCACGGTTACGGCCTTCAGCGAGCGACACATGCCACCACTTGTTCATGCCTTCACCGCCAGCCGCTTTCACTTTATCGAAACTCGCCGGGCCATCTTCTAAAGTAACGCCGGTTCTCAGACGTTGAATACAGGCATCATTCACTTCGCCGAAGGTGCGTACTGCGTACTCACGTTCCACTTCATTAGATGGATGCATCAAGCGGTTTGCTAGCTCACCATCGGAGGTAAACAGCAAGAGACCTGAGGTATTGATATCGAGACGACCGACAGCCACCCAACGTGAATCACGTGTCTTTGGCAAACGCTCGAACACAGTAGGACGACCTTCTGGGTCTTTGCGACTGCAAATTTCGCCCTCAGGCTTGTGATAGGCAATCACTCGACAGATCAGATCTTCTTCAGATTTAATCGAAACGGATCGACCATCGATACGGATCTTTACATCGGCTTCGATGCGATCACCGAGACTGGCTATTTCACCATCTATACTAATTCGACCTGCAGCAATCCATGCCTCCATCTCACGACGGGAGCCATGGCCTGCACGGGCCAAGACTTTCTGCAATTTTTCACTCATTAGTAAACTCTTTAAAGATTTTGTTTAAGTTTTAACAACTTAAAAGGATAAAAACATGGTAGAATTTTAATTGCGTACGAATTTCACTCGCACAGATAAAAGTACCTCTTCTAATTGCCCAAGTTTACAGGGAATGTAGCCTATACGCAAAAACCGAGAGGAATTAGCGAGTTTGCTCTGGGAATGACGGATGACGGAACCCTTTGATCACCGGAAAGTCCTTGCTATTTTCTAGCCGTTAACCTTTTTTAATGATATTCATTATTGGTCTAGCAACGGCGGAACCCACTCTTGATATAACCTAAATAACGCGAACAAAGTGCAGAATTAGCGTCAACACAACTATTTCTCGGACGACTATTCGACTCATGCCATTGATTTTATAAAACTATCCATGTGAGTGTCGAATCAACATCTAGGCTTTGGAGGAAAGCCCCAAGCCAAGTTACCCTGACTTGAGGAATATTCCAGTGACAATGAGCAGGACAGGCTAGCAGTTATAGGTGATATTTTTCAAACCACAGTCCGTTTCACTATCCTTTCAACCTTAGAGGCTAGAGGTCATGTGTGAAGTGTTGATTTGTATTTGATCTATTACAAGTCCATAGATTGATCTGGTTTTCACTGTTTCTATCCATGCACCTAGTCGTCCCCGGCAGCGCAGACTTTATCAACAAACCATCTAGTATCCATTTCTGGTTGCTCTCGCCAGAATAACAGAGATTAGTCTGTACAGCTTGGCGATCCGCATTAATGCCGTGGTAAACTTCCACGCAGAGGTT
>NZ_JABSSM010000034.1 GCF_013214165.1 Shewanella sp. | reverse complement strand
CATCATAAAAATGAAGCCATTGACCACATACCAGTGCTGACATTGTGAGTGATAAATGGCATATAAGGCGATGATTTATTTTAACTTAAAGTATCAAGGTGATGATTTTGATGCAAGCGTGATAAGTGGACACCCATAAGATTGTTGATACTTTTAATGCCCCCAAGTTCAAAGTAGCGAATGCATGGTGCGAGCCATGATTAAGCCTCTCACACTAGCAATAACACACACTCTAAAATCGAAGCGACAACTTATCTTGTAAATCAGCAGGTGTAGATGCGGCAGCGAGCTTCCAAAACAGGGTGAGGTATCACCAAGTGATACTCTTCGAACGAGAGGCACATGGCTACGCCATATTCACCGACTCGCAGAACCTTCTCAAAGTAAAGAGTGCACATCCCCCGCTTGGAAGCGTTAGATAACCATGAAGGTAAAAGTTAAAACTCATTTCCCAATACCAACTCAGCCAGAAGCTAAAACAAAAATGTAATCCAGCTTCACTCCAAGCAGCTTCTCACTACGAAATTAGCTCCGTGAGGTATATTCACCGACGCCGATCCACTTGTAAGTGGTCAAGGCTTCCAGCCCCATGGGACCACGAGCATGGAGTTTCTGGGTGCTTACCGCCACCTCGGCGCCAAGGCCAAACTGGCCGCCATCGGTGAAGCGGGTGCTGGCATTGACATAAACAGCTGCCGAGTCCACCTGATTGATAAACTCAGCCGAGGCGTGAATGTTATCGGTTAATATCCCTTCCGAGTGCCCACTGGAATAGGTTCTGATATGACTTATCGCCCCATCCATATCATCGACAACCTTGATGCCTAACCTCAGAGATAACCACTCTTGGGCATAAGTTTCTTCGGTTGCGGTCTCGATTATCAGCCCTTGCTTTTCTGCAATAGCCATGGCCTTGTCGCAGCCATAAAAGCTCACACCTAATGCTGCAAGCGTCTGATACAGCTGAGGTAACATCTCAGCAGCGATATCTCGATGGATTAATGCCGTATCCAGCGCATTACACACGGTAGGACGCTGGACCTTAGCATTGGCAATGACTTGAATAGACTTGTCAATATCGGCATCTTTATCGGCGTAGAGATGGCAGATGCCAACGCCGCCCAAAATCACCGGTATCGTCGCCTGTTCTGCACATAAACGTTGCAGATTTGGACCACCGCGAGGCACTATCATGTCGACATATTTATCCAGCTTAAGCAACGCCGAAACCAGGCTACGATCCGGACTTTTAATCAGCTGCACCGCATCGGCGGGTAATCCCTGCTCGACCACAGCCTCGCGAATGGCGTCACTCAAGGCCAGATTCGACTGCAAGGTTTCCTTGCCGCCGCGCAATATCACGGCATTGCCCGTCTTAAGCGCTAAGACGGCGATATCGACGGTAACATTGGGACGCGCTTCGTAGATCACGCCGATGACCCCGAGCGGCACCCGACGACGGGATAGACGCAGACCATTGTCCAGTAGCTGGCTCTCGAGCTCGGTGCCGACGGGATCGCTCAGGTTTATCACGTTATCGATATCTGCAATCACGACTTTGAGGCGGGGCTCATCCAGCAACAAACGATCGACCATAGCATCATTGAGGCCATTCTCTTTCGCGGCCGCCACATCTTTTGCGTTAGCAGCGACAATAACATCACGTTTTTCATGCAACTTAGCCGCAATGGCTTCAAGCAAAGCCTTTTTTTGAAGTCCATTTAGAGCCGCAAGTGCATAACTAGCCTGTTTGGCTTGCTGACCGAGTGCCTGTATATCTACTAGATTATTCTCTATCACGTCTCTTCATCCTAAATTGCCGAAGGATCCGTCGCTTAGATCCATTCACTTTCGTTTTAAAGAACGACCATATCGTTGCGATGCACGATGGCATCGCCATAGTCATAGCCGAGCAGAGACTCGATATCGTCTGAATGCTCCCCCGCTATCTTGATAAGATCTTTAGCGCTATAACGGCTCATGCCTCTGGCATATTCTTTACCGTCACGGTCAATAAGCTGCAGAGTCGCCCCGCGTTCGAACTCTCCCTGCACTTCAATAATGCCTTTAGAGAGTAAGCTTCGTCCTTTGTGCGTCACTGCCAATACCGCACCTCGATCGAGCACCAGTTTACCTTTAGTGGCTTGGCCCGCTAAAATCCACTGTTTACGGCTCTCCAGCGGGTTTTCCAACGCGGTGAAATGAGTGCCTACGGGCTCCTTACAGACAGATTTTTGTATCACCTGGGGATGATGACCCGAGGCAATAACCACCTCGACGCCTGCCCGGCGGGCAATATCCGCCGCTTGTAGCTTGGTCGCCATGCCACCGGTTCCCAGACCAGACACGGCGCCGCCGGCTAACATGCGCAGGCTGTCATCGATATTGACCACTTGCTTGATAAGCTTGGCATCGGGATTTGAGCGAGGGTCGGCATCGAATAAGCCCTGCTGATCCGTTAACAAGATAAGCAGGTCTGCATCACAAAGCAGCGCCGCTCTAGCCGAGAGGTTATCGTTATCCCCCACCTTAATCTCATTGGTCGCCACCGCATCATTCTCATTGATGATGGGTATAATGCCATGAGCGAGCAGTGCATTGAGTGTATCTCTGGCGTTGAGGTAGCGCTCCCGATCGTGAAGATCGGCGCGAGTGAGCAGCATCTGGCCCACGTGTAAGCCATAGATGCTGAAAAGTTGTGACCAGGCTAGAATAAGCTGACTCTGACCAACGGCCGCCAATAGTTGTTTATTGGCTAGCGTATCGGCAAGTTCAGGGAAACCTAAGTGTTCTCGCCCTGCCGCTATCGCCCCCGAAGTACACAAGACGACTTCGACGCCCGCTTTCATCAGCGTCGCCATCTGCCTTGCTAACTCGACCATGTGTGCCTTATCTAGCTGCTTACTGCCGGATGTCAGTACACTCGTGCCCAATTTTACCACTACGCGGCGGTAACCAATCTCACTTAAATTCATTATCATTATAAAAAAAGAGCCGAACTTAGCGTTATACCCAATCCTGAGGACAAATGGTAGTCAGCTGGGTAAAAGAAGCGTTAAAACCATGCCATTGTGAATAAAAATCATAAATAAAGGCCATACACTGTATGATCTTCAATTAATTTTAATCATCAATATTCACTTTAGTTTCGACTTTGACTCCCTGTTAGCCATAGATAAATTTCGCGATAAAGAGTGCGGCCAACACCACTACGCCGACACTGAGATCTTTATAACGACCACTAATCAACTTGATCACCGCGTAGGAAATAAACCCCATGGCTATCCCAGTCGCAATAGAAAATGTCAGTGGCATCAAGATACAGACCACGACAACGGGTGCGGCTTCGGTCAAGTCTTCCCACTCCACATGGATCAGGCCTGACATCATCAGAATCGCCACATAAAACAGAGTCCCCGCCGTAGCGTAGGCAGGCACCATGCCAGCCAGTGGTGAGATAAATAGCGAGAGTAAGAAAAGAAAACCAACCACCACAGCGGTTAAGCCCGTACGGCCACCAGCACTGACACCCGCAGTTGACTCGATATAGCTGGTCGTTGTCGAAGTACCTAACATGGCACCGGCTATGGTGGCCGTGCTGTCGGCTGTTAATGCGCGTTTAAGCCTGGGCAGACGGCCCTTATCATCCAGGAATCCGCCTCGCTGCGCCACGGCGACTAAGGTACCTGAGGTATCGAACAGGTCGACAAACAAGAAGGCAAATACAACCGATAACATGCTGATATCTAGCACACTGGCAAGATCCATCTTCATAAAAGTCGGCATGATGGAGGGAGGCATAGCAAGCACCCCGGTATATTGCACGTCGCCAAACAGCAATCCAAGAATGGTAATGGACAGAATACTCACCACCACAGCCGATTTCATCCCCCGTTGCACCATGGCGATGATCAAGAAGAAGCCCAGCGCCGCCATCACGGCAGGAAACGCGGTGATATCTCCCATGGTCACTAGAGTCACAGGGCTCGCCACCACTATCCCGGCACTTTTCAAACCAATCAGAGCGAGGAATAAGCCTATTCCTGCGGCGATGCCAAGCCTCAAAGACATAGGAATACTGTTGACTATCCACTCTCGTATTCTCACCAAAGAGAGGATCAGAAAACAAATACCCGATAAGAATACCGCTCCAAGCGCCGTCTCCCAGGTGTAACCCATCTCGCCAACCACGGTATAAGTGAAGAAGGCATTGAGACCCATGCCCGGAGCCAAGGCGATGGGATAATTAGCCACTATGCCCATGATCAAACAACCAATTGCCGCGGCCAGACATGTCGCCACAAACACGGCGCCATGATCCATGCCCGCATCGGCAAGCATCATGGGATTAACGAATAGAATATAGGCCATGGTCAAAAATGTGGTTAACCCAGCCACCGCCTCCTGTTTTAACGATGTATGGTTGTCTTTGAGTTTAAATAGTTTCTCTAACATGACGTTCAATCCCTGAATATGAGTATTTTGAAACATGTGATCTGAATATGTCTATAGTCAGTGAAATCCATCTAAATAACAAACACTGAAAGGCAAACACAGCAAGACAGCAAGTCTTCAAACTGAATTCAGCTAGATTGGATCCGCCATCTTGCGCCATAAAATGCAGGATAAAAGGCAAAAAAAAGCCTGCTCAATGAGCAGGCAACGACTAATTTCAAGCGTTCCGAAAGGAAAGAGTTTCCGCGCTAACAGTTACACCGGCTAATCATTCAGATATTCAACATTTAATTGAATAACTTAACAACAAACCTCTTGAGTCTAAAGACCCCAAAAAGGGATTAAGGTTGATGGATGGTAACTGGATGGTTATCAATCAATATTCAAGATAGTGAAGTAGATAACAGGGTAGTTAGCCCTTGAAACTGATACAACAAGGAGGGTTAGCCCTTGAAGCTCATCGGGTACAAGCCGCCACGCAAAGTCTGGGGACATAACCAGGTATTTTGCCAATAAACGTACTGCATTCCAGTATAAGACATCGTTAATACTCCTAACAAAGTTGTAATTAAATTACTCTAACCATTCATGCTTAATTGTCAGCGGATAAGGCCTCTAAAAGACAAAAAACACGCTAGAGTCAACTTGTCGCTCGATTCCTTGGAGAATTATCCTTCCTGGATAGACGTTATTGAAAGAGGCTGTCTGCCTAATCAATGCCGTCATTATAGATATATGTAGTTTTATTACAACCATTATTTGATCTAGATTAATAAAACGTAAAAATCAGGCCGTATCGACGCTAAAACGCGTAATTTTACAACAGAGTCGTGAGTTTTAAATCTATAAGTCTATTTTTGGCGACATAATGAAAACTTATGACAAAAATAAGCCACTCGACGGTAAGTATTAATAAATAGGTTTATGGCTGCGGGTAGCCATAAACCATCACATATTCCTCAATCATCTTCTGATCATGTGATTGGTCATGTATTGAAACAGACCGACCAGTGGCGTGGCCGTCGGGCTACCATAAAGCGGATGGCCGACCGTAGCACTGCCCGCGATATCTATATGAGTGAAGGCCATTGGCTTATCAGATTGCAGGCCATGAGCATTCAAACCCGATGCTTCTAGGAGGAAAGCGGCCGGATACTGATGACCTCGAGCCGTTATCGATGACGGCCCATTATTGGATGAGAGTATATCCGCCGCGCCCGATGGGTCGACTATCATGGCAAAATCTTCACGACGCAGCACAGACTGCTCGATAGGCTCGCCCCAGGACAGAGCTAAGTTCGCCATACGAGCCGCCACGCCCGCCTGCTTGGCCACCGCATTTTCTACGGTGGCAGTATAGCCGCCGAAGCAGCGCACCACATGGCCGGTTAATGTCGCCACCGAAAACAACTCTGGCTTAACAGATTTTTCTGCCTTGATCCTCAGATGTGACAGCAGATCTGCCAGCACCAGACGGCCCTCTGCATCGGTATTGCCAATTCTGACTCTAACGCCCGCATGACTCGTGATGATCTCGTCGGTAACGAAGGCTTCGCTGCCTATACTGTTACGCACCAAGCCAAGTTCTGCAACCACACGGATCCCCTTTGGCTTAAGCATGGAGAGTGTCTTCATCAACCCGGCGACTGCCGCAGCCCCGCCCTTGTCTCGGCTCATGCCAGCCATGCCACCGGCAACCTTGATATCGGCGCCGCCAGTATCATAAATAACGCCTTTTCCCGCATAGAAGTAGGTATGTTCTATCTCGCCCTCGCCAACATACTCAAGCTTAACCACACGGGGTTGATGTCTGGAAACTGCAAATGAGGAGCGGCCTACGGCGCTGAGCAGGGGGTAATCCCGCTCCAATACATCTCGGTCTTCAACGACACAAACCTTGAGACCTGAATCTTGATAGGCAGCAACACAGTAATCGGCAAAGGCCGCTGCAGACATGCGCTCAGGCTCAGTACCACACAAGTCTCTGGCTAAGTTTCTGCCCGCCTCTATGGCATTCAGACTCTGGCTGGCTTGGGTCGAATTAAACAGGCCTATAGCCTCGAATGCTGCAGTATCACCGCTGCTCTCTCTTCGCTCAAGGGATTGCCACAACTCCTGACCACAAGATAGGGCGGCGACTTGGGTAGAAAATTGATAGCGCTCATCACTGTCGCTGGCGACAACCAGTAAAGGCCGAATAGCACCGGCATCTTTGGCTAGCTTAATGCCCGCTCTCGTTGCATCGGCAAAGATACGCACGTCTTCAAAATCATCCTGACTGTTCTTCACCGGTGAGATGATCAAACGACCACCAGCCAGTCCAGGGGCAAACAACAGGGTCGGCGATTGTCCTACGCGTTTGTCGACCTTAGCGCCATGCTCCGCCAGTAATGTCACCTCGTCAAAACCAGATTGACTAATATCTGTGGCCACGACCACCAGAGCATCCCAACCACTGCCTTCGAAGATCGCGTCATCATCGAGTACATCAACAAAATTAACCTGAGCCATGAACCATCCTTCTGCTTGTGAGATCGTATCATTAGATTCTATAAGTTGCAGATAAAATACTGTTTTAAATGCGTCATTACAGAACACATATTTTATAATTTTACGCACTTTAATAATGCATTCATTAAAAGTCATTATTCACTTAAGTGAGGCCGATGCCAAGTGCCGATAAAATATTGCTGGAAACTTTGTATCTCAGTCTTTACATAGGCAAACAGTTCGTCTGATAATCTTGGCGTTTAGCTGTGATAGAATGCGGTTAAACTTAGCCTCCAAGTCGTTTTTAACAGGGGAATTATCTGTGACAGCAATAAGCCAATTACAACCTCAAGCACTCTGGCAGTGGTTCGATCAAATCTGTGCGATCCCACATCCTTCTAAGCATGAACAAGCGCTCAGCGAGCACATTCAAGCTTGGGCGCGAGATAAGCAACTTGAAGTTGTTGAAGATAAAGTCGGTAACCTCATCATCAAGAAACCTGCCACGCCGGGCATGGAAAACCGTAAGACTGTGGTCCTACAGGCCCATATCGACATGGTGCCACAGAAGAACTCAGATAAGGTTCATGACTTTGAGAAAGATCCTATCATTCCCTACGTGGATGGTGATTGGGTTAAGGCTCAGGGCACGACTCTGGGTTCTGACAATGGCATAGGCATGGCGTCGGCATTAGCCGTTTTAGGCTCAGATGATATCCCCCACGGCCCATTGGAAGTCCTGTTAACTATCGATGAAGAAGCGGGTATGACAGGCGCTTTTGGCCTGGAAGCCGGTTATCTGGATGCCGAGATCCTAATTAACACAGATTCTGAGCAAGAGGGCGAGATCTACATGGGTTGTGCCGGTGGTGTGGATGCCCAGATCAGTGTGCCTATGGTGTGGCAAGCCCCAGAATCGAGTAACTCGACATACACCTTGACCCTATCGGGTTTAAAAGGCGGCCATTCGGGTGTGAACATACATCTTGGACGGGGTAATGCTAACAAGTTGCTGGCCCGTTTCCTGTTTAACCATGCCGATGACTTGGCGTTGGAGTTAACTAACTTCACCGGTGGCTCTCTGCGTAACGCTATCCCCCGTGAAGCCAGTGTCAGCTTTATGCTACCCGCTGAAAATATCGCTAAACTTGAGACTCAGATCCAAGAGTTTCAGGCGCTTATAAGGGCTGAGCTCGCCATTGCCGATCCCCATATGGTACTCGAACTCGCCGAAGTATCTGCGGCCAAGCAAGTCATGAGTGAAGATACTCAGAATATGCTGGTTGACCTACTCAATGCTTGTCCAAATGGCGTAGTTCGCATGAGTGATGAGGTTGAAGGTGTTACTGAGACTTCATTAAATGTCGGCGTCATCAGCACAGAAACACAGAGCGTTGAGATCCTATGCTTAATTCGCTCACTGATAGATTCAGGTCGTGAAGAAGTTGAGAGCGTATTAACCTCACTGACAAACTTAGCCGGCGTCGAAATAGAGTTCAGCGGTGCTTACCCGGGATGGAAGCCAGACAACAGCTCACCCGTGATGGCCCTGGTGCGTGAAACCTATGACGACATCTACAACAAGAAGCCGGTGATCATGGTGATCCATGCCGGTCTTGAGTGTGGACTGTTTAAGAAACCTTACCCTGAAATGGACATGGTCTCGATTGGTCCAACTATCCGCTACCCACATAGTCCTGATGAGAAGGTACTCATAGAGACTGTAGGCCAGTACTACAAGCTGCTATTAGCAGTTCTGGAACGCATTCCAGAGAAAGGCTAAACAAGGTGTCGAGTTCTTAGGTGCTAGTACCTAGGAACTCAAATCTAGTACCTAGTTACATCTTAAAACTCTAGGTCTATCTGCGACTCTCTCACTTCAATTGTCTGCCGCTCTGGTGTTAACCGCCGACCGACTCACTAAGCCAATAAAATCAAGCCTAATAAAATCAAGCCAGCCATTATAAATCAATCATATAACTCGAATTCAACAAGCAATGGCATCAGGTTTCAACTCGACTTGATTAAACGTTGGCTATTGCCGATAACATCATATATTAAATCTGTAAAACTCAAACAATGGGGATATTTAAGACAAAATAGCGATTTTCAGGCATAACCTGTTACCACAAATGATTGAGGAGGAAAAAAGGGGGGAAGTGAATTGATTGTATCTAGTTATCTGCTAGGTTCTAGATATTGACAACACTTAGCAAAGTGCCGCCGTCTCTTATCTAAATGTTCACAATAGCTAGTGAGCTCTTGCAAAGTTCCTACAGGGCCATGAAATAATTTACCAAATTCAGAAGTCAGTTTTATCCAGCTATCTGCTGAAATGTTCAGTCTAGTCAATACCTTAGATGCACTTAAAGGTATTGCACCACGCTTGTCATCTCGAATAATCCTGCCCGTTGCATCTACAAGTTCTAGATAATCTCCGAGTGAAAAGTTAATGCCTTTAGATTGATTGAGTCGTTCATCCCCAATAAAAGGCAGTAGCTTTGCCGGCTGTTGGCCTTTTAATGCTGCCTTTACTCTCATTTTAAGGCTGGTGTAGTCTGAAGTTTCTGGTGTATTGGCCATCTTTGCCCGTATGGGATTGAGCTCTACATATGCCATACAAGCCAGCACCGCGGTTTCGTCGAGTAACGCTTGGCTTTTGAACCGCCCTTCCCAGAAATGCCCAGTGCAGTTATCTTCTAGATTGGCTTTTCTGGCAATAGGCTCATTGAGACAGCGCATAAACCAGCTTATGTCACTTAATCGACTCCGGTACTGGGCGATTAAGTGTTTCAATTGAGAGACTTGATAGGCTTCGATCACCTCACCTTTGGCAAATTGCTGGCTTAGCTCTGTGCCCTTAAATATTTGATGCCACTGCTCTACTACCTCTCTGTCACTCCACCTATTGGCAAGTTCGATATCAATACGCAGCACCAGGTGAAGATGATTACTCATGACCGCATAAGCCGCTACATCAATAGCAAACACGCCAGCTAAATTGAGTATCTGAGTTTCAATCCAGCCTCGTCGATGTTCATAAGATTTCCCTGTAAAATCATCGACTCCCGCTATGAAGGCTTGACGAACTGTTCGGCTGCAGCAATGGTAGAATAAAGTGTCTTCAATACTAATTTGAGTATTTCGGGGACGGGGCATAGTAGTAGCCTCCTATATCAAGTAATACCTAAAGCTTAGTAGGTGACACTTGATCCATCAATTAACTATGCCTGTCTCTATTTCCAATTAACTATGCCTGTCTCTATTTCTGTCCTAGTACCTAGTCACATCTTAAAATTCTAGGTCCATCTGCGACTCTCTCACTTCATTGTCAGCCGCTCTGGTGTTAATCGCCGACTGACTCGCTAAGCCGACCGACACGCCTAATAAACGAATGCCTCTCCCCTGCTGACGCTCCAGGGCTTGTGCGAGCAGATCATAAAAGAGCTTCACCGACATTTCATCGGCCCTATGCTCTATGGTGGTCTGTTTAAAATCACTAAATTTAAGCTTAACCACTTGTTTATTGATGCTGCGATCTTTGGCGCTGCGTGTCATGCGCGCCGCTAACTCCTGAATAAGCTGAGGCATCACACCATGGCACTGCTCCAGGGTATAGATATCCTTCGCCAGCGTGGTCTCGACCCCCACAGATTTACGCTCCCTGTGTGGCGAGATACTGCGATCATCTATCCCATGAGATCGTTCAATCAAGACAGCGCCAAACTTGCCGAAACGCTCAATCAGGGCCGACTGTGGATAGTCCTGCAGATCGCCGCAGGTTTTAAGGCCTATATCCTCAAGCTTCTTGCCCGTC
This sequence comes from Shewanella sp., assembly GCF_013214165.1. Classification (GTDB taxonomy): domain Bacteria; phylum Pseudomonadota; class Gammaproteobacteria; order Enterobacterales; family Shewanellaceae; genus Shewanella. Next base: position 38,788 of record NZ_JABSSM010000034.1, on the reverse strand, counting down.
ACCTTACCCACACCAGGGATCTTAGTCAGGGGTAAGCTTTTCACGAAAGGGGAGATCATATCCGGGGTGATCACATATTGCCCGTTGGGTTTATTTAGATCTGAGGCGACCTTGGCAAGAAATTTAACTGGCGCGATCCCGGCAGACGCAGTGAGACCTGTTACCTCGAAGATCTCTTGCCTGATGGCTGCTGCTATCAAGGTTGCCGAGCCCTGACATTGAGTGCAGTCGGTGACATCCAGATAAGCTTCATCCAGAGAGAGGGGTTCAATCAGGTCGGTATAGTGAGCAAGGACTTCACGGATCTGCAACGAGATCTCTTTGTAAACTGACATGCGACCAGGTACCAGTACCAAATCGGGACAGAGTTTTAACGCATAGCCAGAGGCCATGGCCGAACGGACACCGAAGACCCGCGCCTCATAGTTACAGGTGCTAATCACCCCGCGGCGATCACTGCGCCCACCCACAGCTATAGGCTTGCCCCTCAACTCTGGAAAGTCGCGCATCTCGACTGCGGCGAAATAGCAGTCCATATCGATATGAATAATTTTCTTCAAATTAGTTTTCAAAGCAGCTTTCAAAACACTCTCTAAACAGAAGCCCTCTCACACCACTATACTGTATATAAAAACAGTATCCAATAAGAATGAGACCAAAGGAGAGGATTTGTACTAGAAATGAACGACAAGGGAACGAGAAACAAACAACAATGCCATCGAGTCGTTAACCCGGTGGCATTATCAAATCAACAGTCTTTCACTTCAGATAACATTCAAGTGCTTAGCATGGAATCTCAGATGCTGCTCTATGAAGCTGGCGATAAAGAACATATCTGCATGATCCAAGGTTCTCAAATCAACAGTCTTTCACTTCAGATAACATTCAAGTGCTTAGCATGGAATCTCAGATGCTGCTCTATGAAGCTGGCGATAAAGAAGTAGCTATGATCGTAACCCTCATGACGGTCAAGCACCAGGGGATAGCCACTCGCCTTAGCCGCAGCTTGCAGCGTCTCAGGTTTTAACTGCTCGGTTAAGAAATTATCCGCTTCTCCTTGGCTGACGAGGGCAGGCACAAATGATGCTCCATCCACCTCAGAGGCGTTACGCATTAGGGTGCTGGCATCATAGTCGGACCAAGTCGATGTGTCCCGGCCCAAGTAAGCGCTAAAGGCTTTCTTGCCCCAAGGGCAATTTATCGGATTGCTGATGGGACTAAAAGCCGAAACGGACTGATAAGCAGCGCTGTTTCTCAGGGCGATGACTAAGGCGCCATGTCCGCCCATTGAGTGCCCGGCAATAGAACGCTTATTGGTCACCGGGAACATGGACTCGACCAAGGCGGGTAACTCATGGACTATGTAGTCATACATCTGGTAGTGCTTGTTCCACGGAGCCTGAGTCGCATTGACATAAAAACCAGCACCTTGACCTAAATCGTAGCCCTCATCGTCGGCAACGTCGCTGCCACGGGGACTGGTATCCGGCGCAACGATAGCGATGCCGAGCTCAGCAGCCAATCGCTGGGCACCCGCTTTGTGCATAAAGTTTTCATCGCTACAAGTTAAACCAGATAACCAATAAAGTACCGGCACCTTCTGGCCATTCGATGCTTGAGGTGGCAGGTAGATGGCGAAACGCATGGCACAATTTAAGCTTGTGGATTGGTGACTATATTGCGTGTTCCAGCCACCAAAGATCTTATTACTACTGAGATTTTCTACTGTCATTATTTATCCTTATTACTGCTGCAATATCGCTGTAAACAGCGGGTTTGCAGAATATTACAGCAGTAGGACGATTGATTAATCTAGGGCGAAGCTGTGTTATCCGCTTCGAGAGCATTTATCCAAGTGACGATTTGTCAAAGTGACTATTTATCGAAGTGGATCACACTACGAATGCTCTTGCCTGCATGCATAAGCTCGAACGCTTCATTGACCTGTTCAAGACCCATAGTATGGGTGATAAAGTCACTTAAGTTAAACTCACCAGCCATGTAACGCTCAACGTAGTCAGGTAACTCAGAGCGCCCCTTAACACCGCCAAACGCAGAACCTTTCCACACCCGACCAGTCACAAGCTGGAATGGTCGGGTTGAGATCTCTTGACCTGCACCAGCGACACCGATAACCACAGACTCGCCCCATCCCTTATGACAGCACTCGAGCGCCGAGCGCATGACATCCACATTACCGATACACTCGAAGGAGTAGTCGACGCCACCATCTGTAAGCTCAACGATGACATCCTGTATTGGCTTATCATAATCTTTAGGGTTGATAAAATCGGTAGCACCAAGCTTACGAGCCAGGGCAAACTTACTCTCGTTGATATCGATAACTATGATGCGGCCAGCTTTGGCCATAGTCGCACCAATAACAGCAGACAGGCCAATACCGCCTATACCGAAAATAGCAACGCTTGCGCCCTCTTCGACCTTAGCCGTATTCATCACCGCGCCTATGCCGGTTGTTACGCCGCAGCCTAACAAACACACTTCTTCTAACGGCGCCTCAGGATTGACCTTAGCTAACGAAATCTCAGGCAGAACTGTGTATTCAGAGAAGGTGGAGGTGCCCATGTAATGGAAGATATCTTTCCCGTCTTTGGAAAAACGAGTGGTGCCGTCTGGCATCAAGCCTTTACCTTGAGTCTCACGGATTTTCTGACACAGGTTTGTCTTACCGGATTTACAGAACTTACACTCACCACACTCAGGGGTGTAAAGTGGAATAACATGGTCACCGACCTGTACGCTGGTCACGCCTTCACCGATAGACTCGACGATGCCGCCACCTTCGTGACCTAGAATACAAGGGAAAATCCCCTCAGGATCATCACCCGATAGTGTGAATGCATCGGTATGACATACGCCAGTGGCAACTATCTTGATGCGCACTTCACCTTTTTGTGGTGGCATAACATCGACAATTTCCATAGACAAAGGTTGGCCAACGGCCCAAGCTACGGCCGCTTTAGATTTGATTGTTTGTGCTGTCATTTTAGCTCCAAAATATAATAGGTTAAATCATGGGAGCGATCCCAGAGAAAGATACTAGACCGACTGTCTGACATCGAGCCTCGTCAATATGGGATAAGTATATCCCGCAAAATTAAAATGATAATCCTATTTATGAGTAAATTACTTTTGCCACAAGGTAACAATGTTTAACTGGGAGGTGTGTATGTTGAGCATTACCTGACAGAAAAGCCTAAATAAGCACAATAAAGCAAAATGCCAGTCAATATATGACTGGCATTAGGATGATTGCCACTTGGGTTAACTTCTTATGCTTATGCCTGAGCCTGGCATCCAGATTCACACAGCTAGATCTTAAATTGCTGTATATTCTTCGACAGTTCCTCAGTCACACCTTGGAACTCGGCCAGACTCACCGACAGGGCTTCACTCGATGCCAATGAATCATCGGACAGGCCTCGAACATTCTCCACATTACAGGCTACCTCTTCGGCAACCACAGCCTGCTGGCCTATGGCAGAGGTGATCTCTATCGTCTGCTGCTGAATCGCCGTGATGGCACTGGTTATCCCGGTTAGGGCTTCTTCGACCTGTATGGTCAGCTCCTGACCCAGATTCGCCTGTTCGACCCCCTCCTCCATGACTTGCTCTGCCTGGTGTGCATTTTGTTGCAGGGACAGGATAATCTCCTGAATATTAGCGGTCGAGTCTTGTGTCCGCGAGGCTAAAGTTCTCACCTCATCGGCGACGACGGCGAATCCACGGCCCTGCTCACCTGCGCGGGCCGCTTCGATGGCGGCGTTGAGTGCTAACAGGTTAGTCTGCTCTGCGATACCACGGATCACGCTGAGCACCTCGCCAATCTGCTCCGAACTGGTTCTCAAATGACGAACGACCTTAGCGGCCTCGATGACCTGAGAGGAGAGTGACTGCATGCCTTGAGTGGCCCTAGCGACAATTTTCATCCCATCACGAGACTCCTGCTGGGCTTTCTCGGCATATTCACTGGCGCGTTGAGCACTCTTGGCCATCTCCTGAGAGGTATGGGCCATCTCAGTGGCCGCCGTTGCCACGCTGGATATCTCCTGCTTCTGCCGCGACACCGAATGCAATGCCTCATCACATATAGCGACTGCACCGCTTACCCCGGAATCGACTCTCTGTGTCAGTGCGCGGGTCTGCTCCAGCATCCCCTGCACCTTAGCCGCGAAACGGTTGAATGCATCACCTAGTTTGCCCAGCTCATCTTCTCTGTCCATATGAATGCGTTTAGACAGATCGCTATCACCTTGAGCAATATCTTCCATCGCCTCGAGTAAACGATTGATCTGACGCCTAAAGGGTAACAGCATCATCCAAACTGTTGCCCCTACCAAGAGCATGATGACCACAGCAAGCAAACTAGCATGGACCATAGCCTCGTTGACTGGCGCTTCTATCACAGCATTAGGTAACATGAAAGCTAGGTGCCATTTTTGCAGCGGGAAATCACCGCCTACGCTGACATAGCTGACTCTTTGTTGTACGCCCTTGAAAGTCACCTCGGCGACGCCCCGCTCCTGCGAATTCATCAAGCGGCTCAGCTGTCCAAAACCTTGGGTATCATTAAAATTGCTATCGACCTTGCTCGCTTGAGAGCCAGGCTGGAACTGCTGGGTAAATCCTGGGAAGTACACCAGTTGCCCGCTTTGAGTCATCAAGAATGCCTGACCCTGACCATGGTACTTCATCTTGGCTAACAGCTCGGTACCTATGGTATCGATCAAGATATCCATGCCACCGATACCGATAAACTCGCCATTGGCATTCTTTATTACAGATTTAACCGTCGCCGAGATAGAGCCATCGTTGGCATCAACCGCAGGATCGGTCACATACATGACATTCTTGTCTATGCCTTCCTGCCACCAGGGACGTTTGTTGGTGTAATAGTCCACATCATTGTATCGGCCATTGAGATCGAAATACTCGAAAGTATTCGCCGAGCCAAAGAACACCGACTTAATATCACTGTCGCTATCGGAGAAATGTTTGAAGTATTGGATAACACTTTGATACTCGAGATCGCGATCTAAGTTACTGAGTCGCTTATGGTACTGACTGAACCAATTCAATACTTGAGGTGAGGCAAACACAGAGTCTATCACCTTTGCCTTGGCAACAAAGTAGCTGGTCACTTCGTTAGATTTAAATTGTACTAAGGCGGAGAGATCGGCATCGATCTGTTGACGGGTTCGGTTACTTTCACCATTGACAAGGAAGGCGGAAACGATGGCGAGTAAAATAGCTAATGCGCCGACAATGGCAAAGACAAGCTGGAGACTGAGGGAGCTTTTTAGCTGCTTCATGGAATACCTTTCATTTATTTTTATTCTTAACCCTCAATCTAGCAGAACTGCGCTAAGTGTGAAGTGTTAAGCGGGACAAAATAGTGAAAAGTGTTTTTTACATGTTGCAAATCAAAACTAAACAATGGCAAAACATGTTAAGGGAAATAAAAGTGGCCTTGGTTGCTTAACCCAATGTTCGGGATCAGAACAGCTCACTTAGCATCTTTCTTTCTTCGTCACTGAGCAAAGGGGTGACGCCTATACGTGGACGCTCAGCTTTGACCTGTGACAATTGCAGCTCTAGGCTAGCAATCTTCAGCAGCTGAGCGTTAACCACCGCAGTATACGATTCTCTTAACTGACAGCTAGCTGGGGCTAGCGTATAACTGATGTCTCTTTGCCTGGTCATTTTCTTTCCTCTCGCTTCTATAGCATCAGGATAACCAATTTTACTGAATACAAGCTGTATAGAAGGGCTGGAGGACTAAAGGCAAAAAGAAAAAGACACTCAAACGCCTCTGCTTAAGTGTCCAATACTGTTTATTCTAGGCTGACGTCGAGATTACATCATAGACTGAAGATAGTTTTGCAGACCGACTCTGCCTATCAGTCCTAGCTGCTTCTCTAGCCAATACATATGATCCGATTCCGTCTCCTCTAACAAGACTGCTAAGATCTCACGCGTCTGATAGTCTTGCTTCTGTTCACATAAGGCAATGGCCTGACGCAGATTATCGGCGACTTGATACTCATAATTGAGATCGTTTTGCAGCATCTCCTGAGTATTCTTACCAATATTTAACCGCTCGCGACTGGCGACGTCGGGAGTGCCCTCTAGAAATAAAATACGCTGCACTAGCTTACCAGCATGAACTCTCTCATCATCTGACTCATGGGAGATCCGTGTATGCAGCTCATTTAGCCCCCAGTCTTCATACATTAAACCGTGAACGAAATACTGATCCATTGCCGACAGCTCGCCAGTCAACAGCTGGTTGAGTGTATCGATAACCTCTTGGTTGCCTTTCATCTGCTAGCCTCTTACTTATTAATTTTTGACTGAAGGTAATTCTGCGTACCGGTTAATGAGATCAACTCTTGCTGGGATTCGATCCAGTCTAGGTGCTCCTCTTCATCTTCGAGCAGCTCTGCGAGTAGATCACGACTGACATAATCTCTTAGTGACTCACAAATCTCGATAGCAGCTCTAAGCGCCAAGATTTGCTCCTCAATCATGGCCTTATCACAAGTTAGCATCTCTTCGCAGTGCTCACCGATCCTGAGTTTTTGCAGCTGCTGCAGATTCGGTAAGCCTTCGAGGAACAATACACGCTCAATTAACTTATCGGCATGCTTCATATCCTGAATAGATTTCTTATATGACTTATGATTCAGCTCTTCGAAGCCCCAGTTTTTATACATGCGGGCATGGAGAAAATACTGATTTATGGCGGTCAGTTCGAAGGTGAGTATGTTATTAAACTGAGCGAGTACCTGAGGTTGACCTTTCATCTCTGCGTCCCTTAATAATGAAACTTGATCCAATCAAGTTCGAGAGACTATTACATAAACCAAAAAAATGCAATTACCGTTATATTTCAACATCTTAATAATGAGAATCATTCTTATTTACATTCTTTTTAGCGAAGGTGAAATTCGAGGGTAAAGGTAAACTAAATCATGACAGGCATAAAAAAAGGCATCTTGAGTTCAAGATACCTTTGAGTTGTTTAATAGCTAAATTTGGCTAGATGATGCGATTTTTGGCGAGTTTTTCACGTCTCTCGTCTTCGGCGGCCATCTTGGCTTTACGATTGTCACAAGGATCATCGCAATCGCACGCCTTATCTATCCCTAATACCCCTAAACCACCACAACTTCCCGCAACGGCAGTTCGCTTAACGATATAGCCAATAGACATCAAAAGAAAAAACAGCAATAAAACAACAAATGCCGCAATAAATGTACTCATCATATACTCCAACTGTAGCGTGAGCCGATTATATCATCAGATCTCTTGTCAAACCTAAGGGTATAACGCGAGAGCGGATCTAACGCCTACAACAGTCTTAAACTAAACCAGAAGATGTAACAGTCTACTGATCCACATAAGGTTTAAACGCATCACTGTAAAATACTTTAAAGCCGCTGTCTTGCTTCTCAATCAGCATGATGGCTAAGTTTTCTTGCTTAGCGAGCGCTAGAGACTTCTGGGTACCTAATACCATCATGGCCGTCGCGTAGCCATCGGCCACCATAGATTGCTTATGAAGCACGGTCACAGAGGCTAATCTATGATCGATTGGATAGCCATCTCGTGGGTCGATAAGATGAGAGAACCGACGCCCCTCTTCTTCATAGTAATTACGGTAATCACCGGACGTCGCAATTGCCATGTCACCTGGGGCAATCACCTGCTGGATCTCACGGTCGTCAACATCAGGCTGCTCGATAGCGACGCGCCAAGGCGAGCCATCTAGCTTGTTACCAAATACACTGAGCTCACCGCCGATTTCAACCAAATAACCAGACACATGATATCTATCCAGTATTGCAGCCACAACATCGACGCCGAACCCCTTAGCTATCGATGAGAGGTCCACATATAAGTCTGGGTTAGTCTTAGTTAACTTATTGCCATCGAGGTGAAGGTATTGCATACCTGTTTTCGCCTTAGCTGCGGCGACAACCTCATGGGAAGGCATGCTAATCGGCCTTTTATCGGGTCCAAACCCCCATAAGTTCACTAAAGGTCCTAGGGTGATATCCAGTGCGCCGTCCGTCACATCATAGAGATGTATACCCTCGGCAATAACAAAAGCCGTGTCATTAGATACCGTCGCCGTCTGTTCAGTATTCATGGAATTAAAGCGTGACAGCTCAGACTCAGACCGATAGGTAGACATCTGATCATTGACCTTCTCTAGGGCGAGATCAATTTCAGCTTGCAGTAGATTTGCTTCCGGAAGCTGCTGACTCGACACCACTTTAATGTGATAAGTCGTGCCCATGGTGTTGCCGGAAAGTGAAATAACGGGTGCTGATTTACTGCACCCAGAAACCAAAAAGGCTAGCCATAGGAGGGCTAACCAGTTTACTAAGGTCTTGTTCATTTTGACCTAAATCCTTATCACTATAAAACTTAAGCGCTATTCGATGCTTGATTAAAGACAGTGAGGAATGTCTCCTCACTGTCTGTCTCAGACTCGAATACGAGTATCTCAAGATTCAAGCGTATCAGATGTGATTAGCCACCGAAGTCATCCAGAAGGATGTTTTCATCTTCGACACCAAGATCTTTGAGCATACCGATAACGGCCGCGTTCATCATTGGAGGACCACACATGTAGAATTCACAATCTTCCGGCGCTTCATGGTCACGCAAGTAGCTTTCATACAGAACATTATGAATGAAGCCAGTCTTGCCTTCCCAGTTATCCTCAGGTTGAGGATCCGACAGTGCAACATGCCAATCGAAGTTCTCGTTCTCAGACGCTAGGCCATCGAAGTCTTCGACATAGAACATCTCACGCTTAGAGCGCGCGCCGTACCAGAAGCTTATCTTACGATCCGTCTTAAGACGCTTAAGCTGATCGAAGATATGAGAGCGCATAGGTGCCATACCAGCACCACCACCGACAAAGATCATCTCATTGTTGGTTTCTTTAGCGAAGAACTCACCAAACGGACCAGAAATAGTGACCTTATCACCCTCTTTCAAGCTGAAGATGTACGAAGACATCTTACCGCAAGGCAGAGTTAGATTGCGTGGCGGAGGTGTTGCAATACGCACGTTCAACATGATGATACCAGCCTCTTCAGGATAGTTCGCCATTGAGTATGCACGGATTGTTTCATCTTCTACTTGAGACTCTAGCTTGAAGAAGCCAAAGTGCTCCCAGTCACCACGGTATTGTGCAGGAATGTCGAAATCTGCATATTTAACATGATGTACAGGCGCTTCAATTTGAATATAACCACCGGCGCGGAACGGAACCGAATCACCACCTGGTATTTGAAGCTTAAGCTCTTTGATGAAAGTGGCCTTGTTATCGTTAGAGATAACAGTACACTCCCACTTCTTAACCCCAAAAATCTCATCTTCGAGGACGATATCCATATCGGTTTTAACGCTTACCTGACAAGATAAACGACAGCCCTCACGAGCCTCACCTTTACTGATATGATCCAACTCAGTTGGCAAAATATCACCGCCACCTGATTTAATGTGTACTTTACACTGACCACAAGTACCACCACCACCACATGCACTAGAGACGAAAATACCGCTCTCGGCCAATGCACCTAGTAATTTGCCACCTGCAGGCAGTTTGATGCCTTTCTCAGGATCATCATTGATACTAATTGTAATGTCACCGCTATTGACCAACTTTGACTTGGCAAACAAGATGATCAGTACCAAACCTAAGACGATAGCAGTAAACATACTCACACCGAGGTAAACCTCGAGTGGAGTAGATTTAAGAATATCCATTAACTTATCCTTAACAGTCCGAAACAGGAACCCTATGGGTCCCGCTTATAGGGACACTCCAGAAAACGACATGAATCCAAGCGCCATTAGACCCGCGGTCACAAAGGTAATACCTAAGCCACGCAGTCCTTCAGGCACATCAGCATATTTCAGCTTTTCACGGATACCTGCTAACAAGACGATAGCTAATGCGAAGCCCACTCCTGAACCCACACCAAACACCATACTCTCAACTAGGTTGTAATCACGCTCAACCATGAAAGAGACAGCACCAAAGATGGCACAGTTTACTGTGATCAGTGGTAGGAAGATGCCCAGAGCGTTATAGAGCGGCGGGAAGAACTTATCCAACACCATCTCTAGGATCTGTACGAGCGCCGCGATAACACCGATGAAGGTAATGAACTTCAAGAAGCTCAAGTCAGCATCCGGTGCGCCAGCCCAAGCCAGAGCACCTGGAGCCAAAAGCCCCTGATAGATGATCTGGTTAACGGGAACTGAAATCGCCAGCACCACAATAACGGCAACACCGAGTCCCATCGCCGTGGTCACTTTCTTCGATACCGCTAGGAATGTACACATTCCCAAGAAGAAAGAGAGAGCCATGTTCTCAATAAAAATAGAACGAATTAATAGACTTATATAATGTTCCATCGCGCTTACCCTTTTGCTTCTACTTGCTCTGGCTTAACAGTACGAATGATCCAGATCAAGGTACCGATTAAGAAGAACGCACTAGGTGGTAGCAATAACAGACCGTTCGGCTGATACCAACCACCGTCTGAAATCTTGCTCAATATCTCAACACCAAATAGCGAACCATTACCAAAGAGTTCACGGACAAAACTTACAGATAGCAGAATAGCACCATAGCCTAAGCCGTTACCTATACCATCCATAAAGCTCATCATAGGCGGTGTCTTCATCGCATAAGCTTCGGCTCGGCCCATCACAATACAGTTAGTAATGATAAGACCAACGAAAACCGACAATTGCTTAGACACGTCGTAGGCATATGCCTGCAGCACCTGATCAACCACGATCACCAAGGAGGCAATGATGGTCATCTGCACTATGATACGTACACTGCTTGGGATGTGATTACGCAACATAGAGATAAACAAGTTTGAACACGCCGTTACGGCAGTCAAAGCAATGGTCATCACCAGTGCAGTTTCCATCTTACTGGTTACTGCCAGTGCACTACATACACCTAGTACTTGCAGGGCGATCGGGTTGTTATTAACAATTGGTCCCGATAGAACCTGCTTAAGTTCTTTAGCGTTAGCCATTAGCTCAGTCCTCCATTACGAAGTTTCTCGATAAAGTGAGCAAAACCTTCCTCACCTAACCAAAAATCAAGTGAGTATTGAACACCGTTACCCGTCAAGGTCGCACCCGACAGAGCATCAACACCGTGGACAGAAGCCGCAACAACCGGGTTCTTAGTGACCTTAATCGCTAAGTTACCTTGTTCATCATAAAGCTTCTTACCATGCCATTTCGCCATCCAGATTGGGTTTTGAACTTCACCACCTAGACCCGGAGTCTCCCCCGAACCGGTAAATGCGTAGTAAACCAGACTCTGAATGGTATTCATATCTGGCTCTATGGCCAGGAATGCATACATGGTCGACCAAAGACCGTAGCCTTTAATCGGTAAAATCAGTGTCTTTAGTTGGCCTTCGTCATCATTGACGATATAGACAACCGCAGTATTGGCTACACGCTTAACCGAGGCGACATCGTGCTCGGGCTTAAATGAATTAGCCAGATCACGCGACACCTTATCGGCGTCGAATAAATCGGCATCACCTTCAACCCAGTTACCCGTCTTTAAGTCGACAAGCCTAGCCACAACATACTTGTCGTATGTTGCAAGTACTTCGTCTTTAGTTAAAGGTGCCTCACTATTAGCAGTGAGACCGGCGGCTTCAAGAATGTATTTTTGCTTATCCAGCAGTTTATTCTCAATCTGGATTGGCCTTAACACTACAGCTGCAGTCGATACGAAGACTGAACAGATGAAACATAAACCAACCACCACAAAGAGGGTTCTGCCAAAGGAATCTTTGTTACTAGCCACGTGCAATCCTCCGCTTGATATTTGCCTGGACGACAAAATGGTCAAATAGTGGTGCAAACAGGTTGGCGAATAAGATGGCCAACATCATGCCTTCAGGGAACGCTGGGTTAACGACACGGATAAACACCGCCATCGCACCAATCAAGATCCCGTATCCCCATTTCGCCGAGTTCGTAAATGAAGCCGATACAGGATCGGTCGCCATAAACATCATACCGAAGGCAAAACCACCTAAAACAAGGTGCCAGTACCAAGGCATAGCGAACATAGGATTCGTGTCACTACCGATAAAGTTCAACAGGTAAGAAACCGCAATCATACCCAGCATCACACCGGCAACGATGCGCCATGATGCGATACGTGCGTATATGATCACCGCGCCACCCAGTAAGAGAGCCAGGGTAGACACCTCACCGACAGAGCCAGGAATGAAGCCTAGGAAGGCATCCCACCAATTTTGGTTGAAGCTATATTCTAATGTGCCTTGAGCCGCTTGACTCAGTGCCGTAGCACCAGAGAAACCGTCTGCAGCAACCCAAGAGGTATCACCAGACATGCTTAGCGGGTAAGCGAAGAATAAGAAGGCACGACCAGCCAGTGCGGGGTTAAGGAAGTTACGTCCCGTACCACCGAAGATCTCTTTGGCTACAACCACACCGAACGTGATACCCAGCGCAACCATCCACAGAGGAATCGTCGCCGGCAGAGTCAATGCAAACAGCACCGAAGTAACGAAGAAACCTTCGTTAACCTCATGACCACGGACCGCGGCAAATAACACTTCCCAGATACCACCGACGGCGAATGTCACCGCATAGATAGGCACGAAGAAACAGGCGCCGTACCACAGCAGGGCCGAAATACCTGAATTTTCATTGAGCTCAGTACCAAACATACCGAACAGGCTAACCTGCCAAACATCTGGTGTAGAGAAACCGGCAATAAGCGCATCTTGAGCTTGTAAACCTACGTTATACATACCGACGAACATGGCTGGGAATGTACATGCCCACACCAAGATCATCATACGTTTCAGGTCTAAATTATCGCGAACATGGGTTGCGCCCTTGTTCACATGACCTGGGGTATAAAAAACCGTATATGCAGCTTCGAAAACGGCGTAAAACTTTTCGTATTTACCGCCCTTTTCAAACTGAGGTTCGATACCCTTAAAAAACTCTTTCAAACCCATTAGCCTTCCCTCACGATCGTATCTAGACAGTCACGTAGGTAGGTCGCATAGTCATACTTACCCGGACATACGACAGTACACAATGCCAAATCTTCTTCATCCAACTCCAAGGCGCCCAAGGTAACGGCACCATCGGTATCGCCTGACACTAGGTCACGCAATAACATAGTAGGAAGAATATCCAGAGGCATCACACGCTCATAGTTACCGATCGGCACCATAGCTCGGTCAGAACCACCGGTACTCGTCGTCATATTAAACAGACGAGAAGGTGAGAGGTGACCTAAGAAAGAACGAGTGATTGAGAACTTATCACTGCCAGGCATAGCCCAACCGATAAATTCCTGCTCCCTGCCTTCTTCGAGCATAGATAGCTGCAGATGGAAACGACCCAAATAAGCGTGAGGCCCAGTCGCAGTCCTTCCGCTCAAAACTGAGCCAGATACGACACGAACTTCACCGTCTAAGGTTTCATTTGCAGTTAATTCGGCAGAGGAAGCACCAAGTTGAGTACGCACTAATCTTGGCTTACTCGCCTTAGGTCCCGCTATAGCTATAACGCGTTGAGTGTTTAATTCACCGGTAATAAATAGCTGACCAATGGCAATGACATCTTGATAACCCACATGCCAGACCGTTCTGTTAACCGATGCAGGAAGTAGGAAATGTATATGTGTACCGACCAGACCCGCAGGATGTTTACCTGCAAACTCTTCGACTTGAGCGTTGGCGGCTGGAATATCGGCTCCAGGCGCTTTACACACAAATACTTTACCTTCAGTCAATCTTGACAGAACCTTAAGTCCATTCTCAAAATCATCTTTTTGCGTACCGATAACCACTTCAGGGTCGGCTGCAAGGGGTTGAGTATCTATCGCGGTAACGAAGATGCCGGCAGCGGTAGAATCTACTGCTGGGGCTTTACTGAAAGGACGAGTTCGCAACGCTGTCCACAACCCTGATTCAATAAGGTTGTCTCTAACTAGCTGCGAATCCAACGACGCTAATTCTGCTGCACTATATTTAGCAAAGGCGACACACTCTTCCCCTTCGATATCTATGACGACTGACTGCAGAACGCGTTGTGCGCCCCGGTTGACTTCTGAAATTGTGCCACTTGCTAAAGCCGTATATTTGACACCAAGGTTCTTCTTATCTTCGAAGATCACCTGGCCCTTTTTAACTTTATCACCCACTTTGATTTTCATCGTGGGGCGTAAGCCAATATACTCTTCACCCAAAGTAGCTACACGTTTAATGGCTGGGCCATCATGGACTACTTGCTCTGGTCCGCCTGCTATAGGCAGGTCCAATCCTTTCTTTATTGTAATCATATCCACAAGCACTACGTTATGAAGGAAAGATAATGCGCCGCGTTCCTGCTTAATACGACAGGTTTAAAACAAAGCTCACCTCGATGAGCTAGCGCAGACTTATCGCGAAAATGCGATCGCAATCACGCTGTTCGCGCGCATTTTACAGTAAATACCGAGGTATCGCCATGAAAAATGTGGGTGTTTTAATGGTAACGTGGATTTTTAAACTCGGCTTTAGCCCGCATGATTAGTGAATTATTTTGATTCAGCGCCGACTAACTTTAATAAGCCCTTTACCTAGCAAGGGTATCGTCTTTGTCAAATAGTCAAATGAAGCCTAATTAATATTTTTTTTGCCAATGATTAGTGCATTCTAACCGCTGACTATTTGAGCGCACACAATGAAATAAGCAAGTTAACATTAACCCGTAAAAATAATTTTAGGCATAAAAAAAGCGGCTTAGCCGCTTTTTTATGTCTATTGCTGAATCACAAACCTTTCAAGATGTCATCACTGAGCTTTAGCTCGTCATTCTTGTTAACGCTTATCCCAGCAGCAATGATCGACCGGGCGATACCCTTGGCCTGATCCAGAGAGTGCATGTCATAAGTACCACATTGAAATTCGTTTAGCTCAGGGATCTCAGATTGATCGGCGACCTTGAGCACATCATTCATCGCCGCTAACCAAGCCTCGGCCACTTCCGCCTCGCCTGGCGTACCAATCAAACTCATATAGAAGCCGGTACGACAGCCCATGGGAGAGATATCGATAATTTCAACAGCATCACCATTGAGGTGGTCACGCATAAATCCGGCATAAAGATGCTCTAAGGTATGTATGCCCCGCTCACTCAAGATGTCTTGGTTCGGTACACAAAAACGCAGATCGAATACTGTGATGGAATCACCGCTAGGCGTCTTCATGGTTTTCGCCACACGCACCGCAGGGGCATGCATGCGAGTATGATCGACGGTAAAGCTATCTAATAATGGCATCTCTACTCTCCAAATTTGTAGGGCATGGGTAAGGCTTAACAACTTAAAAGCATTCGCCTTATTTGTTTTTTTTCATTCTAGCATAAGCAAATGGCGCTATGAGCCGTCTCGATAGTACCAAAAAACATATATGAGTCTGAACAAGACTAGTGCCTTGATAAGTCTGATTCTGCTGAAATAGAACTAACCTAAGCCGCTGGCTTCGACCGAGCTTTCCCCGACCTTCCTGGATGCTAAAACATAATCGCAACTTGAATAGAGGATAAAGAGACAAACAGGCATCAACAGCAGTAGCGTACCGAGAAAGTCCACCCAATGCGGGTACGAACGCTAAAATTACGCTAGAAGATATCGATACGCTAGAAGATATCGATCCTGACATGGCCATCATGTTTCAGTGTATAGCCAGCGGCTAAAGTCAATACGGCGCCATGCAGGTATAACGCAGACTCTACAGCGCCGTAGCCCAGGTATTGAAGGCATCGCGCAATATCACTACCGCGAGTGTCATCAATACGATAAACAGGGGACACCAGCTCCCCATCAGCTCGGTTATCTTCTCTAGTTGATTCATCCCTTCTCAACATTAAAAATGTAATTAACATATTGATAACACTATTACCGCGATAGATAAACAAAATCTTGTGCTGAAGTAAGGGAAGCGGTGGACGGACGGTAGACGCTAGACGGTGGACGGTAAAGATAAGCGTGATTTAGCTTGTGGGACTCAATCCAATCAGAGTCCCAAATTTAGCTTCTAGGCTTTATTGTCTAGGGCTTAGCTTCTAGCCTTTACACTTTGGAGAGTCGGGGACATTTGACTCTACGAGCCACTCTTCGGGAGTGAAGGTGTGCATAGATAAGGCATGTAAGCCATTAGCAAACTCATCGGCTAACGCCTCATTCACCGATCTATGCCTGCCAAGTAGGCGTTTACCCTCGAAAGCCGCACTGGTAATAATGACCTTAAAATGTGTCTCTGAATTCGGCGGCACATGGTGATTATTACTCTCGTTGATCACTTCCAGATGACTAGGCGACAGGGCCGCGGTGAGTTTTTCGGTTATAAGTTGCTCTACTGACATAGGGATATTCTCAAACAAGAAAAAGCGATGGCGGCAGGTTAATACCTTAGCCACAAAAGATCAATCTTTGCCATAGGCTCTAGCCATAAATTGAACAGCTAATGGAGCCTAGTGTTCCGTCAACATGGGTAAATTCATTCGAAGACGAGACAGACAGAGAAAACAAGAATGGATCTCAATGATACGATCCATACGCTTTATCTCTGCCTAATCTCAAGCTAGCTCGGGCTTAATTTAAAAGTGGTAGTTAATCCCCAGGAGTGTGTACTTATCTTCCACGCCGTAACCATTGTCGCTAGTAGCAACTATTCTTACGAAGGGAGTCCATGAACTTGACGTAGAAAGGTCAAGCTGAAGTTCGTGCTCCTGCCAAGTATCCCGAGCCATACCAGTCTCGAAGCTGTATACATCACCGTACTGCTCATAGTGACGGAAACGGTACTTCACGAGAAACATGTCCAGTCTCTGATCAAACCCTAGCGACACCCGGCTGATCTCAGACTGACCCGAATGGTAATTCTGTGGAGGTGTGATGTCGTCTATAGGGAAGTGAATTGGATTGTCGATGCCATTCCCCTCAGTGGGCGGTGTAGCGGGTAAGCCATTATCAATCTGATAGTTGGGAGTGTAGTAATTATCCATGCCCCATGTGTATCGATACTCAGCGACTAGCTTAGTGGCTTCGTTGAAATCATAGGTCAGCCCGAGTTGTAGACGAAAGCTATTATCACCACCATCACGAGCGACAGAGGCTAGATGAGGGATCAATGAAAAATTACCACCAATATCGAAAACATGACTCAAACCTAACTCAATGTAATCAGCACGCGTATTACTCTCAGCGTAAATTAATGTGTTATCAAAGTTAGTTGAGACAGATATCTCTGCCGGGGCTATCTCGTAGCTAGCGAGTACAGAAGATGATGCGAAGGCTGCGAATGCCGCAGTAGCTATGATTCTTTTTTTCATTTGAACTCCAGTTCAGTTAGTTTGCTGCTGTTAGTTAACTGAATCCTTTCTATCTGCTCTTGATTACTCCACTCAATCAAGTTAATGAGTTAAGACAGGGTCTATGCATAGTCTTATCTGACTCTTGTCTCCCCTTGTCTTTATAGGTCGCATAATGTGCAACTTTTCTTAACGCTTGCTTAAATATCACCCTTAACTCGGCGCCATTAAGCAAGCATTCAGCTTTCTTTTCTGTATAAAAAAAGAGCAAATTACTTTATGTGTGTGACGATGCGGCTCTCTATGAAATAGTAAGTCAGCAGACAGGTGACAAAATAATTAACGGTAACACGGTGATTATGAAGCTGTTTTCATGAGTCTTAGATGGGTACGATAAGCACAAGGAGGGCATGCTGCGGACGCCGAGTGGAGAGAGTCCCTAGCGTCTGGAAACTCATGCCCTCACGCATTGTCTAGCGCTGGGATATGAGCCATGTGATAAGCATGCTAGTCAAAATAATGAGGGGTTACTTGCCTGAAGGTATAATTAATTCTCGGTTCGGTAGCTTTCATGCGCTTAGGTAAGGCATGCTCCCACCTGTCTTGCATCGGCCAATGCATGATCAAGAGGTCACCCGATTGCAGCGCAAAAGTTTGCTGCTCATGAGTGACCTTGTCTCTGATGATAAAATCTCGGGTCGCGCCCAGTGTAATAGACGCAATATCACTGCCTACTGCAAATTCCGGCTCATTATCACAATGCCAGCCCATGGACTCCTTGCCATCGACGTAGCGGTTAACCAAGACGCCGTTGGATTCGAGACTAAAGTCCCGTTTGAGTTTTTGCCTCAGTCTGTCGGCATATTTAGGCCAAGGAAGCACCTCGACCAGTAAGCCAGAATACTTGGTATCGCAGCCCGCATCACCGAACCAGACTTGAGATCTGGGTATGCGATGCCGCTTACCATAGACTTGGATTTCGGGAGACTCGAATGGATAGCCTTGAACCTCTCTTAGCAAGGCCATCTGCTGAGCAGGTGCGAGATAGCCTTTGATCCAAGTCACCGGAAGCTCTGATAGCCTGTCCAATTGCGGCTCCGAATCAACTTCTGTTTCAGCGCCGAGGAGTCTATTTAAGTCTAAACTTTGTTGTTTCATCACTTATTATAAACCTTAAGCGGATAATGGCACATTCGACTCGCTATCGGCTAATATCAAGAGTTGTCGACAGTTATCAAGAGCCATCGACCATATATACCTCAACCGTTAAATCTGCGATAATGCGCGCCCTCATTTTATTGGTACAGTTTGACTTATGACAACTCAATTTTCAGTAGCAGATATCGAACTTGAATTACATCGTTATCCAAGTGAACAGGAATCTAACCTACAGGCATGGGATGCTGCGGATGAACACCTGATCAAGCATCTGACTGATATTGAGCAGACAGCGGTCACCACGGCGGTCATCAATGATAATTTCGGCGCGCTAACGGCTAGCCTTCTCGCTATCGACAGTCAGTGGCCACTGCTGTTAGAAACTGACGCCAAGACCAGCCAGTTAGGAACCTTGCAAAACTTAGCCAAGAATAAACTCAGTAGCGAGAATATTCAGTGGCTTAATAGTCGTGAAGCACTACCCAGTTCAGTTGAACTGGTATTGATGAAGTTGCCTAAGAATCTGACTTATTTCGCCCACCAGCTTAACCGATTATCGCAGATCTTACCTCAGGGAACTCAGATACTCATTGGCGCCAAAGCAAAATCCATCAACAAGTCACTACTCGAAGTGTTTGCCAAAAATTTAGGCCCGGCAAGTGCCAGCCTCACCTGGAAGAAAACCCGAGTAATAACCTGCGTCAGTGATGGCAAGGTGCGCTCCCTGCCCCAAGGTGTCAATTGGTCTATTCCTGAGTTTAACTTAGAAATCAGCAATCTAAGTAATGTGTTCGCCGCCAACAAGCTGGATATTGGCGCCCGCATCATGCTGGATAACATGCCTAAGGGCGAGTTCACCTCTATCATAGATCTGGGCTGCGGCAATGGCGTACTGGGCTTGCATGCTAAACAAGTCTTCCCCAAAGCCTATATTCATTTTATCGATGACTCAGAGATGGCTGTCGAATCGGCCAGACAAAACTGGGCCCTCAATAACTTAGACACTGAAGGTCTAGTGGGCGAGCAAGCCAGCTTCAGCTGGGATGACTGCTTGACCCACCTAAACGAAGGCGTGCGTCCGGACTTAATTCTGTGTAACCCCCCTTTCCATCAAGGCGAAGCCATTACCGACCATATCGCCTGGCAGATGTTTCTCCAGTCCTGGCGCGCACTTAAGAATGGCGGGATCTTGCATGTAGTAGGTAACCGTCATCTGGCTTATCACGTCAAACTGCAACGCATCTTTAAAAACTGCACCACTGTGGAGTCCAACGGCAAGTTTGTGATCTTGCAGGCGCAGAAGATCAGCAAGAAAGCCGAAAACCATGAGGATGAGTACTTAGCGCCAAGCAGTGCCGAGGCTGAGAACTCTCAACCGAGCGAGCCACACCCACAGAGTGGGCTTTATGGTGGCAAGAAGTCACTTGCCAGATAACAAATCCTAGCCACTTGTCCGCTAACAAGTGGTTAAGTATCTTTTTGGTTGGGTTCATTGAGCTAAATTTGAATTTGGTTTTGTGCTGAATATCATAACCTTATAGTTATCTATCACCTGCCGTAGGTGCTGTAAAGGATGTACGAATGTCGTGATCACATTGATGTGAATGAACGACCTTAAGTGCAGCCACTTCTACGCGACGCCGGCTGTTGATTTCATCAGCGTCGTCCCTGTGGGCTCTACCAAAACATCTGACCCACAAGGATGTGGGAAATGCCGAATAAATGTAGGGAACATTTTCGGCCCTGTTTCGGAAGCTCGCAGCCGCGTTCACACCTGCTATTATGTCGAGAAAGTCATCTCTTCGATTTGAATTTTACTGGCTAGTAACTCGTTGCTGGACAACCGTGGGTTACAGCATTGGGTCTAGTTAACCTGACATTGATTAGAAAAAATATCTTAGTTTATTCGCAAGCCCTAATTCGCTACGGCCCCCTTTATCTCGAAACTTTTTTAACTGGTAAAGTTAAGGATATAGCATAAAGTTTATACTGACGCACTTGTTTAGATTGAATAAATTTAGCTAACTAACGATTCAACAGTTCGGCATTGGTTGGGTATGTCTTAAGTAACTCAACCAGTGTCCTAGCACCTTCTACAGGTTTAAGACCAGTAAGCGCCCTGCGCAACACGGTTACCTTTTCGAGTTCTTTCGAATTGAGCAGCAGTTCCTCACGACGCGTGCTGCTTTTAGCAATATCCAGTGCGGGAAAAATTCGTTGACTGGCAGCCTCACGCGATAAAACGACTTCCATATTACCCGTACCTTTAAACTCCTCAAATATCACCTGATCCATTCTGCTACCAGTATCAACCAGTATGGTCGCTAGAATGGTAAGCGAACCACCATTCTCAATTTTTCTCGCTGCGCCAAACAATTTTCGTGGTATTTCCATCGCTCTAGCGTCAAGCCCGCCCGATAGGGTACGACCGCTGCTCCTTTGATTGGCATTATGTACTCGTGTCAGTCTTGTCAGAGAATCGATGACAATCATTACATCATGACCTTCACCAGCTTGCTGGCGAGCGATTTTAAGCAGGTCATTCGCGACACGAACGTGTTGGTCATAGTTTTCATCCGTGGATGAGGCGTATACTTGTGCCGGTACGCTGCGCTTAAAATCCGTCACCTCTTCGGGACGCTCATCAATGAGTAACGCATAAAGCTTTATCTCTGGATAAGCCTTCCCCACCGACTGACAAATATGTTTTAACAGGGTGGTTTTTCCGGAGCCTGGTGGAGCAACAATTAACCCTCGCTGCCCCATTCCTATTGGCGTGAACAGATCCATGGCTCGGGTGGAAAGTTGCTCAGAGCCTAATTCTAGGCGAATACACTGATGAGGATTGATGGCTACGCCATTTATAAAACGCTCTTGTGGGTCAACCTGAGGGACAACCTTGGCCACTTGCTCGACTTGTTTGGTGACTTTTTTTCTTTTCACATTCAACGTTAATATTTTTCTTGTCATAATATCGGTTTATCGCTCTAGAGAATTAAGTGTTTTTTGATGTCTTTACTCTAGTCTACCCTAGCTAAGTGCTTATTATATTGACTGAGCAAAGTTACATGTTACTAGGCGTGAGTAAGAGATAGTAACGTATTAGAAAAAGTATTGATAAATTTTAGACTTATTTATCAAAATATTTTGGGCTTATTTTATGATTAAAGAGGTCAGAGCGAATAATGTCAGATTTTGGCAACTTTTAATCAGGCCACTCATAATAAATCAACAACATAACGCTGCTGTAACGAGCTTTCAGTTCAACGTACAACAAAGTACAGTGATTACCGATACAAGTGCAACTTCAGTCCATTACAATCGTCGAACTGGGGATTTCTCACTTAAATAACGATTTTCAGGCAGGGCTGAAGTTTCTGGTGTAATAGCCATTTTTTCGCATATTGGATTGAGCTCTACATAAGCCATACAGGCCACTACCGCCGCTTCATCGAGTAAAGTTTGGCTTTTAAATCACCGTTCCCAGAAACGGCCTGTGCAGTTATCCTCAATATTAGCTTTTCTGGCTATAGGCTCAGAAAAGCAGCGCAACTGTTTTGGAAGTATGAGCAAGATATGTCACTTAATCTACTTCAATATTGGGCTATCGTATGCTTAAGTTATGCGAGGTTTCGCTCCTCCACTACTTCTCTATCTGTCCAGCGGTTTGTTGACTCAATATCAATTCTCAACACCACATGTAGATAATTGCTCATCACCGCATAAGCCGCTATGTCTATAGCAAATGTTCCTGCGAGTTAAATGAGCCTAGATTCAACCCACCCTCGTCGATGTTCATACGAGTGACCCGTATCTTCATCGACTCCTGTTAGCCATGCTTTTCTCACACACCTTGAGGTTGTGTGGTATTAAGATACTTATGGTTAAATTAGAAGTTCAATACTTATCTGAGTGCTTCTTGGGCGGGGCATTACAATCTCCTACATCGACCAGTAACTAAAGCTTAGTAGGAGAAAGAAGATGTGCTATTAACAATGACTGGTCTGATTTATTTTACACCAAGTAGCAATTTGATTAGTTAATAATCAAAGGCTAACTAAGGTAAAAATACCTTAGTTAGAGAGGTATTGTCTTGACGGGGGTAGAGCGTCCATATATGGCTCTATTTATTACTTAATTCAGAACAACCGCATCGTTATTTTTGCTCGATTGAATCGATAATGTCGATGCTTTTTGCTCTATGGCTACAGCCGGAAACATGCCAATATCAATGGTGTTTTGCCATTCTTTTTTCCATTCATTCAAATCCGTCACTTTAATTACGTTTATGCGTGGCATGACAAATTGACCAAACTCATCAGCCTCGATAATACCATTATAATCTATATCCCAGCCATAAACTGAATGCTCTAAAACTAGAGCTCTACCTTCGTCATCAACCGAAATAACCTCCCAGGTACGATGTCTTTCAGCCCAATCAGATGAGAAATACATATTCACCTGTCGCCCAGATTTATCCCAAGTCCAGCTGTTATCACCTAAGCGGAAATAGCCAGTTCCATTCCCGGCACCTTCCCAGTCATCTTCAGGTGTCACGCCCTTGACCCCACGATTTAAACTACCATCAGCATTAAATGCATAACCCCAGACGTTTTCTAACTTAAGCTTCTCACCATTCCACTGCTCTTGAATGCTACCGTTAATATAAGATATTTGAGCCTTTGGTAATGCCGTCACTAAATTATCGGTATATTGCTCATAACTAGCATCAAACTTAGCAATTTGTCGCGCTAAAACAAGCTCTAGATTGTTATCTACCCATTTTTCTACCTGAGCTAGATGGCCTTTCCCTTCTGTTTTAACAGGAATAAATTTATATACTGTACTACCGTTAGCTAGTGCCAACACACCATCAGTTAATGATACTGTAAACTGCTGATTAGCAAATTTTGCAGTTGCTGATGTTCCTGAGATAGTAACAAAATCAGCCATCAAACCGGTATAATCCTCTAACCTATGACTCTGAGTTACTGTAGCTTCAAGATTCAGAACCCAGTCACCTTCAATATCGGCAAGTGTTTTCCCGTTAAAGGCACTTTCTGGAGTGTGTATAAGCGTTTGATTATAGAAATGCTCTTTAGTGACACTCGGAGTCGAGTTTGTCCAAGTTGTTATAGACGTCGGCAATGTTAGCTTAATATAATCTTCAGCCTTTACAATAACTTGATAACTCGACGGGGTACTTTTTAACAAGGTAGTGCTCGTTCTACGAGTACCAAACTCCATATCCAATTGAGACACATTAATTAGGCCGGCATCAGCAGCCGCAACTAATTCATCAACTACTGTTTGTGAAAAACCATAGTCAATGACCAACCGCTCATATGGATAAGAAAAGTACTGATAACTTTTAGATGAATAATTATGATATTCAACATCCAAACTACCATCCACTACAGACCAAGAAAATTGAATTTCATCGCTGTTATCATAACTATTCAGATTATTATATAATTCACCAGAACCATCCGCACCATAGTTCATTCCGCTGCCAGAGTGTTGATTCCACCCTTGCTTAGCGCCATATAAAGAAAGCATAGTTTGACTAGCAATATGCTCAACCCTGAATTGCTCAATAACATTAGCATCAGTTACGGTTTGGTCAATTGCTTCATCTAGTGCAGCGGAATACGCTTCTGTTAACTTTCCATCTGCATCAACATGATTGTTTGCGACTAAATACGCTTGAATTGCTTCACGTGTTTTTTCTCCGCTACCTCCAGCCGCTTCAGTATCTAGCAAAGATAAAACCGTTTCCCCTTCTGGGATATCGAAGTTATCATTATCAACCAACAATTTGATAAATCCAGCCGTTTGAATCAGCTCTTCCGGTGATACCTCGCTTGCTAACTGATTAAATTCTAGTTCACTTGTAATTTCACCACTCTCAGTACGGTCCTCAACCAGCAAGTAATTAGCTGTTGATACATGAGTAACGTTAGTTTGATTATTGTCCTCATGACTTAAATGGTGTTCTCCACCTGCAGCCGCTAACAATGTGCTTGTCTGTCCTGCAACTGCAATCAATTCAATGTCTTCTTGATTTTGGTCAGCACTGCCTTTAGCATTTATAAATACAAGCGCAGACATATCATTAATTGTGATTGGCAGCGAATAATTGCCGTCAGTGTCAGCCTCTACTTCAAACAACTCGTCACCGATAGCAATAGAAACCAACGCATTAGAAATAGGTGAGTCAGTAACAAGTCCTGATATCGTTAATGTATGATTAACAGTAACCACAACCTCTGCAACGGCAGTGAGCTCACCATCACTAATCTCATAACTAAACGAATCAGTTGTCGCTACATTATTTTCAGGAGTGTACAGCAATTGATTATTAACAATTTCAACAGTACCACTCTCGGGCTGGCTAATAATTGATGTAATAGTTAACGCATCGCCATTACTATCAGTATCATTTGCTAACACATCGATTGATGCTGCAACATTATTTTGAACTAACACGCTATCAGCTATGGCCTGCGGAGCACTGTTAACAACGGGGTTTTTTGACGTTTCTGAAGATGAGTCACTACCACCACATCCAGATAAAATTCCAGCAGCGAGTAGCGAGAATGAAAAAATTTTTCTCATTTTAATTCCTTTTGTAGTATTTTAGATTCCTTTCCTACCCCCCCAACAACATAGGAGCACGACACCATAATAATTACATAATCACAACATATCAACAGAAATAAAAGAGGACATATTTTTGTCCTTTTGCTCATCCTCTAGAGTAGTTAACTTGAACATTTATCAAGAACATTTATCAAGCCACCCACGATAAATAGGAGGTCGTTCGCCGAATTCCACATCTAACAGATTAAGCGTTCGAAAGCCTGTAATATAATGATTTACATTGAATTACAACATAAAGTTAGTGAGTAATATACAACTAAGATAAGTGGACACCCATAAGATTTTTGATACGTTAGCTTCCCTCAAGTTCAACGTAGCGAATGCATGGTGCCAGTCATGATTAAACCTCTCAAATTAGCAATAACACACACTCTAAAATCGAAGAGACGACTTATGTTGTAAATCAGCAGGTGTAGATTCGGCTGCGAGCTTCGATGACATGGCGAGGTTTCACAAGGTGAAACTCTCCGAGCGAGAGGCTGGGTGAATATGGCATAGCCATAATCTCATGAACGAGAAGCATGGTGAATATGGCATAGCCATAATCTCATGAACGAGAAGCATGGTGAATATGGTATAGCCATAATCTCATGAACGAGAAGCATGGATGCTGAACTGGCCTTTTTATAGGGATATAATTGGCTGAACTGGCATTTGTATATGGACATATTTTATCGAACTGGCATTTTAACAAGGAGCTTATTGGAATCGTAGAGCCCACACGGATGACTCTTATAAAATCAAGAGCCGGCGTCTCGCAGAACCTTCTCAAAGTAAAGAGTGCACATCCCCCCCCCGCTGGGAAGCTATAGGTTACCAAGAAGGGTCGACCTTCAAAAAATCACCCAATACCAACTCAGCCAAAAGCTAAAATAGAAAATGTGATCAGTCTTCATTCGAAGGCTAGCCAAAGCGACTGGATTCCCGCCCACAAGCATTGCGGGAATGACGAGTATATAATTGCGGGAATGACGAGTATAGAATTGCGGGAATGACAAGCCGTATAGAAACTATCTACAATTAGAAAACCTAAATCGAAGAGACAAGCTGCTCGTAAAAATTCCAGTGTAGATGCGGCTGCGAGCGTCCAAACAAGGATGTTTTGGCATTCAATATGTCAGTGTATAAGCTCATGTATAAAATGGAGTTCGATATATTTCTCTGCCTCATGATCATGCTCAGACCCAGAAACAGGGTCCAGACATTACGTCAAATCTTAATTTTATCGAAAAATAATAAATTTCCACGCTATTATTGCCAACCATGGGCCAGCTTATGTGATACAAGTGCGTTGCAATATTCACAACTTACCAATCTTGAGTCTCATCATTTAACTCGGTATGAGTTTTTGCTTGATAATGGCTGGTTTTTTGCCTTGTCGAGCAAGAGGAACTCAATGTTACCAGCGAACCGAATTGATTGATTGTTACGACAACGAGGTTAGAAAAACGTTATTCAGAAACCAGAGGGTTGGCCAAATACACCTGCTATGACGGTGGAAAAAGTCATCGACAACATTAACGGATAAGCCAATAAATAAGGCACCGTTATTTTTCTTAGCGCTAAAAGACCGAGTCAATATAGGCTCTGGTGATCATAACAATTTAAATGGAGAGTAAAATGTTGGAACTGGCTGTTGTTTATCTAGCTGCCGCTATCATAGCTGTGCCTGTGGCTAAACGTTTAGGCCTCGGCTCGGTACTGGGTTATTTACTGGCGGGAATTCTGATTGGTCCTTTTTTATTGGGCTTAGTTGGCGATCAAACCGATGTGATGCATTTTGCCGAGTTTGGTGTGGTGATGATGTTATTCTTGATCGGCCTGGAATTGCAACCGTCTCGGTTGTGGAAACTCAGACGCTCGATCATAGGTCTCGGAGGACTTCAGGTCATCATTACCTCCTTGTTAATTTTTGCCATCGCTGTCACTGTCTTTTCCCTCAAGTGGCAGACCGCCTTGGCCATAGGTTTGATGTTAGCACTATCATCTACGGCTATCGTGTTGCAAACCCTGAATGAAAAGGGCTGGGTAAAGCAAGAAGCGGGACAAAATGCCTTTTCGGTGTTGTTGTTTCAGGACATTGCGGTGATCCCCATTTTGGCCTTGCTGCCTTTATTGGCTTTTAGTGACACAAGTAAGCTAGTCGCAGATCATGGTAATCTGATTGAGCACTACCCCGTTTATTTGCAGGTGAGTATTTCGATAGCCGTGATTGTGTCCATCATACTTGCAGGAAAATATGTCTCGGCCCCCTTGTTTAGATACATAGCAGAAACGCGTTTGCGTGAGTTATTTACGCTTTTCGCTCTGTTTTTGGTCATAGTGATCGCCGTTATCATGCAAAAAATTGGCCTTTCACCCGCATTAGGTACATTTTTGGCGGGAGTCGTCTTGGCGGACAGTGAGTTTAGGCACGAATTGGAAGTAGATATTGAACCATTTAAAGGCTTGCTACTTGGCTTGTTCTTCATTGCCGTAGGCGCCTCTATCGACTTTCCTTTATTATTCGATCAGTTTACTACTGTGATTTTGTTAGTCGCAGCCTTGATAGCGATCAAGGCCTTGGTCTTGTACGTATTGGCGGTCATTTTTAAGATGCAGAGTAAGCAAAAGTTACTCTTCACCCTAGCGCTCGCTCAAGGGGGGGAATTTGCCTTTGTGCTCTTGTCACTAACTTCTTCACTGCAAATACTCGATCACGACCAAACAAAGCTGACAACCTTAGTGGTGGCCATCTCTATGTTAATGGCGCCTCTACTGATAATGATTTATGACAAGGTACTTAATCAAGGCCATAAGCAAGAAGACAATGTTGACCAGACAGCGAAAATCGAGCCAACCAAAAATGTAATTATTGCCGGTTACGGACGTTTTGGACAGATCATTGGCCGATTATTGACGGCACAAGGCTATCACTTATCCATTCTTGACCACAGCCCTAGCCAAATAGAATTTCTGTTTAAGCGCTTCGGAAAAAAAGTATTTTATGGCGATGCTGCACGGCAAAGCTTATTAGAAGCTTCTGGAGCTGAGGAGGCACAATTATTGGTTATTGCCATAGACGACCCAGATAAAATACTAGAAATCGCTGCTATGGCTAAAAAACACTATCCCAATCTGGCAATAGTCGCACGTGCCATCGATCGTAGACATGCCTATGAATTAATGAATCTTGGTGTCACGTCTTTTAAGCGAGAGACGTTCGATTCGGCCTTAAATCTAGGCGTTGAAGCCCTAACCTTGTTAGGCAATAGCCAAGAAAGGGCCGAGAGAGCGGGTAAATTATTTGCTGAACATGATAATGAATCAATGAAAATGCTTGCTAGGTTATGGGGAGATGAAACACGCTATGGGGTAGCAGTCAAACAACGGATAGAAGATATACATCAAATATTAGTTAAAGATAAAGAAGAACAAAATAAATTAAATACCTGCCAAGGAGGCGATTGTAAAGAAGAGGCTAGCACAATGACTGAACGCTAATGCAAGCTTTTAGCACTGGTAACAATCCTCGTGGGCTTAGGAAACCCCCTTAATATCTGACCAATATAGCAAGCTATGTTAGCCAGATGCTAAGGGAAGGTTTCATCACGTTCACATCAGGTGCTTATTCGCCTTGCTATGGTGATTGTCTGTAGTATTAAGTCTAGTTTAGCTATAGTTTGTAGCTATCAGTATTACACCGTTATTGAGCAGGGCGTTATGAAATATCCAGATTTTACAGAACAACATCAATCACTCATGGCACGTAATCTAACGCCAGCCTTGTTCACTCAACTGCAAGATGTAGTAACGACAAACGGCTTCACACTCCTTGACCTAGTTAACTCCGGATTAGTGAACCCTGACAGCGATATCGGTGTCTATGCTTGTGATACCGAGTCATACCAGTGCTTTGCGCCTTTATTCGATCCAATCATTAGCCAGTACCATGGATTTGATGAAAATAGCGTACATATAACCAACCTAAACCCTGAAGATATTGATATTAATGACCCAGATCCAAGTAATAAGTACATTGTATCGACACGCATTCGGGTAGGACGTAATCTGGCTGAAATGCCATTAGGGCCAGCAATCACGCAATCTCAACGTGATGACGTAGAAGCACAAACTGTTGCGGCATTAACCAAGGTCTCAGGTTCGTTATCGGGTCATTATTTTGCGTTATCAGCCATGAGTGACGAGATTAAGGCGCAACTCATCGATGACCACTTCTTATTCAAAGCAGGCGATCGTTTTTTTGAAGCGGCGGGATTAAATCGAGACTGGCCTGCTGGTCGTGGTATTTATCATAATCATGATAAGACTTTTTTAGTCTGGGTAAATGAAGAAGATCATTTACGTATTATTTCGATGCAGGCGGGTGGCAACATCACACAGGTGTTTACGCGTTTGACGCGGGCACTTGCAGAACTTGAGCAACATTTAAACTTTGCGTTCACACCACATCTCGGCTATATCAGCAGCTGTCCAACTAATCTTGGTACCGCAATGCGTGCGAGTGTGCATATTAAATTACCTTGTTTAGGCCAAGACATGGCAGCATTTAGCACCATTACCCAAGCATTTAACTTACAAATACGTGGTATTCATGGTGAACATTCCGCCAGTGAAGGACATGTATATGACATCAGTAATCGTCGTCGTTTAGGTGTCACCGAGGTAGAATGTGTCCAAGATTTATATGATGGTGTGGTTGCATTAATTGCGCAAGAAAAAGTACTCGAGCAATTAGCAACAAGTGAGGTTGAGCATGACAGAGGCAGACCTTCAACAACTTAAACTTACACCAATGCATCAACCAGCCACACATAGAAAATATCAATAATCTTCATTGGAAGGCTAAATTAGAATGGGTAGCTAAACCCGATACTGAAATTTTGCACTATGACCTCTTGGATTGGCACATACTGGTATTCCAGGTTAAGGCCTAGCCCGGATTGAAAACGTATTCCCCAGCCTAGCACACCATAGAAATCGGTTCCGTCTGTTTCAATACTCTCAGTAGTGCCACTCCCGAAAACACCTGAAACATCATAGTTAAGCTGTTTGGCACTGGCACCTAACTTGGCGTACAGGCTATTACTTTCAGACAGTAAGTATTGGCCATATATTGCCGCTCGCACACCTTTGTAACTGATATTATCGACCGTAGTGAACATGCCAGTCAAGGCACTTATAATACCACCACTACCACTAAAAACACTGCCTTCTAGCCCAAATTTATCATTAAGCATATATCGATAATAAGCATCAATTCCACCGCCATCACCGCCAGCGAATTTATTACCATCGCCGGCTTGAAATTATTGGCTACCATGCCAATATTGCCACCAACAATATGTTTATACTCGCCAGCCACAGCCCCAAAACTCAACATGGATGCAATCAGTACCGATAATAATTTCATACAAATCCTTACCCTAAAAATAGCCATGCCCCCACATAAAATGACGCGAGCTAAATCAATGAATCAATGAATAAATAAATAAATAACGTAAAACATGCATCTCACCATGCTAGGCATGCCAAAATCGTACCTATGACTAACGAATCCATATGAAAATAACACATCATACAATCATACAATTTATGAAGATGTAAATAACCAGCATCAACATTGAAATTAACCCTTGCATTTATTAAATCAACTTTGACACGTGATTTTTAGCCAGCAGAATAACTGATACCAGGTTTAACACTTATTAATAAAGAAATATTAATACACACAATTGACACAATGATTATTTATTTGTAACACTCAAGCTTCAGATGTTACAGCTAGATTTAGCATGACCATTTATATAAACGACAATTAAAGTTTATGCAGATAAATCAACATAGGTTAAGTTATTGTGATACCTTGCGTCGTAATAAATGAGCACAGGTTCTTTTATAATTAAAATAAGGATGTTTAACTTGAAGAAGATTAAATCTATATTGCTTGCTTTATCCATGGTGTCATTACAAAGTCAGGCAACATTTTCTATTATTGCTTATGACCCCAGCACGGGACAATTAGGTTCGGCACTTGCTAGCTGTGTGAGCTTACCCGATTATATGGACCCCACATTTTTCCTCACTGAAATAGTAGCTGGAAAAGGGGTTGTTATTACTCAGGCTGAGGTCCCGTTCCCTAACTCTAATTTGTTAGCGGCAGCAGGTTTAATCACTGAAGGGAAAAATCCAGGTGAAATCATCGAACATTTAATTCTCAATGACCAAGATCATACTCCGCACATGAGGCAAAACCTAGTATTGACAATATCATCACCTGGATATTCTGTTGGTGAAGCATACTCAGGTTCAGCAATTTCAGAACAAGTCGGCAGTTCTGCTGGTGTGAATTATGTTATAGCAGGAAATGAACTTGAAGATGGGGTAGTGGCAAGGATGGAATCGGCTTTTACACAGGCTGATGGTGATCTTAAAAGTAAACTATTGGCGACTTTAGTGAGTGTTAAGAATAGTGGTCTGGGTGATAAGAGATGTACTCAGCATGGCGTAACCTCACATTCTGCTTTTATTAAAGTTGGTAATGAGAGTGTCTACTATAATTCACAGAGTGATACTGTTGATGCGATTGATGGATTAATCGGTGTTGCTAGCTCCTGGTAAGCGCGTTTTTTATTACCCATGCGGGGAATACAATCAAGACAGAATTAGCATTGCATCTAGATTTTAGCGATAGCTAGTAATGACCAACAACAATGTTTTGATTGCATTAATAGAGCCAGCAGCTCATGTTCGGCTCTATCTTCTATTACTGGCTAGCAGCTATCCCCAGGCCATATTACAGCATGAAATATGGACGTTAAATGTTATACAAGCCTCGTCTAGCACTTGCTACCTAATATGGATTTAAAAGATTTAAATTTAACATTCAGAATATCTAATAATAAATCACAGCGGAGGCCACAGTTTATATTCGTTCATTATGCCTGAAACTGACCTAAGTGTTATGGGTTTACATAGATATCCATCAGCCCCTAACTGTTTGAATAATTTTTTATCCGACACTCCGGTTAGTGTCGTTATAACTATTACCGGTATATTTAATGTGAAAACATTATTTTTAATAGATTTTAAAACTTTATAACCATTTACCCCGGACATCATCACATCGAGGAAGATAATATTCGGTAGGAGTGATTTTGACAAGGCTAGTACCCCAACAGCTGAATTTACCGTCGTAACATGATAGTCATCTGCTAAGATAGCGAGCAATAATCCTGAACAAACAGGATCGTCATCTACAATGAGTACGTGAATTTTTTCCATTTAAACTCCCTTTGACAGCAGAGCTGACGTCATCTATTTGCATCCTTTCTTTGGCAGTCAGTCTAGACTTGAAAATCGAGTGTACTTTTTCTTCGTTCTATAAACCGTCTTGTATAGTAAGTCAGCACCAAACTTTGATGCTTCCGACGCTCTATTGGCTCCCTACGCTCCACTATGAAGGTCCCGATCACTTCAACAGTGTCTAATACCATTGTTTTAAAATATTTAATATTCATATTTATTACTTCTATTAGTAATTAATAAACCTTCATATATCACCTTTCTCACTCTGCAAAGTATAGTGCAACGGGGGCATTTATGTCGTGGTCAAATAAATTAACAAAGGGTCTAACATTCGTCTTGCCAATCTCTTCCCCGTGAGCGCAGCGTACCGTTTTCCGTAAGCGCTTTATAAAAAGCGTAACCTTAGTCTGGTGGAGAGAAAAGTAACCTTGCCCTTTGCTTTAGCGTTAGTCCCGGTGAAAACGCTTCGCTGAACATAGACCTCCATTCACTGAAAGTAACAACGAGCGGATTAAAGCTGTTAATGGGCTTAGTGATGCCATACTCCACAGTCTCCTCCTCTTTGACATAGGTACCAAACATACGATCCCAGATGATCAACACGCCAGCATAGTTCTTATCTATATATTGAGGATTACGACCGTGATGCACTCTATGATGTGACGGCGTATTGAATATCCACTCGATTGGACCTAAGGTTTTGACTGCCTGGGTATGAACGAAAAACTGTAATCCCAAGTTGAGCAAGACCACGAATACCACCCAATTTGGATCGAAGCCGACCACCACCAGCGGCAACCAGAATAGCCACATTCCCGCTAATGGGTACATCAGAGATTGTCTGAATGCGGTGCTAAAATTCATACTTTCCGAACTGTGATGGGCAACATGGGCAGCCCACATCCAACGTATTCTGTGACTGCCACGATGGAACCAGTAATAACAAAAATCTTGGGCTATCATGAGCAACACAAAGTTAATGGCATTCATCTCGATATCGAACAAGCGCCAACCAAAAAACATCAGATAGAGTTTAGCGATTAGCAGGCCCGTTAAAATATCCGCCCCTTGATGCATTCCGGCCAGACCGAAATTACACAAGACCTCGGGAAGATGATAACGGGCGCTATGGGGTAATTTCTTGCGCCTGTCGCCCAGATACCACTCCAGCAAGATGCAGATAAAAAAGATAGGTGCCAGCACGATAAGTAGCATCTCGGGGTGAGCGATCAGTGTACTAAATTCCATCAGACTTCCTTGCTGTAATTTTTATTGTTATTTTCTCTAAAACTGATTGTTAATACTGACTCTTCTAGCGGTTTATGAATAATAGCAATGAATTCAGTCAGGCTCTCAGCATCCGAGTGCGAGTGCACTCAGTGATGCCTAAGCTAAACTCGGTTCTACCAGCGGGCAAAATGGTCTTCGGTGAGGCCCATTACATTGTGCAAGGTATGCTTGTTGCCTAAGTTATCTATTATCTGGCCAGAATAGTGGCCTACATACTGCCTAAAGTTACTCTTTAACAGCCAGAGGTTTAGTTTCTCTGAGCGGCAATTTTGGGGCTGAAAACTCAGTTCTATTTGGCCATTATCGGAATAGATGCGCCAACTCGCGGCAGGCTTAGATTCTGCACTGCCAGCATCTCGGCTAAACTCGAAATGTACCGGCCCCAGCAAGTGCCGCTCGCCATTGACCCAAAACACATTTTCACTGCCGCCAGTCTCATTCACACCGGCGGCGAGGTTCAAGCCTATCACCCCATCTTGTGTATGAGCATTGATGCTCGCCCAACGCCAGCTCGTGTCACGACGCATATATCCGGCAGAAAAATCGTATCCCGCCAATGCCTGGTTGAGTGGTTGAGGCTCGTCGTGAATGCTCAAGCTTCCCTTGGGTTTTAAGCCATTATGTTTCTGGGTATAGGTCCAACCGCTGTATCCCGTCGGGGTACAGAGTGAGATGGGCAGACTCAAGGGAGGTGATTCGAGTTCGAGTTCGGCCTCGATAGACTCAGTTGAGATAGCCAGATGCCACACCCCCTCGCGCAAGTTAAACTCAATGTTGCCCTTTTTGCTGCTTATCTTAGCGCTGCCCGACAGAGGAGAAGGCTCCATCTGATAGCCCACTCCCGGTGGTTTGAGCCAAGATGTTGCCGTTATTTTATTCTTGCCTATGTCATAGAGGTAGCAAAATGCACTGCCGACATAGCGAATATCGGCAATGGCGACACCTATGATGTATCTGGGAGTCACCAGGCTAACAAATTGAAACTGTTTGAAATGAAAGTGCTTCTTCAAGGATGAAACCGGCTTATCCATCTCATTGAAATAGGCGAACTTGTCTAGCGTTAAGTCTGCTACTGGCCCATCAAAATAACCAAAAATAGGCTTACCTTGACCATCCATGAGTTCCTTCGGTGCTGCCATTGTCGATATTTTATTAGCTTGCCAAGCGGAGCTAGTCTGCGCTAATCCCATTAAACACATCCTGTATAGAATTTGAACATTTACTCTAACCTGATGGGATTCGAGATTAAAGTCAAATCTTAGATTCATTTAGGTTTAACAAACTCACTAAGCAGACTAGCTGTGGAAACCAATACCATTTCTGGTATGCTGGCACCACCTAGTTTTTGATATTACTCAAATAAGAAAATCAGCACATGAAACGTCTCATTCTATTGTTCAGCGCATCAGTTTTACTCTCGGCCTGTGCCAACCAAACTCCGAGTCATATCGCCTTGAATCCACAAGTGCCTGAGGTCCAAAAACAAACTAATTCTCATCAGACACTTGCCATCGAGACAATAGATACTCGCTCGGCCAATTACATAGTGAGATTTAACAATGGTGACGATGCGGCCAAATTAGTCAGTCCCTCAGAGGCTCCCAGAAAGCAGATTGACAGTGTCTTTCGTACTGGATTTACCCAAGCGGGTTATCAAATAGATCCAAGCTCAGTCAAGCATATGCAGATACAGTTAGAACAGCTGCTCACCGATGTGACTGAATCAACCTTCGGTTTCGAGGCCAAGAGCAATATCATCATTAATGTTATCGTCAAAAATAGCAGCCAGGAGTTGACCAAGCGTTACTCGGCTCGGGGCACATTATCGGGTCCCTTCAATGCAGATTTTGCCACTTTAGAGCTTGAGATGAATAAATTACTCGGCCAACTCAGCGGCGAGATTCTCAACGACCCTGAGCTCAATCAATTTATCCAACAATAATCGGCGCTAAGCCAGTTCCAGAATAATTTGGAATTAAACAGGGAAGCCCTATGTTTCGTAGAATATGCACATTATTGATGCTCGGCTTGAGCATGAGTCTAAGCTCAATGGCCTCGGCCATAGATATTCAACCCAACACTCTTTACCCTCAAGTTGAACTCGATACTAGTATGGGAAAAATTGTGATAGAGCTGGACAGAACCCGAGCCCCTATCACAGTGGATAACTTTCTCACTTATGTGGTTAAGGGTCATTACAACAACACCCTGTTCCATCGTGTCATCAATGACTTTGTGGTTCAAGGTGGTGGACTCGACCTTAAGCAAGAAGAGAAGCCCTATGATGCCCCGATCGTTAACGAATCGGGTAATGGCTTATCGAACAGCTTCGGCACTATCGCCATGGCAAGGGAAAATGACCCACACTCGGCCACCAGCCAATTCTATTTCAATGTAGCAGATAATGAGCGCCTAGACCCGTCATCGAGACGTTGGGGATATGCCGTCTTTGGTGAAGTCACCCAAGGTGAAGAGGTGCTTGCTGCAATGGCTGCCGTAGCGACAGAACACAACAATAAGCTAGACTGGCCTGACTTTCCTGTAGAAGACATCATGTTAAAGAAAGCGACGCTGTTACCTCGAAAATAGTGCGTAAATTGATATTCCACTTAAATTATTATCGAAATAAGTAACTAAAAAATATAGCCAAACATGTATAAAATTCAAAAATGTTCAATATTTTTCACCAATATTGTTCTAGGTTTAATTTTTAGTCCTATACTGATTAAGTTGTAATAAGGAGGCGATTTGATGACCCCAAATGAGTTCATCGATAATAAAGCGCCCCAACTGGCCCAATATGGAAAAGCGTTTCTGAGTGATCAGCTCGATTTTCATGAGGTCCAGTTATATCTATGGGACACCCTAGAAGAATGGCAACAGTTCAATCATCAGGGTGACGCGCAGTCAGATATGGAGAGAGTGTTCTGGCATCTAGTACATGCCTTTGACAAATGGCCCGATTGGGTGATCCGCGGCAATCAATACCTGCGTAAGCAAATTGATGAATGTTGTGATTATCTTAATCTTGGTGGCCAAGTGCCAAATAACTGCATTGGTATCAGACCTAGCTCCTAACGCTCTTTATCTTTATTCTAAGAGCAGAACAAACCTAAGCCTAAGCCTGAGCGTTTGGGCTTTTTTGTGCCGACTTAAGCTAGTCATTTGAACTATTTGGTATTAAGCTAGGTCGATTAGTATCTCTTAAGTCGGCCTATGTCACCTTCAGTCTCTTCCAAGCTTGAGCAAGTCAAAGACGCTTTCTCGATTTACTGCCACAAACGTGTCTTAGTCCTGCTTTTACTCGGTTTTTCCGCCGGTCTTCCCTTGATGTTGGTGTTTTCGACACTCTCATTCTGGTTAAGAGAATCGGGCATAGACAGAACTGCCATCGGATATTTCAGCTGGATTGCCCTAGCCTACGGCTTCAAGTGGGCCTGGTCCCCCTTGGTAGACAGACTCTCTCTGCCCATCTTCACCAGGCTACTTGGTCGCAGACGAGGCTGGATGCTATTCGCTCAGATACTCTTGGTGGGAGCCATTTTAGGCATGTCTTTCAGCGATCCCGTCAAGGATCTTCAGAGGCTGGCACTGTTTGCCCTCATGGTCGCCTTTGCTTCTGCCACCCAAGATATCGTCATCGATGCCTTTAGAATAGAGTCTGCACCAGAGAAGATGCAGGCCGCGCTCGCGGCGGCATATCAAGTGGGCTATCGCAGTGCGATGATCATTGCCACCGCGGGCGCATTGACCATTGCAGCTTGGGTCACCCCGGGTAACGATGAATACAATCTATTGTCCTGGCAGATGGCTTATATGATCATGGCAGGCCTGATGTCCGTCGGCATTTTGACCACACTATTTTGTAAGGAGCCAGACGTCGAGGTTAAGCAGGCCAACGAGCAAGAACAGCGCATCATGCAAGAGTTGAAGCAGCGCTACCCTAAGGTCATCGCCAATACCTTATCTTGGCTATACACTGCCAGCGTGTTGCCATTTATGGATTTTTTCAAGCGCTATGGGCGCAACGCCATACTGATCTTATTGCTGATATCTTGTTATCGCATCTCAGATATCGTCATGGGGATCATGGCCAATGTATTCTATGTCGATATGGGCTTCACTAAGACAGAGATAGCGACAATCAGTAAAGTTTATGGCCTGATCATGACTCTAGTCGGTGCTGGGTTTGGCGGTTTATTGATCGCCAGATATGGCACCATGAAGATACTCTTCATCGGCGCCTTGTTGGTGGCTGTGACTAACTTACTCTTCGCCTGGCAAGCAGTCATAGGCTATAACGTGCCATTTTTAACCTTGGCAATTTCCATCGATAATTTCAGTGCCGGCATTGCCACAGCCGCCTTCATAGCCTATCTATCCAGTTTAACGAGCACGGGATACAGCGCGACTCAATACGCCCTGCTCTCATCCATCATGTTACTTTTCCCTAAGTTCATCGCCGGATTCTCCGGAGTCTATGTCGATAGCTTCGGTTATGTGAACTTCTTCATCGCCGCCAGCCTTATCGGCTTTCCTGTGCTAGTGCTCGTGTATATTGTCGATAAGCGCACCCGCCATAACGAAGATGAACATACAGGCTCGCCCCGTGAAATATCAAAGACTGAAATTTAGCTCTTACAGTAAAAGGCACTTGGAATTTTATTCTCATAAAAACAAAAAGACGCTTAAAGTGCGGTTCTTTATGGCCTGAACATCACGCTAGTCGGTGCGGGGTTTACTGGTCTATCGAGCGCTAGATTAGGCAGCCACATCAAATGAAACGTCGATCACGAATCCATAGCCATAGCCTTTGCTGCTGTTGCTGTTGGCACTTCACTTTCATAAAAAAAGACGCTTAAAGTGCGGTTCTTTATGGCCTGAACATCACGCTAGTCGGTGCGGGGTTTACTGGTCTATCGAGCGCTAGATA
>NZ_JABSSM010000033.1 GCF_013214165.1 Shewanella sp. | reverse complement strand
CTAGCTCTAGTTTATATTCCATGAAGAAACACTGAAGCTTGTGTTTCTTCATGGAGCTAAGGTAATGTTCAATTACAGTTTCAGCCCTTCGTATAGCGTGTTAATCCATTTATCTGCGGTGCTGAAAAAACCTGCTCCAATCAATGTTATATTTTTGCATGCCTTCAAACGTTATCAGCTCCAGACTCATTCTCGATGAGAGCTTGCTCTACATCTGATTAATTGATTGATCTAGCATTATGCTTGAAGCGAACGAGAGAGCATCTTGTGGCCAGTTCGCCGTGAACTGGGATGACCTTAGTGTCCTTTAAAAATGAGGGGCTGCAATTGCAGCCCCTCATTAACGTTACTCCGCAAACCTTATTGTCTCAATGGCTTGCTCAATATGCCCAAGGCATAAGCCTTCTCGACAGGCTATTTGCACGACCTAGACGTACGGCGGCGTTATAGCGCATTCTATACAGGGCTTGATAACACAGGGGCACCAGATAAAGACTGGTCACGGTAGAGAATGTTAAGCCGCTTATGATGGCAATGGCCATGGGTGAATATGATGGGCCGCCTCCACCGAGCTGAGTGTCACCCAGTGCCAGCGGCAGTAGACCCAGTACGGTAGTGGCGACAGTCATCAGCACGGGGCGAAGACGCGAAATACACACCTGACTGATGGCTGTCGATAGCTTGTCGAGTGCCGGCTCTTGCTGGTTTATCTGATCCACCAGCACTATGCCGTTGTTGACCACTATGCCCATCAAGATCAATATGCCTATCATGACCATGACGCCCATGGGCGTGCCGGTAAATAGTAAGCCCCAAAATACGCCTGTGATGGAAAACAGGATCGAGGTGATGATGGCTGTCGGTAACAGTAAAGATTCGAACAGAGCCGCCATCACTATGTAGATCATGGCTAAGGCCAGCAACATGTTGGTCGCCATCACCGCCTGATCTTCATCTTGCTTCTCGAAGCCTCCTCTGAGTGAGTAGCCATATCCCGCAGGGAAATTCACCGTATCCATCACTCGAGTTATCTTCTCCTGTGCCTCTTCTGTGGTGAGATCATCTAGGTTTGCGCCGATAGACAAGGCCGTCTGTCTGTCATAGTGACGAATGGTATCGAACCTTGGCGAGATGGTGATACTCGCTAAGCTGTCTAAGGTATAGACGCGGTTATCGATTCTGATCACAGGTAGCTGTTTTAATCGCTCTAGCGACAGGCGCCACTCTTGCTCGAAGGACATCTCGATGCGTAACTCGCCATTGGGATCATGACGAAAAGATCTAAGTTGGCTGCCTCTTAAGGCCATAGAGATACTCGAAGCGATTTCATTGAGCTTAAGATCCAGTCTGGCGGCCATCTGCCTGTCAATCTGGATCACCACCTCCTGCTGAGCACCGCTGAGTTCAGACCTCACATCCGTTAAGCCTTCAATCTCAGACAGGAGCGGGATCACTCTTTGACTTATCTCGATAAGCTCGCCGGTGGAGCGTCCGGTCAGGGTCACTCTTAAGCCGTTGTTACCACCGCCCCAACCAAATTGAGGCTTGGCGA
This sequence comes from Shewanella sp., assembly GCF_013214165.1. Classification (GTDB taxonomy): domain Bacteria; phylum Pseudomonadota; class Gammaproteobacteria; order Enterobacterales; family Shewanellaceae; genus Shewanella. The sequence goes on along the minus strand of NZ_JABSSM010000033.1, from coordinate 50,072 downwards.
TAGAGAACTTAGGGAAGCCTTCACGTATGACCTTCTTTAGCGCCTTCATGTCGACTTCAGTATCTTGTTTCAGGATCAGGGTCGATTGGCCGCGGTCGGGAGCATAGTAGCTATAGACGGAGTCGATATGAAATTTATCTTTATTGGCATAGAGATAGGTCTCCATCCTAGTGATCATCGCCTCGGTGACGTCGAGATTGTGTCGTCCTTCAACCTGGTAGTTGATGTAGAGTTTATTGTTGCCCTCACCATCGGATTGATCTTGATTGACCATACTTAAGGGCAGGGCGGTTGATGCCAAGATAATGAGAGATATCACACCTGAGGTACGTGGCCTGGTTAAGATCCAATCCAGGCTCTTGTGATAGTAGGTTTGCAGCTTGCTCTCTTTGTCCTTAGTTTCGACCTCTATGTTCATCTTACTGAGCATCAGTGGCAGTAAGGTTTTCGCCACCAGCAGTGATGCGGCCAGCGAGATGCAGATAGCGATGGCCACATGCTCGAGGAAGATGGTCAATTCGACTTTGACACCGAAGATGTTGGGTAGAAATACGATGCCAGTGGTGAGTGTACCGGCGAGAACCGCCAGTGACACCTTGTTTACCCCGGTGAGTACCGCAGAATCAGACGCTTTGCTGGAGCTTGAGCCCTTGGCTTGTTTCTCCTGCAGCACGCTCTCGGTGACGACCACGGCATTATCAATCAGCATGCCGACGGCGAGTAACAAGCCCATCATGGAGAGAATGTTGAGGCTATAACCTAGCAGATACATGGCGGCCAATGTCATACAGATAGAGATGGGGACCGAGGTTACCACCACTAAAGTCATCTTCAGGTTTCTGAGAAACAGATACAGGATGGCAAAAGAGAGCAGGCCGCCTATTAGGCCGGCGGTCAAGAGATCGTTCAGTGACGATGTGACCCCATAGGCCTGATCTTCCATGACAAATAACTTGATGCCGTCAAACTGCTCATCTTGCTTAGCAGCCTCGATGACCTGCATCACTCTTGCCGACACATCGACTAGGTTAGCGCCCGATTCCTTGAAAACGTCCAAGCCTACGGCGTAGTTCTTGTCTAAGTGACGGCCATCTAAACGCTCGGGAAGCGAGAAGCCGATAGTGGCAATATCGCCAAGGGTGATACCAGGTTTGAGCACCACGGCGTTAATATCATCTAGGTGTCTAAATTCTCCCTTGGGAGAGACCTGATAGACTCGCGAGTTAGCCCTCAAGATCCCCGCGCTGACGATAAAGTTTTCTTGTTGCAGGCGCTGCTGCAGATGGGGAATAGAGATCCCACTGGCCGACAACTTATCGGCATTTATCCTGATCTCAATCTGTTTCTGTTCGACGCCGTATAGCGTCACCTGAGACACACCTTCGACTCGCTCCAGCGGACGTTTTAGCTGCTTATCTAGCAGGTCGAATGCGCCGGATAGCTCACGGTCGCTGGATATTCTTAAATTAAGCACCGGCATATCTGCGGTCGAGAACTGCCTGATAAAGACACGCTCTACATCTTTTGGCAGCAGGTGTCTCACGGCATCGATTTTTTCTCTGGCCTCTAAGCTTTTAGTGGCAACGTTCTCGCCCCACTTCATCCTGAGCTCAATCTCGGCGCCATTTTGTGAAGAGCTGGATCTGAGCTCTTCTATGCCGCCCATGGTGGCTAAGGATTCCTCCAATATACGGGTGATATCACGCTCGACCTCGGCCGGAGTGGAGCCTTTATAAGGCACACTTATGTTCACCTGAGGCATATCTATGCCAGGAAACATCTCCAGAGGCAGCAAGCGGCTCGATGCCAAACCAAACAAGAGAATGGCGACGAAAAACATGCTGGTGGTTACCGGCCTTGAAATGGCTAATCGGGTGAGATTCATGCCTGACCTCCTTCACTCACGAGCCGTGCGTCTTGAGTCTCTTTGGCCACAGCTGAGGCGTATTGCTTACGATCGAACAAGGCGTACAGCACAGGTATCACCACTAAGGTGAGTAGGGTCGATAAGATCAGCCCGAATATGACCGTGATTGCCATAGGTGCGCGGACCTCAGAACCGTCCCCCAGACCGAAGGCCATGGGGGACAGGCCTAAGGCTGTCGTCATGGTGGTCATGATAATGGGGCGTAAACGAGACTTGGCCGCTTCGGATATGGCCGCCATCTTCTCTTTGCCTTCTTGGCGTAGCTGGTTAATGCGATCCACCAGTACGATGGCATTGTTGACCACTATGCCGGCCAGCATGATGAGTCCGATGAACACCACCACACTCAAGTGGGTGCCAGTTACATAGAGGCCCAATATACTGCCACCGACCGCCATAGGCACGGCAATCAGAATAAGCAGGGGGTGCAGCAGAGATTCAAACTGGCTGGCCATGACCAGATAGACTAAGAATATGGCTAACACTAAGGCTATCTGCAGCGACTGGAATGAGTGTTCCATCTCCTCATTTTGACCACCAAATCTGGCTTGGATTGAGGTCGGTAACGTCTGCTTGGCTAAGATATTTCTGGCTTCCAATACGGCTTCGTTGAGATCCCCATAGGCTAAGTTCGCCGAGACGATGGCGACTCTTTGTTGACTGATTCGATTGATGGCCGAGGGACCTAGCTTGAGTGTCACATCGGCAACCGCACTGAGGGCAATGGGATGACTGCTCTCTGGGTTGATGATCATGGCGCCAATATCGCTTATCTGATCGCGCTCATCTAGCTGACTCCTGACCAGGATATCGATTTTACGATCTCTGACCGTGTATTGGCTGGCAAGGGTACCACCAATTCTTTGAGCGATACGATTTGCCACGGTCGGCGCGTCCATGCCCAGTGCAGCCAAACGCTGATGATCGAAGCGAATACTGATCTCTGGTTGGCCATCTCTTAAGCTGGACTTAAGGTCTGCAAAACGGTCTGAGTCTGACAAGGCGTCGACTAGGTCATTGGCAGTTTGCTTCAATTGAGTCAGATCATAACCAATGAGCTCAATTTCTAGTGGTGTCTTGAAACTAAATAGCTCTGGGTGTTGTATTTGAGCTTCCAGCTCAGGAATACGCATAGCTGTGGTACGCAGCACAGATGCGACGGCATCGAAGGCATCGGGATCGGCTAGCACGACCTGCAAGCGCCCCCAGTTTTCACCGCCACGAGAGGTATCCGATGTCATCAAACCACCACTTCCCGCCTGGCTATAGGCATGCTTAACATCTGCTCTGCCTTTTATCGACAGGGCGAGTCGACGCAGTATCTTGTCAGTCTCTGATACTTCGGTTCCTGGGGGCAGGAGGATCTCGACATAGAATTCACCTTGGTTCATGGGAGGAATAAGCTCCATTCCCAATTTAGGCACCAAGGAGGCCGCGCCTAAGGTGATTAGGATGGCGATAGACAGAGTCATGACCCTGAATCTAAGCGCCAATGCGAGCAGTTGATGGTAGATACCTTCAAGTTTATGGTAACACCCGTTGAATCCTTGGCTCAGGGGGCGCATAAACAGTCCGGTGAACCAAGACAGCAGGCGGCCGAGCATAAGCACTAAGGTCAACATGGCACTGGGTAAGTAACTGAATAAGATGATAAACGGGAAAGAGAAAACCGTGGCACTGTAGTGTGTTAACTTGCCCATTTTAGTATCTGGTGTTGGCTTCTTCTCTTTAGCGAGTAGGGGAGGCAGAGACTTTATACCTTCACGAGACGCCAACATGGGAATGGTGGTGAGCGCGACCAAAAGCGAGGCAAGCAGGGCGAAGGTGACGGTTAATGCTTGATCCGAGAACAGGGCACCAGCGACACCATCGACGAAGACCAGAGGGATAAATACGGCGAGTGTAGTCAGAGTCGAGGCAAATATCGCCCCGGAGACTTCTTTAGTCCCGGTCACAGCGGCTTCGAGCTTACTCATGCCCAGGGAGCGACAGCGATCTATGTTTTCGAGAACCACGATAGCATTGTCGACCAGCAATCCCACAGCCAGAGCAATTCCCCCCAGTGACATGATGTTTAAACTAATATCGGCAAAATACATCATATTAAACGTGGCGATGACCGAGAACGGGATCGAGATAGAGATGATCAAGGTGGGAATAATATCTTTCAGAAATAGGTAGATGATCAGCATGGAAAGCAAGCTGCCTATCAGGGCTGACGATGTGACCTCACTGACGGCACTCTCAATAAACTCCGATTGGTCGTAGATAACGGTTAATTCTGATTTGAGCTGATTATCATTTAGCTGCTTAATCGCCGCGTTGACTTTTCTGGCCACGGCTACGGTATTGGCGTCTCCTTCCTTGTAAATTGCCAGCTCGATAGATTCTTGGTCGCCGATGCGGGTGATATCGTTACGCTCCTTATGAGCATCGACAATGTCGGCCACCTCAAATAGCCTGACTAACGTCTGAGCGTCGCGATAGACGATGATCTCGCCCAGCTCTTCCAGAGAGCTGAACTGGTTCAGGGTGCGCACCAAATACTCTTTATCTCCCTGGACCACTTTACCCGCAGACAGGTTAATATTTTCTTCGGCGATACGCTGACGTATTTTTTCGGCGTTGAGATTGAGCTGAGTCAGTCTCTCTTGATTGAGCAAGATGTGCACTTCTTGCTGCAGTCCGCCCGAGAGTCTGACAGCGGCGACACCGGTCAAGGATTCGAGTTGACGTTTTAATTCCTCTTCGGCGTAGGTACGCATCTGCTTGAGCTCGTTATCGCTGGCATCGGGAACCGATAAGGCGAGGCGAACGATAGGATCCAGGTTTGGATTGAATCTAAGCAGCAGCGGTTTCTTAACATCGAGAGGCAAGATAATCGTGTCCAGTTTTTCCCGAACATCTAGGCTGGCCATGTCCATGTCAGTGCCCCATTCGAACTCAAGTACCACATCAGACATACCAGAGCGTGATATTGAACTGATTTTTCTTAAGCCCTTGACGATACCCGCGGCTTCTTCGATGGGTTTTGAGACGAGTTGCTCGATTTCGACAGGGGCAGCGCCCACATACAGAGTGCGTATGGTGATCGTGGGGTAACTCAAGTCAGGCAGGAGCTTGACTGCCAAGCGTGAGAAACCCACCATGCCGAACAGGATCACAGCCAACATGAACATCCATACTGTGACCGGACGTCGTACCGATGTTGTTATTATAGACATAGTTCGGCTTCCTTTACTGCTCGATTGAGGCGAGGTCTAATGACGTGATCACTTCTACAAGCGACTGATCTTTTAGATTCTGTTGACCGCGGATCACGATTTGCTCACCGGGTTCGATACCTTGGGTGATCTCCACGGTATCGGCTTCGCGATACCCCAGAGAGACTTCACGGCGATTGACATTAGTCCCGTCGATGACATAGAGGGCAAACTGATTATCTTGGTTGACCACAGCGTTATAAGGCACAGTGATCACATTCTTGTGGGTGTCATACCTGAGCTCGACTCGGGTAAACATGCCGGCTTTTAGCTTGGCATCGTCATTGGGTACAGATAGGGTGACCTTGAAAGTACCACTCTGGGCATCGACGATGGGACTGATGCGCAATACTTTGGCATGAACCGTATCTTGTGAATGCTTGTTGGCGAACACTTGTGCGTCCTGACCCAGACGTAAGCTTTGGAGTTGCTGCTCCGGCAGATGGACGATACCGTGTAGTTCGTCTTGATTAACGATATAAAACAGCTCGTCGAACTCTTTTGCCATATTGCCTTTTTTAACGAATCGAATGGCGACAACGCCCTCGATGGGGGAGCGAACCATGCTCTCTTCGACATGTAGGCTTGCCAGATCACGCTTAGCGATAGCAGCCTGCATCTTGTATTCGAGTTTGGCCATGGAGTCTGCGCTGATAAATTCTCTATTGCCCATCTTCTTTAGGCGGTTGAGTTCCTGTTCGATTATTTCTACTTCGGCCTGTGAGCGGGCGAGATCGTATCTCTGTCTCTTAGCATCGATAACCGCCAGTAATTGACCCCGAGTGACCCTGTCACCCTCTTCAACCTCGATGGCTTCAATCAAGCCCGCGATGCGAGTGACCACCTTAGCTTCTTCTGGGGCTTCCAGTGTGGCTGTGGTGCTGTAGAAAGAAGAGACATCCCCCTGAATGACTGTGGTCGTTTCGACTGGAACGGCATACTTGTCCTCTTCTTTCGTAGGCTCTTCACCGCTACACGCTGAGAGTACCGATACCAGAAGCAAGGGAAGTGCAAACTTGAAACCATTGAGTGACCGAGTCTGAATACCTGATTTTTTAAAGTGAATGATTTGACTATTAGCGAGTGTATTTAAAGAGTCCATGTAAAAACACCTAAGTTATTTGTTGCAATTACCACTAACTAAGCACAAGTCATGCCAATATATAAAGTTGGGTAAATACAAATGGTTATAGTTTTAATTGTCGATTTGGTTACACTTGTTAAGCATTATGTAGCGAAAAGGTTTAAAAATTGATGCTTTTGACTATAGGGAGTTCTACGCGTAAATGGATGACTAAAATAATTCTAATTGCAACAAAATGTAGCTGTGTATGATGGTTGGAGATAAAAGCTGGGGCTTATTCTGGAGGATAAGTGCTGAGTAATGTCAAACGTGGAGGCAATACAGTCGTTTAAATGTCAGGCTGTGATCTAGGATTAGAAAATGGCACTGACGCTCAGTGCCATTGATTATTACTTGATGCTATCCATCATGAACTGGCCAACTTGAGAGTGATGAGTCACTTGAGAGAAAGGTTTGATATCTTCAAGGGGACCCCAAGCAAAGACTCCTACCGGAGTGGTTGTGTGAGTACCTGTCCCCCAGACAATATTTTGTTGCTCAGAAAGTGCACGTCCCATGAGATCCCAACGTATCTCTTCACCGTATACATAAAATGACTGGAAGTCATGAACGGCTGGAAGTGTGTCTGCGCTTAAGCTTGAATGCCCTAGAGTCTGATACGGATTAGGTGTATCAGTTAAAATAACTTTAGCCTGCTCAAGAGTAATAGGGAAATCAGTATGAGCATTCATGATCCTACGGAATGCTTCCGGTGTTTGCTGAGACTTATCGAGGTCGTAGAACTTGCCTGTCATATCTTCAAAACTCATAGATTGAGCATAAAGTCTATCTAGCAGTTTCTTGTCACCAAAGTTGTAGTTTGGTTTGTAATCTTGCTTAGAAAATCCAGAGCCAGGCAGTTTTTTAGCTTGAGGTATGTTTTTTGCTGAGTAACTGAAACCAAATGATCCTGTCTCATGATCGGCGGTGATAATCACCATGGTATCTTTGCGATTTTTAACCCACTCGTAGACATATTCGATGGCTTCATCAAATTTCAACAGATCATGCAACATAGTGCCCGCATCATTGTTATGACCCGCCCAGTCAATCTGACCGCCTTCAATCATTAAGAAGAAGCCATCTTCATCTTGACTAAGAACGTCTAGCGCTTTCATCGTCATTTCTTTCAACGATGGTTGTGTGCGTTTGGGATCATTCTTCTTGGCTGTATAACGGATACCGTTATCCATACCAGAATGAGAGAATAGTCCAAGCAACTTTCCATCATTATCGGCAGAGGCTAATTGTTCTCTGTTAAAGGCCACTTGATAGCCATCTTTTTGTGCTTTGGTAATTAAGTTCTTACTGTCTTTACGCTTAGATTTTATTTTGACGGCGCCGTCAGTCATCTTAAGCAGTTTTTGATAGACAGGGCCTTTATCATTGACTTCTTTAGGGATCCAATGACGTAGACCACCGGAAAGCATGACGTCTGCGCCAGTTTCTAACATTTCTACTGCAATTTCGTTTTCCAGTGAGCGATGTGGCTGATGGGCAGCAAAAGACGCTGGAGTTGCATGAGTCAAACGAGTATCTGAGACTAGACCTGTCGCCTTACCTAGACGCTTAGCTTTTTCAAGTAAAGTTTCAGCTGGGTTGCCCTTCGCATCAAGGCCAATCACTTCAGAAGGTGCAAACTGGCCGATTGCCAACTGAGTAGCCGAACAAGCTGAATCTACAACAATAGAATCATGAGGGTTAGTCAGAGACATGCCAACTAGACCTTCCTTGGCGAACTTTCTTATGGCTGTTGACTTGCCTATATATATAGAATTTGGTGCTTCTCGTGCGTACAATTCAAGTAGGCCTACTTGTTGTGGCCCCATGCCATCGCCGATCATTAAAATGAGGTTTTTAACCTCTGCTTGGCAAACTGGGGCCGCTAAGACGGCACTCATAGATATGGCCAGTAGCGTTTTTCCAAATTTCATATTTTTCCCTTGATATTATCGAGTAACGATTATTCATATATTCGTAAATGGTCGAATAATACAAAATATCTTTAATAGCGTTAGAGTTTAATTAATAATGTTTGAATGAAATAGATGCTAATGTTTTTTAGCAATCTAATCCTGTTATAAATTAAAAACAACCTATTAAGTTATATTTGTGATGTTCATCAGATTGTTTAAGCGTTATCAATTGACTCAATGCTTGAACACTTTTTTGAGTGAATAATGAACGGAACCAGTCCGAGTTTTCATTTTAATCTCCCATAAATCTATTTGTCACATATTTTAACCTGTGATCCATTTCGACATTATGACTTAAAGTGTGAGGTGTTAATGTAAATGTGAACGCTAATTGTAACTGATATTCAATAAATGTGACTAATAGCACAGAATAATATTAATGTTTTGTAGATCATGTTTGACCAGTTAAGAGCGTAATAAAGTGCATTGTAAACCTTGTTCATCAAAATACTGTTTTATAAGTCACGCTTAATTAATTAGCTTGTTGATTAGGTGTGTTTAAAGAAGTGATTTATTATTTAATATGGTAATGGTTATACATTAACGGTTCTAAATTAATGGTTATAAATATATTGATATGGTCTATGTGCAATTAATCCGTAAACTCAAATAATCTTGGTCAAAAATAATGTTCAGTGTCGATTTGCATTGGTGGTGAATAGTTTATCTGAGTTCATACGCTTAAATAGCCGGGTCATATTTATGCTGTTAGATACTCGCTAAGTTAAGAGCCGTTGAGCTGTCGAGATTTAGATTTATAAATTTAATAGAAGATGAGATAAAGATGAAAACAACTAAAACGTTAATTGCGCTAGCAGTTGGTCTTTGCAGTTTAAATGCTTATGCAGCCGATAGCGAATCACTCACGCAACAAATTGAGACTCTCACTCAACGCATTCAACAACTGGAAGAGAGTGACAGTAGCGCAACCGCCGCTTTTCCAAACGGCTCAATGAAAATATATGGCACGTTTAGAACTAAATTCGCGATGAATGAGAAAGGCCATGGCGACGCGGATGACAGTTGGGATGTATCAGATAACTCATCGCGTATGGGACTGATAGCCAAGACAGACTTTGGTCATGGTTGGGGAGCTATTGCTCAAGGTGAATGGCATGTCAAGCTAGGCGGTGATGGTAGTTTTGGTACTAAGGCTCGTAAAGCATATGCTGGTATTACCTCACCTTACGGGCAAGTTGCCATAGGTAAGCAGCGCTCTGCGCAGTACCTGATCGTTGCCGAATATACCAATATCTTCAACCATAATGGCGCACCATTTGCTTATGATGAGGAAGGCCTTTTCCACACTGGTAATCTTCTGACTTGGCGCGGAAAAACAGGTGACTTCGAGTGGATGCTTGATACTCAGTTTGACGAGACGGACGATGGCGCTAACATAATAAACGCCGCGGTAGGTTATGATTTTGGCAAGATGCATCTTGGTATTGGTTACATCAAACAAGACTTGTTAGAAGGTGGTGATAACCTAGGTAAGCAAGATACTCTGGGTGGTGTTATCTCATACACGTTCAGTAATGATATTTACCTCGCAGCCGCATATCATGCTAAAGAATATAACTATGATTTAGGTGGAAAAGGTCGTAGTGGCGGTGCATTAGACACAGGCTTGGTTGTCCCATTCGGTGATGGCTTCAATTTCTTGACTGGTTACTTCCAGTTCAAAGATGGTATTGATACTGTAGAATCAAAAAATTACACGGGTTACAACGTTTCACTCGAGTATTTCATTGCCAAAAATGGTAAAGTTTTTGTTGAATACTTAACTTATGACCATGAAAATATGGCTGAGGATCAGATATTTAGTGTTGGTTTTAGATATGACTTTAAATATTTCTGGGACAAATAATCTAGTTTTAAAGAGCTGAACTGTCGTTAAAACCCCGATAATTTAAGCAACACGTCACTCACCTTTTGTTCGAGGATGTAAAAATCCAGAAATGGACTGAAATTTCTGGATTTTACACGCTTTTGTTTCTGCCGTGTCGCTCCTATACACACGCTAGTGAAAGACGCAGTGCGCATGAATCTGTGTACATAAATAGTTACATGCTTGATGTGATCTGCGTCTACTTGTTGTGATGTGTAATGTTGAAGTATCTTGTTTGCGTGGGTTTGGTTCGGTATTATGCTTAGCTTTTAAATAGCTAAAATAATGAATAGTATGAAGTTTACACGATCACTTTCAATCATCTGTCTGTTAAGTTTATCCGCGTGCAGTAATATTCCCGATGACCCAGTGTCTACAGTGGATATAGCTGAATCGTCCATTGAGCATAGCGTTGGGATCAATGCCAGCATCGATGCTAAAGGCCTAGCTACGCCAAGAACAATGAATGGCATGATCCTTGGGTACGATATCACTCCAAGCTTCCCTATTGCCCCTAAATTGGGTAGCGGATTTGGTTTCACTTATACCGCTTCCGTTGCGGTCAATATGATCAAGAATGATAACGCATCAGCAAAGATACTGGTTGATGTGCCTAGAAAAGTGCCGGTAACCATTATCGTCAAACACCCTGAAATTACATCAACAGATGGGACTGTGACGACAGAATCGAGCTGGAATGACACACTCTACTTTGGCAGGCCTAACTATGTGATTTGGAATTTTGAAACAGAATCAGAGTTGGTTTCAGGTAAGTGGACCGTATCTGTAGTCGAAAAGGGCACTGAGCTAGTCAGTCAAAGCTTTTTGGTGATGAATGCCCCCACAAAACCTGCCAAGATCACCCAGGTATGTACGCTCGATGAATCGAAATATCCCCCACACTTGATTAGCGAGTATCAGCAATGTTGCATGAATGATAATGCTTCTGCTTGTTATCAATTCGCCTGGAAAGGGGTGGAGCGTTTCAAGGATACCGTTGGCGCGATACTCTATTATGGACGTGCCTGTGAACTCGGTGATATCTCAGGATGCCGTAGGGCAGGCCAGATGTCTGAAGGTGATAGTGAAGCTAAATGGTTCAACAAGGGTTGTGATTTGAGAGACTTCGACTCTTGTTTCGAAATCGGTAGAAGCCTACCGAATTAACACAATAAAAAAGGCACTCGATGAGTGCCTTTTTATGGTTTCTGCTTCCTAGGTGTTAAGTTCTAGGTGCTTGTATCTTTAAGATTTTCGTTCGTCTTGTGGGACAAAAGAACGCTCAGGTGCGCCGGTATACAGTTGACGAGGACGACTGATCTTATGACCAGGTTGATCCAACATCTCTTTCCAATGAGCAATCCAACCCACTGTGCGCGCTAAGGCGAACAGTACGGTGAACATGCTAGTCGGAATACCGATAGCCTTCATGATGATACCTGAGTAGAAATCGACGTTTGGATATAGCTTCTTAGAGACGAAATAATCATCTTCAAGGGCGATACGTTCGAGTTCCATGGCAACATCTAGCAGTGGGTCATTAACGTTAAGCTCTTTAAGAACTTCATGACAGGTTTCACGCATGACTTTAGCGCGAGGGTCGAAGTTCTTATAGACGCGATGTCCGAAGCCCATCAGACGGAAAGGATCTTCCTTGTCTTTAGCGCGAGCGATGAACTCAGGGATACGATCCACAGTGCCAATCTCTTCGAGCATATTCAGACACGCTTCGTTAGCGCCGCCGTGAGCGGGTCCCCAAAGTGATGCAATACCCGCTGCAATACATGCAAATGGGTTAGCACCTGAAGAACCGGCCAGACGGACTGTCGATGTGGACGCGTTTTGCTCATGATCCGCATGCAGAATAAAGATGCGATCCATGGCACGTTCAACAATCGGGTTAACTTCGTATTCTTCACATGGCACAGCAAACATCATGCTGAGGAAGTTACCCGCGTAGCTCAAGTCATTACGTGGATACACGAATGGCTGACCGATCGAGTACTTGTAACACATGGCGGCAATGGTCGGCATCTTAGAGACTAGACGGAACGCGGCGATTTCGCGGTGACGCTCATCGTTAACATCCAGTGAATCTTGGTAAAATGCAGAAAGTGCACCCGTAACACCACATAGCATTGCCATGGGGTGAGCATCACGTCTGAAACCTTTAAAGAAGGCGACGAGTTGCTCGTTAACCATGGTGTGGTTTTTAACTGTATGAACAAATTGTTCGTACTGAGTCTTGGTTGGAAGCTCTCCGTACAGGAGCAAATAACACAGATCTAAATAATCTGAATTTACGGCTAATTCACCAATAGGGTATCCGCGGTGAAGCAGTATCCCTTGTGCGCCGTCGATATAGGTAATCGCAGATTCGCAGGAGGCTGTCGCGAGAAATCCTGGATCGAAGGTAAAGTGACCTTTACTACCTAATTTGCTGATGTCAATGACATCGAAGCCTGCCGTGCCTTTCTTAATGGGCAAATCAATTGACTCATTACCTGGCAGTTCCAACTTGGCTATATTTTCAGCCATACCCGTTCTCCTTACTTCATTCTTATGTGAGTGCGGCTTATCAAACGCCAACACTCTACAGTGAATCTAGATCACATTTCAATTTAAATAAGCGTTTAAATTTCTTAGACCATGGTCTTATTTTGCCCAAACCCCATAATAGAACAGGAACTTGGCAGATTTTTTTACCAAAAAAACAAAATTTGCATAATGTGATGTTTGTATTTGACATTTGCCGCGCGTATACTTGCTTCGGCTCAGAAGAGCCACAGACATTACCGTTTAGAGAGCGCTTAATTAGTCACCTGATAAGTTGTTTCTAAAGCGTTAAAGGTCTGTTTAAACTTTTCTTTTGTAACAGCATCGAAGTGTGAACGCATTCTCGGTTCGATGTTTGCACAAAAGCGGTTCGTATAACAAAAATATAGCTCAATTGAGCAGAGTGAGCAGAACGTGAAAAAGCAAAGACCTGTCCATTTAGATCTGCAGACCATACGCTTTCCTGCAACAGCGATCGCGTCTATTCTCCATCGAGTTTCCGGTGTCATCATGCTATTTGCAGTTGGCATTCTTATCTGGTTGCTGAATGCATCTTTAGCATCCCCAGAGAGTTTTGCCGGCGTACAATCTCTTTTTGATAACTTGCTCGTTAAGTTTGTCATCTGGGGAATTCTTACCGCACTGGGTTATCACCTTATCGTTGGCATACGTCACCTGATAATGGATGCCGGTTGCTGGGAAGAGTTGCCAGCTGGTATTGCTTCGGCAAAAGCCGCATTTGCCTTGTCAATTGCGTTTTCTATCATAGTAGGGGTTTGGGTATGGTAACTAATGCAGCGAGTCTTGGACGCAGTGGTGTTCATGACTTTATTCTAATACGCGCTAGCGCAATTATCTTAGCCCTATACACTATTTTTGTGGTTGGATTTATTGCCCTTAGCTCTCCACTAACCTACGACGCATGGCATGGCTTGTTCAGCGCTCTGCCGATGAAAGTGTTCACCTTACTCGCCCTGGTCGCGATTCTGGTTCACGCTTGGATCGGTATCTGGCAGGTGCTAACAGATTACGTTAAGCCATTAATGCTTCGTGGTTTACTTCAGTTCGTTGTTGTCGTAGCAGCCTTGTCTTATATGGCAGCTGGCATTTTGATTGTGTGGGGTGTTTAAGTGAGTATTCCAGTACGCGAATTTGATGTGGTCGTGATCGGTGCCGGTGGCGCAGGTATGCGAGCAGCATTACAGATTTCAAAAGAAGGTAAGAGCTGTGCGCTTTTATCTAAAGTGTTCCCGACGCGTTCTCATACGGTTTCGGCTCAAGGCGGCATCACAGTCGCCTTAGGCAATGCCCATGAAGATCATTGGGAACAGCACATGTACGATACGGTGAAAGGTTCCGATTTTATCGGTGATCAAGAAGCGATCGAATTTATGTGCGAGAAAGGTCCTGAGGCGGTTATCGAGCTGGAGCAAATGGGTCTGCCGTTTTCTCGTTTCGAGAACGGCAAGATATACCAGCGTCCGTTCGGTGGTCAGTCGAGAAACTTCGGTGGCGAGCAAGCCGCTCGTACCGCAGCAGCAGCCGACCGTACCGGTCATGCACTGCTTCATTGTCTATATCAGCAAAATGTTAAGCATAAGACACAAGTCTTCTCCGAGTGGTATGCACTGGATTTAGTCAAGAACGAAGACGGCGTGATCGTCGGTTGTACCGCTATCGATATCGAGAGCGGTGAAATCGTCTATTTCAAGGCCAAGGCTACCGTGCTCGCTACCGGTGGTGCGGGTCGCATCTATGCATCTACTACTAACGCACATATCAATACCGGCGACGGTGTCGGCATGGCAATGCGCGCCGGTATACAAATGCAAGATATGGAGATGTGGCAGTTCCATCCTACGGGAATCGCGGGAGCCGGTGTGCTGGTGACCGAAGGTTGTCGTGGCGAAGGTGGATATCTGCTTAACAAAGACGGTGAACGTTTCATGGAACGTTATGCGCCTAACGCGAAAGACTTAGCATCACGTGACGTGGTCGCACGTTCTATGATGACCGAGATTCGTGAAGGTCGTGGTCTAGACGGTCCTTTAGGTCCGCACTTATTACTCAAGCTGGATCACTTAGGCAAGGAAACACTGGAAGCGCGTCTTCCTGGCGTGTGTGAACTGTCACGCACCTTCGCCCATATCGATCCGGCCGATGCACCAATCCCTGTACTACCAACCTGTCATTACATGATGGGTGGTCTGCCTGCTAAAGTGAGCGGTCAGGTCATTCGTAAGACGGAAGATGGCACCGAGACTGACGTAATAGGTCTATTTGCCGTCGGTGAGATTGCCTGTGTATCGGTACACGGCGCTAACCGCTTAGGCGGTAACTCGCTACTTGATCTGGTGGTCTTTGGTCGTGCTGCGGGTCAGCATCTGGGTAAAGCCCTGGATGAGACTCCAAGCCCTAAAAATGCCACTGACGCCGATATCGATGCATCTCTAGCACGCCTTAACCGTTGGGAAAGTAACCAAGACGGTGAAGATCCGGTGCAGATCCGTAAAGACTTACAGCTGTGTATGCAGCTGAACTTCTCCGTATTTCGCCGTGGCGACTCTATGGCCGAAGGCCTGGAAGAGCTAAAGCAAATTCGTGAACGCCTGGCCAATGCTAAGCTTTCGGATAACTCGAGAGAGTTTAATACCCAGCGTATCGAATGTTTAGAGCTGGATAACTTGATGGCTACTGCGATTGCGACGGCTTATGCCGCCAATTACCGAACCGAGAGCCGTGGTGCTCATTCACGTGAAGATTTCCTCGAGCGTGATGATGAGAACTGGTTGTGTCACAGCCTGTTCGACCCCGTGACTGAAACAATGGATCGCCGTCCGGTTAACATGGAGCCTAAGCTTCGTGCAGCCTTCCCCCCGATCAAGCGTACTTACTAAGGAGATACAGAGATGAATTTGAATATCGCAGTTTATCGCTATAATCCCGATGTAGACGCTAAGCCGTATATGAAGGATTACACATTAGAAGTTGCAGAAGGTACCGATATGATGGTTCTGGATGCGCTGATACTGCTGAAAGAGCAAGATCCTACGTTGGCGTTTCGTCGTTCATGTCGTGAAGGTGTTTGTGGCTCTGATGGCCTGAACATGAACGGCAAGAACGGTCTGGCTTGTATCACGCCAGTGTCTAGCTTCAAGGGTAAGAAGATTGAGTTAAGACCTCTGCCAGGAATGCCAGTGGTGCGTGACATCATTGTCGACTTATCTCAGTTTTACACTCAGTACGAGAAGATAAAGCCTTATCTGATTAACGATGAGAAAACGCCTGCGCGTGAACATCTGCAATCACCCGAGGAACGTGCACAATTAGATGGTTTATATGAGTGCATCATGTGTGCTTGTTGTTCTACCTCTTGTCCATCTTTCTGGTGGAACCCTGATAAGTTCATCGGTCCAGCTGGCTTGTTACATGCCTATCGCTTCCTAATCGATAGCCGTGACACAGCAACCGAAGAGCGTTTATCGGAACTTGATGATGCATACAGCGTATTCCGTTGCCATGGCATCATGAACTGTGTCGATGTGTGTCCTAAGGGACTCAATCCGACTAAGGCAATTGGACATATTAAGTCCATGTTGTTGAAAAGAGCGGTGTAAATGCAAAACAAAGAGCTGATAGTAATAATTAGATAGCTCGAATCGAGTCACTTCTCCGTGGAGAAGTGACTCTTTTATGTAATGGAACTACAATATGCCGTTAATCTTGGAACATCATAAATCCAGGGCGGCAAAAACTGTGTACCTCTCGTCAGTCTTTTTGTCTCTACGACGAAAGGTGCATTCACAAAACTTCGGCTAAACACGTGTATAAAGTTTGAAAGGAATAGAAATGCACCAAGGCATCATGAAAGCCTGGCTCGAATCATCACACCTAAACGGTGCTAATTCGACCTACGTAGAAGAGATGTATGAAGCCTATCAAGAAGACCCTCAGTCTGTTTCCCAAGACTGGCAAGTGGTGTTTGATAACCTCCCTCATGCCAACGGCGCATCGGCTGATGTACCCGAAGCCGCCCACTCTAAAGTACGTGATTATTTTCGTAGTCTAGCGCTCGAAGGACGTCATATGGGCTCTGTCCGTGTGACAGACCCTGAAGTCGACGCTAAGCAAGTTAAAGTCCTGCAGATGATCAACGCTCATCGATTCCGTGGCCACCAGAATGCAAATCTCGACCCTCTGGGACTGTGGAAACGTGACAAGGTTTCTGAACTGGACCCGGCCTACCATGGCTTAACAAGCGAAGATATGCAGCGTGAATTCAATACAGGCTCATTTGCTCATGGTGGCGAAACCATGAAGCTTGTGGATCTTGTAAACGCATTGAAGGCCACATATTGTGGCTCTATCGGTGCCGAATACATGCACATGATAGATACTGACGAGAAGCGCTGGATCCAGCAAAGGTTAGAACCTTCTTTAGGTAGAGCTAATTACGATAAAACTGCTAAGACCCGTATCCTTCAAGGCCTGAACGCCGCCGAAGGTATCGAGAAGTACTTAGGGGCCAAATTCCCAGGGGCGAAACGTTTCTCCCTCGAAGGTGGCGACGCGCTTGTTCCTATGATGCGCGAGATCATCTATCGCGCGGGCGAAGCTGGCACCAAAGAGGTCGTTGTGGGCATGGCTCACCGTGGTCGTCTAAACTTACTGGTTAATATTTTAGGTAAGAAACCTGCTGAGCTGTTTGACGAATTCGCCGGTAAACATAGCGACGAACTCAACGGTTCGGGTGATGTTAAGTATCACCAAGGTTTCTCCTCCGACTTTAAGACGCCCGGTGGCAACGTTCACCTGGCCCTCGCGTTTAACCCATCGCACCTGGAGATCGTTAATCCGGTCGTCATGGGGTCGGTGCGTGCACGTCTGGATCGTCGCGGTTGCGATGATGGCCTCGACGTATTGCCTATCACCATTCATGGTGACTCGGCTATCACGGGTCAGGGCATTGTCCAAGAGACATTCAACATGTCTCAGACACGTGGCTTCAAGGTGGGTGGCAGCATACGTATCGTGATTAACAATCAGGTAGGTTTCACCACGTCGAATCAGGATGATATACGCTCAACTGAGTATTGTACCGATATCGCTAAGATGGTGCAGGCGCCGATTTTCCACGTCAATGCCGACGACCCGGAGGCTGTTGCCTTCATCTCTCAGCTGGCCGTCGACTATCGTAACGAATTTAAGCGTGATGTGGTTATCGATCTGGTGTGTTATCGCCGCCATGGCCATAACGAAGCCGATGAGCCGAGTGCGACTCAACCCTTGATGTATGCCAAGATCAAGAAGCATCCTACGCCGCGTAAGATCTATGCCGATAAGTTGATTGCCGAGAATACCTTGGCCGCCGATGAAGTCACCGCGATGATCAATGCCTATCGCGATGCCTTAGATCACGGTGATTGTGTGGTCGATGAATGGCGTCCTATGACGCTGCATTCGGTCGACTGGTCACCTTACATCAACAGAGAGTGGGATGAAGACTATCCGGCTCAGATGTCGATGGAGCGTATTCGCAATCTTGCGGATAAGATCAGTTACGTGCCTGAATCTCACAAGTTGCAGTCTCGCGTGGCTAAGATCTACAAGGATCGCGCCCTGATGGCAAAAGGCGAGAAGCTGCTCGATTGGGGCTTCGCCGAGACACTAGCCTATGCGTCGATCCTCGAAGACAAGAAACGTATCCGCATCACGGGACAGGACTCGGGTCGTGGCACCTTCTTCCATCGCCATGCGGTATTGCATAATCAACATGATGCATCGGCTTATATGCCGCTACGCAACATTGCCGAAGACCAAGGCCCGATCGACCTGACCGATTCAGTATTATCTGAAGCCTCGGTGCTGGCGTTCGAATACGGTTACGCTACGGCTGAACCGGGTGGATTGACCCTATGGGAAGCTCAGTTTGGTGATTTCGCCAACTGTGCCCAAGTCGTCATCGATCAGTTCCTCTCCTCTGGTGAGCAGAAGTGGGGCCGCTTGTGTGGTCTGACTATGTTGCTACCCCATGGCTATGAAGGTCAGGGTCCTGAGCATTCGAGTGCTCGTCTGGAGCGTTTCCTGCAATTATGTGCCAACCACAATATGCAGGTCTGTGTGCCATCGACACCGGCTCAGGTCTACCACATGCTTAGGCGTCAGGTTGTACGTCCTATGCGTCGGCCTCTGATCGTGATGTCTCCTAAATCTTTGCTGCGTCATCCATTAGCTGTTTCTAGCATGGAAGAGCTGGCACAGGGCTCGTTCCAGAACGTTATCCCTGAGATGGACACCCAAGATAGCAGCAAGGTGGATCGCGTGGTTTTCTGTAGCGGTAAGGTCTATTTCGAACTGCTAGAGAGACGTCGTAAAGAGAACATCACCAATGTCGCCCTTATTCGTGTGGAGCAACTTTATCCGTTCCCTCACGCCGATATGGAAGAGACATTAGCCCAATACCAGCATGTCAAAGATTTTGTCTGGTGTCAGGAAGAGCCACAAAACCAGGGCGCCTGGTATTGCAGCCAGCATCATTTCTGGGGTTCAATCCCAGCCGGTGCCCAGTTAACCTATGCCGGTCGTGAAGCATCCGCTGCACCCGCATGTGGTTATCCGGCACTGCATGCTCAGCAGCAAGACTCTTTGATCAAGACAGCATTAAAACTGTAGTAACAGACAATTTATAAAAAGGATAGCTCATAATGAGTATCGAAATTAAGGTACCCGTACTGCCAGAATCTGTTGCCGATGCGACCATTGCCACTTGGCATGTGAAAGCTGGCGAACAAGTCACTCGTGATCAGAACCTCGTCGATATCGAGACTGATAAAGTTATACTCGAAGTGGTTGCACCTGAAGATGGTTCAATCTCCGAGTTCTTGGCCGAAGAGGGTGACACCGTTCTTGGCGAAGTCGTCATCGCCAAGTTTATCGCTGGGATGGTAGCCGGTCAGGAAGTGACTAAGGCCGAAGCCGAAGCCGCGACTCCTGAAGCGACTGATGAGTCAAATGACGCCCTTAGCCCATCGGTTCGCCGTTTGATTGGCGAGCATAATATCGATGCTAGCAAGCTTAAAGGCACAGGTGTTGGCGGACGTATCACTAAGGAAGATGTCGAAGCCTTCGTTAAGAATGCCAAGGCTGCACCGGCCCCAGTTGTAAGTGCACCTGTTGCTGTCGCGCCTCTGGGCGAGCGTAGCGAGAAGCGTGTGCCTATGTCACGCCTGCGTAAGACGATTGCTAGGCGTCTGCTGGAAGCTAAAAACTCTACCGCCATGCTGACCACGTTCAACGAAGTCAACATGCAACCTATCAAGGATATTCGTAAGCAGTATCAGGAAGTCTTCGAGAAGCGTCATGGTGTGCGTCTGGGCTTTATGTCTTTCTACATCAAGGCCGTGACCGAAGCACTGAAGCGCTTCCCTGAAGTTAACGCCTCTATCGATGGCGATGACATTGTTTATCACAACTATTTCGATATTAGCATCGCGGTGTCTACACCACGTGGTCTGGTTACGCCTATACTGCGTGATACCGATACCATGAGCCTTGCCGATATCGAGCGCAATGTGCGTGAATTGGCGCTTAAAGGCCGTGACGGTAAGTTAACCGTTGCAGATATGACTGGCGGTAACTTCACCATCACTAACGGTGGTGTGTTCGGTTCATTGATGTCGACACCTATTTTGAACCTGCCACAGAGCGCGATCTTAGGCATGCATGCCATCAAGGATCGTCCTATGGCAGTCAATGGTCAGGTTGAAATCCTGCCCATGATGTACCTTGCACTCTCTTACGATCACCGTATTGTCGATGGTCGTGAGTCGGTTGGCTTCCTGGTTGCCATTAAGGACTTCCTCGAAGACCCAACTCGTCTACTGTTAGATTTATAAAAAAATTGCAGTGACACCATACTCGTCACGTCTGAGGATGTGACGAGTATGCCCCTCGTTACTGGCCCCGAAAGAGCCAGTTAAATTTGATTAGAAGTATACGGATAGATCATCATGAATTTGCATGAGTATCAGGCAAAAGCCCTTTTTGCCGAATATGGTTTACCAGTGTCAGAAGGTTATGCGTGTGATACAGCTCAAGAAGCTGTAGAAGCTGCTGGCCATATTGGCGGTGATATGTGGGTTGTTAAGTGTCAAGTACACGCAGGCGGCCGTGGTAAAGCAGGTGGCGTTAAAGTGACTGGCTCTAAAGACGAGATCAGAGCGTTTGCCGAACATTGGTTAGGTAAAAACCTGGTGACTTACCAGACAGATGAGAAGGGTCAGCCGGTTGCTAAGATTTTAGTAGAAACCTGCACTGACATCGCCAACGAATTGTACCTAGGTGCCGTTATCGATCGCGCTTCACGTCGTGTGGTATTCATGGCGTCTACCGAAGGCGGTGTTGATATTGAGACTGTGGCTGAAAATACGCCAGAGTTGATCCACAAGGCCATCATAGATCCATTGACAGGTCCTCAGCCATTCCAGGCTCGTGATCTTGGCTTCAAGTTGGGCTTAAACCCGACTCAGATGAAGCAGTTTACTAAAGTCTTCATGGGCTTAGCTAAGATGTTTGAAGACCATGATTTCGCATTGCTAGAGATCAACCCGCTAGTGATCACCACCGAAGGCAACATTCACTGTCTCGACGGTAAAATTAGCATCGATGGTAATGCCTTGTACCGTCAGCCTAAAATCCGTGACATGCACGATCCGTCACAAGATGATGCTCGTGAAGCACATGCGGCTAAGTTCGAGCTTAACTATGTGGCACTAGACGGCAACGTCGGCTGTATGGTTAACGGCGCGGGCCTTGCTATGGGTACCATGGACATAGTTAACCTACACGGCGGCAGACCAGCTAACTTCCTAGATGTTGGCGGCGGAGCGACTAAAGAGCGCGTTGCAGAAGCGTTCAAGATCATCTTGTCTGACGATAACGTTAAAGCAGTATTGGTTAACATCTTCGGTGGTATCGTGCGTTGTGACATGATCGCCGAAGGTATTATCGGTGCGGTTAAAGAGGTCGGTGTAACCGTACCTGTTATTGTCCGTCTTGAAGGTACTAACGCAGAACTTGGCCGTGAAGTATTGGCTGGTTCAGATCTCGATATCATCGCTGCCACGAGTCTTACTGACGCGGCTGAGCAAGTTGTTAAAGCTGCGGAGGGCAAATAATGTCTATCTTAATCAATAAAGATACTAAAGTTATCTGTCAGGGATTTACCGGCGGTCAAGGTACATTCCATTCTGAGCAAGCTATCGATTACGGTACTCAGATGGTCGGTGGTGTTTCTCCTGGAAAAGGCGGCAAAGTTCATCTTGGTCTGCCAGTATTTAACACAGTGAAAGAAGCCGTCGCTCAAACAGGTGCTACAGCATCGGTTATCTATGTACCTGCTCCTTTCTGTAAAGATGCCATTCTTGAAGCTATCGACGGTGGCATCGAGCTTATCGTTTGTATCACTGAAGGCATCCCGACTCTGGATATGCTGCAGGTTAAAGTTAAGCTTGAAGAGACTGGCGTGCGTATGATCGGTCCTAACTGTCCAGGTGTTATCACGCCTGGTGAGTGTAAGATTGGTATCATGCCTGGTCACATCCACAAGCCGGGTAAAGTCGGTATCGTTTCTCGTTCAGGCACCCTGACCTATGAAGCGGTTAAGCAGACTACCGATGAAGGTTTCGGTCAGTCTACTTGTGTTGGTATCGGTGGCGATCCAATTCCTGGTACTAACTTCATCGACGTTCTCGAGTTATTCCAGAACGATCCACAGACCGAAGCGATCGTCATGATCGGTGAGATCGGTGGTACTGCCGAAGAAGAAGCGGCCGAGTACATCAAGGCTCACGTGACTAAACCTGTTGTTTCATACATTGCCGGTGTAACTGCACCTGAAGGCAAGCGTATGGGTCACGCTGGTGCAATCATCGCCGGTGGTAAGGGTACAGCAGAAGATAAGTTTATCGCTCTTGAAGCTGCAGGCGTAACGACAGTGCGTTCACTTGCCGATATCGGCAAGGCACTACGTACAAGAACGGGTTGGTAATTTCTCTTCCTGTTTAAAAAAGGCGCCTCTGGCGCCTTTTTTGTTATTTGTAATTCAACAAACAACTTTTATTTTTCCTCAGCCTTTTGAGCTACGTTGAGCTAACCATGTTTATCGTATCCGTTATTTTTCCGCTGATTTTCATGCTGGGTCTGGGTTATCTATCGACTCTGCTGTCTGTGTTTAGTTTTGGTTTCTGGTTATGGATCTTGTTATAGGCCTAAGTGGTGAGATATTAATTTTTGCTTCTTGATGCTTAGGCCCGTTGTGTCAACTCGGGGGGCTTAAGGAAGAACACATCTTCGGCATAGAATTGCTCGGCACGGCTGCTATCCCACCCGTTCTGCCAGGCATCATCACGACAACCGAATAGTCCTGAGCCTATCTGCCACACAATGTCGCCGCTGTGTTTAAGGTGGTAGGGGCTGGCGCCTTCTCCCGTGTTATGAAAGCAACCGGCTTGTTTGACGCCAAGGTTCAGGGCTTGGATTGCGTTTGCGCTTAATCAGCCAGTATATCAATTGCATTATGGTCATATTACTTGCTTGTTAATCGTGCCGCACCAAGAAAATACACGCTTTATTGCGGGATTATATTGATTAAAAACCAACAGGTATATAAATTGGCGACTCATTTAGATTGACTGCATTAAATTGTGGTTCGCTATACTGGGTTCAACCATTAGCCTCAAGTTTAAGGGATTATATGATCATTGCTGAAACGGATAGATTGATTTTACGACAACTTGAAGCTAAGGATGTCCAGGCGCTATTCTTGCTTAACAGCATACCGGAGATCTTGACCTACATTCCTGGTGAGCCCATGACCTCGGTGGATCAAGCCGAGCAGATTTTCTCCGATGTCATTGTCGCTAACTATCAAGAGTTCGGCTATGGCCGCTGGGCGGTAGAGCATAAAGCCGATAAAAAAGTGATTGGATATTGCGGGCCTAAGTATATTAACCAATTTAAGCAAGTTGAACTGGGTTACCGTTATCTGCCTCAATATTGGGGCCAAGGCTACGGCTCTGAAGCGGGAAAAGCGGCACTGGAGTCGTTTCCAGACTTTGGCGTCCATGAGGCGATTGCACTCATTTTATTGGGTAATAAAGGCTCAGAAAATCTGGTTAAAAAACTCGGAATGGAACAACAAAATAGAGACAGCTTCATGGGACACAAGGTGAATGTGTTTCACAAGCACCTTTAATATCTACACATTGCCGATAACAATTTAATGCTTGTCATTCTCGCAAAGCTTGTGGGCGTGGAACCAGCGGCTTTGGCTAGCCTTCGAATGAAGGCTGATCACATTTTCTGGTTTAGCTTTTGGCTGACTTGGTATTGGGAGATTTTTTAAAGTCATACTTTCATTGTAATTTATAGCCCGCAGCGGTGCCGTGCAGGGGCTTATATGTTCCCGGCATCATAATGTCATTCCCATCTGATCCACAAGGACGTGGGAATGCCTGAGTGACCTCTGGAATATCGAAGGTTCTGAATATTTTCTACTTGCGAGCTAGGGGGGGAGGGAGCCATTGGTTATGGCTTCACATATTTAGTGAGTATGGACACCGAAACGAGAGCATGTTTTTATCCACAATGGTTTAAATTACCACAGGCACAAAAAAACCAGCTCGAGGGCTGGTTCTTTTAGGACGTCACTTAATGAGTATTAAGCGTCGTTGTGCTCACACTCATCATTGGTACAGACACCGTAGAGGTATAGGCTGTGGTTAGTGAGCTTGATGTTGTGCTTCATGGCGATCTCAAGTTGGCGAGCCTCGATCATATCATCTGAAAACTCGATGACCTTGTTGCATGATAAGCAAACTAGGTGATCGTGATGAAGCTTGGTCGCCAATTCGAATACTGCCTTGCCGCTCTCGAAGTGATGACGGGTAACGATACCTGCATCATCGAATTGGTTGAGTACGCGGTACACGGTGGCAAGACCGATCTCTTCACCTAACGCGAGTAATCTTTTATACAGATCTTCAGCACTGATGTGTTGATTTTCGGGTCCTTGCATCAGTTCTAGAATCTTGACTCGTGGTAAGGTAACTTTCAAACCCGCTTTTTTTAGCGCCTGATTTCCATCTGTCATTACTAATCTCTTGATTGCAGAACCATCAGTTTAACTATCGGTTCAATAGTGGATATTAATATCTATTATAGAGGTAAAATTCAAAACTTAAACCTCTGAGGGTCTTTATCTCACCTTTATCAAGGCAAATACAATAAATCGCTATTAATCAGAGATAAAGCATGAGATTTAAGCTTACATTTTGTATTGTTATTATTGCATTTATACTAATGCATAATATCCTGTGTTAGATATTTGAGTCAGGCTTGTCAGGTTTTAATTAATAAGAATAAAAACAGTATGGAAGGAATGCAAATGTATCGGCAGATAGTGATTTTAACTGGCGCTGGAATTTCAGCAGAATCAGGCCTAAGAACGTTCAGAGATCAAGATGGCCTATGGGAAGAACATAAAATTGAAGATGTTGCGACGCCGGAAGGTTATGCGCGAGATCCCGAGCTTGTGGATCGATTCTACAATACTCGTTGGAGCCAGCTGCATAGCGGAGATGTTGAGCCCAATGCAGGCCATACTGCCTTAGCGCGCCTCGAGAAAGAGTTTGATGGAGAGCTATTGGTCGTCACTCAAAATATCGATGATCTACACGAGCGAGCCGGATCGCACCGATTATTACATATGCACGGCGAGCTAGCGAAAGGACGTTGTCCGCGTTCTCGTCAGACATTTTTACTCAAAGAACCATTTGGACCAGAGCATACTTGTACTTGCTGTATTCCGGCTCAGAGACTGAGGCCCCATATAGTTTGGTTCGGTGAGATGCCCATAGGCTTAGACCGAATTCAACATGCTTTAGATACGTGTGATCTGTTTATCGCCATAGGAACCTCGGGCACCGTTTATCCGGCCGCAGGTTTTGTCGATACTGCCAATCACCATGGCGCTCAAACCGTCGAAGTTAACCTGGTCGAAGCGGATCGTCATAGTCAATTTCAATATCATCTGCAGGGTAAGGCCAGTGAAGTCTTGCCTAAGATGGTTGAGCGCATCTTATCCGGCGCGATTATCAATGATGAGGGCTTGTAAGGTTATGCTGGGAAATGTGACACCGCCGCAGCCTAAACAGGCATCCAGAGTCGAAAAGTTAGCGATAATCATGCGCGGTCTGCCTGGCAGCGGTAAGTCTCGTTGGGTCGATGAGTTTATTGCCGGTCAAACACTCGACGTCGCCATGAACATTCGGCGTAAGGGGTATTTTTCGACGGATAGTCTGTTCTATCAGGGGGATGAGTACAGGTTCGATGTTAAACGATTGGCCGAGTTTCATCAAGGCAACTTAACCGGCTTTATTCATGCGCTATCGGTATCTCAGCCTGTAGTGATTTGTGATAACACTAATATAGCGTATTGGGAATTTATGGCTTATGAAGCTGCGGCGAAGGCCTTAGGCTACCAGGTTCGCATCGTGTTAATTGGTGAACCTCAAGACTCTGCTCATCAGCTCGTGTGCGCCCAGCGCAATAACCATGGCGTGCCGTTAGCCCAGATACAGAGAATGGCCAAACAGTTCGATGAGTGTTAATTGCTAGCGAGGGGCAAGCAGCGCTAATTTGGTTTTTATGGAGTATTTATGGCCTATAAAGCTGCAATAGGCGAGTTTAAATGGATTTGGGACGGGAGCTAGCCATGTCTGTGCTTGTCATCGCGATAATGTCCTGGGCCCAGAACATGCCTGGAATGGACACACTTTCTCGTTGGGAGGGGATTTTGCGCAGAGCTGTTAGCTTTCTTTGTCAGTCCTATACTGTGACTCTTTTATTCTAGTCAATGTCAGACGGTATGTTGCGAACGCAAATGGGTTAAAATTTCCTGCTCCAGACTGATTATTAATCGGCGGGTGTTTTCATTGCTTAAGTTTAATGCCACCCAGCCATCTGTGCCCATAAATTCGATAGCTGATATTTCCAGTGTCTGAGTCCTGTAGCCGCTCAGTCTGAAAATGCCTCTCGATGTGTGTATTCTGCTGATATGAAATGCTGTCATGGCTTAACGCTAACAAATAGCATCTTAGGTTACAATTGATGATTCGAGATAAACGTGATTAGTTGTCAGTATCTTTGAATGACAAATATCAGCAGATTAATCGTGAGGCAGTCAGTGAGCATCTCAGGCCGGTATGATCAGTGTGACCTTGCCTATGACTCTGCCACTCCTTATGGGGCCCATCTCTTGGCTGGATATACTGGCCTCGTTCTCGCCTTTGAACCAGAGGTTACCCGCACTGTCTATCTTAATCAGGGTCTTGATCAGCTCACCGAGTCTGGGATGATCGAACAGGTATATTGAACCTAAGGTTAAACGAGTCTGATAAAAGGCGCTCATGCACAGAACGAAACTGCCGGCTGGAATACGTGGCTGCATACTGACTCCGGCAATTCGGTAGAGATTGATCCCAAACATGAGCACTCCTATAAGAGTTATTTAGCTATTTTAGTTGCGGGTAAATCAAGATTTCGGCTGGCGGATAAGGGCAGGTGGCCTGATAAGTCTTAACCCCCTTGGTCTCCCAGAATATTCCGGCGAAGCGATTGACCTTGTCCAGCAGAAGCAGAGTGACATCACGATCGATATGCTGCTTGGCTTTCGATGCCGCCAGCATGATGGCGTGACTCAGCTCATGGAGCTCTGGGAATTGGTCCAACTGAGGCTGCTTGATGTAGTCGCCCCAGATAATAGTGATCTCCTCTTTTACCTTGTGGCCATGGACTTCCTTTTCGGCCACTAAGCGGCCGAACTGGGCCTGTTCATTGGGCGTGAGAGACGACTTAGCATTGAGTTCTTCGAGTAAGTCGACCATGCGGATCATGGTCAATACTGCCAGCTGAGCCGTGATAGGGTCGTAAATCTTGCACGGGATATCACAGTGGGCAGAGGCTCGCTTAAAAGGCGCTTTACTGTCGAGTTTATTTAATAAATTATAAAACATGTTGGCCTCTTATTTGCTTTTTGATTGAGTCGCGACTTTCTTTCGACGGTACAGAGTGATGGCGAGTCCCAGGGCTGCCACGGCGGGTAATATCCACAGCAGGTGGACCATAGACGATGACCAATGTGCATGATCATGTCCCGGATGTGCCAAGGCCGTTGGGGCGATAAGCAGGGTGGTTATAAATGTGAGTGTAGCTGAAAATCTTTGCTTCATGGGTCTTGACCTTAACGATTAAGTGGGTATCTGATGTCTAGCTTGAGACAGGGTTATTACTAGTGGATGACCTGAGTCAAAGCATTCATATCGACACATTTAGCGCCCTGTAATTGGCTCTTTTGGAATAGGTATAACTCTTTGCAGCTAAGCTTCAATCCATGCAGGATGGCGGCATAGATGGGCTTGTTATCTGCTTGAGTGATGAGTCGATTTCTTAATTGGTGATAAGGGATCATGATATTACTGAGTTGAGCGGCGGATTTTCCCTGTCTGCCGTAGAGCTCTGACAGGTTATGGTAACTGGCTAACCAGGCCATCATGACCTGTTCATCGTTGGCATATTCGGCATAGAGGTGATTAATCCTCGACACGGCGACCAAATATTGATGTTCGGCATCTTGCCAATTACCCGCCTGAAAAGCTTGGTTTGCCTCACAAATCAGCTGTTTCCATGTATCCATACCCGCTCCTTCAATATCCATAATTCATAAACGCAAATAAGAATCAATATCATTATGCTCGTGGGAAGGGATTTGTAAAGGGCGCTATCATAGATAAATCTAACATTTACATTTGTTGCACTGTGATGGGAAGGCAGGGGCTGGGGCTGAGAAATTAGAGGCCGAGGAAATCTGTATGTTGAGCCTGAGGAAGCTTGGTCTGGGTTCAGCCGCCCGCTTGAGGCTGATGCTTAATGGCTTTCGCTATCTGGAGTATGGCGCTAACCGCGGCTGTCAATAACATATTTTCCTACTATCAGGAATAAGATCCCGCCTAAGATCATCATTGATGCGAGTATCAGGCGCATGGACATGGATTCACCGGCAAAAATGATGCCGCCGACAGCCGCGATAACAGGCACCACCAGTTGAACCACTGCCGCCTGTATCGCGCTCAGACCAGTCAGTGCGATATACCAGATGGTGTAGCCGATCCCCGAGGCGAGCCCGCCGGACACTATGGCTAATGCCAGACCGGTATTTGATAGTTGAGCATCTTGAAATGTGAACAGGATTAAGAGGATAACGAACGGTAAGGTACGCAGAAAATTATAGCTGGTATCTCGAAGTGCGCTGGTAGAGCCTCGCCCCATCAGGGTGTAACCTGCCCAGGCAATACCAGATATTGTCATCAGGATAAAACCTGACAGTGAAGGTGTCGCGAGTGTCGGCATCACCAGATAGATGAATCCGCAAAAAGCCATTACCAGTCCGCTCCACTCGGTATAGTGGAGCTTTTTACCGCCGATCAGGCTGGCTATCACCATGGTGAGTTGCACCGAGGCAAACAAGATGAGGGCGCCCATGCCGGTGGCCAATGATACATAGGCGAAGGAAAAGGTTATCGCGTAGATAAATAACAATATAGCGGCTCGCCAACTGCCTCTTGCCTTCGATTGACTCACAGCGTCGGCCGCAGATGTCCCTTGCAGGTTATCTGGTCCATCTTGGTTTACACCCTTACCTTCAGCCCGGCTAAAGCGATATGCTAAGCCTGAGCGTGTGAAGGCTAAGATGATGATTAATACTAGAATCCCAGACAGCAGCCGCACCGAAGTAAAGCTCGCCGCATCTATGGTGTTATCGCCTAATGCCAGACGACACAGGACTGAGTTAGCCGCGAACGCTGTCAGGGCCAGAATCGTGTAGAGGCTGATGTTAAGTCTGCTCAAGCGTTATCGATTCCTTGTTGAGTCAAATGCGTGTCGTGGGTCCTTGCGGATAATTACTCACTCATTAGTTTTGAGGTGCTGAACTGGCTCTCAACTGTCCAGACTCGATATCTTAGTTCGCTACCTTGGGGTAGATAAAACACCTTATCCAGACGACTGTCATACTTGATTTTAAGCTCAGCTCTGATGGGCACAAAAGCCTCTTTTTCGGCTGGCTTGAAACACGCCATCATAGTCGTTGGCCCCTGAGTGATCGAATCAACTTGATAATAGTTATATCCCCACCCTTGAACCGAATGTTGTTGCAAGTCACCCATTAGGCTGCCGCCATTACAGTCCACCATCTTAGTTTGGCCTATCTGTATTTCGACCATGTAGTTCGACTCATCATCTAGCTTAGGCAGAGTGAGTATGTGTTGCACCATGCCTGTTTCTGGTGCGGGAAACATCCTGGTTGCGTCTTGAACTTGGTGATCCGCTGCAGAGAAGGCTTGGGAGGTGATGATATTTTGGTTGTGACCACTCTGGTTAAGATCCGTGGGGTGAGCCGGGATGCTGGCCGATGCATTAAAAGATAATAGTGACACGGCTAAGATGCTGCCTGCTGAAAATGTGATGGTCAATGCTTTCTTAGCGGCGTTAAGTGGCGATGAATTCATAAAATCTCCAAAAATAAAAAGATGTTGCTGTGCTCGTTCCCCTTATAAACGACTGGAAGATGAAAAGGGGTTAAATATTTTAAGTTTTTTTAAAACCTGAAGTGCACCACTTTAAAGCGAAAGCACCGAGAATGTACATTTATCTACACTGGCTGCTTGATATCTTATTGATTTCACTTATTTAATATTTTGGCATGAGGACTGCATTGTGATGAATATTGCTGAGATAAAGCAAAAACAAAATAGAATCTATTCAATGTGGGGCGAATTTTATGCTGTTTGGTCGTAAAAAAAGAAAGCCTATCGTGATACCCAGCAAAAAAGTTGCACAGTGGAAGTACACCACCTGTAATTACTGCTCTACGGGCTGCTCTATCGAAATTGGCTTAAACGAGCAGAACAAGATTGTTACCACCCGAGGCCACGCTGGCGCCGATGTGAATCGGGGTAAACTCTGTATCAAGGGGATCTTAGAGCACGAGTTGTTCGAGAGTCCAGGCAGGGGAACTGAGCCTCTCATCAGAGACAAGCATTTCGAAGACTTTGAGCCTACCTCCTGGGATCACGCCTTAGATACCACGGCCACTAAGATCAAAGACATTCAAGCCAAGTATGGCCGTGATTCTTTTGCCATCGTCTCTTCCGGTCAGTTGTTAACCGAAGAGTTCTATACCTTAGGCAAGCTTGCCCGCGGCGTAATAGGCACCAACAACTACGACGGTAACACCACCTTGTGTATGGCGTCTGCGGTCAGCGGCTATAAGCGCTCCTTCGGCGCCGACGGTCCACCGGGCTGTTACGATGATTTCGAGCATACCCACTGCCTGATGGCTTTTGGCTCCAACCTTCCCGAACAGCATCCCATCATCTACTGGCGTCTGAAAGAGGCGCTAGAGAAGCGCCACTTCCCCCTGATCGTGGTGGATCCAAGAGTGACCATGCTGGCGCAATTTGCCGATATTCACCTGCCGATCACCCCAGGCACAGATTGTGTGCTGATCAACGCCATGCTGCACGTGATCATCAATGAAGGGCTGCAAGATCAGGCCTATATCGACGCACACACCCAGGGCTTCGACGCCGTCAAGGCGCTGGTGCAGGACTATGATCCTAAGCAGGCACAACACATCTGCGGCATAGACGAAGATACCATACGCAATGTGGCGAGGATCTATGCTAAGGCCCCAGCCGCCATGAGCATCTGGACCATGGGAATTAACCAATCTACTCACGGCTCGGATGGCGTCGCCAACATCAATAACCTTAATATGATAACCGGCAATATCGGTAAGCCAGGTGGCACCAGCTTATCGATAACCGGTCAGTGTAATGCCATGGGCACCCGGGAGTGGTCATCTTGCTCGGGATTACCTGGATACCGTTACCTTGAAAATGAAGCCGACAGAAACGAGATAGCCGATTTTTGGGGCATAGATCCTGAGTTCTTTCCTAAGCAGCGCGGCCTGGCCGAGACCGATATCTTTCCCGCCATCGAGACCGGGGAGATAAGAGGCCTGTGGATCGTGGCAACCAATCCCATGACCTCAATGCCCAACACGGCGCGGATCCGCAAGGCGCTGGAGAAGCTGGACTTTCTGGTTATCCAAGACGTCTATAGGGACGTTGAGACTAATCAGTATTCTCATGTGTACCTGCCGGCATCGGTCTGGGCCGAAAAAGAGGGCACCCACACTAACACTGAGCGTAGGGTCAACCTGATCTGTAATGTGTTACCGCCCTTTAAGAATTCGAAGCCAGATTTTTGGATCTTCAATCAGCTGGCCAAGCGTTTCGATAATGGCCAACTGATCCATTTTCCCGAGACGCCGGAAGGGGCGTTCGAGGAGATGAAGTCCCTGTCTAAGGGCACGTTGTCCCATGGCGGTGCGCGTCACTTAGATATTTCAGGCATGAGCTATCAGAAAATCGAGGCGGCCAGAGGCATTCAGTGGCCATTTAGAGAAAATGA
The DNA here is from genome assembly GCF_013214165.1 of Shewanella sp. Lineage (GTDB taxonomy): Bacteria > Pseudomonadota > Gammaproteobacteria > Enterobacterales > Shewanellaceae > Shewanella. The sequence continues at coordinate 17,746 of NZ_JABSSM010000033.1, read as the reverse complement.
TGCAGGTCTCAAAGGCGCAGCCCGGCTCTACAGCGATGGCCTGTTTCCGACACCCAGTGGTAAGGCAAATCTGCTGCCCATTAATTTTTATAACAACAACGAGCAGCCCTGTGACGAGTATCCCTTCTGGCTCAACAGCGGCAGGGTGGTGGAGCATTTTCATACTCGCACCCGCACGGGCAAGATAGGCAACTGCAACAAGTTCAGCCCAACGCCATACATGGAGATGAACCCAGATGCGGCTAGAGCGCTTGGGGTCCAGCACCAGAGCTATGTGCGCCTCACGAGTCGTCGCGGCGATGCCGTGGTGATGGTGCAGCTGACCCACAGGGTGCCCCGTAACATGGTGTTTATCCCGTTTCATTACCACGACTGTGTCAACCGTCTCACCTTAGGCTTACTCGATCCCTATTCACGTCAGCCGGCATTTAAGCAATGCAGCACGCGAATAGAGCCGATCGATCAAGATGAAGCTGCGCGGATCAACGTCGAGCGTCGTGCGTTCTAGGGTGACGGATAATTTTGCGAATTTAACGCCTGAGATTTAAGGCTGGAGACGAGATAATGACATCACAGATAACTGCAAGCAGCACATTGGCCAGGGGCAATGATAAGGCGGGAGTAGGGCTATTTACCCCTGAGCCCCGCGCAAGCGTAAAGGTGGCACCAGCGAACGCTTTGCCTAAGAAAGGCGAAGAGCAGCTGGGGCGCTCAAATCATTGGCAAGTGCGCACCGAGGAGCAGGCCTACGCCTATCTGCCCAAGACCGACAGCGAGATAGAGAACCGCTACGGCAAGCGTATCGATTTGGTGGAGTTGACCGACAATCCGGTGGGCCGTTCGATGTTTATCAACGACAACCCTGCCGTCGGCACCAATCCGGATCGTAACAAGCAGCATGGTTTCTTCTTTACCGCAGACAATTGTATCGGTTGTCATGCCTGTGAGTCGGCCTGCGCCGAGAAGAATGACACCCCAGCCCATCTGGCGTTTCGTTCGGTCGGCTATGTGGAAGGGGGCTCATATCCGGATTATAAGCGGATGAACATCTCCATGGCCTGTAATCACTGTGACGATCCAGTCTGTCTCAAGGGCTGTCCGACCCGGGCTTATACCAAGCATGCCGAGTATGGGGCCGTGTTGCAGGACCCTGAGACCTGTTTTGGCTGTGGCTACTGCACCTGGGTCTGTCCCTACAATGCGCCTCAGTTGGATCCGATCAAGGGCACCGTGTCCAAGTGCAACATGTGCGTCGATAGGTTGGAAGTGGGCCTCAAGCCTGCGTGCGTGTCAGCCTGTGTGGGTAATGCCCTGGATTTCGGTGTGATTGAGAATACTCCTCAGAATCGTGAGCAATGTAAGACCAGCATTCCCGGCTTCCCGTCACCGGAAATTACGCGGCCCAACATACGTTTCCAGCAGACCAAGTCGATGCCCCAGGAGATGACACGACCCGACTCCATGCCAATAAAATATCATAAGGGAAGTGATGGTCAATATAAGCCTATTCTTGATAAGAAGGGGGACCAAAAAGTGGGCAAGCAGCAACACTGGAACCTGGCCAGGCTCAACAGCCGGGAGAATCCTCTGGTGCTGTTCACCCTATTTGCTCAGGCTGCCCTGGGTACCTTCATGGTTCCCTTCCTTGCGGCTTTGGCCGGGATCGAGATATTCGAGCTATTTATGGCCTCAGACATGATGTTAGTGCTGGTGGTTACATCGCTGTTTATGACCTCTTTTGGCCTGTTTATGAGTGTGACTCATCTGGGTAAACCTTTTCGATTCTATCGTGGCTTCAACAACCTGCGATATTCACCCATGAGCCGTGAAGGATTAGGCCTGGCCCTGTTCAGCGCCGGACTCGGCCTGATGGCCGTGTGCCTGCTAGCCACCAATACCTGGTTTAGTGAGCTGCTGGTAGCGGGCTTCGGCATCGAACTCTCCGGACTTACTAGCGCCTTGCCCTTGGTTAACCTAACTCTGGGGGCGGGCATTTTTGCGGCAATTTCCGGCGCCGCGGGTTTGTATTACATGAACCAGTGTTATCAGATCAAGGCGCGTCCGTTCTGGAATCATTGGCAGACGGTGACCAGTTTTGTGGGCAACAGCGTGTCCTTGGGAACCATGGTGAGCGGCGTGATGATATTGAGCACACTCGCCGTGTTGTCCCAGCCGCTCTTACCCGCCTTACAGCTACTGGGAGGCGTCTGGTTAGTCGGTGTGGGGCTCGAAGCCATAGGTCTGATAGGTCACAACCGGGATCTCAATGCCAGTGAGAATGAGGGCGGTGCGGCGCACTATATTCAGTGCACCACCTTTGGCAAGACCTATAAGCTACGTAACCTGATGTTGGCCTTGAATATCTTTGCCGGCCTGACATTACTGGCCCTAGGTGAACTTGGCTTACTCAATACCCAAGGGCTAGCCTCAGAGTCTGTAGCTATTAGCGTGTGGGCATTCGTTGCCTGGTCTGTTATCGCCCTGATTAATTGTATCAGTGCCGTCATAGGCCGCGCCTTGTTTTATAATCTGGTGATCCCGACCACCATGCCAGGTGCTTTCTTCTGGAAGAACAAGGGGTTCGAGCAACATGCCAGAGACATAGGTTTGGCGGACAATCCGGCCTGTGGGGTGGCGCCGCAGGCCCATTAACCTAGCTTATGGATAAATGCTTATTGCCCAATTGATAAGGCAAGATAACAAGAGCCAGAACAATAACTATAACTATAACTATAACCATGATAAGAACAACCAGTAGACACGAGGTGAGTATGCTGACATTGGAAACGACCATAGAGAAGACCTGCTTGATTGGACTGACCTACTTTACCGCCGAAGGGGAGATGCTTAAGCAATCTCTGTTGGCGGGCAAGGTGATCTCCTGTGATGCAGAAAAAGGTATAGGCATAGCCCTGTTCGAAAAGGAGAGCTCGGGGCTGGCAAGCAAGCTGTTCCTTATCCCTACAGATCTGTCACCTTGGTTTACCGCCCCCAAGGGAAAGTTTCACACCAGTGTCGAGGGCGTCACTGTGACCGATCCAAATTATCTGATCACCTGGGATATTTATCAGAGCCGCTCCTATAAGCAAGAACCAAATGAGGGAGAGGCTACTAAGCCGTTAGCGGATAAGCAATCAGGCAAGCAAGGGGACGAGCAGATGCAGTGGTGGGAATGGCAACCCAGGACGGAGCAACCTAAGGTCGGATAATTAAGTGATTGAGTTTATTATCTCAGCTAATGTGTAGTGCTGAAGGCAAAAGTACATAGCGAGGATTTAGCTGGATATAAATATGGAAGCGCTAGCCGAAGTCCTGGGTTATTCGCAGGGAAGCCATCAGACGAGACAACACATAAGACAAGCCATTGGCGATGCAGATGCTTAATGGCTAGCGACTGCTGGTATTTCCTTCTCACATCTATTGTTTCTCTAAGTTTGAAAGTTTATATCATTATAACGAGTGCCTATATATTGTACTCATGGTAATACTAAACTAATTTCTGGTTTTAGTTTTTTGACTGTATGGTTTTACAATATTTTGGAAGTCATTATGGGTTTGTTCGTGTGTTTTAATGTCCTTACAGGCTAATTTTTTAAACAATTGGAATAAGTGAAAACTCAATAAATATTTATCTGAAACTCTCAATAGATGCCTGATTGATTCTTAATGTATCGAATTGAGATTAGAAGTTAGACATGACAACATCAAGTTCAGCGAGAACCTAATTTCTGTCTATTCCATGAGTGTGGCCAAAGTGTAGAGCTTACAGATATAAAATTCGGTGCAGATGACATGGAATAACTCGGATTTTAAAATGTTGAACTGACCGTGACTCATGTGGCCCAGGCGTAATGTTCTAAAAAATTTCCCGCCTATAATTAAGCTAGTATTTTAACAACGAACAGCCCATTTTTTATAGTCGGTGGAAAATTCAATTACGCGTAATAATTAGCGTCCATTCTTAAATAATGATTTAATTAATTATTTAAATTTACTAAAAGATAGTTCTTTCTTCCGATTGCGTGCGCATTTTTAGCTCTATAGCATGACGGATAACGATTTGTTGATTTCATGTGCCGCCTTACTGCGTGAATATTTAAAACCCTGGGTATTAACCAGGGTATTATTAATTCAGTGCTGACTCACATGAATATCATCGGGTTGAAAATGAATTGGGTTGCTGTCTATACAGGGGTCCTAATTTTTAATTAGTCAATGGGTCAAGAAATAATGCAAAACAATAAAATGTCTTTAGTCTTTCTCGCAGTGTCGGCGTCTTTGACGAGCTCTGCATTTGCAGCTAATAAAGTTGACGTGTCTCACCTGATAAATATGACGTCCAGTAATAACATTCAGAATGTTATTACTGCCGAGAGAGGCAGCGAATTTAGAGTGTCTAAAGAGATATCCCTGGGCAAGTCAGGTACTAAACAACGTCTGCAGCAATATTTTTATGGTGTACCTGTATTCGGCTATTCCGTCAGCGCCTCTAAATCTAATATGGGTTTTTATTCTCAGCTACAAGGTTCGGTTCTGGCAAATATAGCTAAGCCTAAAGGTTTTGTTAAAGCGAAAATAACCGCGGAGCACGCACTTGAAATATCGATGCGGTCGGTGTCGAAAAAGAGCATAAAATCAGATGTTAACAACCCTAAATCTGACATCTGGATTTATCCTACTGCCTCGGGTGAGCCTAGACTGGTATATATCACCTCCTATGTGGTTTATGGCACGAGTCCCAGCCGCCCATTTACCATTGTAGATGCACAAACTGGCCTGGTCATAGAGCGTTGGGAAGGGCTTAATCATGCACAGATAGGGACAGGCCCAGGCGGTAACGAGAAGACCGGCCAATATGAGTATGGGACCGATTATGGTTTCCTGGATGTGATCGAATCCGGTGATGATTGCACCATGAATTCGGCTAACGTGACTACGGTTAACCTGAATCACGGCAGTAGCGGCCACACGGCATTTAGCTATCTTTGCCCTCGCAATACAGTGAAACAGATCAACGGTGCTTATTCTCCCCTCAATGATGCTCACTATTTCGGTAACGTCATCTATAACATGTATAGCGACTGGTATAACACTGCGCCATTGAGTTTTAAATTAACCATGCGAGTGCATTACGGCACCGAATATGAGAATGCCTTCTGGGATGGCTCGGCGATGACCTTCGGTGACGGCAAAGACTACTTCTATCCTATGGTGAGTTTGGATGTCTCGGCTCACGAGGTCAGTCATGGATTCACCGAGCAAAATTCAGGTCTGGTGTATGCTAATCGTTCGGGAGGCATGAATGAAGCCTTCTCTGATATGGCCGGTGAAGCGGCCGAGTTTTATATGCTCGGCAGTAATGACTGGCTAGTAGGGGCCGGCATCTTCAAGGGAGAGGGGGCATTAAGATATATGGCCGACCCGACTCAAGACGGTAGCTCAATCGGTAATGCGGCCGATTATTATGCGGGTATCGATGTTCACCATAGCTCAGGTGTATTTAATAAAGCCTTCTATACCTTAGCCAATACATCAGGCTGGGACACGCGCCGCGCATTTGAGGTGATGTTGGTCGCCAATCAGGTTTATTGGACCGCCAATAGCCAGTTTTGGGATGGGGCATGTGGTGTCAAGAGCGCGGCTGCCGATCTTGGTTATAGTCAAGAAGACGTACTGGCTGCGTTTACGGCCGTGGGCGTCGAGGCATGTGTTGAGCCGGGCCCTGAGCCAGAGCCAACGGCTGAAATATTAACCAATGGCACCTCGGTACAGGTGGCAGGAACCACAGGAAATAAATCCTATTACACCCTGGACGTCGGTGCTCAGGCCACAGATTTGAGTTTCGCCATCACAGGCGGCACAGGAGATGCGGATCTCTTTGTGAAGTTCGGTGAGGTACCATCAGCGGATAACTATGATTGTCGTCCTTATGAGTCGGGAAATGAGGAGACATGTTCAATCGATTCACCCCAAGAGGGCACATATTGGGTTATGTTGCATGCATGGGAAGCATTTGATGGCGTGAGCCTGACGGGCAGTTACCAAGGCGGCGACTTGCCTAATGAGGCGCCAGTTGCCACATTTGAGGCAAGTTTTGCTATGGGTAATGGGGCATTTACCAGTACCAGTACCGATAGTGATGGTGAAATCTCGGATTGGAGTTGGAGTTTTGGCGATGGCGCATCGGCCAATGGAGAGTACGTGACTCACAGTTATGCTGAGTCGGCTAGTTATGATGTTAGCCTAACCGTCACCGACGATGATGGTGCCTCAACGACAGTGACTCAGACACATGAGGTTGATGTGTCTGATGTCGCCATCGACTTGAGCGTGACACGAGCCAAGATATCGCGTCGTGGCACAGTCCGTGTGACGCTGGACTGGAGTGGCGACCTTGCTCGATTTTACACGGTTTATCGTGACGGTACTCAGGTAGGAACATCCAGGAACACGCATTTTACCGACAGGTTCTATGGTGACGTCGGCAGCAGCTATACCTTTAAGGTCTGCCTATCTGAAACTGCATGTTCAAATGAGGCCGTGGTGAGTTTTTAAATTAATCACTGCCGTCATTTATACCGATTGATTTTAATCGTAAAACCACCCTTATCCAGGGTGGTTTTTTCTTGCAGTTATTAAAGCTTGAATGATACGAAATTGGCATCAAGATAATACCGATCGGTTTAAGACCATAACTCGATAACATTAGCCATTACTGATAAAACCTTCATGCTTGTAGGGTAAAATTGTGCCAGCGACTCGTTTCATCGCCGAGGTGAGCTTAGTCAACTGCTCCGGTGTGATCACATAAGGGGGCATGATGTAGATGAGATTCGAAAAAGGCCTGATCCAGACTCCGAGTTCGACAAACTCTTGCTGCAGCTCTGCAGTATTGACGGTCGACTTCATCTCTATAACCCCTATGCCGCCCAGTACCCGCACATCTTTCACCTGGGGATAATCGATGGCTTCTGCCAGTTCAGTTTTCAGTTGAGCTTCTATGCTGGCGATTTGTCCTTGCCACTGGTTAGTAGCCAATAAATCTAAGCTGGCACAGGCGGCGGAGCAGGCTAACGGGTTCCCCATAAAGGTGGGGCCATGCATAAAGACGCCGGCAGGGGAGTCGCTGATCCCTTGTGCGACTTCATCGCTGCATAAGGTGACAGCGAGAGAGATATAGCCGCCGGTGAGCGCCTTGCCTAAACAGAGGATATCGGCCTCGACTGTGTGTCCATTGATTCTGGCATGCTCATAGGCAAACATCTTGCCGGTACGGCCAAAGCCCGTGGCTATCTCATCGAGGATCAGTAGTACCTTAAATTCATCACAAAGCTGACGCAAACCAACCAGATAATCCGGGTGGTAGAAACGCATGCCGCCGGCGCCTTGGAGAATAGGCTCTATGATCACAGCGGCAATGTCAGCGTGCATAGCCTCAAGTTTGGCCCGCATCTCGCCCAGTTCGCTGGGATTAAAACTGGCGCCAAAACTGGCCTGTGGTGCGCTGACAAATTCGTGCTGAGTGACTGAGTCGCCGAACATGGTATGCATGCCGCCCTCGGGATCACATATGCTCATGGCGGCGAAGGTATCGCCGTGATAGCCGCACTTAACCGTGAGAATGCGCTGTTTGTTTGGCTGATTTTTGCCTTGCCAATATTGCAGTGCCATCTTAAGCGCCACTTCGACGGCAATAGAGCCCGAATCAGCCAGAAACACCTTAGTCAGGTTCTCGCTGGTCATGGCGAGCAGTTTTTTTGACAGTTCGATGGCGGGTTGATGGGTGATGCCACCAAACATCACATGGCTGAGTTTGCTTAGCTGTGTCTGCATCGCGTCGACGATGGCGGGGTGACTGTAACCATGAACACAGGCCCACCAGGAACTGGTGCCATCGATCAGCTGACGGCCATCATCTAAGGTGAGTAGGCACTCTTTTGCCGATACGACACCGAACGCCGGCAGGGCGTTGTTCATTGAGGTATAAGGGTGCCAGATGTGCTGCTTATCAAATTCAAGGTCCATGCTGGACGTTGGACGCTTAGATGTAGGAAGGGTCGTTGCTGAGATACTAGGACTGATATCAGAATTGCTTTTGTTCATATATTGACCGTTAGTAAACCTGTTTGACTGGTTGGCGTTGACAGATTACGACCTGCAGGTATCCTAGGCAAGATAAAAACAAATTATATTGAGCAAAAAGGGAAAGTTAAATGTCGGATATACAGCTACGTTATGATTGGCAACGTGATGAAATAACAGAACTTTATGATTTGCCTATGAATGACCTCCTGTTTAAGGCGCATTCATTACACCGCCAGGTATTCGATCCAAACGAAGTGCAGATCAGCCGACTATTGTCGATTAAAACCGGCGCTTGTCCCGAAGATTGTAAATATTGCCCCCAGAGTGCCCGTTACGACACGGGTCTGGAGAAAGAGCGACTCATCGAGATTGATAAGGTGTTGACCGAGGCTCGCAGTGCTAAAGCTGCCGGTGCTTCACGTTTCTGTATGGGCGCCGCCTGGCGTAATCCGCACCCGAGAGACATGCCTTATTTGAAAGATATGGTCAGCGAAGTCAAAGGCATGGGTATGGAGACCTGCATGACCTTAGGCATGCTTTCTCCGGAGCAAGCCGGCGAGCTGGCAGAGGCGGGACTGGATTACTATAACCATAATTTAGACACCTCTCCCGAGTACTACGGTGACATCATTACTACGCGAACGTATCAGGACAGACTCGATACCCTGTCTAATGTGCGCGCGGCCGGCATGAAAGTTTGTTCCGGCGGCATCGTTGGCATGGGCGAACAGGCAAGCGATCGTACCGGTTTATTGCAGCAGCTAGCGAACATGGAGCAGCATCCTGATTCTGTGCCTATTAATATGCTGGTTAAAGTCGCCGGCACGCCGTTCGAGAATATCGACGATCTCGATCCCTTAATATTTGTTCGTACGATTGCCGTGGCGCGGATCTTAATGCCTTATTCCAGAGTTCGCTTGTCGGCAGGGCGTGAGAAGATGTCTGATGAGATGCAGGCCATGTGTTTCTTCGCCGGGGCTAACTCTATCTTCTACGGTTGTAAGCTATTAACCACCAACAACCCGGAAGAAAACGAAGATATGACTCTGTTTAAGCGTCTAGGTTTACATCCTGAGCAGGGCAAGTATGCCACGATCGAAGATGATGAGGCCGTGTTTGTTAAGGCGACGGCTAAGGCGAATGCCATCAGAGATAAAAAGAGTGCCGCCTTCTACGATGCAGCGGCCCTATAAATTTGATGAGTGTGCTAAATTGGCTCTCGAGTGAGCAAGGGCGATGAGTACTTCACTGCTTGATAAGATTGAAAAGGCTCAGGCCCAGCTTGCCAGTCAAGGCTTGCTGCGGCGCAGGCATGCTATTTCAGCAAGCTTACCCAGTGACGGCGCGTTATCGTTCACGTTAGAGGGTAAGCATTACCTGAATTTTAGCAGTAATGACTATCTTGGCTTATCTCGCTCATCTCAGTTAATCGATGCCATGTGCGATGGTGCCAAACGTTACGGCGCTGGCAGCGGATCTTCACCTTTAGTGACAGGTTACAGCGAGGCACATTTAGCATTGGAGCAGAGGCTGTGCAAGATCACCGGCCATCAGGCGGCCTTGTTATTTTGCTCTGGTTTCAGTGCCAATACGGCCTTGATGAAGACCCTGTTCGACTCAAGCGATACCGTGATGGCAGATAAGCTGATGCATGCCTCAGTCATCGATGGCTTAAGAGATAGCCAGGCTCAGTTGAAGCGATTCTTACATAACGATATCGCCAGCGCCGAGCGCATAATGAAGCTGCGAGTTCCCACCGCCTTAGTAACCGAAAGTATTTTTAGCATGGACGGTGATATAGCACCGCTCTCATCCCTGTCTCGACTCTGTAAACAGAATAATGTCTGTCTGATAGTCGATGATGCCCATGGTTTTGGGGTGCAGATGCCGCCGTTAGTCGATGCCAAGATTGCCGATATTCAGGTGGTGACCTTCGGTAAGGCTTTGGGCTGTCAAGGCGCGGCCATCTTAGCCAGTCAGCAGGTGATCGATTTTCTGGTCGCTAATGCCAGAGAGTATATCTACTCGACTGCCATTTCTCCCGTGAATGCCAGCGTCGCGCTGGCCGCGGTGGATTTGATTGATACAGATAGCTCACTGGCTCGAAGACTCAGTGATAACATTGGTTATTTTAGGCTGCAATGTGAACGGGTCGACATCAAGTTGACCGATTCTTGCACTGCAATTCAGCCCTTGGTACTGGGTGATGTTGATACCACCTTGCTCGTTGCCGACAAGCTTAAGCAGTTAGGGCTCTGGGTGGGGGCTATTCGTCCTCCAACAGTGCCTAAAGGCTCAGCGCGACTACGAATGACTATCACTGCTATGCATACTCGTGATGATATCGATAGATTAGTGGATGGACTGAGCACCAGCTTAGGGTAATTTTAAATAGTGATAGCAAGGAGCCCGAAGACGTGAATCAAAGGGTAGCACAAAGCGTTAATGATCAAACCGTTGCTCAGCGATTTTCCGCTGCGGCAAAGCATTACCATGAACATGACAGAGTGCAGAAACTCTCCAGCATGCAGCTTTTTGACGCCATGACTCCCCAAGGGGTCATGCTGGACATAGGTTCGGGGCCGGGGACTGATTTCAGTCAGTTTTCATCGGTCAACCAGGTGATAGCATTAGATATCGCTCAAGGTATGCTCGAGCAGGTTAAGCTGGATTTCCCCGATTATCAGACGATTTGCGCCAATGCCGAATCCATTCCTCTGCCTGATAACTCGATTGACAGTGCCTATTCTAATCTCGCGCTGCAGTGGTGCGGCGACCTTTCAACCAGTTTCAATGAGACGGGTCGGGTGCTTAAAGCCGGGGGGGAATATCATCTGGCAATTGTTGCCCAAGACAGCTTAGCTGAGCTGGCAGAATTAGGTTTTAGGGTGAATGCATTTCGGTCGCTGGAGGAGATCCTGAGTCATTTCGATAGGGAACAGTGGCAGATTATTGCTGCTGAGACGACGGCGGTTAGCGTCTATTTTGCCGATTTGAAATCCTTACTCTATTCCATTAAGGGCGTCGGCGCCTCTATTCATGGCGATGACAATGACAATGGGAGTATTAAGGCCAAGCCAAGCCAGGAAATCCGTGGCAGAGGCGATTGGCAAAAGTTATTGGCGATAGCAGAGTTGAGCCGAACTGCGCAAGGCCTGCCGCTGACTTATCAGATTGCTACTATTTCTGTAAAAGCTCAGCAACACAATCAAGAGATTTACCTATGAAGTATTTCGTCACCGGAACTGACACAGATAGCGGTAAGACCTTAGTGACTTCGGCGCTCTTGTATAAAATGAGCCAAAGCCAAGCCTATGGCCGTACCTTAGGCCTTAAACCTGTCGCCTCGGGTTGTGAGCCGACGGAGAAGGGCTTGAGAAACAGTGATGCGCTGGCACTCATAGAAGAGTCCAGTATCAAGTTGGATTATGAGCGGGTAAATCCTATCTCATTCTTGCCCGCGATTGCGCCGCATATTGCAGCGTCACAGACAGGAGTGGACATCAGCCCAGCTGCGATACTGGCCCCAATACAGCAAAGTATCGTTGCAGCAGAGCTACATGATAATGATGTGTGCCTTATCGAAGGGGCGGGGGGCTGGCGTCTGCCTTTAGGGCAGGGTCACTTTCTCTCTGAGGTGGTGCAGGCCTTAGATGTGCCGGTAATTTTGGTCGTGGGAGTGAAACTAGGCTGTTTAAATCATGCTGTGCTCACATATGAAGCCATCATAGCCGATGGATTAACCGTCGCCGGCTGGGTCGCTAATATCGTGGAGCCACAGACCCGCTGCCTGGATGAGAACCTGGCGAGCTTACACCAACTCATGCCTTCTTCATGTTTAGGCGTGGTGCCCTATCTCAGTGAAGCTACTGCGGCAGCGGCCGCTGAACATCTGAATCTGGCTGCCTTAGTTTCATAGACCGCTTAGCTTACCCTTATTTAAGGTCATCAGTGAAGGGCAGTTGCCGGTTAACTAACTTTATCGCTTATTGTCAGCTGTAGTTAAGATAGCAGTTAGGATTTAAGCTTTGCTTAATGTAAGCCTCCTAGACTGCTGCTCCCTATATAGATATACAATTCCGAGTAAGTATTTGATCATTCAGCGGGAGTTCAAAGCGCTGTAGGCAAGGCGAATGTTTGAAGCTAATAGTTATTCTCGGCAACAAGCTCCTGCATCCATGGAGTCGTATATCGAGAACATTCAACCTAGCATAAAGGGCTTTGCCCTTTTCTTTAAACATCGGCCGCATTGCGTGAGGCTCTCAGCGTTCCACTTCAGTGTTACATTGACTTAAAAGGGAATAACCATTTCCTCATCAATGCGCCTTGAATTGAAAAAGCTGAGAGTCTCTGAACTGACCAGATACTTATATGGAATGGTATGAGTATTTTGCGAGTTTAAAGTGATCCCGAATTGAATTGAATTTGTTTAGATGTACATTTTTTTACTATTCTCCCCTTGAATTCTCGCCATTCGGACATATTATGTCTTTAGAACGCAACATCAGGTACTCAAGTACCCAACAGGAGCTTATTTTATGCGTATTTTTTTATTGATTGCGACCAACATGGCAATCTTACTGGTGGCCTCAATCGTGATGTCACTACTCGGTGTTAATACATCTACCATGGGCGGATTGCTCGTTTTCGCTGCTATTTTTGGTTTTGGTGGCGCCTTTCTCAGTCTCGCTATCTCTAAATGGATGGCCAAAAAGACCATGGGCTGTGAAGTCATCACCACTCCTCGTGATAATACCGAGCGTTGGTTAGTCGAGACTGTCGCTCGTCAGGCTAAGCAGGCCGGTATCAAGATGCCGGAAGTGGCTATCTATCAGTCTGAAGAGCTTAACGCTTTTGCGACGGGTCCCAGTAAAGATAAAGCCCTTATTGCTGTGAGTAGTGGTCTGCTATATGGCATGAATCAAGATGAAATTGAAGGTGTGCTTGCCCACGAAGTGAGTCATGTGGCAAACGGCGACATGGTCACACTGACTCTTATTCAAGGTGTGGTTAACACCTTCGTTATCTTCGCTGCCCGTGTCGTTGCTGGCATCATCAATAACTTCGTTTCCAGCAATGATGAAGAAGGCGAAGGCTTGGGCATGTTCGCTTACATGGGCGTGGTGTTTGTCCTAGACATGTTATTCGGTATTCTGGCCTCTATCATAGTGGCCTACTTCTCGCGTATTCGTGAGTTCAAGGCCGACCAAGGCGCGGCTAAACTTGCGGGTAAGGACAAGATGATTGCAGCTCTTGAGCGTCTGCGTCAAGGGCCTGCATCGGGTGCCATGCCTGCACAGATGTCTGCACTAGGGATCAATGGTAAGAAGTCTATGTCTGAATTCATGATGAGTCATCCGCCACTAGAGAAGCGTATCGCAGCTCTGCGTGCAAGCTAGTCACTAGTCAGAAATCGTTATAAACCAAACGGGAGCCTAGGCTCCCGTTTTTGTGACGGGAACGTTTATGCCAATTCTCCATTTCTATGTGGCTGTCACATTTAGCTAGATGTTAACTTTATTGTCATCGGAACATGGGAAATGCAATTCTCGCTAAAAATCTTATTCTAAGTAAATACTCGAATAATAATGAATATCATTAGCTTTAGTTTATGAGGTTTTATTGCGTAGTTATTCAGTCTTATTGCTGAATTTTAACTATTGTGAAACCTCAGTATTGATTTGCTTTCACATAATATTCATGTAGAGGCTTACTATATTGCTGAATTCAGTACATTATTAACAGAGTAATTTGATTAAGCGCACAGTTTCACACTCGCTTTGGCAATATACTAAGCCCAAGATAAGTTGCGTATTTGCAGTTCCTTAGCTATTTTATGCAATGTCGTGCTAAGACTGTTGAGAGCAAGATGGGGTTAACTCATAAAACGCCACTATGCTGTCATTATAAGAGGATATGATTGTGAGCAAAAAAATACTAAGTGCATTATTCGGTGCTGCTTTGGCAGCATTAGCTTTATCACCAGTAGCTATGGCTGAGCCACAAGAACTTGCAGAAATGCATGTAGAGATGGATGGATGTGAAGCCTGTCATGAAGATGGCGAGCCTTCTGCTGACGGCGCATTTGAGTTTGAACAGTGCCAGAGCTGTCACGGTACACTAGATGAGATGGATGCAGTACACCAACCACATGAAGGCAACTTGATGTGTGCCGATTGTCATGCTCCCCATGACATGAATGTCGGTGACACGCCAACATGTGATAGCTGCCACGATGATGGCCGCACTGCTGAGTCAGTTCTCAAATAAGAGCTGAAATAAGCGTTTAAATAAAGTATCTGGTTATCAGGTGCTTGAAAAATGGGAGCTTAGGCTCCCATTTTTACGTTTGGAGAATGGATGTCGTAATAACAACTGTGTCGTGCAAGATAACGATAATCAGCGGTTGTCGACAGGGTTAATATAGAATCCAGTCTATAATTTGTGGTAAGATCTTTTACCTGCCCCTTCTTAATTTCTTCCTAAAATGATAAAAACTGATGAATGATATAACGATAGTAACCCACGATGGTAATTTTCATGCCGATGATGTTTTCAGTATCGCAGCACTTAAGTGTGTTTTTCCGGCTTTTAATCTCGTACGGACACGTAATGCTGTCATTATTGCTAAAGCAGATGTCGTGCTTGATGTCGGTGGAGAGTATGATCCGGACGCAGGCCGCTTTGATCATCATCAGCGTGGTGGAGCAGGTGAGCGTGAAGATGGTATCCCGTATTCATCTTTTGGCTTAATTTGGAAAAAATATGGCTTAGAAATTTGTCAGGGTGATCAAGAGTTAGCGACATCAGTCGATGCGGGTTTAGTATCGACCATCGATGCTATTGATTGCGGCTATGTTACTGGTGTTGCTACAGGTATTAGTCTTAGTCACACTATTTCCATGTTTAACCCAACTTGGCAAGAAGAGGGTGACTTTGATGCTAGCTTTAACGAAGCGGTAGACTTTGCATCACGGGTTTTAACACGCTTTATTGCTTCGGCTAACGGTGGTATTAGCGCAAAAGCGATTGTGGCTAAAGCGATTGATGATGCTGAAGATCCAAGAGTGATTGTATTAGAAAAATATACACCTTGGAAAAGAACTGTTCATGCCTTATCTGAAGCGGCTTTATATGTTGTTTATCCATCTCAGTCAGGGCAATGGAGAGTTCAAACCGTACCAGCAGAACTTGGTTCATTCGAAGATAGAAAGTCGCTACCAAAAGCGTGGGCAGGATTAAACGGCGCAGCTCTTCAAAAAGCAACAGGCATAGATGATGCGATGTTTTGTCATAACGGTTTGTTTATTGCTGGTGCAGAATCGTTTGCAAGTACCATGAAGATGGCAAGCATTGCACTCGCGGAGCAGTAAATACGCAGCTACTAGAGTAAAAAATATTTGAGATTAGCCTTTATAAAATTAAGGGCTAACCTTTAAGATCATTAAATAAATCATTAAATAAATCACTAAATAAAAATCTTTTAGCCGCTGAACACACCTCTAGCATCAGTATAAATAGCGCAATACCCTTGGCTACTTTTGTCTTTGCTCTATAGCAAGCCATTGAGGTATAGCTGTGCCAATAAGCCGTAGTCACTACCCCATCCTCGACTCATCCTGCGTGTGATCCGTGAGCCCCATAGTGGTGCAACTTGTTACTGCTTCGACCTACTGATTGCACTCTCTTTGCTCATTTTATCAAAAAACAATACCAGCTAATTTTTTTATTGTTAATTATCAGTTGGTTGAATCTTGGCGCGTTGGTTGCAATCTTATATTTATCGCGAACATTAGTGGGTGATATGAGATGGAAAGTGCCGATATTATTGAATTGAAACATAGCAACAATGTAAACCTCGGGGATATCTCTGCCTCGCACAGAGTGGCTATCCTTGGTGCGGGTTGCGGTGATGTTGAGCTACTGACGCTGAAAGCTGCCCGTCTTATCTCCTCTGCGGACGCTTTGATCTATGACAGCTTGGTCTGTGAAGATATTCTTGAGCTGGCATCGAATGAGTGTGAGATGCACTTTGCCGGCAAGAGATGTGGCATGCCCAGTGCCAAGCAAGATGATATTAACCAGCTGCTGCTGGCGTGTGCGAAGCGGGGACTCAAGGTCGTACGATTAAAAGGCGGCGATCCCAATGTATTTGGTCGTGGTTGTGAAGAGGCCATGTATCTGGCTAAACATGGTATCAAGAGTCAATTTGTCCCCGGTATCACAGCCGCATTAGGCTGCGCCGCCAGTGCTGGGATCCCCCTGACTCACAGAGGAGTGGCACGATCAGTGACCTTAGTGACTGGCACTGTCATCGATGATTCTTCCCAGACTGGCGTCGCTTGGCAGGCGCTGCTAACTGCCCAGTCGACGCTAGTATTTTATATGGGTAAAGAGCAGGCGGCGGATATCGCCCTTGGTCTGTTAACGGCGGGGGCAAGTATCACACTGCCTATGGTGTTTATCAGTAACGGGGCTAGAGTCGAGCAAAAACTCAGCTTTGCAACCTTAGGGACCATGGCCGAAGTGGCCAGTCAGCTCCAAGTGTCGGGTCCGACCTTGATGATAGTGGGTGACGTGGTTGCTGTGGGACAAGCGCTTGCACAGCTAATCAATCAAGTTGAGTGCAGCAAAAATAATGTCATTTCCAGTGATAAAGATATGAGTGAATCTGCTTAGATTCTTCTGCCGATAAAACATGAGTTTGATTGTGATGAAGAAGACTAATGTTCATTAACAGTTGAGACAATGACTCTGTTTTAAATGAAAATAATAAGAGGCTGTGATATCTATGAAGCAAGCCTATCAAGCATTGATAAAAGCATTAGGGCGAGGTGAGAAAGGCTGCCGGGCTTTGACGCTCAGTGAGGCGCACTTTCTTATCAGAGGCTTCTCTGACGGCATTGGCACTCAGGTGCAGCTCGCTGCGGCGTTGATGTTGATGCGGGTCAGGGGAGAAACCGGTGAGGAAGTGGCTGGCGCGGCCTTAGGGATAAAATCAACCATGAGCGCCGAGTGGTCAAATCTCGATGTGAGCATCGACTGGCCTTGTTATGCTGGAAAACGTGAATTATTGCCCTGGCTATTGCTCGCCGCAAAAGTGCTGGCCAATCAAGGTGAACGTGTACTACTGCACGGAGATCCTAGATCGCTCAGTCACAGAAAGCATATTGCGGCTCATGTTGAGGGACTTAATATTCCTCGGGCGAGCAATCCAGAAGAGGCTCAGGCTGCATTAGATTCAGTGGGCATTTGTTATGTCGATGCCGATAGTTTCTCGCCCTTGGTCGCGCAATTTCGCGAATTACATCAAGAGTTAGGTTTAAGAAGTTTGTTCCAGATAGCCATTCGCTGCACAAATCCTGCTAATGCTCCTGTTAGCCTGCGCAGCTATTTTCATCCAGGTCTGGATAAGATGCATGTTAAGGTCGCTAAGCTGATGGCCCATGCGTGTTTAGATGCCAGCCTGCTGGATGGCTCTTTTAATGACAGTGTTGATAGCATAGCTGTCAATCCTGCCGAGCAAGCTTTTGCACTCGAAGCTAGAGTCGGCATTTTTAAAGGGGTTCAGGGAGAGACTGAAATTAATCCCAGGATCTCCACCGAGCTGACTATCGCATCACGGGATGACAGCCAAGTTATTCATCTTCCCACCCAGCTC
>NZ_JABSSM010000032.1 GCF_013214165.1 Shewanella sp. | reverse complement strand
CCGCAGAGCTTCCATGGATGGACTTGCAGCGTCTCGCAGAAGTATCTACACATAAGCTCGCTGCAGGCGATAGATAACCATGAAGCAAAAATTATAAACACACTTCCCAATATAAACTCAGCCAGAAACTAACCCAAAAATGTAACCAGCCTTCATTCCAAGGCTAGTAAAAAGGCTGGATTCCCGCCCACAAGCATTGCGGGAAAGACGAGTGTTGAATTGCTATTTCATATTACGAGAATGACGAACCCTAGACCCACTCTCGATAATTAGCAAAGTTAAATCCAAGAGACCCACTGTTTACTCTTTGCTTGTAAGAACAAGTGTAGATGCGGCTGCGAGCTTCGATGACATGGCCGAAAATGTTCCCTACATTTTCGGCATTTCCACCATGATCCATAGTGATGTCGGGAATATCACAGACCCGTGGCGGTCAGATATTTTGGCAGAGCCCACAGGGAAGTGCTTGAATGATATCCTATCAAGGGCCAGTTCGGCCAATTATGTCCCTATAAAAAGGCCAGTTCAGCATCCATGCTTCTCGTTCATAGGCTCATGGCTTTACCATATTCACCTTGCCTCTCGTTCATAAGCACATGGCTACGCCATATTCACCGTCTCGTAGAACTTTCTCGAAGTAAAGAGTGCACATGCCTCGCCGGCTAGGCGTTAGGTTACAATAAAGGGTCGACCTTCAAACACCCTGCCAAATATCAAAATAGCCTAATGAGGTAAACAATGTGAGCAGGCTTCATTCGCAGGCTATAAGTAACCATGAAGCTAAAAATGATGAACACACTCCCTAACTACCCATATCGCCAGAAGCTACACCAGACAATGTAATCAAGCTTCATTCCAAGCTAAGACACCGCCTTTATGTAACAAGGGTTTAGTGGATTATCCTTAATCGATAAATCCCAGCTTCACAGAGGACGCACTCGTCTTGCCTCAGTTGACTCTGGAGCGAGTCGCTGTATCTGTCGTGGCTAAAAGCACGGTGGAAGTCCCAGTAGCCTTCTGCATTTTTAACCCATTCTGGATACTTCTTGCCGCCTAATTCTATGGTCAATGGACCTTTTCTAAGTTTTTCCATAAGACTTCTCCTATTTACCCTTGCTTACCAAGGGCCGTATCAAGGGCCTTGTTACAGTAAATGAATGCATAACAATCTTGAACTGGAGCCATGAACACTTATAACCTTGAGAGGGTTAACATTAAGGATTAATGATTAAGGTTCACTATTGTGAGTCTGTTGTGGTCGAGTGAAAATGAGTCGGTTAAATGCTGATATTTTGATGAAGCTAGAATTTAAAGATAGGACATATTCGTCATTTTACCCTAAGTGTTTTAGTTAAAGTGGGATAATAGCTGTCCTTTGGCTGAGTTTTGTCCGTGATTCCTTGCAAGCAGATCCATTGCAGCCCAGATTTGTGACGTCCATGTCACACTGGTGACGCAGGTCAAGTGGAATTATTCGTTTAACGGTATATCAAGTACTAGCACGTATGGCTCGAGCCTAGGCGTTATTGGTCAACGCTGCCTTACGTTTTTCGCGTGCATGGAACACGTAACCTATCAGGTTCAACAATACTTGGGCGGCCAGAATGCTAGTGGTGCCAGAAAGATCGTAATCCGGGGCTACTTCGCATAAATCTATGCCAACGACTTCACCCTTGTTGGCCACGCCTTGTAGGATTTCCATGACCTCGTAGTAGGTGAAGCCGCCATGACTGGGGGTTCCGGTTCCAGGGGCGATGGAAGGGTCGAAGCCATCGATATCTATGGTGATGTAAAAATTGACGCCTTCGGGGATCAATGCCAACACGCCTTCAGGTCCTAAGCGGCGTACATCACGTACCGACAGCACTGTAGAGCCTGCATCTTCGGCGGCTTTGTGATCGGTACGGTTGGACGATGACACATTGCGAATGCCCAGTTGGGTCATCCCGGTAATATGGGTTTGCTCGGAAGCACGACGGAGCGGATTACCGTGGCCGAAGCGGACCCCGTGACGTTCATCAACAAAATCCAGATGGGCATCGATCTGGATAATATGCAGCGGCCCTTGGTCATGGAAGGCGCGTATACAGGGCGCGTTGACTGAGTGATCGCCACCGACGATGACCGGCAGTGCGCCAGATTCTAGAATTTTACGCACCCCATATTCGATATTTTCGTGGCACTTCTCAGAATTGGTGTGCACCATGTCGGCGTCGCCGATATCGGTAATGTCGACCCCATCTAGGTACATCACATCATCTTCGTGGTCGTAGGCACCGCCATGACCGAAGGAGAACAAGGTCGAGGCTTCGCGGATTGAGCGGGGCCCCATGCGAGCGCCGGAACGCCATTGGGTGCCGCAGTCGAAGGGTGCTCCCATGAAGGCCACGTCGGCATCGATAGTATCCCAGTCTTCATGGATTCGGCTTTTAGCGAAGGTACAGAAACCCACAAATGGCAGGTTCAGGCGTCCGTTTTCATAGGAGTTGTTGCTCATGGAGATAGCCCTTATTTTTATGAGCCTCTGGATCTTTTGCTGATCACACCAGGAGGCATTTATTTGAATTTAATCAGTACAATTTAATTGTATTGAGTGATATATTGCCTGTTAAAGGATGCCTAGATGAATAAAGCCCACCTAGTGTCAGTACATTACCGCATCTTTATCATTACAATTAGATTACTCACTGAAATAATCATGTCAATATAAATATTAAATCATGACAATTATATTAAATAAGATCAAACAGCACTTACAGCATCAGACGGGTCCCCGTTACCGACGCATCGCCCTGGCCATTTCTGCCGCGGTGGATGCCGGTGAGCTTCAGGCCGGTGATAAGCTTCCCACCCACAGATCCTTGGCCGAGGCATTGAAATTTAGTGTTCAAACCATCAGTTTTGGCTACGCCCATGCGGAGAAGCTGGGTTATGTATATGGCAAGGTGGGCAGTGGCACTTACGTGAGCCACTACAAGGTGGAAAACGAGACCAATTTTCTCAACCATGAGGTGAATGAGGCGACGCCACTGATCGACCTTTCCATCGCTCGTGCCATTGCCGGTGTCGAGCAGCAGGAGGCGTTTTCCAAGACCCTCATTGAGATTGCCACCAGCTCGGATGGACTCGAGAGGATCAACACCATTAAACCTTTTGCCGGCTTAGCCTCCCACAGGGATGCAGCCCGGCACTGGTTGGCTCGGTGTGGTATCGAGGTACCGCTGGAGCAGATCTGTATCTGCAACGGTGTGACCCATGGTCTGCTGGTTGCCTTGAGTAGCCTGGTTAAACCCGGGGGCACAGTTGCCTGTGAGGCGTTAGCGGATCATGGCCTGATCTCGTTGTCGAGAACACTCGGTTTCAAATTAGAAGGGATTGCCATCGATGACGAAGGCATGATCCCCGAGGCACTGGAGTTGTGTTGCCAGCAGAAGCAGATCGATGCCCTGTGTGTCACACCAAGTCTGCATAATCCCACGACAGCCACCATGAGCGATTCGCGACGTAGGGCCATCGCCGCGATAGCCGAGCGCTACCAATTACCCTTGGTGGAGGACGATGTATTCGGTCAGCTGCTCGATAAGCCACTGGCACCTATCTCCAGTTATTTACCCGACAACAGTTATTATCTCACCAGTTTTACCAAGGCGGTGGCGTCGGGGCTGCGGGTCGGTTATCTGGTTCCTCCTAAACATGCGGTGTCACAGATTGTGGCTCGGGTGCGGGCGAGTAGCTGGATGGCCAGCCCCATGACGGTGGAAGTGGCGAGCCGTTGGATAGAGCAGGGGGTAGCAGAGCGGCTCTTGCATATTCAGAGGCACAAGTTGAGAGAGCGGCAAGTGTTGGCGGCAAAGATACTCGAAGGAATGAATATTAAGGCTCACCCAGAGGGGCCCATGCTGTGGCTGTCATTGCCAGAGACGTGGCGCGCCGACGCCTTTATCACAGCAGCCAAGGCTAGAAACCTCGCGATCACTGCGGCCGAACCCTTCGTGATCGGGCATCAAGCCACGCCGAACGCGGTGAGGATCAGTGTGGCCTCGGCCGAGTCCATCGACCAGCTAAAACAGGGGTTAACTATCTTGTTGGACCTGCTCACAGACACCCCGAAGGCGGAGTTCAGGGTCGATCAGATTTTATAAGGTGTGGCAGTTTATACCATTCCGAGTAAGTATCTGGAAGGGTATTATGAGCTAATGACAAAGCTGTTTCTTGAGGCATTCGATAAAGGCTAACGCCGCTCGATTGCTCTCTTGCACCCGATAACCCAGAGAGAAGGACTCATCGTAAGACAGCTGTTCATCTAACAATAGCCGCATCCTACCGGCTTCTATCCAAGGTGCGGCAAAAATTTTTGGCAGGTAACCGACCAGCTCACCGGAAAGGATCAACAGGGCGATGCTTTCCATGTGAGAGGCGATGGCACTATGCCTAAAATTGATCCCACAGGGCGGGATCCAGTCTCGCATATAGGACCGTCCGACATAGGCACAGTCCTGGAGTGACTCCATGGTGATCTGTGTTTCAGCCTGATGGAATAGGGTGTGCTTATTGCCGCAAAAAAGCCCCTGTTGCTCGATGAAAGCGGGCACGAACTGCACCGAGTTGTGGGGGCTCAATATCGGTGATAACACCGCATGATAGCGTTCTTCTATCAGGCCTTGCCTCAGCTCCTGAGGCGAGGAGATATCTATGTGTATCACCACTTCTGGAGCGAGCTTAGAAAATTCCCGCATCGCCTGCTCCAGGCCTAATTGTGCATTACAGGCAATCGCATCGACGGTGCCAAAGTGTACTTCACCCACCAGAAATCCACGCGCATTACCCATTATGCCGCGGAAACTATCGACTGCGCGAAACAAACTGTGAGCGGCCTCGAGTACCATCAGGCCCTCTTCTGTCAGGTTAAATCCCTTCCTTCCCCTGTCACATAGACGCACCTTTAAGCGCTCTTCGAGCTGACGGATCTGGATGCTGATGGTCGATTGAGTGATCCCCAGTTCATCCTGTGACGCGGCAAAGCCTTTGTTATGGGCGACCGCAACGAAGACCCTCAGCAGACGCAGGTCAAAGTCAGTCAAATTAGGGAGGCTGTGGTGGCGTGCTGTCATGTTTTCACCTTGTTGTGCTGGCTCATTATGTCCTCAGGTGCTGCTGTTAAGCGTTTTGAGGGGGATCTAACCACTTATGAATAAAAAGAACTCCGCAATACATATGATCATACCAAAGTATAGGTTGGTACTTAGCTATTTATCAAACAAGTTCAACCGCTATATTAACAGTCCGTTTACAAAATAAACAATAACGAAACAGTGAACAAGCCACAGGAGAGATATTCAATGGGTCACAATAATATGGATGCAGCGGTTGCTGGCTATTTAGAGCAATTTAATATTTTACCCGCAACATGGAAGTTTCTGCAGAAGCCGCAAAAAATGTTTATCGGTGGCCAGTGGCTGGAGAGCAGCAGCGGTAAATACGCTGAAGTGCTGGAACCTTCTACCGGTGCCTTGCTGACCCGTATTCCCGAAGGCAGCGCAGAAGATGTGAATCGTGCTGTCGCCGCGGCGCGTGAACAATTTGATAACGGCACATGGAGTCGACTCAAGCCACTCGAGCGAGAAGGCTTACTGAATAAGTTGGCCGATCTTATCGAAGAAAATAAGCAAGAACTGGCTCAGATCGAATCGATCGACATGGGGAAATCCGTCAGCGATGCACTCGATGTTGATATTCAGGGCACCATAGATACCTTCCGCTACTTTGCCGGATGGGCATCGAAGATCGGTGGCCGCACCTGTGAACCTTCACTCCCAGGTGAGTATCTGGCCTATACCCGCAAGGAAGCCGTCGGCGTGGTTGGCTCTATCATCCCGTGGAACTTTCCCCTACAGACAATGGCCTGGAAACTCGGCGCCGCGTTGGCCGTAGGCTGCACCGTAGTGGTGAAACCGTCTGAGCTGACATCATTGTCGAGTCTGCGTTTTGCCGAACTCGTGCAGCAGGCGGGGATCCCCGATGGCGTGGTCAATATCGTGACCGGCTGTGGCAATGTGGTCGGTGTCGCGATTTCGGGTCATCCGGATATAGATAAGATCACCTTTACCGGTTCCACACCCGTAGGCTTGAAGGTCGGGCGCGCCGCATTGGCCGATATGAAACATGTGACCCTGGAGCTCGGTGGCAAGTCGCCGGTGTTGGTTTTCGATGATGTCGATATTCCTAAGGCGGCTGCCGCGGTGGCCCAAGGTATCTTCTTCAACTCTGGTCAGGTCTGTGATGCCGGTTCCCGTGCCTATATTCATAGCACTATTTACGACGAATTCTTGACTGAACTTGAGACCTATACTCGAGGTTTGAAGATGGCTTCTGGCCTCAACCCCGACTGTTTTATCAGCCCTATGGTATCGAAAAAACAGCAGCAATCAGTGCTTAACTACATAGAAATCGGCAAGGCTGAAGGGGCGAAACTGGTGTTTGGCGGCGGTGCTCCCGACGGCCCGGGTTATTTTGTCGAGCCTACCGTGTTCGGTAACTGCCGTAACGATATGCGCATCGTTCAGGAGGAAATTTTCGGTCCAGTGTTGACTACCGCCCCTTTCGATACCGACGAAGAGGCAATAGCACTGGCTAATGATTCAATCTACGGCCTAGCGGCGGCGATCTATTCCAATGATTTGAACCGGGTGCATAAGCTGATCCCCAAGCTCAAAGTCGGATCGGTTTATGTTAATGCCCATAGCACTATCGACCCTGCCATGCCATTTGGTGGTTATAAGCAATCTGGCATAGGTAAAGATCTCGGCTCCGAACAGCTTGAGTATTTTTTAGAAACCAAGGCGGTTTGGATCACCCTAAGCTGATCCAAACATGGCATCGAACGCGTGCTGGAAAGATGCCTAGACCTGATATCACGGTACGTATCTGATGATACCTACCTAATGTAAAACAATAACGTGATGACAAACATCAATCGAGGAGAGTTTCATGACCGATCAACATCTTACGCAACCAACTGCAGATCTGGAACAACGAATACGAATCTACGAAAAAATGGATCAGGACCCTGATTGGCCGGGTGCGCTGCAGGCGATTGACTACACCATCATTACCTTGCTCACTCTGGGTCTGGTTGTCACATTTTATCTATGGGGGTTCTGAATATGTCTTCAAATAACCTAGATAATACTAAACTCGAGGCGGAACGCGGCGATATTCCTTTGTTGCCTAAAGAACGTATATGGGGCTTTTGGGAGTTTACCTACGCCAACTCGGCACTCGCGATTGCGACCTGGGCATTTCTTATCGGTGGTGCGACGGCCTTGTTCGTCGGGCCCAAAGAGGGGATCGCCGCCATCGTCATAGGTAACATTCTCGGTGTGGTCATCATGGCATTATCGACCTGTGTGGCTTGTGGTAAGTACGGGATCGAGCAGTTCACCTTCCTGCGTAGCATGTTTGGCAAGAACGGCAGTCGTCTGGTTTACCTGTTAGCCGTGGTGGGACTCACCATGGGCTGGTTGGCCGTACTTGGCTTGATGTTCGGTCGCTCCATCAGTGGCGTCATGGTACTGATCACCGAGCAGAAACCTGATCCCCAGGAGCTGTTGGTCTATGTGGCGGCGTTTGCGTCCATCTTGTTGACCGCCTGGGTGGTTGCGCGGGGCCCAACCTCGATAAAGATCTTCAATACCATAGTTGCACCTGCGCTCTTGTTGGTCATGTGTGCCATGTTGTACCTGATCTTCGACAACTATAGCTTCGCCGAGTTGATGGTCCTGCCTGCACTTGATGCCCCTTTCGATGACAAACGAGTTAACTTTATGATCGCCATAGAAATTAATATGGCGGCGGGATTTTCTTGGTGGCCATACATAGGTAACCTGGCACGTCTGAGTAAAAACCAACGCACCGCGTTTTGGCCTAATGTCATCGGCGTATTTGGCGCGGCAGTCTTGGGCGAGGTGGTTGGATTACTGGCTGCTGCCACCTATGGCGACAGCGACCCTACCGTGTGGATGCCACATATAGGCGGCCTAGTGTTTGGTGTGGTGGCCTTGTTATTCGTTTCATTTGCCAACGTCACTAGCATGATCAATATCCTCTATACCTCCATCGTCGGTCTGCGACAGGTTGTTGGTAAGCAGCTGCGGCAGATGAGGTGGGAAGTCTTGGTGATATTGTTCTGCATCGTGCCTGCCGTTATCGTATTTGTCGCGCCGGGGATTTACGACGGTTTCTTCATCTTCCTAGTCTGGACATCTGCATTGAATAGCTCGCTGGCCGGGATCTGTATCGCCGACTTCTTCGTATTACGACGTCAGCGAGTCAATTTGCGTAACGTGTTTGCGCCGGAAGATGACCCAGCACTGCGTTTCTGGAAGGGATTTAATCCCATCGCACTCATCGCCTTGCTGGTTGGTTTTATCATCTACGTCGTGCTGTTTAACCCGCAGACTCTCGACAATATATCCATCTTCCAGTTCATCTCGGCATCGCTGCCTTCGTGTCTACTGGCTGGATTGGTCCATTTCACGCTGACACGCATGTTCGCCGCCAAGATGGGATGGGGCGATTACCCCACAGCTGATAGCGATATGTATGACCGCAAGGCTGCGGGCATGACTGCTCAAGCTCAAAGTCGCACCAAGGAATAAAATAATGAATCAAACCTACGACTACATCATCGTCGGGGCAGGGTCTGCTGGCTGCGTGCTAGCGAACCGACTAACCGAAGACCCCGAGGTCTCTGTGCTGTTACTCGAATGCGGCGGCAGCGATCGAAGTGTGATTATCCAGATGCCTTCGGCCTTCTCGATCCCCATGAATACCAAGAAGTACAATTGGAGATATGAGACCGACCCGGAGCCGGGTCTAGATGGCAGACGAATACATTGTCCTCGAGGCAAGGTATTGGGTGGTTCTTCATCCATCAACGGTCTGGTCTATATTCGAGGTCATGCATGTGATTTCGATGAATGGCAAGGTCTAGGTGCGAACAACTGGGGCTATAAGCATTGCCTGCCCTATTTTAAAAAAGCCGAAACCTATCAATATGGCGGTGATGATTACCGTGGTGATTCAGGCCCTCTGGCGACCAATAATGGTAATCAGATGGCCAATCCCTTGTATGGCGCCTTCGTCGATGCCGGTGAGCAGGCGGGTTACATGAGGACCAAGGATTGTAATGGCTATATGCAGGAAGGTTTTGGTCCTATGCATATGACAGTGAAAGATGGGGTGCGCTGGTCAACGGCGAATGCTTATCTGCGTCCGGCGATGCAGCGTCCTAATCTTGAAGTTGTCACCAAGGCGATGACACGAAGAGTCATTCTTGAGGGGAAGCGTGCTATCGGTGTGGTTTTCTCTCGTGGAGGTAAGACCCGGACTGTGCATTGTAATAAAGAGGTGTTGTTGTCGGCTGGACCGATTGGCTCGCCTCACCTCTTGCAGCTATCGGGCATAGGCCCGGTCGAGGTGCTAGAGAAGGCGGGCATTGAGGTCTTGCATCCGCTGGCCGGTGTAGGCGAAAACCTACAGGATCATGCCGAGGTGTATATTCAATTCCACTGCAAACAGCCGATCACCTTAAATAGTAAGATGGATCTGGTCAGTAAGGGGCTGATTGGGGCGCGCTGGTTGTTGTTTAAAGACGGATTAGGCGCGACTAACCATTTTGAGTCATGTGGCTTTATTCGTTCTAAAGCTGGACTCAAGTGGCCTGATATCCAGTATCACTTCTTGCCTGCTGCTGTACGTTACGACGGGCATTCACCGGTGAAAGGACACGGTTTTATGATCCTGACCGGGCCCAACAAGCCCAAAAGCCGTGGTTGGGTGCGTGCGGTTTCTACGGATCCAGAAACCCACCCGTCGATCCAGTTCAATTACCTTCAGCATGAAGACGATCGAGAAGGGTTTCGTAAGTGTGTGCGTTTAACTCGAGAGATCATTGCCCAGCCGGCTATGGATGATTACGTCGATGGGGAGATTTCTCCCGGTGCCGATGTGCGTACCGATGAGGAAATCGATGCGTTTGTGCGTGAAAACCTTGAGAGTACCTATCACCCCTGTGGTAGTTGCAAGATGGGTGAGGATGCGATGGCAGTGGTCGATTCAGTGCTTAGGGTGCATGGCATCGACGGCCTGAGGGTCATAGATTCTTCGGTATTTCCTACCGAGCCTAATGGCAACCTCAACGCCCCAACCATTATGTTGGCGGAACGCGCCGCGGATCTCGTTAGAGATAAGCCCTTGTTGTCGCCCCTGAGTGTCGCTATCGGTCTGGCTGAAGATTGGGAAACGCAGCAACGTACCTCGGCTCCTCTACGTCAGGTAAACCTGGATTGATGGCGAATAAAAGTTGTTTGAATAGCAATATTTTATCAATAAATATAACGGAGAAACACCCGTGCATAAAAAATTAACCAATAAACGAATTGCGCAACTTCTCGGCCTCAGCTTAGCTGGTGCACTCATCACGCCTCTGGTCCAAGCCGAAATCACCGGTGAGGTCAGCGTGACCAACGACTATCGTCTGCGCGGAATATCGCAAACGGCGGGGGAGGTCGCGGTTCAGGCTGGGCTCAATTACAGTGCCGATAATGGATTCTTTGCCGGTATCTGGGGCAGTAACGTTGATAGAGAAAGCTATGACTCAGATGTAGAGATAGACCTCTATGTTGGCTATTTCGGGGCGCTAAGTGACGAGCTTGAGTACGATGTCGCACTGAGTTACTACACCTATCCAGGACAAGATGAGAGTTCTCGTTTCTTAGAGGCGAATGTCGGCCTCTACTTTGCTGGTTTTCACCTCGCACAATGGTACACCAACGACTACGCTAATTTTGATGTGTCACAGCACTACTCGGAGCTTAACTACTCCTATGAGATTGCCGAAAATTGGAGTCTAGATGCTCACCTTGGCTATAACTATGGTGATGGGTCCGAACTGGACTGGGGGGAAGACTACCTAGATTACTCTATCGGCGTCTCGACAGAGCTAGCCGGTGTTGGATTATCCCTTGCTTGGCTAGATACCAACTTGAGTGATATCAATATCATCAAGGATGGGCCATGGCAAAGTGATGGCACGCTATTGTTCACCGCCAGCTATGGCTTCTAATTAGTATAATCACAGACGTCAGGCCGGGTTATCGTCCGGCTCTATAAGCTAAAAACCGCCATCTCGGTGGTTTTTTTATCAGGCATATTTGGCTAGGTTGGCGCGTTCATATGCGGCTTGCTGGTGTACTCTTGCGGTAGAAATCTGCTAGTCTGGCAAAAAACACACTAGGGAAACCTATGCTAGCTAAAGCCGCTAAACCACTAGTAAAACTCGTCGACCGTTACTTACCCGATCCGTATATTTTCGTATTACTGCTCTCCTTAGTGGTATTGTTAGCGGCTGTGATAGTCGAGCAACAAACCCCACTCGAGGTCATCAATTACTGGGGCGCTGGCTTCTGGTCATTGTTGAGTTTTTCGATGCAGATGCTGTTGGTTCTCGTCACTGGTTTTATGCTAGCCAGCTCTCCTCCGGTGAAAAAGTTACTCGATCGCCTGGCCGGATTCGCCAAGTCTGCCCCCCAGGCTATCGTTTTAATCACAGTCGTCTCACTCGTTGCCAGCTGGATAAACTGGGGCTTTGGTCTCGTGGTCGGCGCGTTATTTGCTAAAGCCTTGGCCCGTAAAATAAGAGTCGATTATCGCTTACTCGTCGCCAGCGCTTATTCAGGCTTCGTGGTCTGGCATGGGGGACTCGCAGGTTCCATTCCGCTAACCATAGCCACCCCTGGCCATTTTTCCGAAGCAGAGATCGGGATAATTGCCACCAGTGAGACCATCTTCGCCGGATTTAACTTAACCATACTGGCAATCTTGTTGCTGGTGATGCCCCTGGTCAACCGGTTTATGCTGCCCGAAGAAAAAGACAGCGTCTATGTCGAACCGCATCAGTTAGATGATAGCGAAGCGCGAGTGGCCGACAAGCAATCACAAGATCGTCCCGCCGACAAATTAGAAAACAGCCGTTTGCTTGCCTGGAGTATAGGCGGTGCCGGGCTCGCGTATTTGGCCTATTACTTCTTGGTTAACACAGGTAGCTTAAACCTCAATTTAGTCAATTTTTTATTCCTATTTGTGGCGATTATATTGCACCAAACCCCACGTAGCTTGCTCAACAGCCTGAACGAAGCCATCAAGGGGGGAGCCGGTATCGTTATCCAGTTCCCATTCTATGCGGGGATCATGGCCGTGATGATGCAATCTGGCTTGGCGCAGAGTATCTCCGAGGGTTTTGTCTCCATCGCCAGTGCTGAGAGTTTGCCTTTCCTTAGCTTTATCAGCGCCGGGATCGTCAATATCTTCGTCCCCTCTGGCGGAGGTCAATGGGCGGTGCAGGCACCGATTATGTTACCCGCAGCCGAAGCCTTGGGGGCTGATGTCGCCAGAGTCGCGATGGCTGTGGCTTGGGGAGATGCCTGGACTAACCTTATTCAACCATTCTGGGCCCTGCCGGTATTGGCCATCGCAGGTCTGAAAGCCCGTGACATCATGGGCTTCTGCCTAGTGCAGCTGATCATCACAGGGGTTATCATCAGCATCGGCTTGAGCTGGTTTTAGAAAGTGTTGAACGACGAGATTTCAAGGAGACTGAACACTAGCTGTCTCCTTGAAATCCATGCCTCATATCTTGATACTCGCCAGTACTGCCTTGGGCGACATCACAGTGTTGAGCGCTAGTCTTCCCGATAGCCAAGTGAAAGCGTCGCACCTGAGAATTCAGTTTTGGCCTTCACATGTATATAGTGCCAGCCCTCCGACACTGATGGCACTAAGATTAACTCCTCATTGGTGTCTCCCTGTGAGCGATGATCCCAAGTGCTCTCTTTAGGCCTTTGCTCGAAACGATGCAATAGATCCGCATTACCGGAGCCGTATTTCAGCCTTATTTCAAGTACCTTGCCAGCATCTTCGTCGTTGACAAAGTGAGCCAATTGAATTTGCTTATCGCTTGACGTGGTTTGTAAGCAGTAAGCAGCGCCAGCAAACACTCTGCCGCCATTGAACGCCACATCGCCATTGGCACACGCGTCGACAACATTGGATATTGTTACATTAGCAGAATCCTGACTGGTTTTTCCTTGTGCATCAGTCACGGTTAATGAGGCGGTATAATCTCCTTCTGAGCCATAGGAATGAGCCGGGTTGGCTTGTTGACTTCGATTGCCGTCACCAAAATCCCATGAATAAGCACTTAGGCTGCCATCGGGGTCAAAGGAACCATCACTGCTAAAGATAATGTCACTGTCGACTGTGGCGTGATAAGGGCCATTGGCGTCGGCCGATGGAGATTCATTACCATCAAGTAGATAATCCGCCGTCAATTGCACCTCGCTAAAATCGTTATAGCCTCTTAGCATGACGTAATAGCTGCCCGTTTTCGCCGGCGTAAATTTACACTGCTCATTGTTACCGCCTTTGTAGGGGCGACAATCATAGTCAGTTACGCTAGCTTGCTCACCAAAACGCACATAGAGATCCGCATCCCCAGTGCCATTGGCGATAGTGACAGTCACAGACATAGCGTCTACGGGGACCTCGAAAATAAACTGAAGCTCTTCTTTTTGTTGACCAGAAGTCGATTTTTGAACGCCTTTCTCGAGGACAAAGTCCTCGCCGCCGACAATCGATACCGCGACTTGAATAGAGTCTGTAGCACCCTTGTTGTCGGTGACCGTCAGCGTGGCCGTATACTCGCCAGCAGTCGTGTAACTGTGACTTGGATTGGGTAAGTTACTGGAGTCACCTTCGCCAAAGTACCAGCTATAGCTGGCAATATTGCCGTCTGGATCATTTGAACCTGTACTGTTAAAAATGATGTCCTCACCCACCTCGGCCGCATAAGGGCCATTAGCATGCGCGTTAGGCTTTTTGTTTTGTTGATCATCATCGCCGGTGTGATTGATGCTGAAGTAATCAACCAGAGCCCCCATAGGGCCAATCACGTTCATGGTGAGGCTTTTACCGTTGATCTCCAACACCATAGACCCTCTCCCGCCATACATAAAGTCGGTTGGATGACGCTTACCTGAGGCAATCTCTTCATCGGTGACCCGTCTGGCGTAACCTGTACCAGCGCCTTCACCTGCACCATGGGTAATATAGACAGTCCCTGAATTGGCTGTGGCACCCGTTTTGGTATAAGCGCCGTCACCATCTAAGCGTCCGTCACCCATATTGATATGATGCTTATCCGATTCGAACGTATCGGACATGCCGTAATGACCGTCGATCAAGGTTGAACGGGTATAGAAGTGATTGTGGCCGGTCATCACCAAATCGACTCCGTAATCCTCTAGAATGGGCACAAAATTCTGCCTCATCCTGATCATATTAGTTTCGGTGTCGGAATCATGGCCGCTCTTGCCGTAGACCGGATGATGAAAAACGGCAATCAGCCACTCTGCGTCACTGGTGTCTAAGTCGTCTTTTAACCATTCATCCATGGCGCCGGATAGTTCGTAATGTTCTTCGTCACTGGAATTAAGGACGACGACATGAATGTTGCCATAATCAAAAGAGAAATACGCTTCTTGAGTCGATGGGACTCCCCCAGCTTCGCCATTCTTGGGCATACTGAAGAGATCGTAATAGCCTCCAGTGCCGGTTTCTACTTTGGCGGTACGATTGTCATGATTTCCCATCACAGGCCAAAAAGGCGACTGCTTGAGTAGTTTGGGGTACTGGTTAAATACCGCATTCTGGTACTCTTCGATAGTGCCGTCGCTATACGCATTATCACCCAGCATCAACCAAAAATCTGTGTATGCCCCTTTACTGAATTGATAATAGCCATCTCGTACTATTTTTTGGCCGACGAGTGTCGGATCGACCCCCGCTCTTCCAGGATCACCTAAGATCCATATTCGCGTCGGTGTTGCTGTGCCAGTTTTCGGTGAGGTTTCAAAAAACGTGTCCGCATCATTGCCTGCTAAGGTGGCAGTGCTACTGCCCACTGAATAATAATATCGGGTTAATGGGGATAAATTAGTTAACCTAATTTCATGAGAGTGGGTTAACGCCGAGTTGTCGTGTATTTGGTCCAATTCATTTAATTGGGTGCCATATTTTATCCGGCTATTGGTGGGGGTATCCGTATTCCAACGAATGATCATGCTTGATTCTGTGCCGAGTTGAATGTAAGGCCCCCGAATTATTTCGCTAGCCTGGCTTGAAATGGAACTTAAGCCCAATATTAATAAGCTCATCACTTTTACTAAATTATTACGTATCACGATAATCCTCCTGATTTATTAAGGCATGCATTTTATTTCTTGCTGTTAAAAAAGTGTGAATGACATCTCAACACTTTTTTTATGCCTTTCGTTACGTAGGGATAACGCACAACTTAATCGATATTCCGCGAAGCACTCGACACTCATTAACCTACTTTTAAGTCGTGAATAACAGTCAAATTGGCTGATGTTAGCTGATATTGGCTGATGTTAGCTGATGTTCGGCTCTTGTTGACCGTCAATTGTATTGGTAGTAATGTTTCAGACACTAAAATGATGTTTAAACTGCATTTTAATCATGTGGTTGAATAGGTGAACCGATATAGCTAAATTCAAGTTAAAACGAATAAGTGTGATTAAAAAATTACTTTTTATAATATTTTATCTCGCTATTTGTCCCCAAACTCATGGATTTGAACTTATCGCTCCCGGTAGCCAATGGCGCTACTATGATAGAGAGCCTGCGTTGCCAAAGTCTTGGTATCTTGCTGAGTTTGATGATAGCCAATGGTCAATGAATCGTGCTCAATTTGGCTATGGAGAAGAAGATGAGAATACGGTCACGAATTATGGAGCGGATAAAGACAACAAATATCCGGTGCAATACTTCAGAACCAGGTTTGTTCAACTCGAAGCACCGATAAAGAGTCACCTGGTACTGCGTCTGTTAGTCGATGATGGGGCGCGGGTTTATCTAAATGGGGTGAAAATCTATCAGGTAAACCTCTCCTCTGCCGGTGGAGCCAGTCAATTCGCGACTAACTCACTGATTGAACATGTTTGGATCGAGGTGCCTTTGGAAAACGTTAACCTAATTCAGGGCGAAAATACCTTGGCGGTGTCGGTACATCAACTCAGTCCTACTAGTTCAGATCTTAGTTTCGATTTAGCACTGGTGAATTTGAGTGTCTCGACAGATACACCCGCTAACTAGTGGTTATTTTCCGCTAAGTGAAGAAACCAAAGATCGCTACTCGAATGGACATTCTTAGTGGCTGATAGCCCGTAAATTCGCTTTTGAGGGCGAAATTGGTGAGCGAATTTTGTTCCCTGTTGTTTTATTTCTGTTTCGCCACTCTTGAAATCGTGCCGGAAAATATCACCCTCTAGGTCCACTCCCCATACCGCATCCGCCGAGATATCCCAATTACGCTCGAGTGAAAGTTGGCTAGAGTGCAACACTTTCTCGGGTTTTTCTTGCCAGTTCCATAACCAAAGTCCACTTTTCGATGAGTTCATAAAGACAATGTGTTGAGACTCATCGACCAATCTGGCTTGATACATATCAAAGTTGGATATGTCGGCTACCCGACTGTCCGTTAGGGTTAATTGCTTGAGTTGCCATAATCGTTTGAAGGGCTGTTCTGTGAGTTGAGAAAAAAGTAGTGTCTGATCAGTATTCCAACCAATAAAGTGGATCGGGCGACTCGATTGCCAATGCACAGTCACTGTTTGTGATGCTAACGAATAATGCATAAGACCATAGGTATGATTATTTTTAATGACGGCGGCGACTTGCGTGCTATCTGGCGACCAGTTTAAATCGTAAATATCCTGATATTCGGTTTGTGCAATAGGATTAATGTCGTTTCCTGAACGATGCCATAATTGCTTTTTCCCAGTTCGGTTCGATACAAACACAAAGCTGTGGCCGTTGGGACTGATCGACATTTCAGTGTCTGAGGATTGTGAAACTGTTAATGAACGGCTCCGTTTAGATGTTGTTAAATCTACCTGATGTCCTTCATATCGAATAAACTTTTGATTAAATAACAGTAAACCGGTTTCTTGATTGTATCTCAGACCGTAATATGCCGAAAATCTTAGGCTTGATTCCAACAATATGCCCTTGCCTTTTTTGTCATATTTGCTAATTCCATCCCTTGTAGAAATAAGTAAATGGTCTGAATCAAACCAATCTAAGCTATATATTTCGCTTTCAAATGAAGACACTTGCTGGGTATTTCCCTTCAAGTCGGTAATAAATACGGCTTTTTCGGTGGGGGCTAAACAACGGATGAATGCGATATGTTGTCCATCTGGAGAAAATACTGGAAATCTATCATCGACACCCGTTATCGAGGTGGTTACCAATGTTTGTCTGTCCAACTCTGGTTGCCAAATATAGATCCCATGATTGTTTTGTTCGATATGCCTTTGGGTGTAAACGAGTGTATTCTTGTCAGGGTGCCAGTCGAGACCAAAGCTCATAGAGTCAAGCTTAAGCGCTTTATTGGGAGTGATCTTGTCTAAATTTATCAGTGCTATGGTTATTTGGTCAGTCTGTTTGTGCTTGGATATTACTGCGATTTGATTATTGTTTTTTGAAAAAGAAGGATAAAAATACCTAGTATCACTTGCGCCGATATTGGTCGCGTAGGTGTTATCTAAGGATCGCAGCATTAACTTTTCTTCCCCTTGATCTAACTGGCTTACATAAAGAATGCGAGTGCCATCATTAGACATATCAGGCATTAAGTTGTCTGCTTTGTCATAGGTTATTCGTGTAAAATAATTGTTGGGGGTTTGTCCTTGGAGCAGGAACTGGGGAGACACTATGACAATGGCGAGTCCAATCAAGACAGTCACAAGAAAAATGATGAAACCATCTTGTCGCTTACTCATGTTGAAAGATAAACTAAATTTACGCTTGTTATCTTGTCGCGTTGCTTTTGAAAAACGTGGATAAGATGTATTTAATGCCTCGTCAGTGGTGGTGGTCGGCGTGGCGATGACTGTCACTTGGGCAACGAGCTTATATCCCACTTTTCGAATCGTCACGATAAACTGTGGTTGGCTTGAATTATCGTTTAGCAGACGTCGAAGATTAGACATGACTCGATTTAAAGCATCATCAGTCACTACCTGGTTTGGCCAAAATAGCTCAAATAATTTGTCTCTGGTGACCACTTTTCCTTGCTGACTCACCAGGTATTGTAAAATCATCATGGATTTGGGTTCTATACGAACTTCTCGCTCTCCATGAAAGGCGAGGTTTTTATTACAATCTATCTTCCAGTCACCAATAAAAAAAAGTTCTGCTATCTGACTCTGCATCTGCTGGTTGGCTTAAGTTATTATCTATTTATAAAGTCTCATTAAATCATTAGTCCTCACCGCGAAGCAATAGTCATGTTCGAAAAAGAGTCAGCGTAAACTTATCTGATTAGACATCGACTAAACTCTATAGATGAATGACAGTCAGCCAAATTTATATGTCCTCTACGATGGTGCCTGTCCTCGATGCATCAAGGATAGAGAACGGTATTCACGTATTGCGGGACGCCATGCCCTCGGAGTGGTCTGGTTCGATATCACAGATCAGGACGAGAAGTTAAAGACTTGGGGGATTGAGCCGTTTAAGGCGCTAACCCAATTGCATGTGATCATTGGCGAATGTGACAATATAGAGCAATCGAGCGTCGTATCTGAGCTTGATGCCTACATAGTCTTGATGCAGCGGGTGCCGATACTTAAACCATTGGCCTGGTTGATGGGGCTAAAGTTAATGCGTCCGCTATTATCGAACCTGTATCGTAAGGCTGTCTATAGGCGACTCAAATGTGCAGGCAGGTTATAGATGGCGATTGCACTGACTCATAATGTCTGCTTGCACGTCATCGAGCGGCATCGTTTAGTTGGAGGTTAACCAAATGGCGATTGCACTGACTCATAATGCCTGCTTGCACGTCATCGAGCTGCATCGTTTAGTTGGAGGTTAACCAAATGGCGGTAGTACTGACTCATAATGTCTGCTTGCACGTCATCGAGCGGCATCGTTTAGTTGGAGGTTAACCAAATGGCGATTGCGCTGACTCATATTGCTTTGCACGTGATGGACCTTGAAGCCTGTGTCGACTTTTACTGCTCCTATGCTGGCATGCGTGTCATTCATGAACGTCCCTGGGGTAACAGCCATCAACGGCCAAGTGATAACAGTCATCAACGGCCAAGTGATAACAGTCATCAACGGCCAAGTGATAACAGCCATCAACGGCCAAGTGGAGAAAAGCGTATTGTTTGGCTCAGTGAGCCGGGACAGGGATCACAATTTATCATTGTGATTCTCCCTGGAGGGGACGGCCATAAACAGCAGATGAATGACTTTTCCCACCTAGGTTTTGCGCTGGAGAGTAAAGCCGCTGTAGATAGGGTAGCGATGCGTGCCGAGGAAGAGGGCATATTAGTCTGGGGCGTGCGGGAGGATAGTTATCCTGCGGGTTACTATTGTGGTGTCAGAGATCCCGACGGTAACTTCATCGAGTTCAGTTATGGTCAGCCTCTGGGCCCTGGAGCACCAGAGCTCATCGAGGGAGAGCCGCCTTAAGTTGGCTCTCTTTGCATTTTATAGACTTATTGAGTGTCAGTCAGTGCTATTTTTGCACTTAATCCCACTAATATGAGGCCTGAACCTCCCTCAATTCCTCTTGAATACTTCGCAGCCTTGGGGCTACTAAAGAGTATGCTGCCCAAGAAGGAATAGACTAAATTGCAGCCAGTCGCCAGAACGCTGAACAAGAGACCTAAAATCATTAGCTCTTTAGTCGCTGACGGAGAAGATATATCGATGAATTGTGGTAAGAAAGCCAGATAGAACATGGCAACTTTGGGGTTTAGCACACTCACCACGACACCTTGTGTAAACACATTCCTCACACTAGTCATTCGAGTCTCAGTATCATCAGTATTGGCAACCAGTTTCGATTGCCCCTTGTAACAGTTTATTAGAGAGGTGATCCCCAAATATAGCAGGTAGGCTGCGCCTAAATATTTAACGACACTGAACACAAAGGCTGAGCTTAGTATTAATGCCGATAAGCCAAATACCGCGGCTAAAGTATGTACCAGATAGCCAGCACCTAGCCCCAGAGAAGCCGCTATACCGGACTTTAATTTACCCTTCATGGTATTAGAGACTATGTACACCACATCTGGCCCGGGGATTAGGTTGATCGATAGCGATGCAATAACAAACATTAAGATAGTGCTTAATTCCATATGTACTCCTTGAATTACCTAAACGTAACCCATATTAGATTTGCATTTTTTACCAGCATGGTTAATGCGTGTATATATATTTTCAAATTCGAAGCAAATAAAAAGAGCGAAGAGATAACTCTTCGCTCTTTCGGCCTAACTAAGCAAGATATGTGTTATTCCCCTTGAGGAACACCCGCGCGGTTGATCAGGAACTGAGTCAATAGCGGTACCGGACGTCCGGTAGAGCCCTTGTTCGCGCCACTGTTCCAAGCGGTACCGGCAACATCTAGGTGTGCCCAGTTGTACTTCTTGGTGAAGCGTGACAGGAAGCAAGCTGCCGTGATAGCACCGGCGGGACGACCGCCAAGGTTAGTCATATCGGCAAATGGGCTTTCAAGATGCTCTTGATACACATCCCACAATGGCAAGCGCCATGCACGATCACCACTCTGCTCACCGGCATTTAATAGCTCGTGTGCCAGTGGATTATGACCAGAGAACAGACCCGAAGCGTGTTTACCCAGTGCGATAACACAGGCACCCGTCAGCGTCGCAGTATCGACAACCAGCTCAGGGTCGAAACGCTCAACGTAGGTCAATACATCACACAATACCAGGCGGCCTTCTGCATCTGTGTTTAACACTTCGACAGTTTGGCCCGACATAGTGGTGAGAATATCACCTGGGCGGTAAGCATTGCTCGATGGCATGTTTTCACAGCCAGCAAGAATACCGATCACATTGATCTTAAGATTGAGATCACACAGGGCTTTCATCGCACCGATAACACCTGCGGCTCCGCCCATGTCGTACTTCATCTCATCCATGGCTTCGCCAGGCTTGAGTGAAATACCGCCAGAGTCGAATGTCAGCCCCTTACCAATAAGCACAATCGGCTTCTGAGTACTGTCGACTGCGCCCTTGTACTCCATCACAGTCATGATGGATTCGTTGACACTGCCACGGCCCACAGCAAGGTACGAGTTCATGCCCAACTTGGCCATCTGCTCTTCACCTAAGGTGGTCACAGTTAATTCTTCACAGACTTCACCCATCTGGCGAGCTTGTGATGCCAGATAGGCTGGATTACAGATGTTAGGCGGCATGTTGGCAACATCACGACAAAGATGCATACCGGCAGACACGGCCATACCGTGTTCGATTGCGCGCTCTCCCACGGCCAGTTCACGGCGTGTTGGTACATTGAAGACTAGCTTGCGTAGGGGACGGCGAGTCTCACCCTTATTGGTCTTCAATACATCGAAGTTGTATAGGCTGTTCTGCGTCGTTTCAACGGCTTCACGAACTTTCCAGTAAGTGTCACGGCCCTTCACGTGCAGTTCAGTCAGGAAACAAACGGCTTCCATTGAACCAGTTTCGTTAAGGGTTTTGATGGTTTTGTCGATGATCTGCTTGTATTGACGCTCATCGAGCTCGCGCTCTTTACCACAACCAACCAAAAGCACACGTTCACTGAGAACATTAGGCACATGATGCAAAAGAAGCATCTGCCCTGGCTTGCCTTCGAGATCGCCACGACGAAGTAAGTTACTTATGTAGCCTTCACTAATTTTATCGAGCTGCTCAGCAATACCCGATAGGCGTCTTGGTTCATATACGCCAACCACTATGCAGGCCGAACGTTGCTTTTCTGGACTGCCGCTCTTAACGCTAAACTCCATGAGCTCTCCTAGATTCTTAAAGACAAATTTTATTATTTATTAGATAATGTCTGCTTGTGTCCCAAACGGGCCTAAATTTGGTACATCAAAGTGTTTTTTTTTAGGTGTTTTTATACCATATTTAGTTAACGGCTGGTTACAAAACTACCAAAAGTAGACAGTTTACATGAAAGTTAACCTGATACCAGCATAATTATAAGTTTAGGGACCGGATCCAGCCTGTGATTGTATTTAGATATTTGATTAGAGAAGTTTTCAAGGCACAAATAGCCGTTCTTGCAGTACTTTTAGCTATTTTTATAAGCCAGCATTTCGTTCGTGTACTTGCTGATGCATCTGACGGAGAATTTCCTGCTTCGTTAGTCTTCACCCTATTGGGTCTTAATTTACCTTATCTGGCTGTTTTGGTGATTCCGCTGAGTTTATTTCTCGGTATTTTGATGGCTCATGGCCGAATGTATGCCGACAGTGAAATGGTGATTCTTCACGGCGTGGGGGTGAGTGAATGGTATATCACCCGTGTGACCCTGTTGTTGGCCGTAGGCAATATGATTTTTACCGCTATGCTGTCGGTTTATGTGACACCTTGGGCCGAAGAGAAGCAGAACCAGGTACTCGAGCATGCACAGTCAGAAGCCGGGCTGGCAGCCATCACTCAGGGACGCTTTCAGACCAGCCCCAACGGCAGAGCCGTGCTTTTTGTCGAACGTATTGGCCGAAATAACGAGCTGAACAAGGTGTTCGTAGCACAACTACCAGATCCTGATGATGAATCCGGTATCAGTAATATCGTGGTTGCCGAAGGGGGTAAGGTCATCGAGGATGAAACCGGTGGCCAGCGCTTGCAACTGAGTGATGGTGTGCAATATAAATCGACGCCTAAGCAAGTGGATTTTCAGATCATCGAGTTCGGTAGCTACCAGATGCAGATCAAGGAGCAAGCGGTGGATGAACGCCGCCGTAAGCTCTCCGCCATGCCTATCAATGAGTTGATGGCGATAGAGGGCCCCGCGGCAACGGCTGAATTTCATTGGCGCCTGGCCATTCCTCTGGCGATCCCCTTAATGACCCTTATTGCCGTGCCTATGGCCAGGGTTAATGTGCGTCAGGGTAAGTTCGCCAAGATGTTCCCGGCTATTTTACTCTATCTGGGTTATTTTGGTCTGATGATTGCTGGGCGAAAAGCCTTGGAAGACGGGGTGGTACCTGAGTACCTAGGGATGTGGTGGATACATGCATCCGCCCTCTGCATGGGGATACTGCTCTTAGGTAAAGAGCGTCCTTCCGGTGCGAAATTGAGCGGGATATTTAAGCGCAAGAGGGCCAAAGCGTGAAAATATTAGACTTATATATTGCCAGAACCTTAGTCAGTAGCTCGGCTCTGTGTTTGCTTATTCTCACCGGTCTATCCGGCATCATCAAGTGGGTGGATCAGCTCCGCGTCGTTGGCCGTGGCGACTATACCATGCTAGATGCAGGCATCTATGTACTGTTTCTTATTCCTCGAGATATCGAGATGTTCTTCCCTATGGCGGTATTGCTCGGCGCCTTGATCGGCATGGGCATGCTGGCATCGGGATCGGAACTCGTGGTGATGCAATCTTCTGGCTTGTCTCGTTTTCAAATCACTCTGTCGGCGATGAAGACTGCCGTGCCACTCATGCTGATGATCATGGTGCTCGGTGAGTGGGGAGCACCCGCCGCAGAAAGGCGTGCTAATGAACTGCAAGCATTCAAGGTGTCCGGTGGCAGTCTGATCAAATCGAGTCGTGGGATCTGGGCAAAAGATGGCGATCTGTTCGTCAATATTGGCGAAGTGGAAAACATCAACAGCCTGCGTAATATTACCTTGTATGAGTTTGATAGCACCTTGACCTTAGTGAAGACTATCCATGCCGAGCGCGGCGTCTACTCAAATGATCACTGGCGTCTTATCGATGTCAGGCAAACAGATTTGACCAAGGACAAGGTGACACTGACCGACCTGACCCTGTATCGCTGGGATTCGACGCTGACACCAGATAAGTTGAGCGTTGTCTCGGTTAAGCCCGAATCTCTCTCTATTCAAGGCTTGCTGGGCTATCTGGACTATCTCGAGGCGAACAACCAAAATTCTGGCCGTTATGAGTTGGCGCTATGGCGTAAAGTCATGCAGCCCGTTACCGTTGCCGTGATGATGCTGGTGGCGCTCTCATTCGTGTTTGGTCCCTTGAGAACCGTGACCATGGGAGCTCGTGTATTGTTGGGCGTTATCGCTGGTTTCACCTTCTATATCAGCAGTGAAATTTTCGGACCTCTGACTCTGGTCTATGGCTTGCCCGCCATCCTCGGTGCCGTGATGCCGGCACTGATATTCAGTGCTGTAGCGATTTATTTTATTAGAAAATAAATCTAAGAATAGTCTTAGGCTATAAGCTTGATGTGACCCTA
Source organism: Shewanella sp. (assembly GCF_013214165.1). Taxonomy (GTDB): domain Bacteria; phylum Pseudomonadota; class Gammaproteobacteria; order Enterobacterales; family Shewanellaceae; genus Shewanella. The sequence continues at coordinate 28,899 of NZ_JABSSM010000032.1, read as the reverse complement.
AATTGGACGCCTTACTGTAAGCAGTAAGGTGTCATTAGCATCAAGTCATGTAAAACCTCTATTTCAAAATCCCTATTTCAAAATCCCTATTTTAAACTCAAAAACTCCCCCTATTACATCCGTCTCCTAGTCATCTAATGTTTATTACCTCCTAGATTTATCAAATTCAACTCACGTTGCAGGCTAGCTAGCGCCATGGTCGGCCCGAGTATTTGCCTGCGCTATATTTGTGCGCGCGGTGAATATTTGCACTCGTTTGGTGCATTTGTATTCGATGATATTTACCTGTTATTTATTAACTCATTAAAAGTTAATGGTTTGTTGACTTGGCCTAATGATTGAATAGGTAACATTAGAAATAAATAACCAAAATACCTTGGAGGTCAGCATGAAACTGGTCAGCGCTATCATTAAACCGTTCAAATTGGACGATGTCCGCGAAGCGATAGCTGGCGTGGGTATAGAGGGGATGACCGTCACCGAAGTGAAAGGTTTCGGTCGTCAGAAAGGGCATACCGAGTTGTATCGAGGCGCCGAGTATCAGGTGGACTTCCTTCCTAAAGTTAAAATAGACATTGCGACCAAGGCCGAAAACCTGGACTTGTTAATTGAATCGATTACCAATGCTGCCCGTACCGGCAAGATTGGAGATGGCAAAATATTTGTCACCGACCTAGAGCAGGTTATCCGTATCCGTACGGGCGAGACCGATAGCGAAGCATTATAAAGGGAGAAACGTGATGGAAGATTTAGCCAAATTAGGCGTGACAGTGTCTGAGTTAAGGTTCGCTCTGGATACCTTTTACTTCTTGATTTCAGGTGCGTTAGTCATGTGGATGGCGGCTGGTTTTGCAATGCTGGAGGCTGGACTCGTACGCTCCAAGAACACCACAGAAATTCTCACCAAGAATGTGTGTCTGTATTCGATTGCCTGCGTGATGTATCTGATCCTGGGATATAACATCATGTATGTCGATAATGGTGAAGGCGGCTGGCTACCTTCTTTCGGTACCTTTATCGGTAGTCAGGCCGATGATGCAGATCATGCGCTCGAGTCAGATTTCTTCTTCCAGGTGGTGTTTGTCGCTACCGCCATGTCCATCGTTTCCGGTGCGGTGGCCGAGCGCATGAAACTTTGGGCTTTCTTGGCTTTCTCTGTGGTGATGACTGGTTTTATTTATCCCGTTGCGGGGTATTGGACCTGGGGTGGCGGCTTCCTGTCTGAGGCTGGATTTGTCGATTTTGCCGGTAGTGGTATCGTTCATATGGCGGGTGCGGCTGCCGCGATTGCCGGCGTGCTCTTGTTGGGTGCTCGTAAGGGGAAATATGGTCCCAATGGCCAAGTAAACCCAATCCCGGGTTCAAACTTACCTATGGCGACCTTAGGTATGTTTATTCTGTGGATGGGGTGGTTTGGCTTTAACGGTGGCTCGCAGTTACTGGTATCCGATGTTGAAAACGCCACCGCGGTGGCTAAAATTTTCCTTAATACCAACTCAGCGGCGGCATTTGGCGCAGTGTCGGCACTCGTCGTCTGTAAGCTGGTGTGGGGAAAGGCAGATCTGACCATGATACTCAATGGCGCGTTAGCCGGACTAGTGGCTATCACTGCCGATCCCTTATCACCTTCTATCGCCTTTGCGGCCGTGATAGGCCTGATTGCCGGTGGCCTAGTCATCTTCTCCATTGTGGCGTTAGATAGGCTAAAGATCGATGATCCCGTGGGGGCTATTTCGGTTCACGGTGTGGCAGGTTTCTTCGGTCTCATGTTGGTGCCATTGTCTAATGCCGATGCGACCGTGTTAGGTCAACTCTATGGGGCCGGCGTCATCTTCATCTGGGTATTCTCAGCCTCTTTTGTGGTCTGGTATCTACTTAAGTTGACCATGGGGATCCGTGTTAGCGAAGAGGATGAATATAAGGGGATGGATGCGGCAGATTGTGGCATAGATGCCTACCCTGAGTTCGTGTCAGTCAAGAGTGCTCGTTAACAGGCAAGAGTCTTAACTTGCAAGCGTGACTGGTAATAAATCAAACAGGGCATAATGCCCTGTTTTTTTGTATCATGTTTATTAGGGCAGATGTGCAATCATGAATGGAGGCCAGAGATGATATTTTTCAAGTGTCTTACTAAGGCGAGTCTAGCGTTTTTCACCTTAGGGGCACTATGCTTGTCGGCGCTAAGCCATGGTGGACAAGTCGTGGTCCGTAAGTCCAGCGAGCCATTCGATGCCTTTGCCGTGAGAGATCAGGTCTTACGGGATCATCAATGGCAACAAGCCCTGAGAATGCAGCAACAGATCCAGATCTTACAAGCGCTGCCCACTGGATGTATCTTGCTGGCTAGACCCTACACTTATTATGCCTGCCAAGGCTTATTTTATCGGCCTTATCAGTATCAAGATCGCGATGTCTACATTCAGGTGGATGCGGTTGGCGAACAGGCTGACCAAGTTATTAAGTGATCTCGCTGTTAAAAACAAGGGCCTGGTTAACTGCTTGTAACTTTTGTTTATGCGTAATGTGTCATCATGACATAAGCTACACCAAGGATATCGAAACTTAAGGCTAGAGACCTATGGTGAAAGTCCCGTGCGCAATTGCTGTGTTACTACTTCAAGATGCATTACTCTGGTACAAGAGAGCGGTAGATAAGGCTGATTATCGTCACGAATTTTACTTTGGCCTGTCTCGGGCTTATTGGGCCACTGGGATGAACGTCTGGCAAAGAAGAATATGGAGAAAGCCCTGAGTCTTACTCAAGATGAGAATAACCAAATTCGCTATCAAGCTAAGTTACACGCGATGAAAAACCACTAATTTCATCGGTTGAGACAGAAAAGCACTCCTATGAGTGCTTTTTATAGATAATGAATGCGTTATCCAGTCATTATCGCCCCAGTGACTATTGTTGGAGTATCAGGGCCTCTTGCTGATAACTCAGCCTGGCCATCTGTCCCTGATCTTTAAGCTCCAAGCCCATTAACTTGAAGGGCGCGCTCAGCCCAGACTCCTGGATTAATTGCGGATCTAATTTCAGTGACATGGCTGAATCATCTAAGGTAAGCCAATTGGCCGACTCGGTTTTTAATATCATCTTATCTTGACCTGAGGCATCCCTACCTGTCAGGTAACCCGAGAGGGCGAAGCGCCCCTCCTCGGCGATATCTAAGGTGAAATCTATGCGAAGCGGAATGCCTTCGCGCCAACGAGTGTTCACTTGCTGCTGGATTTTAGCCGAGGGCACGAATTGTTTGAAGGCGGTTTTAACGGTTCTGATGACCTCGATGCCGTTAACGCGAGCCTTTATGTCAATTTGAATTTCACTCAAGCCCTGATTGCTGCTCGGCATGGCTAAGGTGTCGGCTAGTTGTGCCTGCCACTGGCCATTATTAGACACAAGCTTGAGAGTCTGATAACTAGCGTCTGCGTGCTTTAAGCTCGCCGTGGGCCTGAGTGCTTGATCGCTATTGGTCAGTGAAACATTAAAATCCAGACTGCGGGCTTGGCTCGATACCCTGAATTTACTGGTGAGTTTGAGTTGGTAGGGTGAGTGCTTCTCCTTCACATTCACCAGATAACTGGACTTAGCGGCTAAGGGGACTGACACCTTGAGTAAGTATTTACCAGGCTTAGCGCTGGAAGACATGGTAAGGGCGCTGGAATCATCGGTGAGGCCGGCTGTCGCTAAGGCTTGAGGATCCGCCAGAGAATGAATATTGGATGAAGACTTGCTGGCACTCGATTTGTTATCCAGGTTTATCAGTTGGATCTTATCGGGTGAGATAGCCTGGCTATGCATCAAGGTGCCTGAACTCGTGTCCGCTCTGGGTGAGATGCGAATAACGCTGGAGGCTTGACTGATGGATAGACTCACGCCTCTATTTAACTCGGTGCCTGTGACTGTGGTCCAATATTCATCACTGCTACTTGAGTGTGATTCTGCTGGTGGGCTTATGATAAATGTATTAGCAGGCACACTGATAAAGCTCAAGGAATCTCTGCTAGTGTTAATCGGCGGCAGTTGTGGCTCGGTGACGTCAGTGACACTGAAGTCCCCCTGCTGAGGCGCAGATAATGATGCCTGCGTGAAGCTCTGAGCTTGAGTATCGGCAGCCGGTGTAGCTGTTTCATCCTGACAGGCTGTCAGGAGGGGCATTATCGATAATGTCACCAAGACTAATGGGAAAATTTTCATGTTTGACTCCTATATATAGTTGCGGATCAAGATGTCTAGATTGAAGCAGGCTCGCCTGCTTTGCTGGTGACTCAGGGGTTCACTTCCAGCCGTTTTCTGCTTATCGGTAAACCAAACAGTGCCGGCAGCACTCTGTGAACTGCACTCTAAGAATCCGTCGGAGCAATCATCTAACCAGTTCTGTGTGGTTTCGAGCGCGACTTGATATTGGTAGCCCGCACAGTAGCTGTCAGCGTCCCAGATCGCCGAATCAACATCCGAGCCCACCACCACTTCGAATGGCTTGCCCAGAGTCGGACGATCCTGAGTCCCGTTAAGCCAGGTGCTGTTGTAGTAGCTCATCCAACTGACTTGTTGTTGCTTGACTGCGTCACTGCCATAGCCTAAGAGCCAGCCTAACGTCGCTTCAAACACACTGCCTTGATTCACCGCATCGGCTAATGGGGTACCGCCACTAGAGGGAGCCAGGGCAATGACTCGGCTGGTGGCATTGACTATGTCGATATAGCGGCCATCCCAGGTGGGATTAGATAAAACCCACCTGACAATATTGCCACCATGAGAGTGGGTGAGCATGACTAGATCATCGATATCCTTATGCTGAATAAATGTGTGCAGCTGACTGACCAAACAACCGGCGGCGGCTTCGTCCCACATGTATTGATCGAAATCACAGTTGATCACTTGATAGTTAGCGGGCTCGGGTAGGCCTTGTCTAACGGAGTCGATAAATTCCCGGGACCAATAATCAGTTTCGGCATCGGTTTGATTACCTGTGCCATGGATAAATACTATGCCGCTGGCGCCATAGCTGAGTGGGCTGAATATTAGTGGGCTGGATATAAACAGGCCCAAGAGTATTAGCTTGTAATAGATTTTCATTGGGTTATCTCTTTTTAGTATGTTAATCAGGTATGAGGTCTGATGTCCGACCTCTTAGTTAACCTAGTGGTTGATAATCAAACAATCAAGGAGTAGGGCTAGTACATTAGTACTAGTCAATGTAACAGCTTGGGTACTTTGTTTTAAACATTTATTGCATGCTAGCCATTGAACGGCTTGGCTAGGTGAATTCAACTGACAGGTGTTTGAAATTATTTCAATGAATAGCGAAAAGAGTTTTAGTCGTGGTTATTGCCCAATTTGTCCAGCTTGACTAAAGCTAAGGTTGAATTCCAGCCAATATAAATTTTTACTGCAACACATTTCTACCTGTAGCTTAGCTTTCACTACGTTAGCTCACAGATATGCTTACTTGCCCCTGAATGATTCTTAAATACAATAAAATACAGGGTTTTATTGTATTTGTTTTGGGGTTTAATGGCGGCTACCCTTATCTTTAATTTTAAATGAGTTTGATTTTTATCTTTATATAACAATATGTTGGTTATTATTTTTTGTTCGTTACTATATCTTGTTGCATTACGGGGCAATACTGGATAAATTGAACTTAGTAGCGCAATTGAGATAAGTCTGTTTTAACGATAGCCGGAGTGAGTTTATTACATGTATTACAAAAATGATGACGTTCGAATTAACAAGATCAAAGAATTACTGCCACCAATTGCAATATTTGAGCGATTTCCGGCGACTGAGAATGCATCGGCTACCGTTTTTAATGCACGCGAAAACATCCATCAGATCTTGAAGAAAAATGATGACCGCCTATTGGTTGTCATAGGTCCCTGTTCAATCCATGATCCTAAGGCTGCGCTAGAGTATGGTGAGCGTTTAGTGAAACTGCGTGAGCAATACAAGGATCAGTTAGAAATAGTGATGCGAGTCTACTTCGAAAAGCCCCGCACCACAGTGGGTTGGAAGGGGCTGATTAACGATCCATTTATGGACAATAGCTTCAGGCTAAACGATGGGCTGAGAACCGCACGTAAATTACTGCTGGATCTCAACGATCTTGGCATACCTACGGCGGGTGAGTTTCTCGATATGATCACCCCACAATATGTTGCCGATCTTATGTGTTGGGGAGCGATTGGCGCGAGAACCACAGAATCACAAGTACATCGTGAACTGGCTTCGGGTCTCTCATCTCCGGTAGGTTTTAAGAATGGTACCGATGGCACCATTAAAGTTGCCATCGACGCCATAGGTGCGGCGAGTGCGCCTCATCACTTCTTATCTGTGACCAAGTTCGGTCACTCGGCCATCGTCGAGACCAAGGGTAATTCGGACTGCCACATCATCCTACGAGGTGGTAAGGAGCCTAATTATAGCAAGGAGCATGTGAGTGCCATCGGTGAGCAACTAGAGAAGGCCGGATTAGACATTAATATCATGGTCGATTTCAGCCATGCCAATAGCTCCAAGCAGTTTAAGCGCCAATTGCTGGTAGGAGAAGATGTGGCAGCTCAAGTCTCTAAAGGTAATTATGGGATATTTGGTGTCATGATCGAGAGTAACCTCATCGAAGGCCGTCAAGATTATGTTGCAGGTCAAGCTCTGTGTTATGGCCAGAGTATTACCGATGCTTGCATTGGCTGGGATGATACAGAGTCAATTTTAGCGACGCTAAATCAGAGCATTATTGCTCGCCGCTCGGCTTGTTAGCTTGATAGATACAGCGACAAAAAAGGAGACCTAGGTCTCCTTTTTTGTCCATGGAAGTATTTATCCGTGATCGCAGGGATAGCGAAAGAGGGGATTTGTGTGTTCAGTAGGACGTTAACACCGTTAATCTTAACCTAGAATGGATTAACCTTGATTTTGATTGAGCAGATATTCATTGGCTTTTGCTAGGCTTCCGAATGAAGCGATAAGATTATTTTGGCCTTGTTGTTGAATGTCTGAGTCTCCGGATCGGGTCATCATCCATATCCAGGTCTGGATGAGTGGCAACGGCGGATATTGAACTTTGGGTGAACCCTGCATGTGTATTTCCTTTAAAATCGCTTATTAAGGGCTGGTCGCTTCCCTTACTTGGTCTGCGTTAAAAAAGAATATCAAATTACTTTATCGTGTTTAACAAGAAGTACCGTTATTTAACGATTTTTTTAAAATAATTGTACCGCCTAGTTCCTTTGTACTATTAAGTGTGGCGAAATGTAAGTCGAAAGCGTTACTTCTTGCGGGCGGGAGTCAGCCGATTGAAGGTTTATTTGGCTGCAAACTCAGAAATTAGCCGTTACTCTGCGGAATAAAAGACGATACTTATGTGTAGAGCGAACAAGTTTTAGCAGCTTATGCTGTAAGCTAACGTTTACATGGCTAAAAATAAGGTCTTTAGTTATTGGCAAATAGCCTAGGACTCCTGCGATGCTTAACTTGTATTAGGATTGATAATAAATGCGACCCTCTGTTTATTTCGATGGACCGATTGATAAATTAAATCTCCATGTATTAAAGCTAATTTGGCCCTACCTGTTAGAGTTTAAACAGAGGGTGATTCTGGCCTTATTATGTTTGGTTATTGCAAAGTTAGCCAGCGTCTCTCTTCCCTTCATATTAAAGTCTCTGGTGGACGGGTTAAGTACGGCATCACCTGAGCAGTTGCTCAGTGTACCTATCGCCTTGGTCGTTGCCTATGGTGGACTCAGGCTGCTTAATACCTTGATTTCAGAGGTCAGAGACACCTTATTCGGTCGTGTGACCGAGCGGGCCATCAGAAGGCTAGGGCTCAATGTTTTTGAGCATCTCCATCGTCTGGACTTAGAATTTCATCTGCAGCGAAAAACCGGAGGTTTGTCCCGGGACATAGAAAGAGGCACCAGTGGCATCAACTTTCTGATGCGTTTCATGGTGTTTAATATCGTGCCTACGCTATTAGAAATAGCCTTAGTCGTCGGCATCTTTTTTTATAATTATGGTATCGAATTTGCGGCAATCACCTTGGGGTCAGTCTTGGCTTATGGGCTGTTTTCTGTACTCGCAACTGAATGGCGTACCGAGTATGTGCGTGAAGCCGCTAAGGCGGATTCACACTCTAATACTCGTGCCATCGATAGCCTGCTTAATTATGAAACGGTTAAGTATTTTAATAATGAAGCCTTTGAGGCGCGACGTTACGATGAAGCATTAGAAGAGTGGGAGTATGCAAAACGGAAAAATCGTCTGTCACTGTTTGCCCTCAATATAGGTCAAGCGCTGATTATTTCGGTGGCGATGACTATGATGCTGGCACTCGCCGCCTATAATGTGGTGCAAGGCGTGATGACCATAGGTGATTTTGTGCTGGTTAATGCCTTTATGATGCAGCTTTTTATCCCACTCAATTTCTTGGGCTTCGTGTATCGGGAGATACGTGGCGCCCTAGCCAATATAGAGAGAATGTTCGGCCTGCTGAAACGGGTTCCTCTCATTCAGGATAAAAAAGGTGCCCAAGAGGTCTGTTTGGGATTAGGTGAGTTGAAGTTCGAGTCTGTTAGCTTCAGCTATAATACCCGTCAAATTCTGAAAGATGTGAATTTCACCATTCTTCCCGGACAGAAAGTCGCTATCGTAGGGGATAGTGGGGCGGGTAAGTCTACTATCGTTAAATTGCTGTTTCGTTTCTATGATGTCGAAACCGGCTGTATTAGCTTAGATGGCGTCAATATTAACAACTTGACTCAAGATGCACTTCGTCAGGCTATCGCCATAGTCCCACAAGATACCGTGTTGTTTAACGACTCACTGCTAGAGAATATTCGCTATGGTCGTCCCGATGCCACTGACGAGGAGATCCTCCAGGTCATTAACATGGCACACCTGTCTCATTTCATTGATACCTTGCCCGAAGGTTGGAATACCCCAGTGGGCGAGAGAGGCTTGAAGTTATCAGGTGGGGAGAAACAGAGGGTTGCTATCGCCAGGGCTATTCTAAAGGGCTCGCCTATTTTGGTGTTCGATGAAGCGACATCTTCACTAGATAGCCAATCGGAACAGGCGATATTAAATGCACTCAAAGAGGTGGCTAAAGGGCACACCAGCTTAGTGATCGCCCATAGACTCTCTACCGTTGTCGATGCGGACCAAATTCTGGTGTTGAGCCAAGGGCAAATTGTCGAAACGGGTAACCATGAGTCACTGTTAGCCAATGATGGTCTATATGCCAAGTTATGGAACATTCAAAATTGATGTTATTGGAATGAATATGGTGAATATAAATCTACAGTCTGACGGGACATGCTGTAGAATATTCAATATTAGTTAATATAAATGCATATACTTGGTTAATAGTTCAGTGTTAGTTCAGGTTTAGTTTGTATAATTGGCATATAAACTGGAAACAATTAGGGTGAGATGATAACGATGAAGAATATTCCTTTACAGGTAAACATTGAAAGTCAGGACAGTGTTGTCGATACCGATTGGTTAGCGATAATGGCGACGCTTAAGAAGCGTGGCCTAGAACAAGATGAGCTGTTTAATCTCTACCTTGAGCTGACATCAGGAATGAGAGTCACGACTCGTGGTCTGAGTCTTGCTAAATTGAATCCTAGTATGGAAGTTCACGGCTTGATTAGAGAGACTAAATTCTCTGCTAATGATTATGCAGGTATGATGGCCGGGTAACTTATTTGATGCTTATTTGTCGACTCAGATAATGGGAGAGCGTGTCAGTTTAACCCGCTTTCCAGCCATCGCAAGCAATATGAGGCAAGTTTTGATTCGCTTTATTGAGAGGATCGAATAGGCTCAGGCTGATAACCTCTCCCTGACGAAAACAGACAGACTCGCCTTCGATTACAGTCAAACGATCACAGTTATTGCAATTGAGTGCACGTTCCTTGGTCGATGGTTTTTGGCTCTCATATTCTGAGTTCAACTTAAGTCTCCCTGTGATTTGCGTTGTTGGTCTCTTAGAGAGCGGAATTCTGCCGTAAGAACCAATAAATATCCAGTGTAGATTGTTATATAAATCACGAAATAAGGCTATTCGACCTATGGCTAGCCTTGCAAAGGCTTAGCTTCCTCACGAAATTCCTCTGATTTTGATTCTATTCTAGCTGTGTAAACTCAACTCGTCCTGAGCTGTATATCTTAAGCTCATAGATATTCGAGTATTGATGCTCATCTAGGTCATCAATCTTGGGCCCGCCAAAAGCTGCGATTATCCTAGGTAGGGTGTTAGAGTGTCCAGCAATTAGCACATCGCCAGCTCGTGCCTCGACGGTGTTAATCGTCGCGGTTATATGGGCCTCTAGACCAGATTTTACCTCAATCACCGTGATTGGAATGCCAAGGGCTTCACTAATGGGCTGTAAGGTTGCCTGAGTCCGTTTGAAGGGCGAGGCCAGTAATTGACTGAAGCGGTAGTTTTTCAGTTTATGCACGAGTCCCTCGGCTCTTATTTTCCCCGCCTGGCTAAGGCTAGGATCGTTATCTTCGCCGGCCGATTTTTCCGCATGCCTGACTAATACCAAGGTTTTACTCACTCCTAATAGCTCTTGGCTATGGAGCTCTGTGGCATTGGCGCTAAGGGATAATGTCAGGCTAAGGGCCAAAATTAGGGTTATCAATCTCATCATGATGTTATTTATTGAAGATTTGCCGTTACATTAGCGAAATGTATAACAATAAAACAGTAATGGATAGATTAATACTAAAGCTGGTCGAATTTTAGCCGGTAGTGGTTAAGTAGAGATATCATCTTAAGAGGCCGTCATGGAAATACACACCCATGGGACCTAGGTGTCCCGAGTCGCCCGCGATAAATCTGATCCGACAGATAATCATGGTAAAAACGTATCTAGAGTCGCTAGCAATAACTCGGCATATGCCGTCAGTAAACACTCGATGAATACGGCGATCATCTCGGCGCAGCAGGAGGTTAATCTTAAGTCCGGTGATGAGTCTCTGATATTAGTGTATCGCGATATTATGTTTAATTATTAGATAAGCGTGTAGCTTTATGCTACAGATCAATTAGTTGAATTTTTAGCTGGAGCTATGCATGTGGATTAAAGGTGAAGTAGTAGGGCGCATCGATTGGAATGACAAACTATTTTCATTGCAGATAAGAGCCGATATTCAGCCTTTTATTGCCGGTCAATTTATCAAACTTAGTCAGGCCATAGGCGATAAGCGTGTGGGCAGGGCCTATTCAATTGTTAACCCGCCAGGCGGCGACATCATAGAGGTATTGGCAGTGTCGGTCGAAGACGGTCAACTCTCTCCTAACCTGCAGCAACTCAAGGTGGGTGATAAACTCGATGTCTCACCTAAAGCCTCTGGTTTTATGACCTTAGAGGAGATCCCCACAAGTGCGTTCGAAGGTAAGCAGTTGTGGTTACTCGCAACGGGGACGGCCGTGGGCCCCTTTATCTCTATGCTGGAAACGGATGAGCCTTGGAATCGGTTTGAAACTGTGGTCCTTGTTTATGGGGTGAGGTTGGCGGAAGATCTGGCTTACAAGGAGCAGCTGTTACGGCTTGAACGACGTTATCCTAATCAATTTAAACTCGTCTTTTCGGTTACACGGGAAACCATGCCCGGCGCAATACAGAGCCGTATTTCGACTGGGATTCAAAGTGCTGAGATACAAAAAATAGTTGGAGTCGAGATCTCGGCGCAGGATTCACAAGTCATGCTTTGCGGTAATCCGGATATGATATCTGATACCAATAAAATCTTGCTCGATATGGGCTTGGCCAAGAACCTGAGACGTGCGCCGGGCCAGATAACGGTAGAAAAATATTGGTGATAGCCCCGTGTATTTTAGTGCATTTCTAAATAGCAGAAATGGCAATCAAATGAAACTCTTCCATTCGGTAGCGAGGTCATTTTATGTTTCTTAGACAGCGAGTTAGGTGAAGGCCAGCTATACGCTAGCCGACAACATAGATGGACTGGGCGCCTCGAACAAGCATTCATCTTAGGTTAAGCTAATTTTAAGTTAATTTTAAGCTTGTGGGCAGCAGGCATAATAAGTTGATAAACATCTCATTTTAGACACATTCCCCCTTATATGACTTGCCGAAAGTGTCAGGATTTATTACCCTTACTGCGATTGATAATAATTATCATTATAGTGTTCACATCGACGTGTTGTAGAGGGATGTTTTTAGATGAAAATAGCAAGAAGTATGGCCATTTTAGGCTTGGTTTGTGTCGCTTCGGCAGCGAATGCGGCTGAGAAGTTGACTGTTTACTCATACCGTCAGGCATTTCTGGTTGAGCCTATCTTAGCTAACTTCACTAAAGAAACTGGCATCGAGGTGGATGTGGTTTTCTCCGAGAAGGGGATAGCCGAGCGCATGATGCGTGAAGGCCGTTTATCTCCTGCCGATGTGGTACTGACTTCTGACTTCTCTCGTTTGATGGAACTTGCCGACAAGAATCTGCTTATCCCAGTGAATAGTGAGCTGCTGAAGGCGAACATTCCTGCTAAGTATCGCTCCCAGGAAGATAATTGGTATGCCTTGACCATGAGAGTGCGTAACATTTACTCATCGAAAGATAGACTGGGTAAACTGGATATCGATTATGAAGATCTTGCCGATCCTAAGTACAAAGGCAAGATCTGTACCCGTAGTGGTAAGCACCCTTACAATATCTCGCTGGTGGCCTCTATGATCGCTCAGCATGGTGAGGCTCAAGCCAAGACCTGGCTTGAGGGCTGGAAGGCCAACCTTGCACGTAAGCCTCAAGGTAATGATAGAAGTCAGGTCAAGGCGGTTAAAGAGGGCTTGTGTGATATCGCCATAGGCAATAGTTATTATCTAGGCAAGATGCTTCAGGATCCTAAGCAAGCACCTTGGGCCGAGGCGGTTGAGATTAACTTCCCGAATCAAGATAATCGTGGTGCACATATCAATGTCTCCGGGATGGCGCTGGCTAAGCATACTAAGCATAAGGATAATGCGATTAAATTGATGGAGTACCTATCGGGTACTGCCGCGCAGAAGAACTACGCCGAGATCAATATGGAATATCCGGTGAAAGCCGATGTTAAGCCGTCTGACTTAGTGGCATCATGGGGCGAGTTTAAGGCCGATGAGCTGCCTATATTTAAGCTTGCCGAGTATCACAACGCGGCTGTCAGATTATTGGACGAAGTTAAATTCGATCTATAACGAATATGCTTGAATATGAAATAGCCTTCAATTGAAGGCTATTTTTGTTTTGCGTCATGCTTAGCCTTGTTAGTCAGTTATAATCCTGCTCATTTAAGCTTAAATTTAGCTTGGTCGGGAATAATAGCCCGTCAAACAAAGTGGACCCATCAATGATTTTAGGTTTATCCAGAACTTGGTCTTTCGCCGGCTACCTCATCGCGGCGATAATCATACTGCCACTGCTGGCTATCATAGCCCAGGCCTTCGTTCCCGATGAGGATGTGTTTAGCCATCTTTTTAATACCGTGCTGCCTACTTATATCAGCAATACTATTTTACTCATGCTCGGTGTCTGTATCTGTGCCTTGCTGATTGCGACGCCTGCCGCCTGGCTGGTGGCTAAGTGTCAATTCCCCGGGCGGAAAATGTTTCAGTGGGCTTTGCTGCTCCCCTTAGCTATGCCGGCCTATGTGGTGGCGTATGTCTATACGGATCTATTGGATTATGCCGGTCCGGTGCAAAAGATTCTGCGTCTGTGGTTTGATTGGCAATCCCCGAGCGATTATTACTTCCCCGAGATCAGAAGCTTAGGGGGCGCCTCCCTGGTGCTTGCCCTAGTGCTATTTCCCTATATTTACCTCCTAGCCAGAACGGCCTTTATGGAGCAATCATCTAGTCTGCAACATGCTTCGAGAGTCATGGGCTGTGGTCCTTGGCAGAGTTTCTGGCGCCTGAGTCTGCCAATGGCGAGGCCTGCCTTGGCGGTAGGCGCATCGTTGGTGGCGATGGAGACGGCGGCTGATTTTGCTACCGTGAGTTATTTTGCCGTACCTACGCTAACGACGGCAGTGTACGATACCTGGCTGGGTTATGGCAGCTTGTCGGCTGCGGCCAAGCTGTCTGCGATCATGCTATTAGTGGTCTTTTCCATGATAGGTTTCGAACGGTTTGCCCGCAGGAGACAGCAGTTATTTCAGAAACAATCGGGACCCAATGAAAGCTCAGTATCTAAGCTTAAGGGCTTCAAATCCGGCTTGGCCACGACTTATTGTAGCCTGCTACTCTTGTTTTCGTTCCTGCTGCCATTTGTTATTTTATTGCAATATGCCTGGGATTATTTCGATGAAAGTTGGCATGCTGCTTTTTGGCAATACAGCTTCAACAGCCTCTATATCGCCGCGATTGTCAGTGTTATCACGGTATTTATCGGCGTACTCTTGATATTCATTCGAAGAATTAGCCCTAGAGTGTCAGATATCTTACCTTCTCGGCTCGCATCGACGGGTTATGCACTTCCGGGGACTGTGCTGGCCATAGGTATTTTGGTGCCATTCACCATGCTGGATTTTGCCGTCAATGATCTCTATGAATATTTTGGTCAAGCAGGACCGGGACTCGTCTTTACTGGTAGTGTGTTTATCATTATTTTTGCCTTCTGCATTCGCTTTTCGGCCATCGCCATCGGCAGTGTTGAGAATAGTTACAAACGCATCTCACCGTCACTGGACATGGCGGCGATCACTATGGGGCTCAAGCCTAAAGCCTTGCTGTGGCGAGTTCATATGCCGTTATTGCGCAAGGGGATCTTCGCTGGGTTATTGCTGGTGTTTATCGAGTGTATGAAGGAGTTACCCGCGGCCTTATTACTCCGTCCCGTGGGTTTTGAAAACTTAGCGACCTATGTATTTCAGTTCGTCTCCGACGAGCAACTCGAGCATGGTGCACTCGCGGCTATTGTTATCGTGCTGGTTGGCTTGGTGCCGCTTATTTATTTAAATCGCTCTTTAGAGCAAGAAAGCTAACGATTGATCTCATTGTTATTCCTCTTGGGTTTAATGAATTTAACTTCTGCTGGAGCAAAGAAAAGATGTCGACATTAAGTATTCGAGGCGTGCACAGTGACTATCAAGGTCAGCAGGTATTGAAAGGGTTAGATTTAACCCTAGAAAAAGGCGAGATCGCTGCGCTTCTGGGTCCCAGTGGCTGTGGTAAGACGACCTTGTTAAGGGCCATCGCCGGATTACAAGCCGTGAGCCAAGGTGAAATTAGCATCAATGGTGAGATCTTGACCGGAGCGAATGTGTTCACCCCGAGTGAACAAAGAGGTGTGGGGATGATCTTTCAGGATTATGCATTGTTTCCACATCTTAACGTTGCCGATAATATTTTGTTCGGGGTTAAAGATTTAGATAAGGCTGCAAGAGTCGCCAGGCTCGATGAGATGCTCGAACTCGTTAAGCTCGAGGGGCTGGCTAAGCGTTATCCCCATGAGCTCTCAGGTGGCCAACAGCAGAGGGTCTCGATCGCCAGAGCCCTAGCCTATGAGCCCGAGCTATTACTCCTCGATGAGCCTTTCTCTAATATCGATGCCAAGGTTCGCGGCGAGATGATGTTAGAGATCCGCAATATTCTCAAACAGAGGAATGTCAGTGCCGTGTTTGTCACCCACAGCAAAGACGAAGCCTTCGTGTTCGCCGACAAACTAGCCTTGTTCAAGGATGGCTATATCGTCCAGTATGGCACGGCCGAGGAACTGTACACTGCACCAAAGGATAGATATGTCGCGGACTTTTTAGGCAGTGGCAATTATATTTCCGCATCGGTTAAAGATGATTTTGTCGTCGAAACCCCCATTGGCTTACTCACCAGTACCACGCGACTATCCCATCCGGTGAGTTATCGAGGTGAGATACTTATCAGGCCTCAGCAGCTGGAAATCACCGCCGATGAGCAAGGTGTTGGGGTGATCATAGAACGTCGCTTCCTGGGTAACATTTGTCATTATCAGGTTCA
Source organism: Shewanella sp. (assembly GCF_013214165.1). Classification (GTDB taxonomy): domain Bacteria; phylum Pseudomonadota; class Gammaproteobacteria; order Enterobacterales; family Shewanellaceae; genus Shewanella. The sequence goes on along the minus strand of NZ_JABSSM010000032.1, from coordinate 12,915 downwards.
GGTGGCGCAGCATTTTTATGAGGTGAAGAGTCAGCTGAGTCAGCTTATGCCCGGTCAGAAGGTACATCTTCAGGCCCAGGCCCACTCTTTAGTCGTATTCTGAAGATCCCGGCTGACAGCTGTGTTAACTTAATTGTGATCGTTAAAGTGATTAAGTGTGCGTTAGTTAATGTCATTATTATCTAAAGTTATGGATATTAATGCCGAAATTGAATTAGTGTAGAAGGTAATTGATAGATGGATAATCAGGTTATGCCTCGTGAACAGTTAGGTGTGTGTGCGGAAGGAAATTTGCACAGTATATATTTGATGTTTAATGCCAATGAGGGGGTAGAAACAGATCTGCGTCCTTGTATCGCTAATGTGGCGCAATATATTTATGAGTTAACCGATCAATATACCGATAGTGCATTCAACGGTTTTCTGGCTGTGGGAGCCAACTATTGGGATAGTCTGTATCCTTCTGCCCGTCCGGCTCAACTCAAGCCGTTTCCAGCCATGAATGCCGATAATCGGGATGCTCCGGCTCTCGAGTATGATCTTTTCGTTCATATCCGCTGTGATCGTTTCGATATCTTGCATCTGGTGGCGAATGAAGTCTCGCAGATGTTCGAAGGTTTAATCGACCTGGTCGATGAAGAGCGAGGCTTTCGCTTCATGGACAGCCGAGACCTCACAGGTTTCGTCGATGGCACTGAAAACCCCAAGGGACGTAGTCGTCAAGAAGTCGCCCTGATCGGCGATGAAGATGCTGCTTTTAAATCGGGCAGCTATATTCATGTACAGAAATTTGCTCATAACCTGAGTAAATGGAATCGTCTGCCGCAGAAAAAACAGGAAGATATTTTCGGCAGAACTAAACTCGATAATATCGAATATGAATCAGCTGATAAGCCACTCACCAGCCATATCAAGCGCGTCAATCTAAAAGACAGTGAGGGTAAGTCAATGGAGATCCTCAGGCAAAGCATGCCCTATGGCTCGGTTAAAGAGCAAGGTTTGATGTTTATCTCAAACTGTCGTAACTCGAGTAATTTTGAGAAGATGCTTGAGAGCATGGTTCATGGTGATGGCAATGGCAATCATGATCACCTATTGCATTTCACTCAGGCGCTGACAGGATCTTCATTCTTCGCACCATCATTGGATTTTATGCAGACTAAGGCCGGAATTTAAGGTCCGCGACTCAGCTGAATCGCAATAACGAAATCGAAAAAATCACTCTCAACTAGAATGCCGCTAAGTTAAATTTAGCGGCATTTTTATGCTCATAAAGAAGCTGTCTCTCGCCGATAACGCCAGAGGGCCAAACGTATCCACCATGCCTTGTCGGCTAATTATACCCATCCAATAACGCGACTCATATTAGACATGATGAATGAGGGTGCGGGCCATATTTAGTCTTGGCTCGCACCCTTGAGCTTGCTGTAAGCTAAAGGCCTAGTTGCGATCGGCGATGGCTTTTTCCATGGCGGCATCGGCAATCTCTTCTAGCTTGGCTAGATCTATGTCCTGATGGGATTCACAGATAAACCAAGGCTCGCGAGAATCAGGCTCCAGCATGATGCCGCTCTTGATCAAGTTATGGGCAAACTCGGTATACAGCTGGCTGTCGGTTTTCTTCCAGTCACGATAGTTATGCGGTACCTGGCTGCCAAAATGAATGCCGAACATGGCATCCGGTCCGGCGAACTTATGCTCGATACCGTGTTTAGTAAATACTCGTGACAATACTTGTTGAATATCGGCGCCGGCTTTATTGATGGTCTCGTAGGCATTGGTTTCATTCAAGATCGTCAGCGTCGCTTTGGCGGCACTTAGGGCGATCATGTTGGCGGTATAAGTACCGCCGTGAGTGACGCCATTTTTGCCGCAGCCGATCACGTCCATGACTTCCTTGCGACCCCCGAAGGCGGCTACCGGATAACCATTGCCCATGGCCTTAGCATATGTGGTTAGATCGGCGTGAATACCATAGAGTTCCTGGGCGCCACCTTTAGCCACGCGAAAACCGGTTTTAACTTCATCCATGATAAGCAAGGTGCCATTGGCATCACAGATATCACGCAATTTTTGCATGTATTCTTGGGTCGATGCTATGCTGCCACAGTTGCCTAAAATCGGCTCTATCACTATGGCCGCGATATCATCGCCGACACGAGCAAAGACGTCATCTATGGCCGTGAAATCATTGAGAGGCACAGTTTCCAGATGCTCACGACTCGCTTCGGGAATACCGCCACCGAAGGCGGTAATCTTAGGCGCCACGTCGGTTTCGCTGTCCCAATTATCGACATCTGATTTCCACATCATCTCGTCGTATAAACCATGAAAACCGCCTTCAACCACCACAATTTTATTGCGTCCGGTAAAACCACGGGCGGTACGTACCGCACCAATCACGGCTTCTGTGCCCGAGTTGGCAAAACGCATTTTCTCAATGTTGGGACACATTTGCTTAATCAGTTCGACCACCTGAGAATCAAGATCGGTTGAGAAGCCTGAGATGGTGCCGCGCTCTGTGATGGCAGCAATGACTTCTTGGTCGACTCTGGTGTCGCGATAGCCCAGGATAATAGGCCCGTAAGCGAGGCGAAAATCGATAAATTCTTGATCGTCTGCATCGGTAATGGTGCAGCCCAGGCTGCTTTTAACGAATACTGTGTTTTCTTCACCCCAGTAACGGTAACTGTCGGCCACACCCATAGGCATGTTGTTGTGGGCCTGTTTTAGCAGCGCATTGGTGGCTGGTTTGTTGGCATTGCTCATCTTGTTGGTCTTCATCTTAAAAGTCTGCCGCGTATGATACAGGGCAAGGTGGGGCTTTGCCATATAGATAAAAAAATCGGGTTTAATTTAGCGGGCTGAAGGATGAAAATTTGTTGATTTGTTGGAATGTATTGCAACTTAATTTACTATGTACACTATGGCGATAACGTTTTCATTATCTTTTAACGCCTTAATTCTAGGATGAAACAAGGCGCTTTTGAAGCCCTTGCTCGGTGGGCGGTGCATTCATTCAGTGCGGCCATCAACAATGATATGGAATTTATTTTGGCACGTTTTAATTATAAGTCTTTAGGTATAGCCTCTCTATTACTAGGCTGCATCAGTCAGGTCCAAGCTTCTTCAATGAGTGACTGCATTGCTCATCAAGTTGAAATCGGTACCGATGAGATGACGCTCGGTGAGATCAGGGGGATTTGTGAGGCGCAAGTATCTATAGCGCGCGATGACACTATCACGTTATTTGGTAAGGAAAGCAAAGCTGGTGTGCTCACTAAGCGGATTATTCAGGAAAGGCAGAGTGAACAGTCTGAGTTTGTGCTCACACCCCATAGAATGAATTATATCTTACCGGTTTACACCACTAACGAAATTAATCCTGATGCATACCGTAGCGAGCAAGCTTTTGATAATGGCTTACAGGATGTTGAGGCCAAATTTCAGTTGAGCCTTAAATTCCCGCTCACTTACAATTCTTTATTTGTAGAAGGGGATAGGATCTATGGCGCATTTACCATTGAGGCCTGGTGGCAGGTTTATGCGGACGATATTTCCAGTCCATTTAGAGAAACCAATTACAATCCAGAGCTGTTTTATGTGATGCCGTTAGATTGGCACCCCTATGAAGGCAATACTGGCCTCATGTTTGGTATCGAGCACCAATCGAATGGTCGCTCAGTACCATTATCTCGTTCCTGGAATCGGGTTTTCGCTGAATTAATTTTTGAGAAAGAGAATTGGGTATGGTACATCAGACCTTGGTATCGCTTGTCTGAGGATGCTAAAACTGACCCACTAGACCCCGGCGGCGATGATAACCCTGATATTGCTGATCACATGGGACATGCCGAATACGGCATGGGTTACGATTTCGGCGATTATGAGCTGAGTGTAAAATTACGTCAAAATTTTTCAACCAGTAATGGTGCGGTGCAGGTTAACCTCACCACCCCATTATATGGCAAGTTGAAAGGCTATGTGACCTTCTTTAACGGTTATGGTGATAGCCTGATCGATTATAATCACAGCCAAACTCGCTTTGGTTTGGGGATCGCGCTCAATAACATGTTTTAAATCTTAGTGCTCACAGTCTCTAACTGTGAGCGTCAATCTTGTATTGTGGTAAAATATGTCACATATTAAGCCTAGGCTTCACTGCTAGTTAGTCGTCCTACACTAGCCAGCATATACAGTGTGCGCTCGTACACAGAATTAAGAGTATAAACAGATGAATAACGAACTGCTTCATGCCCGCTGGATCACCCAAGAAGTCTTCGACACGGGCAAAGATATGGTTCGTAATGGTGTAAAAGCCAAGCATTAAGCTTTGTTCCGATATTAACCTATGTCGACAGCCCGTTGTTAAGGTTGTTTCTTTAGCACCGCATCTATGTCTGATGCGCTATGACGTTCATACAGCTGCTCCCACTCTTCGCCCCAGGTACGGTTGACGATTTTGCCGCGCCTAACCGCGCTGCGTTCGTCTATCTGTTTTGCCCAGCGTTGCAGGTGGCTATAGCTTGCCACATCAAGAAACTCAGCGGCCTCATAGATGTTACCCAGTACTAAATTACCGTACCAAGGCCAAATTGCTATATCGGCAATACTGTAGGTGTCTCCGCCGATAAACTCATTGCTTGCCAGCTGCTTATTAAGTACATCGAGTTGGCGTTTGGCTTCCATCGCGAAGCGGTTGATGGGATATTCGAATTTTTCTGGTGCGTAAGCATAGAAATGACCAAATCCACCACCAAGATAAGGTGCTGAGCCTTGTAGCCAGAAAAGCCAATTCATCACCTCAGTACGTGCAGCGATATCTTTCGGTAAAAAATAACCAAACTTTTCGGCGAGATACAATAAAATATTGCCCGATTCAAACACTCTTATAGACTCGGCTGTTGAGTTATCTGTGAGTGCTGGGATCTTAGAGTTGGGGTTGATATCGACAAAGCCTGAGGAGAACTGCTCGCCTTCACCGATATTGATCAGATAAGCATCGTACTCGGCTGCTGATACACCTTTAGCGAGTAATTCTTCCAGCATTATGGTGATTTTTTGGCCATTAGGTGTTGCCAATGAGTGCAGCTGTATTGGCTGTTTACCAACAGGCAGTGCCTGCTCATGTCGGGCGCCTGAATCGGGACGATTGATGCTGGCCCATTGGCCGCCGTTTTCATTATCCATGGCCCAAACTTTGGCTGGCGTATATTCGTTAATCATACTGTTTCCTATCTGTTTCCTATCTGTTACCTATCTGTTTAATAGTATTAGTATAGATATCTGGGCTATTTCGCTATTTAAAACCCCAAAAACATTATCTCGATATAACACTTTTTTGTTGGCTTGCCTTATAAGAAATAAAAAATGCCAATCAGAGAGCTGACTGGCATTATTTTTACTTACAACTTGACACTGTCTGGCTCGAAATTATCACCAGATCCGCACACGATCTTCTTCAGCTAGATAAAGTGCATCACCGGGTTTTACGTCGAAGGCCTTATACCAGGCATCGTGGTTACGTGGTGCCTGAGCACGGTATCGGCCCGGTGCATGAGTGCCGCCGCGAAGTTGGTTGAGCATGCTCTGCTCGGTACGTTTTTCCTTCCATACCTGTGCCCAGGCAAGGAAGAAGCGTTGATCGCCGGTAACACCGTCAATCACAGGGGCTTCTTTACCATTGAGGCTGAGTTGGTAGGCATGATAAGCCATGGACAAACCGCCTACGTCACCTATGTTCTCGCCCAGGCTATTACGGCCATTGACGAAGTTATCGGGGATTGGCTCATACTTGCTGTATTGTTCGGCGAGTTGATCGGCTTTGGCATCGAAGGCCGCGCGGTCTGCATCTGTCCACCAGTTACGCTGAATACCATTCGCATCTGACTTTGAACCTTGGTCATCGAATCCATGACCCATCTCGTGACCGATCACCGCGCCAATACCACCGTAGTTGACGGCTGGATCGGCATTGGGGTCGAAGAAGGGAGGCTGCAAGATAGCCGCCGGGAACACAATCTCGTTAAACGAGCTATTGTAGTAGGCGTTAACGCGCTGCGGTGTCATGCCCCAACGGTTGCGGTCGGTTTTCTTAAGCTCTTTGGCAACACTGTCAGCATTAAAGAATTGGCGTAAGTGATGAATGTTACCGACCAAGTCAGTGTCGGTCATTGTCAGGCCATCGAACGCCTGCCATACGTCGGGATAACCAATTTTAGGGTTAAACGCGGCAAGTTTCTTATGAGCGTTGACCTTAGTCTCATCGCCCATCCAGTCCAGACCATCGATACGTTGACCCAGTGCGGTGCGCAGGTTTTCGACTAACTCGGCCATCTGTTGCTTTGATGACTCTGGGAAGTAGCGAGCCACATAGACCTTACCTATGGCAAAACCGAGAGACTGAGTGCCCGACATCTCTGCCACTGCGCGTTTCCAGCGAGGACGAGGCTCTTGCTGTCCATTGAGGGTTTTACCGTAAAACTCAAAGTCGGCAGCATTGATATCTTCAGATAAGAAATCCGAATTATGACTGATGGTGTGGAAGGTCAGGTAATCCTGCCATACCTGCAGAGATTCATTATTGATCAAGGCTATCATGGCGTTAACCGGCTCTGGCTGAGAGATATTGAGCTGAGGAACCTGGTAGCCCTTTTCACTGAAGTAGATATCCCAATTAAAGCCAGGGTACTGTTTGGCTAAGTCGGCGCGCTTGACCTGGTTTAAGGTCAGGTCGCGGTTACGACGTTTCTCTCTAGGCCATTGGCCCTCGGCAATCTTAGTCTCAAGCGCTAAGATCGCTTCGGCTTTTTCTTTACCGTCTTTTAGACCGGTAAAGGCTAGCATCTGGGCGATATGTTCAACATAGGCGCTGCGGATGTTGACGAAGCGCTCGCTATCTTCGAGGTAGTAAGCGCGATCGGGCAGACCTAAGCCGCTGGCGCCGATAGACATCTCATACTGATTAGGGTCCATGCGATTAAACCACATGCCAGCCGAAATCGGTGAACTCGTGCCTGTGAGCCAGGCATGACCAAAGACCCTGGTTAAGTCGTCGATAGACTCTATGTTACGTATTAAATCTAAGCTGGACTGAATTGGGCTGAGCCCGAGTTTGTTGATGGTATCGGTGTCCATATATGCCTGATAAAAATCGGCAATCAATTGCTCTTCAGTATTTAGGTCACTGCGGCTGGCGATATCATCGATGATCTCTTTTACCTGCTTTTCGCTGCGTTCGGCCAAGCCGGTAAATGCACCATAGCGGGTCTTATCGGCAGGCATGATGTAGTTGTCATACCAGGTGCCACTGGCATACATAAAGAAGTCGTCACCGGGAGTGACCGCTTCATTGCGAGCCGTTAGGTCGACACCGAAGCTACCGAGTTCGGCTGTTGTGCTAGCAGCTGCGCTGATCTGGCTAGTGTCTTCTTTGCTATCGAGGGTCGATGTGCCACAGCCTGCTAAAAAAGTGCTGGCCAATGCGATAGCGATTAAGGATTTTTTCATTGTTATTCTTCCTTACGAGAGGGGATATTGGGTAAAAAACAGCTCCATATTCTGGGATCGAAAAAAAATGTCAATGTAAAAATTGTTAGCAAAAATAAAAGACATCGATATATTGGCGCAGCATCAAAGATAATAAAAGGCACTTAGTTATGCGTGTCTGGCTGAGTTTCTTGTTATTATTAGGCTATGAATGGCTCTTGGTATGCTTGTCTATCTCTGAGAGTGGATTTTTAGATACCCAAATTGCGTAATGGATACCCCATGATTGAACAGCAACAGAACAACCCGTTACATGGCTTAGGCTTAGAAACTATGCTTAGCGAGTTAGTGGATTTTTACGATTGGAAGATTTTATACGCCTCCCTGCGTTTAGAGTGTTTCAATATTAATCCTAATATGGCGGCATGCCTTAAATTTCTTAAGAAGACTGAGTGGGCGAGGGAGCGGGTAGAGAGCTTCTATCTTTATCGCTTCAAGCGTATGCCTAAGGGAAGCTCGGCTCAATTCGAGCTCAAGCCACGTGAGCGTGGTTTTGCCGATGGTATAGTGCCTCGTAAGCCTGAAGCGTTAACCATCGAACTCATTGCCGAGATGCGCGCCAAGGCGACTGCAGATTATGAGGATATGAAGCGTAACGAGGGGCAGGGGCGTCCTCGCTATGGCAAGGATAAGCCTAGGGCTCAAGAGGGCTACGCGCAAAATAGGCAGTCTAAAACGGATAGGCCCGCGCCTTCTCAAGACCCAAGCAACCCTTGGGGGAAGTAACCTAAGGTGAGCCGTGACCGAAATGATGATTCACTAGAGTCATCATTTGTGGTTGTTGGCTGAGATGTTAGCGCTATCTCAATGGGCTGCTGGAATTTGCTCAACCTGAACCGTTTCAGGTTCGAGCGTGACTTCTTCCTCATTGAGCTTGTGCTCGCCGAAATACATCATCAAAAAAACCACTAAAAATGTTTCCATTGCTTACTCATACCTGCTCAATAAAGAAAATATCCGGCTGAATGATACCGATTGCTATGATAACAATACGAGTTGAATACCAGCTGAATCTGCATTCAATTATGGGTATAAAAATTCAGCTGGCATATATTGGCTAGCAGCGAGTGACCCTATGCCACTAGATAATTGATTTCTTATGCCTATAGGCTTTAAGGGGGCGTGTCGATGCAGGATTTTTTGATATAGACCATTAGCGAGATTGACTGGGATTTTCTCAGTGATAACTACCTGTTACCGATCCCCTTGCTTGGCTTCCCTGAAGTCTTACTCAACGGCATGGCTGTTACCTTGCTGGTGGTCTATCGACCTCAATGGCTTTACGACTACGCGGATAGGACTTATTTCAATAGCTAATACCTCAATAGATAAGCTGACTGCTAGAAAAGTCTAATGCGGCGCTAAAGGCGCAATTGGTCATGCTGACCATCTGGCTTTATAATCCGCAGCGGGTCATCTCATTGCTTTTTGGGCTCAGGAGTTTGACTGTATCTAGGTATCGCGTTTAACGACTCCAGGGAATATCAATTCCCTGTGAATTTAATTAACCTAGGAAACGATGAAATATCCACAAATACTGGAGTAGTAAGCGAGTATAGAGGTAGCGAGTAGATATGAAAAAGTAAGCTAAAGGACTGAGGCTTATATCATTTGATTTGCATCGCCAATTTTCTGTCCGAGTCCCCTCCCTCCCCCCCGTACATCAAGCTTTGAGGCTGATCAAGTTAGACCTTAGTATAACATCTTGTTACTTGACCTGATGTCTCAACTGGCAGACACTCTCAACCCCACAAAGTATGGATGATCAAAAAATGCTTCTATTCATTATCTGCCTTGCTGCCTTGGCGCTTGCTTATAAGTTCTACAGTCCGTTTATAGAACGTCAGGCGGGGATCGACAAAAGTGCGAAGACCCCTCAAACTCGCTTTGCCGATGGAGTCGATTATGTCGAAGTCCATCCGGTAAAAGCTTTCTTAATTCAGTTTCTCAACATTGCCGGTGTTGGCCCGATTTTTGGCCCCATCTTAGGTGCCATTTATGGCCCCATAGCCCTGGTATGGATAGTGTTAGGTAACATCATCGGCGGCGCGGTTCATGATTACTTCTCCGGTGTGCTCAGCATCAAGGAAGATGGTAAGAGCCTACCCGAGATAGCCGGACGCTATTTCAATGTGTACGCTAAAGGCATGATGCTCCTCTTTACCGCCATGCTCTTGTTCTTCGTCGGCGTGGTGTTCATCATGAGCCCGGCAGGGTTATTGAGTAGCTTAGATTACTTCGAAGGGACTATTCTCGCTAACAATACCTTCTGGGTGTTGGTGATCTTGGCTTATTACTTCCTGGCGACCATGTTACCCATAGATAAGATCATCACTAAGCTCTACCCGATATTTGGTCTCTTGATGATAGTCATGACGGTATCTATTGGTGTTGCCTTATTGATCAGTGCCCCTCAGTTGCCTGAGATGGGCAGTCTGTTCGCCTATTTTGATCATAGCCATTATAACAATGACTTATTGGCACCTAATCCAGATGGATTGCCGGTGTGGCCGCTGCTATTTGTGACCATTACTTGTGGAGCCATCAGTGGTTTTCACTCGACCCAGGCACCAATCATGGCCCGCTGTCTAACCAATGAAAAATATGTCCGTCCTGTCTACTATGGCGCCATGACCTGCGAAGGCGTAGTGGCTTGTGTATGGGCACTGGCGGGTATGGCTGCATTCCCTGGTGGTTACATGGAGCTTAAATCATTATTAGATGCGGGTGGCCCTGGAATGGTGATTAATCAAGTGGCGACCACCTACCTTGGTGTCGCGGGCGGCGTAATGGCGATTATTGCCGTGGCAGTCTTCCCAATCACTTCTGGGGATACGGCGTTTAGATCGCTGCGATTGACCATAATTGATGCCTTCAAAATTCCTCAGAACGTTCGTAATCGTCTCCTCGTTGCCGTGCCTATTTTGGTTATCGCCTACTTTATGACTAAGATAGATTTCACCCTTATCTGGCGATACTTCGCCTTCTCGAACATGTTGCTGTCGACCAGTGTGCTTTGGCTCGCCACCAAGTATTTGTTCGACAGAGGTGCTTTCCATTGGATAGTGAGCCTACCTGCGATCGGTGGAACCAGTGTCACTGTGTCTTACATCATGACTGCAGGTATAGGACTGGGCTTACCTCAATCGATCAGTCAGCCAGTGGGCATAGCAGTAGGCGCCGTATCTCTGATAGCACTCATCTTAGTGCATCTGAAGCGTAAGCCTGGAGTTAAAGCAGAGGCTGAGACCGAGTCTTAATTTAACGGGTTAATCTGATAAGACTAGGGCGGCCAATGTGTCGCCCTTTTTTATCGAGGACAAGAGCTAGAACGTTCGCAAGCTCACATCGAGAACGCCAACAAGTTGGCTGCTAGAGAAGAGAAAAGCTTGTTCTCGGAGGCCGCAGGCCGTACTCGTAGTGACGAAGTCACGGACTCGCAGACCGCAGGTCGTTCTCGCAGTCGCGCAGCGACGTTCTATCCTTTAAGTCCGGTAGAGGATTTTTATCACATGCCAGCCGAACTTTGTTTTAACTAAATGCGGGGTGATAAGCTCAGCGCTAAAACAGACCTTATCGAATGGCAGGTATGAACCCATCTGGCCTTTATCTGTTTACTTCGTTTAATTAAGTCCGGTAGAGGATTTTTATCACATGCCAGCCGAACTTAGTCTTTACTAAATGAGGGGTGATAAGCTCAGCGCTAAAACAGACCTTATCGAATTGAGGCACCATCTGGCCTTTCTTAAATTCGCCCAGGCTGCCGCCTTTCTTACCCGATGGACAAGTCGAGTGTTTCTTGGCTAACACATCGAATTTAACGCCTTTTTTCAATTGCTTGATGATGTCTTCGGCTTGCTCTTTATGTTTGACTAATATGTGCAGTGCAGCAGCGGTTCTTGCCATTTTGTTCACTCTCAAAAGGTATGTATTGATTAAGCTGGATATTAACTTTAGCAGGGATTATATCGTGAATATCGGCACCGACCTAAGTCTGAGCCGATATTACTTATTCTCGTGGGGCTTGCTTGCACTGGCTCGGGGACGTTTACCCCTTAACCTTCCAATTCACTTCTTCACCGGCGAAGAAAGGCACGATTGGGTTGCCATTTGGTAGGATTATCTCGCTCGGTACCGTCCAGGTCTCTTTCACGAGTGTCACTGTGCTGGTGTTTCTCGGTAGGCCGTAAAAATCCGGGCCGTGAGTGCTGGCGAAACCTTCAAGCTTGTCGATAACACCTAAGTCATCAAAGACCTGAGCGTACAGTTCGAGTGCACTCCAGGCGCTGTAACAGCCGGCGCAACCACAAGCCGATTCTTTGCGATGTTTCTCGTGTGGCGCAGAGTCAGTGCCCAAGAAAAATTTATTAGAACCAGTAGCAACCGCTGCGCGTAAGGCTGCTTGATGAATGTTGCGTTTAAGCACGGGCAGACAGAAATTGTGTGGACGTATGCCGCCGACTAGCAGGTCGTTACGGTTTAGCAGTAAGTGCTGCGGGGTGATGGTTGCGGCTACATTGTCAGAGGTGCTTGCGACAAACTCGGCGGCTTCTTTAGTGGTGATATGCTCGAATACCACTTTAAGACTTGGGAAAGCGTCGACGATGCGAGTCAGGTTGCGCTCGATAAATATCGCCTCACGGTCGAAGATATCGATATGGGACTCGGTCACTTCACCGTGAACCAGCAGTAACATGCCTATTTCAGCCATTTCCTCGAAGATAGGGAAGAGGCTATCGAGTGCCTTTACCGCTGCATCTGAGTTAGTGGTAGCACCTGCTGGGTATAACTTAGCCGCCACAACGCCAGCCGACTTTGCATCTATGATGTCTTGCTTCGTGGTGTCGTTAGTCAGGAAAAGCGTCATCAAGGGCTCGAAACTTGAACCTTGTGGGCGCGCCGCCAAGATGCGTTCACGGTAGGCATTGACCATCTTGGCATCTGTTACCGGCGGTAGCAGGTTTGGCATGACGATGGCACGTTGGAAAAGTCTGGCTGTAGCCGGGACAGTTTCTTGCAACATATCACCGTCACGGAAGTGAAGGTGCCAATCATCGGGAGTAAGTAGGGTGATCTGCGTCATTATGGGGTTCCTAAGCGTTACGACAAGCATTTTCTGCGCAATATTATGTCATATTTTGACCGTTATTTACAGTTGAGTCCGGAGCAGAAACTGACGCAGTGTTTATCGGCAATTTTTCCAACCTTTACCATGATGACTAGCCCTATGGTCATGGCCGTAAATTTAGATGCCCATCAAAGGTCGATGAGCTGACCTGTAACTAGAAGCTGTAATGAGTGTGTTTAGGAATCGGCTCTAGCCTTACCGACGAGTCCGGAGCAGAAACTGACGAAGTGTTTATCGGC
>NZ_JABSSM010000031.1 GCF_013214165.1 Shewanella sp. | reverse complement strand
TTTTTAAATAGCTCAATTAAGCTATACCCTTTTTGGAACTGCACTTTGTTTTTGGCCATTTTGCACCTCAAACACCACTGGGATTACTTACAGTATAGCAATGGCTGACTATAGTGGGTAATCAGGTAAGCTCATGAACGAGAAGCATGGTGAATATGGTAAAGCCATGAGCCTATGAACGAGAAGCATGGATGCTGAACTGGCCTTTTTATAGGGACATATTTTGCTGAACTGGCCTTTTTATAGGGACATATTTTGCTGAACGGGCCTTTTTATAGGGACATATTTTGCTGAACGGGCCTTTTTATAGGGACATATTTTGCTAAACTGGCCTTTTTATAGGGACATATTTTGCTGAACTGGCCTTTGTATATGGACATATTTGCCGAACTGGCTGTTTAACAAGTACGTTATTGGAAATCGCAGATCGTATAGGGAAGACTTTTATAAAATCAAGAGCCGGCGTCTAGTAGAACCTTCTCAAAGTAAAGAGTGCATAAAGGCTCGCTGCAAGCGATAGATCACCATGAAGGGTCGACCTTCAAACTCACTCCCCAATATCAACTCAGCTAGACGCTAAAACGTTATTTGCAGTCATGGTTAACGGACAGCGAGAGACTAGGTGGGATACACCCTATCTGCATTGGCTGTGAATGCAGATAGGGTGATTTAAATGTGCTGTAAGCGGGCTCAATATGACCCGCTAATAAGGCAGATTGGTAAGGCAATCACTAGATTGCATTCAAGTAAGACTTAGTCGCCACTAGACGCACCGTCGCCGCACCTATGATGTCTAAGAAGCCCAAGATGCTATGGGGCTTTTCGGCACTGATCCAGGCTGAACCTGTGGCTCCGATGGGCAACATGGCCATGGTGGCTTCATCGACTTCTAAGATAACCGTGCGTCCAATCGGCATCGACCCCAAGGAAATGTGCCTGCCAACAGACTGCTCGCGAGGAAATATATCTCCCTGCGCCTCTCCGGTGGCTTCTACTTTACTGTGGACTCGAGCCCTGAATATCTGTCCTGGGTAGGCATCGATATAAAACTCGGCAAACTGGCCCTTCTTGATATAGGCAAACGATTGATCCGGGATCCGCATCTCGACAAACTTCTTATTGGTATTCCAAAAATGCAGGGCACCTATGCGTGATCCATCGGCAATATAGATGTGGGTCACCATGCCATCGAAGGGAGCGGTCACATTGAGCTGACTAAGCTCGTAATCCAGGCTTCTGACCTTAGCCTTCTGCACATCTAACTGTGCCTCTAGCACTTTGAGATCGGCACGAAGGATCTCGACTCGATCCCCGGAGTTTTCCAGATCACGTTCGCTGACATGATCTTGGATCCTTTGGTTACGAACATAATCACGGCTGGCCTGAGCAAACTCAACCTCCTTGGCTTCCACCGTGCGTTGAATTTCCATCTTCTTCGCCATCACCTCATCCTTGGCACCGATAACGGCATCATCCCTCAAGGTATAGAGTAACTCGCCTTGATTAACGTACTGGTTATGATCCACGTAGATCTTATCGATCTGTTGGCCTAACGCCGGTGATAGAACAGCATGCGGGGCTCTCACCGTCGTCGAGTTAGTCAGATCCGCAGGCGAATAGAATCGATGAGCCATAAACAGGCTAAAGGCTAACAGACAACCAATCAGCACGCTGATGAAGTAATTTCTGGGTCTGGGTTTGATCACCTTAAACTTAAACAACAACCACATAATAAAAATATAGGGCAGCATTATCTCTTTCATGAACGTGTCCCCTTAAACCATAACTGTGCCTTATCCCAGTCAGTCACAATCGCAATAACAGCGATGACCCACAGGGGTTTCCAAATTAGACCTAACATACATAACCAAAAAATTAATTTTGCTTGATGCATCCCCTTCTCTTTAGCCATGTATTTTGGCAATGAATGCAGGTGCCATAGCTTGAGGGCAACCCAAGAGAATACCGATAGCGTCACTAGGGCGATAAACCACATAAATGCGACGGAGTCGAGCAAGACCATCAAACTCGGCAGGGATTCAAACTCTAAACTTGTATCATGTATTTTCATTAATTCTCTCAGCTGAACTCTGGGGCCCATACTCAATAATCTTCACTAAGAGGAATCACACTGAGGACGGATACGGCCATCTCGTCGAGATGAGTAAGCACAAAATAATTTAGCAATCGGAGTCTAACTTAAACAGCCTGAATGACAGTTGAATCGAAGGGAGTAAACCAGCCTAATCACAGGCCTATATTGCAGTTTAGGATGAAAAATGTGTGTAAAAAAGCCGGAGCCACTTAGCTCCGGCTTAAAAACGACCGTTTCCGACTTATGATTAGTCCTGAAGCAAGCCCGCTATGGTCAGCATTCCGTGTGTGGTACCACCTGCAGCCCAAAGAGCATTTGGAGAATCGGCAAAGGCAGAAGCCAGATCCATATGCAGCCATTTCACATCCGGTGACACAAAATGCCACAGGAAGCCTGCAGCATTGGAAGCGCCGCCTGCACCGCCACCTTTCATCGGACGGCTGTTCGCCGTATCGGCATAGGCAGATGGACACATGTCACGATGCCAAGGATCTAACGGCAGAGGCCAGACACGCTCACCCACTGCGGCAGCTTTGGCTTGTGCCATAGCGAGTACTTCACTCGATGGAGAGAAGATAGCATTGTAATTTGTCCCGACCGCCATCACTGCCGCGCCCGTTAAGGTCGCTGCATCTATGACCAATTCAGCCCCAGTGTCACATGCGGCTTGTAAGCCATCGGCCAACACCAGGCGCCCTTCGGCATCGGTATTAACTACCTCGACGGTAACACCATTCTTATAAGTCAAGATGTCACCAAGCTTATAGGCATGGCCACTGATCAGATTCTCTGCGCAGCAAAGGAACAGCTTCACCCGCTTGTTCAAGCCTTGTTTCATGGCAAGACCGAGCGCCGCGGTCACGGTAGATGCGCCGCCCATGTCACACTTCATTCCCAGCATGCCTTCCGAGGCCTTGATGCTGTAACCGCCGGAGTCAAATGTAATGCCTTTACCCACTAAGGCAACAGATACAGGCGCATCTTCTCCTAGCGGGTTGTAATCAAGTTCAAGCATGGCCGGTGGACGTTCGCTGCCACGACCCACAGCATGAATACCTATCCATTTTTGCTCTAAAAGTTCTTGGCCTTCGATGATACGGTAAGTCACCTTGTCGCCGCCGATCTCTGATAACCAATGGGCCGCCAGAACAGCTAATTTAACAGGCGCCAGATTTTCAGGGGTTTCATTGATCAGATGGCGTGCAAAACCAGCACTCTCGAGGCGGTTTTGAAGTTCAATTTGATCGCTATCATCACCGGTCCAACGAATCTCAGGCTCAGATTTAGCCGTGGTAAAACCCAGAGAGAAGGCCCACTGAGCGTCCACACTCCACAACTCACCCTCAAGGGCTATGGTCGATAAACCTTGGCTACGTAGTTTACGTGCCGCTTGTTGGATCTGACGCAAGTCATCATTACCTTGAAGATGGATCGTCGCCAGTTCATTGCTAAAAGTAACATCGGCCTTGCCCCAATGAGCGGCCGGGGCTTCTTTAGTGAGGGTAACTTTCATTAAATCTGTCATGGGTGTTCCTTCCTGAACTATTTCTTATCTTGTTTTGCACGCAGTTTACTCCATAGAGTCAGATTCCGACAGTTAAAAGCTGATAACCTTGCGCCATTGTGTCAATAATAGCGGATCTAAACTCATGCAATTCAGTCCCTCTTTCCAACAGGGAAAATTAATAAAAAGATACCAACGTTTCCTCACGGATATCGAACTCGAAGATGGCAGCCAGGTCACCATACACTGCCCCAATACCGGCTCCATGAGAAACTGTCTGTTCGAGGGGGAGAGAGTCTGGTTTTCCATCTCGGATAATCCTAAACGTAAATACTCACGCACCTGGGAGCTGGCCGAATCCGCTCAGGGTCATCTTATCGGCATCAATACCGGCAGAGCCAATCAGCTGGCAGAAGACGGCATTAAAGCCGGCATCATCACCGAGCTGCAGGGCTATAGTTATCTTAAGCGTGAAGTAAAATACGGCAGTGAAAATAGCCGTATCGATATTCTGTTGCGGGACGAATCGACAACGAGCCCTAAGCAAGACTGCTATATTGAGGTAAAAAGTTGCACCCTTTTAGAAGAGGGCCAAGGCTACTTTCCTGACGCTGTCACCACCCGCGGACAGAAGCATCTTCGAGAGTTGATGGAGATGGTCGCCTTAGGCCATAGAGGCGTGCTGCTTTTTGTGGTGCAGCACACAGGAATCGACTCGGTACAAGCGGCCACGCATATCGATCCTGAATATGCCAGGCTGCTCACCAAGGCACATCAATCCGGCGTCGAAGTATTGGCATATTGTGCAGAAATGTCGCCAAATTGCTCATCCTTGATTAAATCCTGCCCTGTCAAACTCTAAATAGACAGTAAAAGTTGAATTAATTAACAATAGGGAACATAGTCAAGGAATATCATTATCGCAACACAAAAAATTTGCTTGCTCTATCAGTTTCTGATATAGATATCGGCCTTAAAATACAAGCGCCCCACAACGCAAATGATTAACAGGAGATGCGTTATGCCAGAAGGCACTAAAAAACTCGGCGTGCTCGCTATCGCAGGTGTACAACCTTATCAGGTAAAATCTGGTGAGGAGTACATGAACGCAGATCAATCGAGCCACTTCAGAAAGATTCTGGATGCTTGGCGTAATCAATTGCGTGAAGAGGTCGACCGTACTCTAAGTCACATGCAAGACGAAGCCGCTAACTTTCCAGACCCTGTAGATCGTGCAGCTCAGGAAGAGGAGTTCAGTCTGGAACTTAGAGCTCGTGATAGAGAACGTAAATTGATCAAGAAGATCGAGAAGACACTGCAGAAGATCGAAGATGATGATTTTGGTTTCTGTGATTCTTGCGGCATCGAAATCGGCATCCGCCGTTTAGAAGCCCGTCCAACGGCCGATCAGTGTATCGACTGTAAGACACTTGCCGAGATCAAAGAAAAGCAGATGGCAGGTTAATCTGACTTATCTTATCTTTCTTGCTTAAATATCTGAGCAGGAATAGGCAAGAGTTAATAAAGCGGGGCCTAGCCCCGCTCTAATTCATTCCCCGTTAAAAAATCAGCTCTGCGTTAATCTTGTCTTAGGTGAAATAATGTGAGTCACCAGCAATATATTGGCCGATTTGCCCCCTCCCCTTCAGGCCCCTTACACCTTGGTTCCCTCGTTGCCGCTCTGGGCAGTTACTTGCGTGCCCGTTCACAAAACGGTCAATGGCTGGTTCGTGTCGAAGATATCGATCCCCCCCGAGAAATAGCAGGAGCAACAGATGATATCTTACGCACCTTAGCCGCTTACGGACTTCATTGGGATGGTGATGTCTTATACCAGAGTAACCGCCTCGATGCTTACCAGAGCCAGATAGACAGGTTAATTGCACAGAATAAGGCGTATTATTGTCAATGCAGCCGTAAACAGATCAAAGCCATGGGCGGTACCTATGATGGACGTTGTGGCCGGCTCACTAAGCCACACCACAGCGGCGCAATTCGCATCCGCAATAGTGCCGGCATCGACAGATTTAACGACCTGCTGATGGGAGAGATCATAGTAGCTACAGACTTTGCCACCGAAGACTTCATCATCAAGCGCAGCGACGGTTTATATGCCTATCAGTTGGCCGTGGTGATGGACGATGCCCTCCAACAAATCACCGAGGTGACCAGAGGCTGTGACTTACTGATCCCCACTTGCAGGCAGATAAGTCTGTTTCAGATGTTTGCTCAGACGCCACCAGCTTGGCTCCACTTACCGCTGATCTGTACTGGGCCTGGCATGAAACTCTCGAAACAGAACCACGCCACCGCCATAGATAAAATACAGCCCCAGGCAAGTTTCAATGCCGCCTTAGCTTTTTTAGGCCAAGCCCAGGTAACACCGGAGCAGCAAATGGAAAAAATGGTCACTCAAGCCGTGGTCCAATTCGATCTTTCCTTAGTCCCCAATCAAACAGAAATCATCCAAGCGTAAGAATATACTCATTCGGTTACATTTGGGGTATCATAGCCGCCTTGTTGTAACCCATAGTACTTTTGCATAGTACTGATGCAATTCCGAGGTGTCCCATTTTTCGCCGTATTAGCAAATTCTGTAAACAGTTATTTGATAACAAACAGACGACTGAAGAAACCATAAGTTCAGGCTTAAGTCTGGAGGTTGTCCCGAGACAAGGTCACGATATTTCTCGGAGACAGATGAGCGAAAATGCCATAAAGGTACTCTATCGCTTACATAAGTCTGGCTTTAAGGCGTATCTGGTCGGTGGCGGCGTGCGCGATATTCTGCTGGGATTTCAACCTAAAGATTTTGATGTGGTCACCAATGCCACGCCGGAAGAGATCAAGGGTCTGTTCCGTAATTGTCGACTCATTGGCCGACGCTTTCGTCTGGCCCATATCGTCTTCGGCCGAGATGTGATCGAAGTTGCCACTCTACGTGGTCATCACGTAGACTCGGGCGAGAAGATCTCCAAGACCAATGCCGAAGGGCGACTGCTGCGTGATAACGTCTACGGCACCATAGATGAAGATGCCGAACGCCGTGACTTCACCGTCAATGCCCTCTATTACGACATCAGCGACTTCTCCATTCACAGCTATGGCGGTGGACTTCAGGATCTTCATTCTCGTACCATTAGAATGATTGGCGATCCCAATACCCGCTACCGTGAAGACCCAGTGCGTATGCTCAGAGCCGTGCGCTTCGCCACTAAGCTGGGGATGACCATAGAGAAAGACACAGCTTCACCTATCTATGAATTAGCACCTCTGCTGAAAGATATTCCTGCGGCCCGCATGTATGAAGAGATCCTTAAACTCTTCTTCAATGGCCAAGCACAGAACAACTTCAACATGATGCGTGACTTCGGTCTGTTTGAACCGCTATTCCCTCTGGTCAATAGCCTGCTTGTCGATGAGCCTGATGGCCCGTCGGTCAAGATGATGCAGAGCATAATGGAGAGCACGGATTCTCGGGTAACAGCCGAAAAAACCGTCACCCCGGCATTCTTCTACGCCGCTATTCTCTGGTACCCTCTGAGCCAACGTGCCGATGATATCGCCTTAGAGGGTGGTTTGAGTCTCTACGATGCCTATTATGCCGCCATGGGCGACGTGATGGAGCAACAGTGTCGCACCATCAGTATTCCACGCCGTTTTAGTACCCCGGCGAAAGATATCTGGCAACTACAGTTAAGGTTCGATCGTAACCAAGGTACACGTGCCTTCAAGTTTATCGAACATCCTAAATTCCGCGCAGCCTATGACCTGTTATTGCTTAGAGCAAGCGCAGAGGGCGGCGCAGTGGCTAAATCTGCCGCTTGGTGGAAGAGTTTTGTCGAAGGCGGCGAAGAGCAACGTAGCGTCATCGCTCGTTCGGTCAACAATGGCAGTCGTAATCATAGCTCGAATCAGCGCCGTCGTCGTAAGCCATCGGCCAAGAAGACATCACCTAAGTCAGGCGAGCAGTCAACCGAGAAACCATCGGAGAACAAGACTGCTAATCCAGGCAATCAAGCTGCGTCCCCATCGACGGATAAGCCAGTCGGCTAATGGCCAAGGTTTATCTTGCGCTCGGGGCAAACCTGACGGAGCCCGAATCTCAGCTCGACAGCGCCTGTAAGGCACTGCTCGAGCTGGCTGACTCGAATTTTACGCCCGCACTCACAATATCCTCTTACTATCGCTCTGCTCCCATGGGCGATCTAGTCCAGCCTAATTATGTTAATGCCGTTGCCTGCTTCCATACTAGCCTAGATCCCATCGAGCTTTTGGACGCATTGCAAAAGATAGAGAATGATCAGGGCCGGGTCAGATTAGAGCGTTGGGGACCGCGCACGTTAGATCTCGACCTCTTACTCTTTGATAATCAGACCATAGAGACTCCCAGACTCACTGTTCCCCACTATGGGATGAAACAGCGCAGCTTCGTGCTTATCCCTCTTGCCGAGATAGCCCCCGAGCTGACACTGCCATGTGGCACAGCACTCAATGGACTTATCGATGCGGGTTTGGCAGCAGAATTAGAACAAATAGTCAGATAGTATTGAACTCTGATGGGAGTTAGCTTATAACAAGTCTCTATCAAGGATTCATAACCGTTTTTTAATCAGATTTAAGAAAGTCACTATGTCTAAGATAACTAGCTCTACCCTGCTCAAGTTTAAGCAGGAAGGTAAAAAGTTCACTTCACTCACGGCCTATGATGCAAGTTTTGCCGGCGCCTTCGACAGTGAAGGAGTTGATGTATTACTCGTAGGTGATTCTATGGGGATGGTGCTTCAAGGACATGATGATACTCTGCCGGTCTCGGTCGAAGATATCGCCTATCACACTCGCTGCGTTCGTCGCGGAGTAAAGCGTGCTCTACTTATAGCCGACATGCCCTTTATGAGCTATGCCACTCCAGAGCAGGCAATGACCAATGCCGCCATCCTGATGCAAGCGGGTGCCAAAATGGTCAAGGTTGAAGGCGGCCACTGGTTGTTAGAAACTGTGACTAAACTAACCGAACGTGGCATTCCTGTGTGTGCTCACCTGGGTCTTACGCCTCAGTCGGTACATGTATTCGGTGGTTTTAAGATCCAGGGCCGTGATGCGGACAATGCTCAGCGCATCTTAGATGAAGCCAAAGCGCTAGAAGCCGCCGGCGCTCAGCTATTGGTGGTCGAGTGTATTCCGGCGCCATTAGCAAAGACCATCAGCGAAGCCCTGACGATCCCTGTGATAGGCATAGGTGCCGGCGCGGATACAGATGGACAGATCTTGGTCATGCATGACGTACTCGGGATCTCCAGTGGCTATATTCCTCGCTTCTCTAAGAATTACCTGAAGCAGACCGGCGAAATCCATACGGCCATTCGCGCCTATATCGATGAAGTCGAGACTGGAATATTCCCGGGCAGTGAGCATACATTTAGCTAGACAATAATCTTGTCCCTTTAGCTAATAAATGAAAAATGTTGCCGGCATGACACAGGTTCTAGCCGGCGATACTGATAACTAAGAATAAGAAAATAGCTAAGGATTGCCATAAGGCAGGCCTTATCTTAGAGCAGTAACAGGCCTAATCAAGATGATCACCACCCAAGAAATAACACAAATACGTGAGCAAGTTCATGCCTGGCATGCCAAGGGCGAAACCGTCGCCTTCGTCCCCACTATGGGCAACTTGCACTTAGGCCATATCACACTTGTCAAGGAAGCGGTAAAACGAGCCGATCATGTGGTTGCCTCTATCTTCGTCAACCCTATGCAGTTCGGCCAGAATGAAGATCTCGATGCTTACCCCAGAACCTTGGCCGCCGATCAACAGGCGCTGACAGATGCCGGAGCTGAACTGCTGTTTACTCCGACCTCAAAAATCATCTATCCCAAGGGCATGCAACAGCAGACCTATGTCGAAGTGCCCAAGATTGGTGATGAACTCTGTGGTGCAAGCCGTCCGGGCCACTTTCGCGGCGTCGCGACCATAGTCTGCAAGCTATTTAATATCGTCCAACCCGATATTGCCCTATTTGGCAAGAAAGACTTTCAGCAACTTCTAGTGATCAAGACCATGGTCGAAGATCTCTCTATGCCTATCGAAATAATAGGTGTAGAGACCATACGAGAAGCCTCGGGTCTGGCCATGAGTTCTCGAAATGGTTACCTGAATCCGTCGCAGCAAATGCGAGCCGCGACACTAAAACAGGTAATGGATACCATGTCTGCACAGATTCAGTCTGGTCAGGCTATTGTAGGGGTTATCGCCAAGGCCCAAGCTAAGCTGATAGAAGCAGGTTTCAAGCCTGACTATCTGGAGGTTCGCAGCTCCAAGGATCTATCGCCGGCTAAGGATGAACAACAAGCCTTAGTGATTGTCGCTGCAGCTTATATGGGCACAACCCGCTTGATTGACAATCTTTGCTTCGCGCGTTAATCCAGCTAGGCCACAAAAATGTGTAGCTAAAGGCTCAGGCAGTCAGAACGACTCAAGCCATTGCAAGATAAGTGATCACTAACTAATGAAAGAGTTTGCTCAGCTTACCTCACCCATACATAGCAAGATCCACTGGCCTGCAATTTTGATCCATGCAGGCCATGATGAATTGATTTATCTTGATAATGAACAAGACTGGGAGATAGAAGCCCAAGGGCACATAGATGAAATGAGCCAGTTGTTCGACTCAGCTGGGATAAGCTACCGTCTACCATTAGCAGACATAGACAATGGCAAGCCGAACCAGCATCTGATCTGGCTAACCGCCACCGAGCCACTTGAACTCAAGCAAGTGTTAAGCAGTGTCAGACGACATGCCAGTGCTTTAGGCCACTGCTGTACGGCTAAGCTAGGCGCAAATACGGTCAAACAGGTATTCGATATGATGAAGTATTTAGAAGCAAACTAGCCATAGCAGGCGATGAGTCCCTAGGGACTCATCGCCTATCACTCGCCGACCTAGCTACGTAAGCCTATTCCACGGCTGATAAGGTAATAGGCAATAGCCCATAAGCCGACACAGAAGCTGACCATAACAGCGATAGACAATGGCACGCTCATGTCCGCATAACCTAAGAAACCGTAACGAAATACGTTAATCAAGTACACCACAGGGTTCAGCTTTGATACCCCTTGCCAAAAATCCGGTAACAGCGACAGTGAATAGAATACGCCACCGAGATAGGTCAAGGGCGTCAACACGAAAGTAGGCACTATGCTGATATCGTCGTAGCTGTTAGCGAAGATAGCGTTAATAAGCCCGCCCAGAGAGAAGAGTATCGAGGTCAGCAACACAGTCAGCGCCACTAAACCCACATGATGCAGGCTAATATCGACGAAGAACATGGCCACTATGGTCACGATTGTGCCCACGCATAGCCCGCGAACAACCCCGCCGCCGACATAACCGGCAATCATCACATAGTGCGGCACGGGGGCCACAATCAGCTCCTCCAGATTTCGCTGAAATTTGGCGCTGAAAAATGACGAAGCCACGTTGGAATATGAGGCGGTGATCACCGACATCATGATCAGTCCCGGAGCGATAAACTCCATATAACTGACGCCGCCCATCTCCCCTATGCGCTTACCCACTAGATTGCCGAAGATGAGGAAGTACAAGGTCATGCTGATCGCCGGCGGCACTAAGGTTTGAACCCAGATACGAGTAAAACGATTGATCTCTTTGGTCAAAATACTCTTAAATGCCGTGGCATACAGGGCTTTCATGTTCATGATGAGGCTCCTTTATTGGCTGAAGCTTCTTTATTAGCTGAAGCTTCTTTATTAGCTGAAGCTTCTTTATTAGCTGAGGCTCCATTACTAGCCTGCTGCTCACTGCTGTGTGGCTCAATGGATCCCTTCTCCACCAGCTCCACAAACAGCTCCTCCAATCGGTTAGACTTGTTACGCATAGACAAGACTTCTACGCCCAGCTCACTGAGTTGAGCAAACACGCCATTAAGGTTCTGCTCCTTGGCCACGTCCACTTCCAAAGTATGGCCATCACTGAGACGACACTTGATCCCATCGAGACTCGGCTCGACGCTCAAATCTTTAGCCAGATCCAACACGAAGGTCTCCATATTTAATCGGCTCAGCAAGGATTTCATGCTGGTGCATTCGACCAAGATCCCCTTGTCTATGATGCCGATATTACGGCACAACATTTCGGCCTCTTCGAGGTAATGAGTGGTCAAGATAATGGTCACACCTTGCTCATTAAGCTCGGTGAGGAAGGTCCACATGGAGCGCCTCAGCTCAATATCCACCCCAGCAGTCGGCTCATCTAAGATCAATAGTTGCGGTTCATGCATCAAGGCTCGCGCTATCATGAGTCGGCGCTTCATACCACCGGACAAGGCTCTAGCCGGACTATCCCGCTTATCCCAAAGATCCAGCTGAGTCAGGTACTTCTCGGCGCGCACCAAGGCGACATCTTTCTTCACCCCATAATAGCCGGCCTGATTGACCACTATTTGCAGCACTTTTTCAAACTGGTTAAAGTTGAACTCCTGAGGTACCAGGCCAATACGCAACTTGGCCAGTTCCAGTTCCTGATCGATATCGTGTTCAAACACAGACACAGTACCCGAAGACTTCTGTACCAGTGAGCTAATCACCCCTATGGTGGTGGACTTACCTGCGCCATTGGGGCCAAGCAGGGCGAAGAAATCTCCCTTCTCCACCGTTAAACTGATCCCTTTTACTGCCTCGACACCACCTTTATAGGTTTTCTTTAGATCTTTGATCTCGAGTGCGTAAATCGGGGAATTCTTTGTATTCGCCATGTATATCCTAATTCCAGTATGTCACTGGTAGAAAAAATCTGAATGTGTCCCATTGAATAGCTTATTGTCATCAGCAGATGCTGCTAGTCATTATAGCCGCATCGATACTCAGAGACTGAATGAACTTATATTGGGACATTTACACAAAAAAAAACCCGCAAAGTGCGGGTTTTTTGCATAAAATTCTCTTCACTCAATACTAGTAGCGATTAGCAGCACTTATTCTGCGGGGATCACTTTAGCTATGAAAGGCAAGTTACGGTACTGCTCCGCATAATCGATACCATAGCCAACAATGAACTCATTAGGAATAGTAAGACCGATAAAGTCTATAGGTACATCTACCTCGCGCCCCTCGGGCTTATCGAGCAAAGTACAGAGCGCCAGGCTCTTTGGCTCACGCAGTAATAGCAATTCGCGGATTTTATTGAGTGTGTGACCCGAATCGATAAGATCTTCTACGATCAAAACGTCACGCCCCTTGATGTCAGACTGCACATCCTTGAGGATCTTCACTTCACGTGTGCTGGTCATGGCATTGCCATAGCTGGAAACCGACATAAAATCGATCTCTACATGGCCCTTGATGAGACGACATAGATCAGCCATAAAGACCACAGAACCTTTCAGCAAGCCCACCATCAACAGGCGCTCGCTGTCAGCATAATGAGCATTAATCTTCTCGGCTAACTGATTCAGTATTAGATCAATCTCCTTGGCGGAAATCATCTCTTCAATCGTGTGTTTCATAACTCTCTCAACTTTGCTTTCAACTGACTCTATAAAGTGTCTTATTTATCACTATCTTCGGCGTTATGATGACTATAACCCCAACGATTTGTTAAATCATGCTCGACGCCCAGATGATCAAGAATTCGGGCGACCATGAAGTTTACCAGATCTTGTACCGATTTGGGATCATGATAAAATCCGGGAGCCGCCGGCATTATGGTCGCCCCCAACTTAGACAGGGACAACATATGCTCTAAATGTATGGAACTAAAGGGAGTTTCCCTAGGTACCAAGATAAGCTGACCACGTTCTTTAATGACCACATCGGCGGCACGTTCGAGCAAACTATTGCTCATTCCCGTGGCTACTGCGGCTAGGGTGCCTGTACTACAAGGGCAGATCACCATCTGTTTAGGCGCGGCCGAGCCCGATGCAGGCGGCGAGAACCACTCATCCTTGCCCAGCACATGTAGCGAACCTTTAAGCGCAGACCCGGCCCTCTCGGCAAACAATTTAACTAGCTGTTGCTCGGCTTTGTTGCCATTGGCACTCAACTGAACACCTTCCTCGGTGGCCAGCACCACGCGTGCGGCGCTGGAGATCATCAAGAAAACCTGATAGTCGGCGACTAACAAGCATTCGAGTAACTTGAGCCCATAAGGTGCCCCAGAGGCACCCGTCCAGGCCAAACTGATCGACTTTTGTTTTTTTTGGTAACTCATACTTCTCTCTTTAAGTTCCTAGAAACTAGATCCTAGGCTCTAGGACTTAGTGCTAACCGTTCAACTTATCTAGTAGTTTCTTATGCAATCCACCGAAACCGCCATTGCTCATGATGATGATGGTGTCGCCACGCTTCGCCTTGCTCGCGACACTAGCTACTAACTCATCTATGTCATATAGCACAGATACGGGTAGCTTGGCTTTCGCCATCGCAGCTTCGATATCCCAATCTATGCTGTCGGCCTGATAGAGGTAAGCCTGATCGGCGAGGGACATGGAGCCTGCCAAGGTATCCTTGTGAATGCCGCTCTTCATGGTATTTGAACGCGGTTCCAGGATAATGGTTATCTTGGCCTCTCCCACCTTAGCGCGGCAGCCCTGCAACGTGGTAGCGATAGCGGTAGGGTGGTGAGCAAAGTCATCGTATACCTCAATACCATTTACCTCGCCAATCAGCTCCATGCGACGCTTAGGGGGCTGGAATTGAGTCAAGGATTGGATAGCCGATTCAGGCTTAACGCCCACATGACGAGCCGCAGCGATAGCCATGGTGGCATTCTCCACATTGTGCTGACCGATCAGGCTCCAATCTAAGATCCCCTGAGATTCACCATCGAGGAACAACTCGAACTTGTGACCATCAGCGGCAATCAGCTTGCTAGACCAGATTCCTTTGGTGCCTGTCGTGGACGACTCTTTACTGCTCACTCTGGCGCTGTCACTGTCACTGTCACTGTGCCTAGCATAAACCTCTTGCTCACTCCAACAGCCCATGTCGATCACTTGCTGCACCGCCTCGCTGTCTTGGGGCCAGATGATCTTCCCCTCTCCAGGCACGGTACGGATCACATGATGAAACTGGCGCTGAATAGCCTTAAGATCATCGAAAATATCGGCGTGATCGAACTCGAGATTATTGATCACTAAGGTGCGCGGCTGATAATGGATAAACTTAGAGCGTTTATCGAAGAAAGCACTGTCATACTCGTCGGCTTCCACCACGAAAAACGGTGAGCCGCCCAGACGCGCAGACACGCCAAAATTTTGCGGTACGCCGCCAATCAGGAAACCCGGCTCATAGCCACAATCTTCTAAAATCCATGCCAGCATACTCGAAGTCGAGGTCTTGCCATGAGTCCCAGAAATTGCCAGTACCCAACGATCTTTAAGAATATGTGCAGCCAGAAATTGTGGCCCTGAGGTATAAGGAATACCGCGATTAAGCACGGCCTCTACGCAGGGGTTCCCTCGGCTCATGGCGTTGCCGATCACCACCAAGTCCGGCGCATCATCTTCGTTTTTTCCAAGCTGACTGGCATCGAACCCTTGAATGAGTTCGATGCCTTGCTCCTCGAGCTGAGTACTCATGGGCGGATAAACATTGGCGTCGCTACCGGTCACCCTGTGACCTTCTGCTCTGGCAAGGAGTGCTAGGCCACCCATAAAGGTGCCGCAGATGCCTAAGATGTGTACATGCATGGAGTTGGCTCTGATGAAAAATAATCTGAGGGGTATTCTAGCGGGATGGGAGGCTATTGTCAGTTAACTATGGTTTAAGGAGGATCAAAGGGGCAAAAAAGTATAGCCAGATAAACGTATCGAATCCAAGAAACACCTTGCTAGGAAGCTCGACATAGAAGATATTGATCTTCTTAACCACTAATCAGCCCTAACTTTACATATGCAGTCGACTATTGATATCTCCTGGGTCCAACTCGCCCTGTTTATGCTGATCTTGGTCATTCCCTTCTTCATCAATCTATATCTAAAGTTAGCCCTCGCCAAGGAGATAATCTCAGCCGTTTTACGCATGACTGTACAGCTGATCCTTGTGGGACTTTATCTGCAGTTCCTGTTTGAACTTAACAGTTTATCGCTCAACTTAATTTGGCTTAGCTTAATGTTACTTGTCGGTGCCAGCGCCATAATCGGTAGTGCTAAGCTGCCTAAACGACGTCTGTATCTTCCCATCCTCACCGGACTCCTAGTAGGAATTACGCCTTTAATCGCTATTTTGCTACTTGCACTATTACAACCTGCGCCCTTATATAGCGCTCAATATATGATCCCTATGGCAGGCATGTTATTGGGAAATTGCTTGAGTGGTAATATTGTCGCGCTACAGAGATTGTTTTCCGCCTTCGAGGAACGAAAAGATCAATATGAAGGAGCGCTGGCATTGGGGGTTACCCCTTATCAGGCCGCCTTTCCCTTCATGCAGTCGGCATTGAAGCAGTCATTCGCCCCCATTCTCGCCTCTATGAGCACCACAGGCTTAGTCACACTGCCGGGCATGATGACGGGGCAAATTTTAGGTGGCAGTGACCCTATGCTGGCAATTAAGTATCAGCTAGTCATACTCGTTGCCATATTCGTCATGCTGACAGTCTCGGTCACGTTGTCATTGCTCTTATCCATCAGAGCTTGCATCGAACCCAGTGGATTAATCAGAGTCAGGCTATTCGAGAAATAAGGCTCAGCCAGATCATCTAGTTGGCTAAAATAACGTCAAACTTGTAGATGATGCCAAATGACAGGGCACTGGGATCATCTCCCATGCCGGAAACAACCTTGTCACCATGGCCCTTGCCATCGGCACTGAAGGCGTCATTGCTAACGTAAGAGTAAGCAAGATAAAGGGTCGTGTTGATACTCAAGGCTTGATCCTAACCTATAGCTTGGTTGGCATGCATGAATAAGTATTCATGATTATCTCCTTGGCCCACGGCCTAGTGGCTAGTGGCTAGTGGCTAGTGGCTAGATTTATCATCATCCATGTAAGCTTCAGCTTCTAGATCACATAACGATAAATAAACCTAGTAAACGATGTAATATAAATCAATAAAATCAGCGACATTTAGATAACACCTATAAATATACTTATTTATCATTAAAATCAATAAGCGCCCTAGTGATCTATCATGGCAAGGTGGAAGTAAACGATTTGCTCTCACTGAACCACGTAAGCATCACACCAAAGGTGCTGGCAATATTGAGTTTTTTAGCAGGAATATTTAAAAATGATTAGTGTAGCGATCAGACGAAAAGGGCAATAACGCTACCAATGGACACCGCGGCTTTTAAGTATTTGTTCATGGTGCTGGGACAAGCATCCTCTTTGTCGTCTGATGCATCGGGAATGAGTGAATCTAACGCATCCTCAAACCAGGATGAGTCCTCTTTTTCCTGGGCTTGATTAGGGCTCGAAGCGATCACATCGGTATTCATGGCTTGGCTTGCTTGAGTCGATTGTGCACTCAAGTGCCTAGCTTCGGGTGAGAGAAGTACCGGTGAAGCTTCAGTTACCAGAGTCACGCCTGTAGCGTCGCCTTGACTGCTTGGTCGCGAGTTCATTGAATATTTATTTAGCCCGCTAACTGGGGCTGTAACACTGGTTATGGTCATAATTACCGCCAAGACAATCATAGTACAAACACAACAATACTATTTAACATGTTGAACAGCAAAACATTTAATGGATACAACTTGTATCGCTGTGATGGTGATCGCTATCTTAAGAAACTTGAGTCCAATGATAAGCACCAAGATAGATTTGATTGGAGAGTCTATCAGTTAACTTAACAGTATCTACCGCACTCGCTCCCAGTCTTCATATAATGATATTCATCACCATCGAACAGAATACTTGCCAAGAGAGATTATCTGTTTCTCCAGCAGCGCTGGCCTGCACGATGAAAAGACAGCATAAGACCCCAAGCCAGGCAAAAGGGAATCTGACCCTAGGTTTTCTTCTCTTATTCTGAGTATTTTTGCTTTGAGGAAAACCGTGAGAGTCGAGCTTGGCACAGGTACTGATGAGACTTAATACCGCTAGGTCACGCGCGAGCTTGTAGTCACTATTCGTACTCGAAGTTGCCGATTTCATAATGCACCTCAAAAATCATATGCAGTAATAAATATTAAGCAATAGACGAGCCAGCTCATTACATGATCTACACTTTTCAGCGGTTTATTTCTCACTTGATATTAA
Source organism: Shewanella sp. (assembly GCF_013214165.1). Lineage (GTDB taxonomy): Bacteria > Pseudomonadota > Gammaproteobacteria > Enterobacterales > Shewanellaceae > Shewanella. The sequence continues at coordinate 37,676 of NZ_JABSSM010000031.1, read as the reverse complement.
TGTCCTCGACTAACATTTTAGAGTCATTAAACCCGAGAGCCATTATGATCTGTTCTATCTTATCTCTTGGTAATGGTAATGATTGTGGATCGGCTAGCACTTTCGGCCGAGGAGTAGGACCTCGGAAGCACATCAGAAAACAGCGAACGAGGATCTATGTTGCCCACCTGATACTCAAGATCCCAGTCATGTCCCTGGTTAACGTCACCTGTGGTATCGGTAGAAGCGGCCACATCCAATCGAGTCAGTTCAGCCACCCTGTTGACGAAACGTTTACCCGATAATCCCGACGCTAAATTACAACCATATAACTTAAGATCTGCCCCCTTTTTCAGACTAGATCCTATCTCACTCATCATAGCTTGATGCTGATTAATATAATCCTTGTCTATCCATTTTCCCGACAAGAAGAGCGCGCCGTTAGATGCATGGGAGATGATAGACAGCTGAGATACATTAGAGGTGTCGTTAATCGCGTTTCTTATCTGCTGCAAGGGTTCCCGTTCAGGCCTGAGGAAGACAATTTTAGTTTTATTATTCTGACCTAGATGCTGCTTAAATTTGGCCTTTAATGCTTGATAGAGCATGTAAGGGTCATGCACCGCGGGATCTATGATAATCAGCTCATTTTCTGGGATATGTGCCGATAAATACTCGGGCTTATGCTCCGCCGCTTTCGCCTGCTGCACCGCCAGCAGACAGGTGATGAGCACCAGAAAACCACTCAGGTGGGTGAGCTTGTCACCCTCTCGGAAAAAGAGTTTCGAAATGAGTTTAGAGAGCTGATGCCTGTCAGTGAATAGCTTCAAGAGCCATCTGCTAACCCATCGAGTTAGCAGGAGGAACCATGGATATATAAGATCAAGTTTCATCGTTCACCCCAAGCTGAAGAGGATACCATTCAACTTGGATGCATAGAGCAGGCCAGTTATTTACTAGTTATTTTTCAAAATATTAGTACAAGTTAACATTTAAATCCCCTGTAATCTTGGCAAACTGCATAGCAAAATGCGAAGTTAACAATGCTAAAATGTCGGTCGGTTCAAATGAATGAGTATTATTGCAAGACCCTGTGATAGATATCCATCACCCTGTGTGCATGTTCCTCAGCTTTTGTGTTGGGTATCTGGGCTCTAAGATGCTGCAAGGCCAGCCTATGGCTTTCATCACGCAAGAAGAAGTAGGCTTGAATGAGTGACTGCACGTCGATGAGAGGCAAGAGCTCTAGTTCGCCTAAGGTTTCAAAAATCCTTAGATTATCAGACCAGGTCGACAGCTCGTCGTGTTCATGAGCATAGGCTAGCACCAGGTATTGGGCGATAAATTCGATATCGGCAATTCCCCCTTCACTCTGCTTAAGATCGAACATCCCAGTATCCACTTTTAACAGGTGTTCACGCATCTTGAGTCGCATCTCCCGCACCTCTTTGGCTAAGGTATGCTTATCTCTCTCCTGTTCGATAACCTGAGAACGTATCAGGCTGAAACGACTCGATAGCGCATTGGCACCGAACATAAACCTGGCTCTTACCAAGGCTTGATGTTCCCAGGTCCAGGCTTCCTCTTGCTGATACTGACCAAAATGCTCTATTTCACTGACTAGTAAGCCCGATGATCCTGATGGTCGCAGACGCATGTCCACTTCGTAGAGTTCACCAGAAGTGGTGCGGGTAGAGAACAGGTGTAAGATCCGCTGAGCGAGCTTGAGATAGAAATGTCCAATGTCTATGGGTCTATCGCCATCGGTCTCACTATGCTGGGGATATTGCTCACGAGAATAGTTATGTAGAAACACCAGATCGAGATCCGAACCATAGCCAAGCTCAAGCCCACCAGCTTTGCCATAACCTATGACGGCAAAGCCCATATCACCGCATTCGAGGTGACTCGGCGCCCCGTGACGACTCGTCACTTGTAGCCAGGCCTGAGTGACGACTTGATCGATAACCGCCTCGGCGAGTAAGGTCAGATGATCGCTCACCTCGCTCACAGGTAAAACTCCGGTGACATCGGCGGCAGCTATTTTTAACTGCTGTGATAGTTTAAATTGTCTCAGGACCTCCATCTGCTGCTCCATATCCTCCTCAGGCACGCGCAGTAAATATTGCCTCAGCTCGCTGCCATAATCATCGAGAGACGTGGTGTCATAGAGCTGAGTCGGATCGATAAGCTCATCGAGTAACATGGGAAACTTAGACAATTGCTCGGCGATCCAGGGACTCGCCTGACACAGGCTCACCAGCTGCTGACGGGCCCCGGGGTTCTCATAGAGGAGTTCGAGATAGGTGGTGCGAGTCAAGATCTGATCCAGCACCTTAGACACCGCCGCAAACGCCTTGGATGGTGAGTCTAGGTGGGTAAATTCACGCAATAGCCAAGGCATAAGCTTGTCTAAGGTATCTCGTCCACGGGGGCCTATGCTGCGTTTAACTATGGTTTCACGCCACTGTTTCAGCAAGGGCCAGAGCTCGGGATCCTCGATAGCTTGTTCGCCTATCAAGCTTTGGGCATGCTCATCTTCCTGGACATTCCAAAGATCTTGGGTCCAAAGGTCTGTGATATCATCTTGCTCATTCCCGCCAACGGTATCCTTAAAGTGACGATGGATCTTACCCATGGCCGACTCGATATGTGTCCTGAGTTCTGCCTGTGAAGCCATTCCCATGGCGTGACACAAGCGCGACCAGTCCAGATCATTATCCGGCAAGGTTTGAGTCTGTTTATCTCCTATTGCCTGTAGCAGGTTCTCGACGCGCCTCAGCACGAGATAACTCTGCTTGAGTTCATCCACCACCAGATACTCGAGCTGTCCCAGGCTATATAGGGTGTCTATCGCCGCAAATAGACTCTGCTGACGCAGTGAAGGCTCACGGCCTCCACGGATCAGTTGAAAACTTTGAATAACAAACTCAACCTCTCGGATGCCACCCGCGCCTAGCTTGATATTATCGGTGAGCTGTCTGCGTCTCACCTCCTGAGTGATAAGCTGCTTCATCTTCCGCAGAGATTCTATGGCTGAGAAATCGATATAACGACGATAGACGAAAGGCCTTAGCATGGCATGGAGTTCATCGGAAAATGCCGTCCAGGGGCCGAGCGCCCTAGCCTTGACCATGGCATATCGCTCCCAATCCCGCCCCTGTTCCTGATAATAATCTTCAAGACCGCTGAAACTCACCACTAGCGGACCGCTCTCGCCATAGGGGCGCAGCCGCATATCGACGCGATAGACGAAACCATCGACGGTAACCTGGTGTAATAAGTTGACCAGACGTTGGCCCATGCGAATGAAGAACTGCTGATTAGCTAAGCTTCTACGTCCTCCCTGAGTCTCACCATGCTCGGGAAAGGTAAAAATAAGATCGATATCGGAAGAAAAATTAAGTTCACGCCCCCCCAGCTTGCCCATGCCTAACACGAGTAAAGGCTGAGGATTGCCTTCACTGTCACAGGGGGTGCCGAGTTGCTTGCACATATCAGTGTACAGCCAGTCTCGACCGCCAATAACCAAGGCTTCAGACAGGGCCGACAGATCTAACAATGAGTCTTCGAGGCTGACATAACCGCAGAAATCCCGCCAGGCGAGACGTATCATCTGCCGATTTCGATACTGTCTCAGCTGAGCCTTGGCATCATCTTCACTGGCGCAGGCCTCTAGCAGCTGATGCACCTCTCTATCGAAGCTTTGACGTTCTAGATTATCGCGCAGTCCATTAAAAAGCGGAGAGATCCAATCCGGATGACGACATAATTGCTCTGCAATAAAATCACTGAGCCCCATGATGCGATAGAGCTCCTCGCGCTGCTGCTGGTTAAGTTCGCCGAGGAGCTGAGGCCAGACTTCATTCAGTCTTTGCCAGTAACGATCTGCGACTTTAACCATAATGGCAGATAAGGGCTTGTTACTGATACTTTCCATTGCAATAATGATCCTTAACAATTTTGGCTGTCGACATATTATGTCTTTGGTGATATAGATATGTCTTAAATGATCGGCTTATGTTCCGAATGGTATATATTAGTCATCATCTTGCACTAAGATGGACGGCTAACTGATATCTTAGATAAAACGACTATATATAATCTCAGTCGAAAGGTTACTATACCCTAAGCAAGCACTCCCTTGGTTAGTGAAATCTTGCGCTGAGGATAAAAATTCAGTCACCATCAAATAATAATGGAGAAAACATGGCAGCGATGCTTATGCGTATTCTCACCCTTACATTGCTATTGACCTTAGCCGGTTGTGGCGATGACAGGCCAGACAAAATTGCTCAATTTCAGCAACTAGCCGGCCAGAGAATCGATACCTTGGGCCAGATGCTCAATGACGGCCAGATCCGTAATGCAATGTTACTCAAACAGTACACGGGTATTATGGCACGGCAGAATCCGGACATGGCGCCGTTATTTGGTGAACTCGCCAAAGATGCGACCACTCAGGGCCCCATGTACACCTCTCTGGTGAGTCGATATCGAGACCTCAGTAATCCCAGTAACTATGTGGATCTCGATCAGCAGTTAGCCGAAGCGGAAAATGTCTATCATGCCGCCGATACAAGCCTGTATAACGATATGCTCTCCGATCCACTCAATGTGGTCGCCGACATGTCTAATGGCGCGCTAGCCAGGGTGAACTCCATTAGCCGCGAGGCCGCGGCACTCGCCAACGGCGCCGAAGACTTCGGTGCCGGCAGTCAACTTGTGGGTAACCCAGGTTATGGCAACTGGCAGACAGGTTCTAACGGCATGTCCTTCTGGGCCTGGTACGGCATGTATTCCATGTTCTCCAATGTGATGCGTGGACCTATCGGCTACGATCGTTGGTCTGGCCGAAGAAACTACAGCTATTACAACGATGTCGGTCGTTACCGCTATACGTCACCTAAACAGGCCAGCGCGCAAAATAAGACCTTCGAGCGCACCAAGAAGCAATTCAACTCACAAGGGAGGAAGTTCGATAGTCCCTATGCCAAATCACGCTCGGGCTCAACCAGCCTATCGAGACAAAGCACAAGTGCACCTAAGGCGAGCACCGCAGGTACTCGCAGTACAAGTAGCAGCAAGTTCCGTTCTAATTACTCTAAGAGTAGTAACTTGCGCAATTCTAACAGTCGCACGACTCGCGGTGTACGCCGAGGCAAATAGGTAAGGAATTCACATGACATTATTTCAAAACTTCGGCATAACCAGCGATCTGGCCATCATCCTAGTTATCGATCTGACCATCGCCATTATTCTGCTCACCTTGATGCGTTATCTGCAGGGTTGGACGGCCAAGGTCGATAGCCGGGTCGAACTGGCAGAGAGAGATAACTTCGCCTTCGGCATCAGCACAGCCGGCGCCATCGCGGGCCTAGGTATTGTACTTACCGGAGCCATCTCCGGAGAGGCCGCCGACTCTTATCTTGCCGAGGCCATCGGCATGAGTGCTTACGGCTTATTCGGTCTGATACTGATCAAGCTAGGTCGATATCTTCACGATAAGATTGCCCTCAATGAGTTCAACAAGGGTGAACAGATCCTCAAGGGCAATATCTCGGTAGCCATCGTCGATGCCTGCGCCGCGATAGCCACGGCGATCATCATCCGCTCGGTACTCATCTGGGCGGAAGATCTGACTCTGGATACCTTCATCGCCATCTTCAGTGCATTCGCCATTTCTCAGCTGATGCTGGTGTTGCTGACCCGTTTTCGTGAGTACAGATATGCCAAGCGTAATCAAGATGCTTCCATGCAAGATGCCCTAGTCCAAGGCCATACTGCAGTGGCTATCCGTCATAGCGGCTATATGTTAGCCATGGCACTGAGCTTCAACGCCGCGAGTCACTTCATCGTCTATGACCCCAAGGCCTACCTCGCGAACCTCATCGGCTGGCTTGTCTTCTCGGTGATCATGTTGGTGGCACTGACGATTTTAATAAAATTAGTCAAGAAACTGGTACTGTCCAAGATCAACCTAGCCCAGGAAGTTGAGCAGCAGCACAACATAGGTATCGCTACCGTAGAGCTGGCCATCAGTGTCGCCGTGGCGCTCATCCTCACCAGCTTGATGTATTAAATTCGCTAGCGAAACAAGCAAATACGGTTAATCATCTGATTAGCCGTTTTATTTTCCTCAATGCAAGAGATACAAGTGACTGAAAAAGCGCTTAATACCCACTCGACAACCCAACCAAGAAGACTCAGCAGGTTCGACGATACCTTACTGCTAGGCATCATGGCCGTACTCGCCGGCTGTGGTTTGATCTATGAGTATCTCCTCTCCCATTACGCCGGTCGTATCCTGGGGGCGTTAGAGGCCGCAATCTACACCATGATTGGCCTGATGATCGTCTCCATGGGCGTCGGAGCCTTCGCCGCCAGAAAGATACGTTGCGCCTTCACAGGCTTTGTCGTGCTCGAACTCAGTGTCGCCCTCTGTGGGTCACTGGCCATATTGATCACCGCCGCCGTTATCGGTTTCGGTCAACAACTGCCCCAGATCATCGCCAGCACCCTAGGACTACCGCCGGATCAACTCCCCGAAGGCGGCTTCATCGGCCTGTTACAGCAATTGAGTGAGTATCTGCCCTATTTCTGGGGCGTCGTGCTCGGCTTGATGATCGGCATGGAGATCCCCCTCATCGCCCGCGTGCGTCAGTCCCTATGTGATGAACACCTGATGCACAATGCCGGCACCATCTATGGCGCAGACTATATAGGTGCAGGTATTGGCGCCGCCATTTGGGTGACCTTTATGCTGGCCATAGATATTCAGCTTGCGGCAGCATTCACAGCCAGCTTTAATCTACTGGCAGGTTTTATCTTCATCTGGCGGTTCTGGGATCGCATCAGATGGGTGAAAGTCTTGTTGGTGGGCCACTTTTTCGCATCGGGAATATTACTCTTACTGGCCTGGCATGGACCCGGCTGGGAGCAGAACTTCAATAACTTGCTCTATAAAGATAATGTTATCTATGCCAAGTCGACTCGTTTTCAGCAGCTCACCTTCACCGAGCGACTGAGAGGCAGTGGCATGGATCCTGTTTATTCCTTGTATATCAATGGCAGATTACAGTTTTCCAGTCAGGATGAGCATATCTATCATGCCTTCCTGGTCCACCCCACCATGGAAGCGGCGGCGCGCCACGACAAGGTGTTGGTCATCGGCGGCGGCGATGGATTAGGGCTAAAACAAGTATTGAAGTGGCAGCCTAAACACGTCACCTTGATGGATCTCGATAAGGATCTGCTGGCCCTGTTCAGCTCCCACGACGCCGATATGCCCCTGCGTTTGAGTCAAACCTTGCTCAAGCTCAATGGCGACGCCTTGAATGATCCTAGGGTGGAGGTCTTGGTGGATGATGCCTTCAATGGCGTAGATAAGCTGCTGAGGCAAGGCCTGAAATATGATGTCATCATAGTGGATCTGCCAGATCCCAGCCATCCGGATCTCAACAAGCTATACTCAGATCTTTTTTATAAGAAACTCAAGGAACTCTTGAATGCCGATGGTGCTCTAACGGTACAGTCGACTTCCCCCTATCATGCAAAGAAGGCCTTTATCTCAGTAGGAAAGACCTTAGCCATCGCAGGCTTCGATGTTAGCCAGTACCATCATAACGTACCGAGTTTCGGTGAATGGGGTTGGAGCATAGCCACGGCATCGGGCAAGAACGCTAAGGCAAGGCTGAGTGACATAGAGCAGCTGTCGATAACCGATGATTGGCTGACGCCAGGGCTTATCAAGGGCGCTTTCGAGTTCCCGAGGAATTTCTATCGTGATATAGACCAGATCCAAGCCAACAAGATTGGATCTATGCAATTATACCAGTACCACCAGCAGGCCTGGTCAGAAAACCAGGGCGTTATGACTTTTCTCAAGAATAGCACTTGACATATTATGTCGTGATGCTATCTTTAACCGCAGACATAATATGTCAAAGAGGACAAATATGAATATCCACAATATTGCTAACCACCTCAATGATCTTTGTGACAAGAGTCACACAGGGCTTCAATTCGATTGTTATCCTATCGATGGTGAAGTTGAAGTGTTACAGGTAAATATCCTAGGTCGTGAAGAGATACCCGTATTTGTATCGGTAACAGAAAATCAGATCCTCTGTATCAGTTACCTTTGGGGTGAAGATGAAGTCATACAAGAGAGTCGCATGGCGATGTTTGAGACCATGTTGGAGTTAAACATTCCTATGCCATTGTCATCTTTCGCAAAAGTAGATGATAAGTACGTGGTCTATGGTGCCCTATCTGTACTCTCGGATATGCAGGAAATCGAACAGGAGCTTTCTGTCCTGTCTGATAACTGTCTGGAAGTCATCGATGAGATGAGCAATTTTCTCAAGTAATTTATACGCAATTTAATTAACTAATTTTTAAAGGAGCCACATCATGGGCATACTAAACAAGATTTTAACCGCTTTCCGTGGCGGCGCCAACGAAGTTGGTCAGAACATAGTCGACGCAAACTCAACCCGTATCTTCGAGCAGGAGATCCGTGATGCAGAGAAGCACCTGACTAAGGCTAAGCGTGAACTGACCGAAGTCATGGCCAAGGAGATGCAAGCCAGCCGTGAAATAGACCGCCTCAAGCGTTCAATCACAGAGCATGAAGGTTTTGTGACTCAAGCATTAACACAAGAGAATGAAGCCCTCGCCTTAGAAGTTGCCGAGAAGATCGCTCAGCTCGATCAGGAACTTGTCGAGCAGCAGTCAGCAAACGACAGCTTCAGTTCTCACGCCGCGCGTCTTAAAGATCTGGTACGTAAGACTGAACGTCAGTTGACCGACTATCAGCGTCAACTCACTATGGTAAAGACCACTGAGAGCGTACAGAAGGCCACTGCGTCGATCACTAACTCTTTCGCCGGCAGCAACTCTAAGCTGTTAAATGCCAAAGATTCACTGGAACGCATCAAGGCCCGTCAACAGCAGTTCGATGACCGCCTAAAGGCATCCGAAGCGCTAGAAGAAGAGAACAGCGATAAGTCTCTGCATGCGAAACTTGCCGAAGCCGGCATCGGTGAGCAGAAGTCAAACGCGAATGCCGTATTGGATCGCCTCAAGGCACGTAAGTAATCGCGATTAGATGTCATATGACACTAGACACTAGACACTAGACACTAACCTGTCATACATCGACTAAGAATACAGCGCTTTTCTTTTCATAAAGAAAGGCGCTCTTTTGTCTTAAGCCGCAAATAATTTGTAGCTGGCAAACCATCGAAGCACTTGTCGAGTGATCCCCTGTAGGGGAAAATCGGCTTAACATCTACATTAACAACTCAGGAGTGATGATGAGTTTTTTTAAAGGTCTTTTTGGTAAGAAAGAGGCGCCCCAGCGTCAGCTAGATCATCCCTCTAAACTCCTAGTGGGAGATATGATCTCTCTGGATGATAGCTTCGCCCTGCCGCCTCAACTTAGGGGTCAGCAGTTACGAGTGGAATCCATCAGCACCTATGAATACCAACGTAAACAAGAGACTGAATGGGCACTCAAGGGGCATGGAAATGAAACTATCTTCTTGTCGCTCGATGAAGACGATGAAACTTATCTGGCCTTTTCCATTAAGATCAACCGTTCTATCGTTGAAAATATTTTCGATCTGGATCAGTTTGGCAGCATATTCGAAGAAGATAAACTGGCACAATTAACTACCTTGACCCTACCCACAGAGCTGGTTGCTGAATTTTCTCAGTGGTTAGGCAAGGAATACCACCAGGTCAACTTCGCTAAATTTGGTTACTTCCATCGTGAAGATTACCGAGGCAAGAAGCCACCACAGGATGCAGATGGTGCCACAGGCGATGAATTTGAGTCCTATCACCTGCTGGACGAAGATGAGACATGTGCCGTCAATGTAGAAGTCTATGCCGATGGCGATACCGATGTCATGCTAACCTTGTACCGCCCCCTTAGCGATATTCGAGATTATTGGCCCGGGAAATAAGGCCACGATAAGCTAAGACGACGGCCTGTGGCCTATCGCTTCGCGGACGACTAGGTCTGTTCGATAAACATCGTCTTAGCGCTACCAACACAGCATCGTCTTGATTGTACCGCACAGCGACATCTCAGGTCTAGGCACTAGCACCAGGAACTGAGTGTTAAGCACCATTTTATTATTAAGATTAATTTTAAGGTAATACCGAATGACTAAGAAAAAGAGCTCGCTTCCGGAGCAATGGCTACAAAACCAGAAAGCCGCGAAAGCGACTCAGGTGGCATTTGACTTAGATGAAAAATTTCAGTATTCCATCCGCAAGGCCGCGCTAGACTCGGGCTTTAGCCCCTCGGATCAGATCCGTACCATCTTAGGACTCTCGGTCACTAAGCGACCTAAACGTCCACGCCTTACCGTGTCTCTCAACCTTGAAGATTATGAGCAGCTAGCCCAGAAATATGACCTTCCGCCTGAGTCCCAGCTGGAAATAAAGAAGCGAGTACTGGACGATCTCATCCACTTTAGTGATAAAAACTAGTACACTCAGTCAGATATCAATGGAGTATCTCATCGCTAACCTAGCGATAGGATGAAAACGGATGCATGCGAAATGGTAAAATTAAGTCGATGGTTCCCCGCAACTGAGACTCACCCAACCCCATTCCAGTTAGCCATGATGGCCCTGTCTTTCTTGGCTGTCATCGTGGTGCTGCTACTCACTTTCGCCAGCCTTGAGGAGGAGACCTACCGTTTACTCCTGATGATAGATTTTAGTATCTGCATGATATTTTTGAGTTATTTTTTCTTTAACCTATTTAGAGCCGAAAACAAGCTCCTATACCTGCAACACAATTGGATCGATCTGGTCGCCAGTATCCCCGCCATTGAGCCCCTGAGGCTAGCGCGTTTATTTCAGATCTTACGCGTGATCCGCCTGATCCGTATGACCCACTCTATGATCATCCCCATGGTGAAACAGCGCAGGCAAGCGACCTTAGCTAGTCTGCTGGTCGCCATGGTGACCATATTAACCTTCTCATCTGTGTTGATGCTGATCGTCGAGACAGGTTTACCGGATGCGAACATTCAAACGGCAGAACACGCCATCTGGTGGGCATTAGTCACCATATCCACCGTGGGCTATGGTGATTTCTATCCAGTATCGACTGCCGGTCATGTGATAGGCGCGATAGTTATCATCTGTGGAGTGAGCTTCTTCGGCGTGATCTCAGGTTATATGGCATCGATCTTTATCGCCCCCGATGAAGCAGAGAAACTTGAAAGCCAGAGCGAAGAGATAAAATGTGAACTCAAGATGGCCATCGACCGCATGGAAAAGAACCAGAATGTGTTGTTGGCAGAGATAAATAATTTACGTGAAGAGATAAGAGAAGGGAAAGAAGAGCCTAGGCCGTAGGAGGGGCTTTAGCCCCGATGCAATCAAGCCAAATTCAATCCCCGTAGGAGGGGCTTTAGCCCCGAGATGCAATCCATCGAGGTTCAATCAATAATTCTCTCCCGGCTAAAGCCGGTCCTACTGTAAGAGGGGCTTTAGCCCCGAGGTTCAATCTATCGAGGTTCAATCTATCGAGGTTCAATCTATCGATTCTCTCCCGGCTAAAGCCGGTCCTACTTCCAATACGGCTGATTGCTCAGTGCCGAGCGTCTCGAGTGCTCCAGGGCAAACACCAGACTCTCCTGTTTATTCTGTAGCCAGTCCGAGATATCGATATCCAGGGATTCACTGATCTGAGCCAACTGTCGATAGGCGGCCAAGGTTCTGATCCCTAAAACCAAATCTTGCCACGGCGCCCTGAATACATCCCTGGTTTGCCTTGGATAAAGCGCGCCATATGCCACGCCGACAAACATACTGTCGTCCAATGCACGAGCAAAAATCTGGTAGTCTCGACTGCTCAAGTCGGTTTTTGCAGGCATCAAGGTCAATATTTTCTGCCAGGAGGCTTGCTGCATCTGATCGGCAAAACGCTTAAGATCTGTGTTAGTACCTATGCCTAGCTCTCCGGCCTGTATGGCGAACAAGAGATCGACCAGACTAAGTTGCAGACTGCCATAACGAGTATCGGCTAACATCTTCTGCATCTGACTCGAGATAGATAACTGCTGCAGTGATCTTAAGGCCTGATCGGCTAGTTTACCCTGCTGGGGCTGCTTAGCGATAAGCTGACCATTGTGACGCAATATTTCGGCCAGACTCAGTCCAGTCTCGACGAAAGCCAAGTGAGCCTCAATTGCGTCGAACTGAGCCACTAGGCTATCGCTCAGCAGATTAAACTGCGCTAAGGTTCCGCTTAGCAGTCGCACGCAGGCACGTAAGCGATAGCAAAGCATTGGCAATTGCTTCAGGCCATGATCCCCAATTTCTAATATCATGGCTTCTAGCTGCTGCCAGCGATCCAGGCATGTGCTTAACAGTGATACCAGTGTCTGCTTAAGATCTTGATCAGGTTCTAAGGCGATAAACTCCAGCGCCTCCAGACTTAATGGGCTCGATTGCGCCGCCAAGCGATAGCCTCGAAAAGCCTTACTCGCCTTGCCTAAACGCACGGGAATACTTGCGGCCACCTTAATTCCCAGGTCAATTAAGGCCCCAGTTTTGCCCGCCATCAGCTCGAATTCTAACTCACAAATCGGCTCAAATTTGGTTTCACCCTCTCTGGTGACACTCACTTTACCTATATCTAAGGCAACTTCGACCAGGCTCTCATCCACATAAATATGCCAGGTTCGCCGGTCAAAATCAGTATTGAACAAACAGGTCAATTGAGATTGCACCGCTGAAATATTCGCCGCGTTTGGCCATATGTTTTTAGGAAATAAATTTAATTCTGGCTCGGCTCGATCTATATCAATGTTGTATTCTGGTCGCGAATGGATCCCGCCAATCACTGTCCCTGCGGTTTTTATGGTCTGTTCACGCTTGCCATCGCAGCCACGAACCCTGAGCCCCATGTCCCAACGTCGCAGCTGTAGATCTGGGGTATCGAAATAACCATTCGACAGATATCGGCAGGCTTTCTGCTCACTATCTGGCAGACTATCGAGCAGATCAATCAAGGCTTGTTGTTGTTCTAACTGGAAAAATAACTTTAGTTCTATCTCGGCATTCATTCGCCAATTGCTCGCTCTGTGGTCAGGTTTAGATCGGTATTTTTTTGGCGCTGGAGAAGCCGTCATCAAAAATTCATTAATAATTCATTAAAATATTGACTGCATGTCAAAATGTAATATAACTGTCACAAACAAACCGTAGGATTAGGCTTTGAAGTTTGGATATAAGTCGTTAGAATAAAAACTAATACTTTTAATGTAAATCACAGTTTCAATACGCGGTCGCTTGGGTTAGTATGCGCCCGCTTTTTCCAACAGTGGAATAACCTAAATAGGTACACGGCAATGCCAGTAAACTCTATTTTGGGCGTGTTTGCAAAATCGCCAATTAAGCCTCTACAAGAGCATATAGACAAAGTGCACCAATGTGCATCGATACTTATCCCATTTTTCGACGCCACAGCTGCGGGAAATTGGGATGAGGCAATAGTACTACGTAAGCAGATCAGTGCTACGGAGCGTGAAGCTGACTCACTAAAACGTGAGATCCGCCTAACACTTCCTGGTGGTCTGTTTATGCCCGTCGAGCGAACCGATCTTCTGGAACTTCTTACCCAGCAAGATAAGATCGCCAACAAAGCAAAAGATATCTCAGGTCGTATCATAGGCCGTCAGTTAGTTATCCCTCAAGAGATTCAAGTCCCCTTCAAAGCTTATTTGTCCCGCTGCCTCGATGCAGTCATTCTGGCCAAACAAGCAATCAACGAACTCGACGACCTGTTAGAAACCGGTTTCCGTGGTCGTGAAGTTGACCTAGTCGCAAAGATGATCGCCAAACTCGATAAAATCGAGGAGGATACCGATGATCTTCAAATCAAGATCCGTCGTCAGTTGTTCGCTATCGAAAATGATATGAACCCTATCGATGTGATGTTCCTCTATAAGATAATTGAATGGGTCGGCGACCTGGCAGATCTTGCCGAACGTGTCGGTTCCCGCTTAGAGCTTATGCTAGCTCGCGTCTAACAACAAAGTTATCAAGGTAACAACATGGTTGATGTATTAGTCACCAATGGCTCATTGCTGATTGCAATTGCTGCTATTTTTGGTTTTTTAATGGCTTGGGGTATTGGCGCAAATGATGTAGCCAATGCAATGGGAACCTCAGTTGGTTCTAACGCTATAACGATAAAACAAGCGATCATCATAGCGATGATTTTTGAATTTGCCGGTGCTTATCTAGCGGGTGGTGAAGTAACGAGTACGATCCGTAAAGGGATCATCGACTCGGCCTACTTCGTCGACTCACCAGAGCTACTGGTCTACGGTATGATCTCGGCGCTCTTAGCCGCAGGCATCTGGTTGATTGCGGCATCTGCATTAGGCTGGCCTGTATCGACCACTCACTCTATCATCGGCGCCATCGTAGGTTTTGCCGCGGTAGGTGTGGGCACCGAAGCTGTCGAATGGCTCAAGGTAGCTGCTATCGTGGGTTCCTGGGTCGTCACTCCGGCAATATCCGGCTTTATCGCCTTTATGATATTCCAGAGCGTACAGAAACTTATCTTCGATACAGATAACCCACTGGAAAACGCTAAACGTTACGTGCCCTTCTATATGGCGCTAGCGGGCTTTATGATGTCACTAGTGACTATTCAGAAAGGCCTCAAACATATCGGTCTACACTTCAGCACAGCCGAGGCATATGCATTAGCCTTGGGTATTGCTGTTATTGTGGGGGTCGGCGGTAGTTTAGCGATTAAACGCCTGAAGATGGATAGTCAGGCCGATCGCCAGACTCAGTTCGGCAACGTCGAGAAAGTATTCGCTGTCTTGATGATCGTCACCGCGAGTTGTATGGCATTTGCCCACGGCTCTAACGATGTCGCCAACGCGATTGGTCCACTGGCTGCGGTCGTTTCAATCGTCAACAGTGGTGGCGAGATCGGTAGCGAGGCCGCTATCGTATGGTGGATCCTTCCACTGGGTGCCATAGGTATCGTCCTAGGTCTGGCCTTCTTCGGTAAACGCGTGATGCAGACCATAGGTAAGAACATCACCCACCTCACCCCGAGCCGTGGTTTTGCCGCAGAACTTGCTGCAGCTTCAACCGTAGTGATTGCCTCGGGCACAGGCCTGCCCATTTCTACCACACAAACCTTAGTCGGTGCGGTTTTAGGTGTAGGTATGGCTCGTGGTATCGCAGCGATTAACATGGGTGTGGTCAGGAACATTGTGATCTCTTGGGTTATCACCTTGCCAGCGGGTGCCGCACTGTCAATTCTGTTCTTCTTCACCATAAAAGGTATCTTCAGCTAAGGCATTGAACTTGGTTTGTAGACACAAATAATAAGGGAAGCTCGCGCTTCCCTTTTTTATGCTTCAGCTCTCAACCTCTGAAGTAATATTTGATTTTATCCATCATTTTGACCACATACTCTCCTGTCTCGCCCAATTTTTGACATTAATGAAGCTTCATCCACTCACAGACATATCTCTTGCATCTAGCCCTTGCAAAACGCCCTGCAAATCCCTAGCATGTGGCTATATTTCGTTGATGAGAATTCAAAGTGTTAAGATTCTTTGCTTTAGTGGGACTGTTATTACTCTCTCCAAGCCTTTTGGCCGCAGGTCAACCTGGATACATATCCGATAAAGTTTATCTCTATCTTCATGGTGGACCGGGTACCCAATTTCGTATCTTAGGCAGTGTTGAGGCAGGCCAGGCAATCTCACTATTGGGCGAGACCCAAGGTGACTACACTAAGATCATCGACCATAAGGGCCGTGAAGGCTGGGTAGAAACAAATATGGTGACTCGCCAAAAGAGTTTCCGTCAACAGTTACCCGAAGTGAAAAGTGAGCTAGATAAGACCAAGTCTGAGCTAGCCCAAGCCCTTAGCTCCAGCGATAACAATGCTGCGCAGCTCAGTAAGCTCAAGTCAGATCTCAGCCGTGCACAACGAGAGCTGACCAAGGCAAGCAGTGAGCGTGATCACGCCACTAGCAAGCTAGCTAACATCGAAAAGAACGAACGTTTCCAGATGTGGCAAGAAGGCGGCATCATTGCCGTTATTGGTTTACTGATAGGTGTCGTCTTAGTCTATCTGCCAAGACCCAGACGTAAGCAGAAAAATCGCTGGTAAACAGTCTATTTTTCCACCAAAACCTCCCCAAAAAGCCAGCATTCAAATGCTGGCTTTTTAATTTCCACCTTGGCTAACCCGCATAGACAGTGACCTTGCACACCATTTGACCGAACAAGATCAAACAGGGCTCACATTCGCATCCGCAATGGTGTCGTTCGTCACATTTTGATGATACTATCCCGCGCAAAGATGGCGGATTGTATACAAAAAATAAGATGCATCTTGCTACTATTATCTAAAAGGCTCTTCAAAGCTGTAATTAGAGAAGATTTTATTCAAGCAAACTGTCCTTAACCGGCCCAGATGGAAGTGACTACTATGTTCAAAGCAAGTGAAGTTCTGACTGGTCTTTATGACTCAGCCAACCTCGATGAGCTGTTTACAGCCATCACCAATAACTACATTGTCGATGAAGATGAATATCTATCTGAACTGATCAAACTTGTGCCTTCTAGTGACGAAGAGATTCAGCGTGTCACTAAAAGAGCTCACGATTTGGTAGCCAAAGTGCGCCAATACGACAAAAAAGGTTTAATGGTTGGTATTGATGCATTTTTGCAGCAATACAGTCTAGAGACACAAGAAGGTATTATCCTGATGTGTCTTGCCGAAGCGCTACTGCGCATCCCAGATGCTGCGACTGCCGATGCCCTAATCCAGGATAAGCTATCGGGTGCGAAATGGGATAAACATATGAGTCAAAGCGACTCTACGTTAGTCAATGCTTCCACTTGGGGCTTAATGATAACGGGCAAGATTGTCACTCTCGATAAGAATATCGACGGCAAACCCAGCAGCCTGCTAAACCGTCTGATCAATCGAGTCGGTGAACCCGTCATCCGCCAAGCTATGCTTGCAGCAATGAAAATCATGGGCAAGCAGTTCGTTCTGGGTACCAGTATCAAAGATGGTCTCAAGAACAGTGAAGCTAACCGCAAGATTGGCTATACACATAGTTACGACATGCTCGGTGAAGCGGCTCTCACTAAAGCTGACGCAGATAAATATTTTGATGAATATTCATCCGCGATCACTGCACTTGGCGCGCAAAGTTACGATGAGATCCAAGCGCCCCGACCCACTATCTCTATCAAGCTATCAGCCCTTCACCCAAGATATGAAGTAGCCAATATAGATCGTGTCCTCTCAGAGCTTTACGACACACTCATCAAGCTAATCAAGCAAGGTCGAGAGTTAAATGTCGGCATCTCAATTGATGCTGAAGAGATGGATAGACTCGAGCTGCACCTGAAACTATTCCAGAAACTCTATAACTCAGATGCTGCTAAGGGCTGGGGCCTGTTAGGTATCGTAGTGCAGAGCTACTCCAAACGTGGCCTGCCGGTACTTTGCTGGTTAACTCGCCTGGCGAAAGATCAAGGTGATGAGATCCCTGTACGCCTCGTTAAAGGCGCATACTGGGATAGCGAATTAAAGTGGGCTCAACAAGCTGGTGAAGGCGGATACTCCCTCTTTACTCGTAAAGCGGGCACAGATGTGTCTTATCTTGCATCTGCACGTTACCTTCTTTCAGACGCGACTAGAGGCGCCATTTATCCTCAGTTTGCCACACACAACGCCCAATCTGTTGCCGTTATTATGGATATGGCAGGCGACCGCCGGTATGAATTCCAGCGTCTTCACGGCATGGGACAGGAGCTCTACGATACGTTAATCGCCGAGAGTCCAGCAACACGTATTCGCATCTATGCCCCCATTGGTGAACATAAAGAGCTACTACCCTATCTGGTTCGTCGCTTACTGGAAAATGGCGCCAACACCTCATTTGTGCATAAGCTGGTCGATCCTAAAGTCGCCATCGAGTCACTTGTCGTTCACCCGCTAAAGACACTGCAGAAATATAAAACCCTGTCTAATAATAACATCGTTAAACCCGCCGATATTTTTGGCGCAGAGCGTAAAAACTCCAAGGGACTCAATATGAACATCATCTCTCAATCTAAGCCATTTTTCGCGGCTCTCGAGAAATTTAAAGACATCAGCTGGAACGCTGGGCCTCTGGTCAATGGCGAGCTATTAAGCGGCGAAACCCATGACATCGTCAGTCCCTTCGACACCACTAAGGTCGTGGGTAAGTTAGCATTCGCTAATAACCAGGCTATAGAGAAGGCGCTTTCTGGCGCAGACTCGGCCTTTAGCAGCTGGTCTAATACACCTGTAGAAGTACGTGCTAATGCACTACAGAAGCTTGCCGATCTACTCGAAGAAAACCGTGAAGAACTCATCGTCCTTTGTACCCGTGAAGCGGGCAAGAGCATTCAAGATGGAATCGATGAAGTGCGTGAAGCGGTAGATTTCTGTCGCTACTACGCCGTTCAAGCCAAGAAGATGATGGCTCAGCCAGAATTGCTGCCAGGCCCAACGGGAGAGCTCAATGAGCTGTTCCTTCAAGGTCGCGGTATCTTCGTCTGTATCAGTCCATGGAACTTCCCTCTGGCAATCTTTATTGGTCAAGTGGCCGCAGCGCTGGCTGCGGGTAATACCGTTATCGCTAAGCCTGCGGAGCAGACGTCTATTGTAGGTTTTCGTGCGGTGCAGCTGGCACATGAAGCGGGCATTCCTAAAGATGTGCTCCAATTTCTACCAGGCACTGGCGCAACAGTCGGTGCGGCAATCACCTCAGATGAGCGTATTGGCGGCGTTTGTTTCACCGGCTCTACGGGAACGGCTAAGCTGATTAACCGCACCTTGGCAAACCGTGACGGTGCCATTATCCCTCTTATCGCCGAAACCGGCGGTCAGAATGCCATGATTGTCGACTCGACATCACAGCCTGAGCAAGTGGTGCATGATGTTATTGATTCATCATTTACCAGTGCAGGACAACGTTGTTCGGCGCTACGGGTGCTCTTCCTTCAAGAAGATATCGCAGACAGAGTGCTTGAGGTGATGAAAGGTGCCATGGATGAGCTAACCATTGGCGATCCTAGCTCAATCAAGACCGATGTCGGCCCGGTGATCGATGCAACGGCTCAGGCTAACCTTAATGCCCATATCGACCATATCAAACAGGTCGGCACTCTGCTTAAGCAGCTCGATCTGCCCGCAGGTACCGAGAAGGGTCACTTCGTCGCACCTACGGCTGTGGAGATTGATTCGATCAGGGTGCTGGAGAAGGAACATTTCGGTCCTATCTTACATGTGATCCGCTACAAGGCTTCCGAGCTGGCTAAGGTGATCGATGAGATCAACAGCACGGGCTTCGGTCTAACACTCGGTATCCATAGCCGTAACGAGGGTCAGGCTCAGGAAATAGCCAACAAGGTCAAGGTAGGCAATGTCTATATCAACCGTAATCAGATTGGCGCAGTTGTTGGCGTACAGCCTTTCGGTGGACAGGGCCTATCGGGCACAGGGCCAAAAGCCGGTGGACCACTCTATCTGACTCGCTTCATCACAGAGAAAACCCGTACCAATAACATCACCGCCATAGGGGGTAATGCCACGCTTCTATCCCTGGGTGATAGTGACGACTAATGACCTTCCCCGATAAGCTTTAGCTAATCTTAAGCTAAAGCTAAAGCTTAGCCAAAAAAAGAGCCAGACTTAGTGTCTGGCTCTTTTTTTTGAGTCGCACCATCTTGATGAGTGATAGCCAATGAAGTGGCTAATCATACCGATAAAAAATCCACCTCTTAGGGTGGATTTTTTATCTCTGCTTAGCCTAGGTTTTGCTAACTCAGTTTATGGTTGAGACTTGCGTAGTATTCATCAGCCGCTAATAAATCATCATGGCAACCTGAGACTCTTAACTTCCCATTCTCCATCAAATGAATAGTATCCATCTGGGTCATAGCTGTCAGCCTGTGGCTGATCATCAATAAGGTCTTGTCCTTAGCAAATTCAAACAGCAGGGCCAAAATCTCTCTCTCGGTGCGCTTATCCAATCCTTCGGTGGGCTCATCGAGTAATAATACCGGCGCATCGCGCAGCAGGGTTCTGGCTACTCCGATCCGACGTTGCTCGCCACCAGAGAGCTGCCTGCCCCCCTCACCAATCCAAATATCCAGTGGCTTATCACCTTGGGTCAGATTGGATAATCCAACTCTATTTAATACCCCTAGCAGAATCTCATCATTAGCAGCTTGTACGAGTCTGCGCTCGGCCCGTGTCGGTAAGTCAGCAACTGGTTGCTGTGCTAAAGCCAAATTACTTCTTAATGTTCCGCTAAATAGATAGATACGTTGGCTCATAAGGGTGATGCCATCGGTCAAAGCTTGCTGACTATATTGTTCAATCTCGACGCCATCGAGCCAAATACTCCCTGAGCTAGCTTGCCACTCTCGGGTGATCATAGACAACAGGCTAGACTTACCACAGCCAGTCTGCCCAAGTAGAGCCACTTTTTCACCAGGCTTAATACTCAGGTTAATGTCTGTAAGCACCCCTTGTTTAGTCGCAACTAGGGGGTCTTGCTCATAAGAGAAACAGATCCCTTTGAGTGTCAGTTCACCATGGCGAACGCGAATATCGCTGGCGTTATTGAATACTATGTCCGGCTCCTGTTCCACCAGCTCATTGACTCGCTCGGCTGCTGTGACACAAGAAGATAGATGCTGAAAGGCGCCGGCAATTGGCATCAACATCTCGACGCAGGCCAAGGTCATAAACACGACCATAGCAAGCATTGGGCCAGGCGGCTGATGCTCACCGACTCCGGATGATGCCATATAAAGAATGGCCATGACGACTAGGCCATGACACAAGATCAGTGCAGCCTGACTCAAGGCCGTGACATTCGCCATCGCCCTCTGGCTAGCTAATAGCCTAGCTTCAGACTCGGCAAGCTGGGCCCGAAAACGCTCATTGGCACCGAAGAGGGAGATCTCTGCCAGTCCCTGGACAAACTCCAGTACTTGTACCCGATAGATCCGTTTACTCTCCAATAATTCGACACCCGGTTTGCGCCCCAGATGATAGAAGATCCAAGGCAATATCAGCCACACCAAGAGTAAGCTGCCGCATAAGATCAACGCCAGTTCGGCATCGAACCAAGAGACGAACAAATACAGTGCCGCTAACATCAGCAATGAAGCGGCCATAGGCGTTAACAGCCTGAGGTAGAGATGATCTAAGGTATCGATATCGGCTACCAGCCTGTTAAGCAGGTCCCCTTGCCTTATCCCTTGCATATTACTGGCACTGAGGGGCATTAACTTGCGCCACGCCCAGCTTCGCAACTGAGTAAGCAGTTTAAAGGTGGCTTCATGGGTGGCTAAGCGCTCACCGTAACGACTCGCCGTTCTAATTATGGAGAAAAATCTTACCCCAGCAGCTGGGGTAAAATAGTTGAACATCATCGCCGTCGCCGCGGTTAATCCGGCTACTGCTGCGGCCGATAGAAACCAGCCTGATAGCGAGAGCAAACCTATGCCTGCCATCAGGGTCGTCAGGCTCAATATCAGCCCAATGCACATCATCAGCCACTGATGCTTAAATAATTTGATAAAAGGTAATAAGGCTTTCATGATCGTGACTCCATATCGATACCAGTCTCTACGTCACACTCATCTTGTTGCATCTGCCTAAATAGCCCTTTTTCTCGGTTCAACTCACCTAAGTTACCTCGCTGAACGATCTTGCCTTTATCCAGCACTAAAATACTGTCCATCTGATCGAGCTGATCTAGCCTATGGGTCACCATCAGGCATGAAGCGTGTGACATAGCATCTCGCAGCGCACTTAATACCGCCTGTTCGCTATGACTATCTAAACTTGCCGTAGGTTCATCTAACAGAAACAGGCTAGCATCTTGTCCTAAGGCCCTGGCTAACGCGATCCGCTGGGCCTGACCGACAGAGACGCCAGCCATCTGCTCACCGACAGGATGTTGTAAACCTAAGGCTTGTTCCTTGACGAAATCCAACACCTTGGCCTTAGCCAATAATGCCTCCACCTCAGCGTCCCTCATAGCGGGATTGACCATTGCCACATTGTCACGCACAGAGCCATGAAATAGCTGAGGATCTTGTCCAAGCCAGGCAAGATGCCTGCGGTAACGAGGCATATCCAACTCGTTGAGCTCAACATTATTGATTTTCAATGAGCCCTGATAAGGTAAAAACCCAAGTAAAGCATTGAGTAGACTCGTTTTACCCGAGCCACTTGGCCCTACCAGCGCCACATGCTGGCCTTGTTTGAGGTGAAAACTCAATGGACCCACTAATTGGCCCCCATCGTGACTCATCACAGTTAAATCTGTGGCAGTGATCTCGACTCCAGTGCGCCAGTCTAATTCAGTGACACCCATCTTTCTTTCACAGGCATCAGGCTCAAGCTTATATTCTAACAATGCCATCAACTCTTCGGCGGCCCCTATGGCTTGGGCCTTAGCATGATAGTGAGTGCCCATGTCGCGCAGTGGCTGGTAAAATTCTGGTGCCATCATGAGTATAAATAAGCCGATAAACAGACTGATCCCCCCACCGTAATCGCCGAAATTAAGGTGCCCCAGATAATTGAAACCAAAATAGACCGCCAGAACCGCGATAGACACGGCGGCAAAAAACTCCAACACGGCGGAGCTTAAGAAGGCCATCTTGAGCACGGACATGGTTCTTTCACGGAACTCTTCGGACGCGGTTTCGATCTCCTTGACTTCGGCATCACCTCGATTGAATAGTTTCAGGGTCGGCAAGCCCTTTAATCGGTCCATAAAATGACCACTCAGTTTAGCCAAGGCACTGAAATTTTTACGGTTGGCGTCTGCGGCGCCCATACCGACTAAGATCATAAACATGGGGATCAGGGGGGCCGTGGTCAACAGAATTAATCCGGCAGCCCAATTTAACGGAAATACCACTATGAGTATGGTCAGGGGAATGAAGCCAGCCAAAATAATTTGTGGCAGATAACGGGCGTAAAAGTCGTGCAGGTCTTCTACCTGCTCCAGCACGATACTCGCCCAGCTTCCGACGGGCTTTCCCTTGATGAAGGCAGGCCCAAGTTCGGTTAGTTTATCCAGCACCGCACTACGGATTTGTAACCTGAGTCGTTTCCCCGACTCGAAGCTAGCACGCTCGCGGGCAAACGCCAGCAAGGCCCGCACGGGGATGAGCGCCAGTAAGAATAAAAACTCATTGGTGTAGTCAGACTTGTCTAGCTCGAGAATGATGATGCCATGCAGTATCGTCGACAGCAGATATGCTTGAACGATTAATGAAAATCCGGTTAATAATCCCAACAACACAGTCAAGTTGAGATAGAAGCCACAGGCTTTTTTCTGCTGTCTCAACCAAGAAGTCAGTTGTTTCTCTAACGATTTGTCCATGCCGCTCCTGCAAATTAGTATCTCATGATGAAATAGTGGGAAGTGAGAGTTTGCGCAGTATCGCAGGCATAGCACAAGGAATAAACTAGCAGGCTTGGAAATGTTAAGAGATTCACAAAAATTGCGCTAGATCAAAAAAACATGGAACCTGTACTTAGTTAATCTGTCTTAGAAAAGGGCTAAATTTCGGCAAGCACAAAACCAATAGGAATATCGAGTGGCGATAAACTAGGACAATATAATCGGTAGAGAAATGAGCCCATAAAAAAAGGTCGGTGAGCATCTGCTCAACCGACCCTTATCTAATCAGTCATGATAATGAACCATGACAATGAGCAAGTTTGAATCCCGTTACTTCGACTCATCAGACGCGTAGTCGTCACTGTCTTCATCGAAAGTGCTTGAGTCAGACGACTCGCCGCCGTCGGCAACATCACGCGCATCACGCCATGCATCGGCAGCTTGCTCTTTAGATGCAGCGGCTTGGGTACGCTCGTCACGTTGCTTAGCCTTACGCTCGTTACGCAGCATCAGCTTATCGAGGAAGGATTGAAGCTCCTTCTCTCCCCAGGCACTTGCTTCGGCTTCGGTCGCGAAACCTGTTTTACGCTTAGAGACGATAGTTTTTCGCGCAGTCATACGACGAGTGATCTCGGCCGCCCAAACTTGCTTGTCTTGAACGATGCGAAAATCGAACTTTTTGGTTTGTGTCATATTACTTATTTCCTACAGATAAAATCTTATCGCCAGCCAATGGCCCAGGCGTTAAGTACAAAATATGTTTCCAGCTCATTTACTCATCCACTTCTCTAGACTGGCTCAGATCACATTTTTTGCAATCGAGCCTATGACCAAGCATAGATGCTCTGCCTTCGGCCGTTATCACCCAAGGGCGAACAACCCAAGGTGGCGTATGTCTGACATGCTGGTTGTGACCACATGAAAGCTTAACAAGCCAATGATTCTCATCATCTTTGATATAACCCACTATCGACTGTTTCATAGCGCCTACAGGCCTAAAGCCCGAGTGATAGAGGCAAATGAGCCTTTTAGGGCGCGAGACTAACACGTACAGAGTGTAAACAACATCCTTTAACCATCAAGTTTCGCATCTTATAACAGTAAGTGTCACCACAAAAATTTAAACCCATTCATTAACACTCGAAAACGTGACCTAGGTCACACTTAATGTGCCTGCACTAGCCAAAGAATGTTTTCATAAATACTATATATGTATCTGTGTGTATCCCGCTGTAAATGACTAAAGGAATTAGCATAGAAACAATGAGACTATTATTTTAACCACAGCTTAAATTTTATGATTAACGCTTTTTCGACAGTCGCTAAGACGGAGCTTACACAATATGAAAAAAACAATAACAGGTTTTACCCTCATCGAATTAGTGGTGGTCATCATCATTTTGGGCATACTTGCAGTGACCGCGGCGCCTAAATTTATTAACCTGCAATCCGATGCCTACCGCAGCCAGCTTGCTGGCGCATCCGCAGCAATGAAATCGGCGGCCACACTGTTTAAGTCCAAGTCACTGATTTCAAATGGTGGAGACGCCAGAGTCGTCTATAACGAAATCGTGGGTTCGAAGCACCAAGTCTGGGCCGCAAGCTCAAACGGCACATCTCCGAGCACGGGTTATTCGACGCCGCCCGAAATTTTTAAGGCTGCTGGCCTCGATGTTAGCGACTGGTCCTATCGTATTTATGTGGCCGGTACCTATCAAGTCGTCGCCAGCCCCAAACAAAAACTGAATATTGCTCAACCAAGTCAGGCCCAGGTTGAGGCGACAAAATGCTATATCCACTACAAGTGGGAGACGTCAGGCAACACGGCTAGTTTCGACCGTGAAGATTCGGGTTGTTAAGAGACAACCTGAATGACAAGCGCCGGGCATACTCCTATGACTCGGCCTCTGTGGCCTTTAATTACATAGCGCTTTCAATGGGGATGCTGTAAGCTGCACGCCCGCCAGACCATCTGGCTCCATGAAAGCCGCTGTTTTAGCCGCGTCAAGAGACCAATCTATGAGTTTTACCTCCCTGGGTTTATCCGCTCCGATTTTAAAAGCCGTAGCCAATAAAGGCTATGAGACACCTTCGCCAATTCAAGCTCAAGCGATCCCCGCAGTGCTCGAAGGCAAGGATGTAATGGCAGCAGCCCAGACTGGCACAGGTAAAACCGCAGGCTTCACTCTACCTCTATTAGAGCTGTTAAGCAGAGGCAACCGTGCTCAAGCTAAAAAAGTACGCGCTCTGGTATTAACACCGACTCGTGAGCTTGCGGCTCAAGTCGCCGAGAGTGTCGAAACTTATGGTAAGTACCTGCCACTCAAATCCGCAGTAGTCTTCGGTGGCGTAGGCATAGGCCCACAAATTTCTAAGCTGGGTAAAGGCGTCGACATATTAGTCGCCACTCCCGGTCGTTTACTTGACCTATATAACCAAGGCGCGGTGAACTTCAACCAACTTGAAGTGCTGATCCTCGATGAAGCCGATCGCATGTTAGATATGGGCTTCATTCATGACATCAAAAAAATTCTTCGAGCATTGCCGGCTAAACGTCAGAACCTGATGTTTTCGGCGACCTTCTCCGACGATATTCGTAAACTGGCTAAAGGCCTGGTGAACAATCCAGTCGAGATCTCTGTTACCCCACGTAACGCCACGGCGAAGTCCGTTGAGCAATATATCTATATGATCGATCAGAAGCAGAAGACTGCGGCGCTGATCCATCTGATCAAACAAAATGACTGGCAACAGGTACTCGTCTTCAGCCGTACTAAGCATGGTGCCAACCGCATCGCCAAGAATCTCGAGGCTAACGATCTGACTGCTGCCGCTATCCATGGCAACAAGAGCCAGGGCGCACGCACAAAGGCGCTGGCGAATTTCAAGAGTGGTGCCGTTCGTGTGTTAGTCGCAACCGACATCGCCGCTCGTGGTATCGATATCGACCAATTGCCTAACGTGGTTAACTTCGACCTGCCGAATGTGCCAGAAGATTATGTTCATCGTATCGGCCGTACTGGCCGCGCCGGTGCCAGTGGCCAAGCAGTCTCCTTAGTCAGTGCTGACGAAAGCAAGCTTCTCAGGGACATTGAACGTTTAATTAAGCAAAATATTCCACGCAAAGAGGTGGAAGGTTTTGTGCCGACACAAGTGGTAGCCGAAACCGATCTCAATGACAGAAAACATGGTCAAAACCGTGGTCCACGCAATGCCAATGGCCGCGGAAATGGTCGTAATGGCAATTCGCGTAGCAATGGCGCTCGCTCAGGCGAAGGTTCTCGCGACTCACGCAGCGGTCAAGGCAAGGTCGAGCATAAAGACGGCCAACGCAGTGGTGAAGCCGCTCGCGGTCATCAACCAAATGATAGCAATGCCAGTCACAGTCGCCGCAGATCTGGCTCTCAAACCCGCGCTAGCAACAGTGCGAGTTCAGCAGCCTCTAAGCCAGGTTCAAATACCAGCATCTGGGGTAATAACTAGTTTATACCGGTTTCCTAACTACGGCTTAAATTAACGCTTTAATTAAACAGCCTACCGATACTCGTTTCGAACCATAAGCAGAGCAGCCGCTCTGCTTTTTTTTGCCTCATATAAGCCTCTCCTAATGAGTTATACCATTCAGAGTAAATATCTGATCAGTTCAGAGACTCTTAGTTTTTCAATTCAAGGCGCATTGATGAGGATTTCGTCCCTGTTTTGGAAGCTCTCAGCCGCATCGACACTGGCTGATTGATAAGAACGTTTGTCTATATTTACTCTAACCTATTTATCTTATTAAATAATATCCAACATTTATTTCGTATAGTTTGAAAATAGACTACAACAAAAAATAAAATTCCTTTAGCATGTAGAATGCCTACAGCCCAGAATAATATGGATTTGGCAGCAGTAAGTTAAACGAGCGATTTATACTAGGCAAACCGTGCGCCCCATAAATACTGAGGCGTAACGAAGACAAGGATGGTTCAGAGTGTATTTGAAATATTTAATTATCATAATCTTAGTTTTTTTATCTATGGGCTGTCAGTCGACACAAAAGGGAGGCGCTATTCCTAGTGAGTCGAATAAAGAATTAAATTTAGATGTATTAAACATTAACTGGAACGACTTAAGTCTCTCTCCTGGTGACAGAAGAATTAAAGGTACTGGTTTTGTTGTAGTAGATTGGTCTGATTCATCTGAAAATTTAGGGCCATATTTCGGCCTTATAGGCGTTTTAGTATCAGATATTGTTAATGAGAATAGCTTACAGGGTAGTTTAGAACTGGAGTTGCAAGAAAAATTTGACTTGGCAAAAATTCTACTGAGTTCACTACATGAAAACCAAGATTTAATGGGAATTATCAAATCTATTCATCTAAATTCAAATATAAAAAAGCAGGTTATAAAACTCGAGCCCTGGTGTATTGTTATTCCTAGCGAGAAGGGGTTAATGTTTTTGCCCCAGCTTAAAGCAACGCTAATCTCGCTTACTGGAACTCCCCTTTGGGAAGGGCTCTATGGACCCATAAGCAAAAATAAATCTTTAACATTTAATCCCTCAATGAGTGATGATAACATTGTTGCATTACAACATTTATTACATACAGTTTACGGTGAAATAACAAGTCAATTAGTCGCTAATATCCAAGGTAAAGATAGATATGTCAGTAGAGAAGAAAAACAAAGACTTACCGATGATTTTATGACTAATTTTGAAGTAAAACTGGATGAAAGTCTACTTAACATACCGCTAAATTAAAATTCACCAACCTTGTCATGCCCTTTTCATAGTCCAACTAGGCACACGCTACTCACTGCGATTCGGACATTGCGTATTGTTATCTAGCTGTTAGTATGGAGTTCGGTAAAAATAACTAGAATAAGATGTTGATACTATGAAGATTACTACACGTCACTGGCTACTAAAATCGGCCATACTATTAAGTCTATCGGCTTCTTTAAGTGCAGCAGAGACTGGAGAAACTAAGCAGACTACAGTGATCAAGAATCTGAAGGGCTACACGGTAAACCAAGGCGAATTAGTGACCTTTAATGCTATTCAGTTTACCAACAATAAAATAGATAAACTCTTCACCACTCAGGTAAGCGAGCAGCTAACTAAAGAAATACGTGTTATCGATGCCGGTGGCAAGACTATGCTACCAGGGCTAATCGATGCTCACGGTCATGTTCTAGGTTGGGGGTTAAACTTGATGCGGACTAATCTTCGTGGCAGTCGTTCTGAAGATGAGGCTGTGACTCGTACCATTGAATTTCGCACCCATAACCCAGAGCTTAGCTGGATACAGGGCCGAGGATGGAATCAGGTCTTATGGCCCACACAGACTTTCCCGACGGCTGCGACATTAGACAAACATTTCCCTAATACCCCCGTATGGCTCAGACGTGTCGATGGGCATGCTGGCTGGGCCAATACTGCGGCAATGAAGCTTGCCAATATTGACCGTGATACTCAAGCGCCTGAAGGCGGGGAGATAGTTCGCACTAAAACCGGTGAACCAAGCGGCGTGTTTATCGACAACGCCATGTCACTTATTAGTAGGGCAATTCCAGCGCTTAGTGTGGCAGAGCAAGAAACCGTACTCAAGACGGCTATGACAGATCTGGCCAGACTCGGCCTGACCAGCGTACACGACGCAGGTGTGGGCAGCGATACCGTTACCGCCTACAAGAACTTAGCCGATAAAAATGAAATGCCGGTGCGAGTCTACGCCATGGTTGCCGTGGGTGATCCACATTTCTCCGCCATCATGGCTAAAGGCCCCTACCACCACGCCTCGGGTATGCTAGATCTCAGCAGTGTTAAAATCTCATCTGACGGCGCATTAGGCAGTCGCGGCGCAGCGCTCATCGAGGACTATTCGGATCTTCACGGCCACAAAGGCCTATTGTTACATAGCGATAAGCAACTTAAAAAATACATGCTAACTGCCATGCAAGCCGGATTTCAGGTCAATACTCACGCCATTGGCGATCACGCTAACAAGCTAGTATTAGATGCCTATGAAGACTTGATACAAGAGACGAATACTAAGGCTCTCAGACACAGAGTCGAACACGCTCAGGTATTACGCCTCGACGATATACCACGTTTTGCCGAACTAGGCGTTATTGCATCGATGCAAGCGACTCATGCCACCAGTGATAAAAATATGGCAGAAGACAGGATAGGGCCTAATCGTATCAAGGGCGCTTATGCCTGGCACAAGCTACTGCAAGCCAATGCCGTTATAGCCGCGGGATCCGACTTCCCTGTTGAATCTGCCAATCCTTTCTTTGGCTTACATGCATCTGTGACTCGCCAAGATCACAACAACCAGCCCGCTAATGGTTGGTACCCAGACGAGAAGATGACCGTGACACAAGCGCTCAATAGCTTCACGGTTGCAGCGGCTTATTCTGCGCATCAGGAACACAGTATCGGCCAGCTGGCTCCAGGTATGAAAGCCGACTTTATTCTTATCGACCAAGATCTGGTTAAAGGCAACCCACAGATGATATGGCAGACCCAGGTATTAGAGACCTGGATTAATGGAATTAAGGTGTTTGATATAGCGTCACAACCAACAAAAAATCTATAACTTTGCTTTTATTGTTCCAAAGGAGCTCAATGAGCTCCTTTGGAACATGCTAAGTCCGCATACATTCTGACCTAATCTCAGCTCTCAAGTACACCAGGTTAGGTCTGTTGGTACTTTTTACGCGCCATGGCGGCTACCATAGTATTGATGATGATATTAATCTCTGCAGCAGTCTACACAGGTGATGCAAAAAACAAACCCAAGAGGCGGAACTAACAGACGGGCTAAAAGGCGAATATAACGGCCAGATCATGTTAATAAATGGTCAATCTAAGGCATGGGAAGTGTCGAGTCTGCAATGGATTAATCTGGATAGCTTCTGGCAAAACTGGGCCGATAACCGCGGCGGCATCACCTGGGCCGCAGTAATGATCACCCCGTTTTAGCCGGTAAAAGAGCAAGACACGCTACTGATAGAGCTAGGATGGTGCCTGCATGATGGATTCTGGCAATCACGATGGAGACGCGCCAACGATATCCGCCGTTGGGATGATGCTTTCAACACATGTTCTGCATGCAGTAAGGTATTCGACTAAACGCTGGCGTAGCTAGCCCCATGAACCAGAAACTTGGAAGCTAAACTGGATTTTCGGTAAGGATAACCTTGTAAAGACATCTAACCACTAGGACTCAAGTAAAATCCCTGCATGACCTGAATTCAAAAAATACCATGGCAATCAGCTGTCTCAGATTAATATCTTAATATTCAAGTCGGTTACGACCATTTGTCTTGGCCTCATAGAGCAATTTATCAGCGGCTTCGATGAGACTAGATGACCTTGTATCCCCCATGGGAATGACAGTACACACTCCAGCGCTAACCGTAACGATATCACTGGTCTTGGATAATTTATGTGGGATGCTCCTTGCTCGTACAATGCTAATGCATTGCTCTGCGATACGAATAGCCTGTAATTTGCTTGTATTAGGAAGCAATAAGACAAATTCTTCGCCACCATATCGTGATATTAAATCAAGGGGACGCCTTGCTAACGTACTTAATAATTGAGCAATCAGTTTCAAACACTCGTCGCCCTGCCTATGACCGTAACCATCATTGTACATCTTAAAATAATCCACATCGATCAAGATCAATGACAATGGCACTCCGTCTCTTACAGAATGCTTCCACTCTCTCTCAAGGCTTAAGTCAAACATTCTTCTATTGGATACTCCTGTCAACCCATCCAATAACGACTGTTGTTTCACTTCTTTGTAGAGACGAGCAAGTTCATTTTCTGTTTGTTTACGGGCTGTGATATCTTCAACACTGGACCAAATGTAGCGCTCACCCTCTATGTCGACAATTTGTCCAGATAAGCACACAGGCACTAGATGACCATCCACGTGAAGGTACTCTTTTTCATAAGGCCCGTATTTCCCTGTGTCTTCGAGACTCTCTAGTTGCATAGCTTCTTGTGATAGATATTTTTCTGGCGTGATTTCCCAATAGCTTAAGGTTAATACTTCCTCAGTTGACCTACCAATTATTGCCGCGAACGCAGAGTTAACATCGACCAAGTCGCCATTCATTCGACATAACGCTAGGCCGATGACAGCGTGATCAAACAGTATTTTATTATAATTATTATTGTTGTTCACACGCTAAATCCAGTAAGCACTTTTCAAAATGCTAACACTTATATATCCATAACCATCATTATCGTAACGAATTTTATTGTAACTAGGTGTGTACAATAAACAGATAGTAAAAATAGCTACTACTCACAAAAAACTAGAGTAACCACTCCTTATAATTAACCAGCGCTAGGCTATGATCTAGCCTTGGGAAATTATTACTTTTGTCTAAAATCGTTTTATGATTGAGTTTGAGAAGCATATTTAAAACGGTCTTCCCCCCCTCTAGTGGGGCACTAGAGGCTTAACGTTACCATTGAATTAAAGGTAATAAAAAGGGCAGCGATCTTAATCGCTCCCCTTCAAAAATTAAAACCTAGTCTCAACTATGAGACTAGCAAACTAGGTTATCTCATTTCCCAAGCACGATACGTGCGACCTTTAAGCTTGCCGTTGACTATTTTATGCAGGGCACGCTTAGCGACTTTACGGTCAACGGCGACATATGAGCGAAATTCGGTGATCTTAATCTTGCCGACTTCTGAGCCTTGAATGCCATCGTCACCGGTTAGTGCGCCAAGAATATCGCCGGGGCGCACCTTGTTCTTCTTGCCGCCTTCGATCTGTAGGGTGACCATTCTAGGCTGAGTCGGGAAGGTGTCTAATAGATTCTCAGGGGGTAAACCTTCGCTGACGATATCACGACCCAAAGACTCTTCTAACAACTTAATCTTGTAATCATCGTCATAGGTGTAGAAGGTAAAGGCTGTGCCCTTACTGCCAGCACGGCCAGTACGACCTATGCGGTGAATATGCACTTCGGTATCGAAGGCAAATTCGTAGTTAATCACCATATCCAATGCTTCGATGTCCAAGCCGCGAGCGGCGACATCGGTTGCTACCATGATCGAGGCACTCTTGTTGGCGAACTGCATCAGGGTGATATCTCTGTCTCTTTGCTCCAGATCACCATGAAGCGCTACGACATTGAAACCATCATTGGCTAATGTGGCCGCCACATCTTTAGTCTCACGCTTGGTATTACAAAAGACCACTGCGCTATCAGGACGGTGCTGCAGTAGCAATAAGCGCAACGCTTTTTGACGATCTTTATTACTGTCAATCTGATAAAAATGCTGATCGATACTGTTGCTATCATGAGTTGATGCGACCTTGACCATCACAGGCTTAAACATTATCTGCTCTGCGACCTTTTGGATCTGCTTAGGGAATGTGGCGCTAAACAACAAGGTCTGACGTTCACGTGGCATCTCGGCCATGATGTAATCCAGATCTGGCAAGAAGCCCATCTCCAACATACGATCGGCTTCATCGAGCACTAAGGTGTTAACGTTTTCAAGATTTAACAGCTCACGCGACAGGTGATCGATAATACGACCCGGCGTACCCACTATGATATGGGCTCCATGTTCGAGCGAGCCGATCTGCGGCCCCATAGGCACGCCACCACATAAGGTCAGCACCTTGATGTTGTGAATACCGCGAGCCAGAGTACGGATCTCTTTCGCTACCTGATCAGCCAACTCTCGAGTCGGACACAAGACCAGCGACTGAATTCGAAAACGTTTCACATCTAACTTGTTCAATAGACCTAGGCCAAATGCTGCGGTTTTACCCGAGCCGGTTTTACCTTGGCCGATCACATCTTCACCGTTCAAGATAGCCGGTAAGCTTTGCGCCTGAATGGCTGTCATCGAGTCATAACCCATGGTCTTAAGGTTATCAATTAACTCAGGTTTCAAGGTCAATGTCGAAAATGACATATTGGTGTCTGCTTTTGGGGTAACTTGGCTCAAGGTCTATTCCTATTTTTATCACGACGACAAGCTCGCCATGAAAGCGAATATCAATTAAAACTACTGATATACCGCTGATATAAATCGAATTTATTAAGCGAAATATCACCCCGTGAAATCGATGGTAATCAGGCTTAATAATGATGGGCGGAGTATAGCAATTTTTATACTGACTTGCGCTAATAGGTAACCGAAAATCGTAGTCAATCTCTGAAAATTTAAGCACTAGAAACAAGTATGCCCCAAAGCTGGAGCATACTTGTTTCTGGTTTAATCCTTTCGACTCACTTTACCCTAAGCTGTAACCAGACTTGCCTCTGCGGCTTTAGAATCCAACCGTTTGATCACTACGCCATAGATGATCAATGAAATTGCCGAGACAGTAGCGATGGCCGCAAACACATACCAGATATAGTGAGCATTGGCCGATGCCTCTAGCCAGGCTTCATGGCTGGAAAACGTACGTGGATCTGGGCAGTAAGCTTGCAGCAAATAACCCGATAGACCAAAGCCGAGCAGTGAACTGATAAATGAGTGCAGGTGAGAGAAGCCTAAGTACAAGCCCTCTTCTCCTTTGGGGGCCTGCAACGAGAAGTATTCGAGGAAACGCGGTGAGATAAATGACTCAGCCAAACCCTGAAACACGATACCGATTATCATCATAAAGGCGATAGGATGCATCTGCATAAATCCGAGATCCACGTCGCCATCGAGCATGTTTCCAGAAGCCATCAAGAGTGCAGAAAATGGCATGATAAGCATGCCTATGCTCATGGAAAATAAGGCACTTCGCTTACTCATTAACGAGGTCACTAAGCTGACAGTCATAAATACCACTAACGGATTAACGTTAGCATACCAAGAAGGAGAAGCCCCTTCGCCCGCCATGCGCAGCACATATTTAGGCATAGTTGCATACAACTGATGTTGCACCATCCAGAAGCCAGTGATGATGAGTATTAAGGTAACTAGACGGCCATTGGTAAGTACCTTGATAAGGGCTGACCATATCTCGTCGAGTGATTTACCTTGGGTATTTGTCTCGGCATTTTTGAAGAAAAAGTAGATACTGACAAAGGCTATCAAGGTCATAGTCGCGGCAAAATAGTTCAAGTTAACCAGACCAAGATCTCCCATCGACTCCCGCAACGGCTTGACCACAGTCTTACCAGAGAAGGCACCGATATTGACCATCATGTAGAAAATCGAGAAGCCTTTGGCACGGTTCGCCGCTGTGGTGGACTTAGCCACTGTGGCAGTGATCACCGCCTTGATAAATGAACCGCCGATCATGATGACAATCAAGATAGGAATAATAGCCCAACGAATATCAGCTTCTTTCAATCCATGGTAAATGGCTTCACGGCCATACTCTACCAATCCCTGAGCCTCTAACAGAGCGGGGAAAAGGGCTAAACCTGAATAACCTAAGGTTAGCAGACCAAAAGCTAACAAAAGAGCCGACCTGAAGCCCATTTTATCCGCCAGTGCACCGGTAAATGTAGGCAGAAAATATAAACCAGCAGAAAATGAACCCGCTAACCAGGCCGCTTCGATATCAGTGAAACCAAGAATTCTGGACAGGTATAGGGTAATAACGATAAACACGCCGTAGTAAGCCGCGCGCTCTAACAGTTCGACACAGTTAGCGATCCAAAATATTCTTGGGAATTGAGGTTTTGGTGAGACTCTTTCATTCATATTATTGTTATCCACAGCTCAAGTAAGTGTTATAAGTTGATGACTGGATATGACAAGTGAATTGTCATCACTACCTTGTCTGCACCACCCACAACCAACTATTTTAAAGTTATTTATCAATAGATTAGTTAGAACAAAAGTACTAATCAACCCAGTTAAATTAGTTTTTGATACTAACACGCATAGCCAAGTGAATTACAGTAAATTAAGGTTCAGTTAAGCTAAAGGGAGATATCTAGCATACGGCTAGGGTTATCATCGACTGCGACAAGACTCGATCCTACCAGCAATTACAGGTACTCTTCGCCATTACTCAATTTGCTCCCTTGTAATGGTAGACCTATGACGAAACCTAATATCAGTAAACAGCAGCTTCTCGATGTACTTAACTCTTGGGGAGAGCAGAAGATAAACTCAGATCAGCTTCAGGAATGGATGGTGACGCACTATGATCCTGATGACAATGATATAGGGCTTGGTGAACCCGAGTGGACTCAAGAAGCCATGAATATAGTTATGAATGAATACGAAATAGCTAAACTAGAAAAATTTGTCCTAGCAAAGTATCAGCTAGCCATAGACTTTATCACTGCAGACGAATCCAGATTTAACCAAACCAGACACCTATTTCTTCATGAAGGTTTCTGCGATTAGACCATGAAGTAGCATTGTTGCAAACTGTGGGGATGTGGTGAATGTCAGCAATGCATGGATGCAATTTCTGACCAAGCTCAGCGGCGTGGCGATCCACATGGATGTGGGAAGTGTCGATTATGCACGACTGAAAGGATTCAGGAGGTACGAGACCAAGGATGGACGAAGGTAGAATAACGCAGGAGCCGTTATCGAGGAGCATTTATCGACCGACATCGACTCTTTATAAACCAAAATAGCATTGCACGTACGTGCTTAAATGGATAAGTCACCTGATATCAGTACTGATAAGTTCGAGCTAAACAGCTGAATTTTATTAAATTCCAGACGAAAACCCTTTCCTACGCCATCCTTGGCGTTCAAGGATAAGTACTTCCTGTACAAAAAAGCCACCTTATTCAGGTGGCTTAGTCACTTAATGAGCGCCTGTTATGGAACAAAAAATCGAAGGCGCCTTCCAATGGCCCAGCTTCGGGCATGCCGCCAAGGATGGCGGTAAGTAGAATAACGCAGCAGCAGTTATCGAAGCCCTCCGCGTTGACTCACAAGGATGTGAGGAATGTAGAAAATGTCTGGAACGTTTTTCTACCAACCCAGCATCAAGCTACGCTTGATAAGCGCAGGCCCTTCACCCTACTCTCACATGGGGGTGGAGACAGTGTGCTTAATGTACACAGTACATTGCATTGTCGTAACGCGCAGCAGCTTTGCTGCAAGCTGGGGAGCAAGCCACATGGATGTGGTGAATGTCAGCAATGCATGGACGCAATTTCTGACCAAGCTCAGCGGCGATTGGTCTCGGAAATAGTGATTTTGTAGTCTGCAACCAAGGCGCCTTCCAATGGCCCAGCTTCGGGCGTGCCGCCAAGGATGGCGGTAAGTAGAATAACGCAGGAGCAGTTATCGAAATCCTCCGCGTTGACTCACAAGGATGTGAGGAATATAGAAAATGTCTGGAACGTTTTTCTACCAACCCAGCTTGATAAGCGCAGGCCCTTCACCCTACGACCCACATGGATGTGGGAAGTGTCGATTATGCAGGATGCAATTATCGACCTATCACATGGAATGAACCTCACTGCGTTCGGGCTCTTTATATTCCCCATGTTCGTTCGGTCACTTCTTGCAACAAAGAGTCAGGCCTAAACGAAAAAAGCCCGTTGCGTTAGCAACGGGCTTTATCGACTCTCTTTACGAGAAATTAGGCGCCTGGAAATGACTTACGACCCACATGGATGTGGGAAGTGTCACTTATGCAGGAGCATATCAGTGACCTCGATCCGCGAAGTGGACACATGGGGGCGAAAAAACAGTGCTTTGAATACGCAGTATTCAGCAGCTTTGCTGCAAGCTGGGGACCCCGCTAAGCGGCGGGTCGACATCGGGGCTAGGCATTGCACGTACGTGCTTAAGTGGAAAAGTCACCTGCCTGCACTGAAGTAGGATATGGGCAATAACATCTATATTTTTAAAATACCCAGACGCAAAAAAGCCACCTTATTCAGGTGGCTTTTCTACTTAAATAGGCGCCTGGAAATGACCTACTCTCACATGGGGAGACCCCACACTACCATCGGCGCGATTGCGTTTCACTTCTGAGTTCGAGATGGGTTCAGGTGGTGCCACAATGCTATGGTTTCCAGACTAATTTGGCGATTACTTTCAGCTTTTAAAAAGCTAAAGGTAAAAGAATTTAGAAAGCTGGCCATTTAAAATAGTCTTTTAAACAGCGTTAAATAAAAGTAATAATTAAGTTCGACTTAAATCAAGTTCGTATTCTTTTGTGCTTATCAAGTAATACACGCATTAACCACATACTTCTCTTCACAAGAATAAACCCATCTGGGTTGTATGGTTAA